>NZ_CACSLH010000003.1 GCF_902706605.1 Enterococcus sp. CSURQ0835 | reverse complement strand
ATCCATGCGTAGGTCCTTTTTATTGGTCTTGGATAAGTCATCCGAGAACAGTATAAAGGATTTTTTTGTACATGAATAGCTTTATAGCAATGCTTTTAATGATTTGAAGTTCTTTGCAACACTAGTGAATGATTTTTTGCTGAAGTTTAAGTGGCTATTTTATCATTCCATCTCATTTTTAAAGAAAATGATTCGGTCGGTGCAGTTGAGCAACTGATTGTAGGAGAGTTGCTTGTGTTTTTTTCAAGTCGATGAAGTAACGAGTAGCTTCAAGTTCTTCAAACGATAAAAAAGAACGAAAATATTCGATTTATTCGAGAGTGTTTCAAGTGCTTTCTAACAGATTAAACAGGTAGTAAGCAGTCGTTTATGCTATGTTCAAGTTAATCAAACGAAGGAGGAATCGCGATGAAATTAGCACAAAGTTGGAAAAGTTTTCAGACGGAATTAGTAGCGATCCGGCATCATTTGCATCGACATCCTGAAGTGGGAATGGCATTACCTCAAACTAAAGCATTTGTTTGGCAAAAATTAGTCGAGCTGGGCTATGAACCAAAAGTCTGTGGTCAAACTGGAATTACTTGTACCGTTGGCCAGGGAGAAAAAGTTTTCTTATTACGCGCCGATATGGATGCGCTTCCGATGAAAGAATTAACGGAGTTGCCGTATAAATCAAGTAACGAGTTTATGCACGCTTGTGGTCATGACCTGCATACGACGATGCTGTTAGGTGCTGCTAAACTGCTAAAAGAAAATGAAGATCAGCTGACGGGGACAGTCAAATTATTTTTCCAACCCGGCGAAGAGATTTTAAGCGGTGCTTTTGATTGTTTAGCTCACGGGTTATTAACCGATCCAAAAGTCGACGCTGGGGCAATGATGCACGTTTTTCCTTATCAGGATCAAGAGATCGGTCAATTGTTTATTGCTCCTGGAGGCACCTTTATGGCAAGTGCGGATTGGTTTGAGATCCGAGTTGAAGGTGTGGGCAGTCATGGTTCTACACCTGAATTTGCGATTGATCCAATCAATGTGGCGACTAAAATCTATGAAGGGTTGCAGACATTATCCGCGCGTGAAATCAGTTCAAAAGAACGTTTTGTGCTGACGGTGGGGGAATTTCAGGCAGGAAGTCCAGGGTCGTCTAATGTGATTCCGAATGAAGCGGTGCTGAAAGGGACTTTGCGAACGTTGAATGAAGCGGTTCGTAAAAAAATCAAAGCGCGAATGCAAGAAATCGGACAACGGATCGGGCAAGCTTTCCAAGCTAAAGTAGAAGTCGTTTTCACTAATGGCTGCCGGAGCAATCAGATTGATCCAGTGTTAGCACAGTTAGTGACGGAACATTTTAACGCAACTTTTACTGATCAAATGATGGGTCTAGAAGATTTTTCTCATGATGTGCCTTTGATGGGCAGTGAGGATTTTGGCGAGATCAGCCATCAGATCCCGACTGTGACGTTGTTACTATCAGCTGCTAAAACGGATTTGATGCTGCATAATCCACGGATTGAATTAGCTGATGAGGTATTGACACTCGGTGCTAAAGCTTATGTGGAATGTGCCTACAGTTATTTTACAGCTCAAAATGAAGTCACAGCTAAACAGTTCAAAGTCGGTGCTGCTCATGATGGCTAAAAAGAAAAAACGTTCGTTGCTCTTGATTTTTTTAGGTTATAGTTGTGTGTATTTAGACAAGACGATCATTGGGATGTCGATCATCCCAATGGCGCATGACCTGGGAATCGATGCTAGTCAAAAAGGGTTGATCTTGAGTACTTTCTTTTTAGGTTATACGTTGTTCCAAATTCCATTTGGCTATTTAGGAAATAAACTCGGCTCACGTAAAATTTTGATCTTTTCGATTTTACTAATCGGGATCTTGATGCTATTGTTAGGGTTTGGTTTTTCACTCCTCTATGTCTTAGTGATCCGTTTTTGTGCCGGTTCGTTTGCGCATGCCGGCTATCCATCTGCTGTCAGTGGTTTTATCACCAAAGAAATCACAGTAGAAGAACGCGGACCAGTTCAATCGGCGATGATCTCTTCTGGTGGTTTTGCGTCGATTGTAGGCCCGCTTGTGGCAGCTCCTTTTTTAATGCTGTTAGGTTGGAAAATGATGTATCTCACTTATGGCGTAGTGGTCATTTTGATCGGATTGCTGATGATCAAAGGGATTCCAACTCGTTATGGTCAGAAGATGACCAGCACTAGTGGAAGGAAAACCATCCAAATCGTTGATGTCTTGAAAGATAAAAATGTATGGGCGTTGTTGCTTTCCGCCTTTTTCATGAATGCGGCGATCTATGGACTGACTGGTTGGCAAGCGTCCTATTTAGTCGATACTTTCAAATTAACACTGGGTCAGATATCGGGGTTAACTGCAGCAGTCGGTGTGGTGATGATGATCACGGCGTTGGGATCAGGCGTTTTTGTGAAGCGTTTTTTTACGGGACGCGAGAAAATTTTTATTGTGGTCACAGGTGTTTTAGGGGCCTTGTGTGTGTTTACGACTTCAATGACCGATTCTCTAGCTTTAGCGGGTTTGTTTTTAGCTTTATCAGTCGGTTGTGCAAGTTGTGCGTTTTCTACGTTGATGAGTATGCCGGTAAAACTATTCGTTCCAGCAGAAGTTTCGACTAAATATTCGATCATCAATACAGCTGGGGTGGCAGGCGGTTTTGTTGCTCCGATCGTGATCGGAAAACTCGTTGATTCAGGGCAAGGTTCGTATACAAATGCATTTATTTTTATCGCGGTGACGTTAGGTTTGTCTGGTTTGATCGCCGCGGTCGTTACAGCTAAGAAAAAAATCGAGGTGGATTACGTATGAGTTGTACAGGGATTAAAGTAACATCTAAGTCGGGACAAACATTTTGGGGCCGAACACAGGAGTTTGATCTAGAATTTGATTACATTGGGGTAGTTTTTCCTAAAGGTTTTACGTTGGAGCAATCGTTTATTAAAACCAAAACGCGGTACTGTTTTGGTGGCATCGGGATCGCAGATGAAGGCGAAGCGTTACATTTTGTTGCTGATGGAGTAAATGAAAAAGGTTTGAGCGGGGGAACATTTTATTTTGGGAATTACAATCGCTATCTTTCTTTAGCGGAGATCGATGCGCTTGGGAAAAAACCATTGAGCGGAGTGGAATTTGTGACGTGGGCGCTTGCTACGTGTAGCTCCGTTGACGAGGTCCGAAAAAGAGCTGAGGAAGTCGCAATCACCTATGAAGCGGGACCATTTTGGGCTTCGTTTCCGCAACACTGTGTCTTTCAAGATTCTTCCGGTCGCTCGATCGTAGTGGAGCCTTCCATTCCTGGTGATTTTGAAATTTATGATAATCCGGTTGGCGTGTTTACTAATAGTCCAAAGTTTGATTGGCATTTGGCTAATTTGCAAAATTATGTCGGGTTGACAGATACGATCAAGCCCGGGCGGAATTTCGGTGAAGCTGCAGTTGTATCTTCTGGTAAAGGCAATGGACTTTTTGGTTTGCCTGGAGATTTCACAGCCCAGTCGCGTTTTGTTCGAGCGGCGGTCTTGACTGAGTTAGCTCAGCCGGTTGAAAATCATGAAGCGATCAGTTTATTATTTCACTTATTAGACACATCGGATATTCCAAAAGGAGTCGTGAAAACTGAAATCGGGGTGCAATATACGCAATACACGTCGGGCTATGACTTGACAGAAAAACGCATCTATTTGCATACGTATGACAATCGTCAGATCCAAAGTTTTTCGTTGGATGATCTTAGGGGGCGTCAAGAAGTATTAGTGTTTGAGATCGACCAACAACAAAAAATCGCGATCATGAGACCCCGCAAAGAAAAACTCAGTGTTTAAAAAATAAGCTAAAAAAAGAACGATCCAGTTGCCAGGACAACTGGATCGTTCTTTTTTTGAAATGATTAGCCCCGTAAGTCGTCTAGAAATTCCGTCTTGCCGGCGGTTTTTTCATCTTTCATTTTGATCACTTTTGCTGGTGAACCTGCGACGACTGCTCCAGCCGGCACATCTTGAGTCACGATGGCCCCGGCAGCGACGACCGCGCCAGTTCCAATTTTTACACCTTCTAAAACGACGGCATTGGCCCCGACTAACACGTCATCTTCTACGATCACCGGATCAGCACTTGGTGGCTCTAAAACACCAGCTAACACGGCTCCGGCTCCGATATGAGCATTTTTTCCAACCGTAGCGCGAGCACCTAAAACAGCTCCCATATCAATCATCGTACCTTCGCCGATACTGGCGCCGATGTTGATGACCGCTCCCATCATAATGACCGCGTTGTCGCCGATTTCTGCCCGGTCTCTGATCAATGCACCGGGTTCGATGCGTGCGTTCGTTTTCGTTAAATCAAGCATTGGGATCGCAGAATTGCGCCGATCATTTTCTAAATACGTATCTTGGATCTTGGCTGCTTGACTCGTCAATAATTGTTGGATTGGTTTGACGTCACCGATTGCAATCCAAAAGTCAGCCTGACCGAAAAGTTGAAAACCATCTGCGGTCACGTCACTTAGATCCCCTTTGATATAAGCTTTGACCGGCGTCATTTTTTCGGCGTTTTTGATGTATTTGGCAATTTCGTAAGGGTCGGTTAAATTTGTCATCTTACTCCTACTTTCCATCGATTAATTTTTCCATGTCGTATAAGCCAGTTGATTTGGTACTGATATATTTAGCTGCCTTTAACGCACCATTAGCAAAAATGTCGCGGGATAAGGCGGTATGGGTCAATTCGATGATCTCATCTGGTCCGGCATATAAGACAGTGTGTTCCCCGGGGATCGTTCCACCGCGCACCGCATGGATGCCCAGTTCAGACAATGGATTTTCTAAATCATTCCCATGGCGGCCGTAAATGTATTTTTTAGGTTCTTTCACGGCTTCATTGACGGCATCGGCTAACAGCAACGCGGTCCCGCTCGGCGCATCTTTTTTTTGGTTGTGGTGTTTTTCGATGATCTCGACATTGAATTGTTCCTCTAAAGGCGCTGTGATCGTTTTGATCGCTTTGGCTAATAAATTGATCCCCAGCGACATGTTAGCTGAAAAAAAGACGGCAGTATGTTGACTTGCTGTTTTGATTTTTTCTAGTGCAGTCTCATCTAAGCCGGTCGTAGCTACAACGATGGGCAGTTTTTCACGGCTGCAGTAAGTCAATAATTCTGGGACGGCCGTGTAATGAGAGAAATCGATCACGACATCGGCAGACTCTTTTAATTCGGTGATCGATTGGTAGATCGGAAAGTCAGCTTGACTTGGATTGCGATCGATCCCGGCTACGACTGTAAGCTCAGGTTCTTTAGCGATCAACGTTTGCAAAACTTTTCCCATACGACCATTTGCTCCACTTAAGACGATCTTTAGCATCATTAAACCTCCAACCCGTAACTAAGCAATTCATTGTGCAACTCTTCGATTGTTTCGGCAGTCGGCTGGGTCAAAGGCAAACGATAATTGGCTTCAAGCTTCCCTAAGAGCGCAACAGCTTCTTTTACGGGGATCGGATTGACTTCTTTAAATAAGGCATGGATCAATGGCAGTAGATCTAATTGCAATGTCCGTGCTGTTGCCCAGTCACCATTCAACATAGCAGCCGTCAAGTCATGCATGGCCTTGGGCACGACATTTGCGGCAGTTGAGATCACTCCTTTTCCACCTAGTGCCATGACGGGTACGACTTGGTCATCATTGCCAGAATAAATGACAAAATCAGGAACGAGCGCAGCGATCTCTGCAACTTGAGATAAATTCCCGCTGGCTTCTTTGATTCCAACGATATTTTCGATTTGAGCTAGCTCTTTAACTTGCGCAGGAGTGATGTTCATGCCAGTGCGGGAAGCAACGGAATATAAAATGATCGGAAGCTTGACCGCATGAGCGATTGCTTGATAGTGTAAGATTAAACCAGCAGCAGAAGTTTTATTGTAATACGGGGTCACGACTAAGAGGCCATCAACGCCCGCTTGTTCAGCTTGGCTAGCTAGTTCGATCGCATGAGCAGTATTATTTGAACCAGCTCCAGCGATTACTGGAACTTGGCCATTGACTTTTTTAACGACGGCTTCAATGACTTGTCCTTGTTCTTTTGTCGTTAACGTTGCCGCTTCACCAGTGGTACCGCAAGCGACGATCGCATCGGTCCCTTCAGTTAAATGCCAAGCGACTAATTCATTCAATTGGTCAAAATTGACCGAACCATCTTGATTCATCGGTGTTACGATCGCGACGGCTGAACCTTCAAAAATTTGCAAGGAAAACACTCCTTCGATTTTAGTTTCAATTAATGAAAATAATTGTAATTTTTCAAAAACGGGATAAAAATCCTTTTATTATCTAAACATTATATATATAATATTAAAAACTATCAATCTTTTTCTAATGAAAGAAACGATACAGGCCAACGAAAGAACAGATGGGAATGAAAAAAATGATTGAGCCAGCAGTACAAGAATTAGAAAATTTAGTGACGACGATGCGGCGCGATTTGCATCAGATCCCAGAGCTTGGATTACAGGAAGAAAAAACCGCTGCTTACATTCGAAAGAAGCTTGAAGCATTTGGAATCACGGAAACATATGAAGTGATCGGCACCGGTACGATCGCAGTGTTGCGGGGAGTACAGCCAGGTAAAACCCTCGCTTATCGCAGTGATATCGATGCTTTACCAGTGACAGAAGAAACCGGCTACGCATTTGCTTCTAAAACCCCGGGGAAGATGCACGCTTGCGGGCACGACGGCCACATGGCGACTCTGTTAGGATTTGCGGCGTATTTAAGTCGACACCCGGAAAAAATCCAAGGTGTGATCGTGCTGATTTTTCAACCGGCAGAAGAAGGACCGGGGGGAGCAAAACTGATTCTTGAAACCGGGATCTTGCAAAAGTTAGGCGTTGAAGAGATCGTGGGGCTACATGTCTTTCCGGAATTTCCTGCGGGGACGATCGCTTGTCGCAAAGGTGGGATGATGGCCCGCAATGGAGAAGTAACGATCAAGATCAAAGGAAAAAGTGCTCATGGTGCGCAGCCGCAACAAGGTAGTGATGCGATCTTAGCGGCAGGGGCAGTGATCACGGGTTTACACAGCATCATCTCGCGCAACATCAGTCCGTTAGATTCTGCGATTTTGACATTTGGCAAAATCACAGGCGGCGAGATGATGAATATTATCGCCAAAGACGTCCAATTAGAAGGCACGATGCGAGCTTTTCGTGATGAGGTTTACCATGAATTGACCCATCGTGTGGAACTGATTGCCACCCAGATCGCAGCAGGTTACGGCTGCACGGCTGAAGTAATTTTTAATCACATGTACCGCGTCGTGGATAACGATCCAGCAATGGTAGCCGCTTTGGAAAAAGTTGCTGCCGGTCATTACGTGGAAACACCGCCTTATATGTTAGCGGAAGACTTTTCACTCTATCAAACAGTTTTACCAGGACTATTTTTCTTTTTAGGCATTCGCAATGACGCAAAAGGTTATACTGCACCGTTACACAGCGGGCACTTGAAATTTGATGAAGACAGTTTATTATTAGGCGTACAGACGTATGTTGATTTGATTCCTGCATTAAATGCTGCAGCTGATAAACCAGCGCAGTAAATAAAAATGAGGAGGTAGCAAATGGATATTAGAAATGGGCATTTATTTTGGGATGGTTGTGATACAGTCGCTTTAGCAAAACGATTTGGCACACCGCTTTATGTCATGTCCCAAAGTTTGATCGAAGCACGTTTTGCTGAATTACAAACGGACTTTGTGGCAAAATACGAAAAAGTGCGGGTCGCTTATGCCAGCAAAGCATTTTCAACCCTTGCGATGTTAAAGTTAGTTGAAAAACAAGGCTATTCATTAGACGTGGTGTCTGATGGGGAATTGTACACGGCGATCAAAGCAGACTTTCCAGCCGAGCATATTGAGTTTAACGGCAACAACAAATCAGTCGAAGAGCTGGAACTGGCAATCGATTACGGCGTTGAACGGATCATTATTGATAGTCTGCAAGAAGTGGATCTGATCGAAAAGATCGCCGCGGCTAAAAATAAAACGGTGGCGGTCTTATTTCGGATCACACCAGAAGTGAAAGCTGCAACGCATTCTTTTATTTCGACTGGTCAAAAAGATTCTAAATTTGGAATTCCGATCGAGCCGGCTATTTTATTTCCACAAGTTGAAAAAGCCGTGCAAGCACCACACCTCGATTTTTTAGGTTTTCATTTTCATGTCGGTAGTCAATTAGCTGACAATACGGCGCATTTAGCCGCAGTGACTATCGCATTAGATTTGGCTAAGATCGTGCGAGAAAAATTTGATTATACGATCACAGAATTGAATTTTGGTGGCGGCTTTGGTGTGCGCTATACAAAAGACGATGTGCGCCAGCCATTTGCGTATTTCACCGATCCGATGATGGAAAAGGTTTTGGCTTTTTGTCAGCAAGAAAACTTTCCGCAACCGGCTGTCGTGATCGAACCAGGACGCTCAATCGTCGCTGAAGCTGGGATCTCATTACACACAATCGGCGCCATCAAAGAATTGCCTGCTATTCGTAAATATGTCAGCATCGACGGCGGGATGACCGATAATATTCGACCCGGTTTATATGCTGCCCACTACAGCGGAATGTTAGCCAATAAAGCCGATCAACCCACAAGTGAAGTTGTAACGGTTTCAGGTAAAGCTTGTGAAAGCACCGATATTTTAGTCAAAGATATCCAATTGCCAACAGTCGCTACGGGGGATATTTTTGTCACCTTTACGACCGGGGCATACGGGTATTCGATGGCCAGCAACTATAATAAATTACGGATTCCAGCAGTCGTCTTAGTCCATAAAGGGCAAGCTGAGCTGATCGTCAAACGGCAAACGTTGGATCAAGTGATCGAAAATGAAGTCATTCCAGCATCATTGAAGTGAGGGAAAAAGATGAAATTACCATTTGTAAAAATGCAAGGAGCCGGCAATGATTTTATTGTCATCAACAATATCGAACTAGGTTACACAGGAGCTGAACTTTCTGCACTAGCCAAGCAAGCCTGCACGCGAAAAGTTTCCGTGGGAGCCGATACTTTGATTGCCATTGAGCCAGCTAAAGCAGATGGCGATTTTTACACGCGCTATTACAATGCAGACGGCAGTGAAGCCGAGATGTGTGGCAATGGTGCTCGCTGTATCGCGCGTTTTGCGTATGAAACAAAATTAGCTGGGGCGGAGATGGTGATCGAAACGATCGCGGGTAATGTACCAGCTAAGCGACTCGATCAACGAACGTATCAAGTGCAGTTGAACTCACCGACGACATTCAAACCGGAGCTAAAACTGCAAGTTGAAGGTCGCGAGTTAACCGCTGACTACGTGGAGTTAGGCGATCCGGGCATTCCGCATTTAGTTGTGCCTTATCCTGATCTAGCCATGACGGATCTAGAGACGATTTTTGAACTAGCGCGTAAGTTACGCCACTATTCCGAGTTTCCCAAAGGCGCCAACGTCAATTTTTACGATTTGTTAGCCGATGGTTCAGTGGTCGAGCGAACGTATGAACGCGGCGTGGAAGATTTTACTTTGGCGTGCGGCACGGGTACGGGCTCGGTTTCTTACGCATTAGTGAAAAAAGGCTTAGTCAAACCGGACCCAGTCGTCGTGGAAGTTTTAGGTGGCGAGTTGCAAGTCAAAGTAGACGGAGAAAAATTATTGTTGATCGGGGACACGAATCTTGTCGTAGAAGGTTTTATCACCGATGAAAATTTGGAATTACATTAATTAAACAGAAAAAATAACCAGCTTGTGAGTACAACGATTTGGAGCAGTCTAGTTTAGCAAAATGGGAGTCGGTCAGGATCGCTGGCTTACTCCTATTTATTTTTTTAATGGTAAGCAAAAACAAAGTTCCTGCCTGAATGCTAATTTTTGTATATTGAAGGTAGCAAAAAATTCTTGAGTTCACGCTTGAGGCATTCAGATTTAGGAGGAATGGAATATGAAAACTAAAGTAGCGACGAGCAACTACTTACAACTGTTAATAAATAGTTTATTAGTGATCGGATTGTTTATTTATTATGAAGTCGTCAATGTAATGATCGTCACTCCAGCTAGTTGGATCGGCAATCATGGGACAGCACAAGACAACTTGATCAAAAATGGACTGGCGATCGGATTGATCGGCTTATTTTTAGTCGTGAGTTTTTTGTTAGCTAAGCAGCTGGGAGCTTTTGAAAAACAACCAACAACCAGTGTGTGGCGGGGCGTTTTGGTTGGGGTCGCCTTAGTCGCAGCAGTTAAACTAATATTTTCAACGGTCCATATGGGAACACCAGCCAATCAAATGAAAGTTTTGGAGCAGATGACACCTTTATCGTTTTCGGCGAATATTTTGTTTTTAGGCGTCTTAGCACCATTACTAGAAGAACTGATTTTTCGTTTTGGACTGATGGGTCGAGTGTTTCAAGCCCAGCAACTTTTAGGCTGGGTCGTCAGCTCGCTGTTTTTTGGCTGGGTCCATCAATCAACTTTAGGACTGGGGATGGTGTTTTACAGTGCGCTTGGCTTTGCCTTTGGTGCGCCATATTTTTTTACTAAACGGTTGGAAAGCTCAATCATAACGCATATGCTAGCTAACTTAGCTTCTATAGTTTTGATCTATTCACTCTAAAAGACTCCGTAGCAGCTGCTACGGAGTCTTCTTGTGTAACTATTATAAAATATCTGCAAAATGCGGTTTTAAGCGAGCGAACAGTTTACTGCCTAACAATAGTAAGCTTAGAGTAAAGAGCCAAAAGTAGGCGGTCAGTGTACCGTGTTGCCAAAACCAGCCGTCACTTAAAAGCGCCGAACGGTACCCTTGCACAATATAATACAGTGGGTTTAATTTCAAAATGAATAAGATCGTTGGATGGGCTGCGAAGCGATCAATAGTCCATAAAACCGGTGTTCCCCACATCAACGCTTGTAAGGTGACGGCGATAAATTGGTTGATGTCCGGTAAAAACGGTTGGATCGAAGAAGTGATCCAAGTCAAGCCAGTTAAAAACACAGCTAAACAAAACCAATAGTAGAACAATTGCAATATCTGCCACGTAGGATAAAAACCGTTCAGGGAAGTGATGATGATCGAGATGCAAATAAAAAACACATGAATGTAAAGGTTGGAAATTAATTTGACAGTCGGTAAGATGCGAATGTTGAAGACTACTTTTTTGACCAAGTAGCTATACTCATTATAGACGTTCGTAGCCGAGCCTAACACATCTGAAAAATAAAACCACGCGACGATCCCGCTCAATAAAGTCACGATATAAGGCCGGCCATCAGTGGAACGAGAATCAAAAGCTAGACCGAAAACGAACCAATAAGTCAAGACGGTGATGACGGGATTTATAAAACCCCAAAAGACACCGAACATTGATCCAGCGTAGCGGGCTTTGAAATCATTTTTAGCAAATTGAAAAAGTAATTGGCGGTCGGTGTAAATGGACGTAAAAAAATTCAGTAGGGCGTTCATAGCGTAATCGCTCACTTTCAACTGTAACAGCATTTTTTGAAATCACTTTTGGTTAAGATTAAATGCAACGCTTAGTCACTCAGCGAAGAATTTAATAGCCTTAGCATAGTGGGTTTGAATTTTTTCGTCAAATAGTCTAATAATTTTATTAATAACTGATTCAACTGTCGAGAAGATTAGCTGAGAAGTGGTTTTTCTGCGGTTATTATTAAGAAAAAAACAGTTTCTGATTTTAGTGAAGAAGTAATCCTGCTTTTAAACTGAAATGTTTGATGCTAAAGAGCATTCAAAATAAAAAACGTGTGCTGCATCGGAAGAAAACGACACACCACACGGACTCATTATTCATCTAAAGTCATTTCAGATAAAAGCGGTTCATCAATCGTGACTTGACTAGCTGCCTCAGCTTTAGCAAAGTAAGCTTTGGTTTCTTTGACCACTACTGGACTCAGTAAGATCAAGGCGATGATATTTGGAAAAGCCATCAAACCGTTGAAAACATCCGCGATCATCCAAACCGCCGAAAGAGTCAGATAAGGGCCAATCAAAACAGCTAAGACGTAGATGATCTTAAAAGGAAACGAAAATTTATTGCTATTAGTTAAATAGCTCAAGCAGCGTTCAGCGTAATAATTCCAGCCTAAGATCGTTGTAAAAGCAAAGAAGACTAAGCAGATCATGAGCAGTAATGAAGCCACCGATTGAGAGATCGGAAGGGCAGAAGAAAAGGCATCGATCGTGACTGCTGCGCCTTCTTTACCGGACTTCCAAGCACCGGTTAAGACGATCGCCATTCCGGTCATATTACAAACTAATAAAGTATCAATAAATGTTCCCGTCATAGAGACTAAGCCTTGGCGAACGGGTTCATTCGTTTTGGCTGCGGCCGCTGCGATCGGAGCACTTCCGAGCCCAGATTCATTTGAAAAAATCCCGCGAGCGATTCCTTTTTGCAACGCGATGATCATGGCACCCATCGCACCACCGGCAACAGCATCTAAACCAAAGGCGCTTTTGACGATCAAAGTGATCACGCTTGGTAATTTCGTCACATTCAATACGATCATCAAAACACATAAGCCAACGTATAAGACGATCATCGCAGGGACAATGATCTCAGAGACGCGAGCGATCCGTTGCACGCCACCTAACAAGACGATCGCGACTCCGATGGTTACCACTAAGCCTGAAATAACTAAAGCTAACGTGTAGTCTTGACCGAATAAGTGGATCGTGTGCTGCCGCTGGGGATCAAAAAATGATTCCGCTGCTGACGTGATGCCGCTGATCTGAGTGATCGTTCCAATTCCTAACAAGCCAGCTAACATACCAAACAGAGCAAAAAGTTTTCCCAGCCATTTCCATTTTTGACCTAAACCATTTTCAATGTAGTAAAAAGGTCCGCCTAATGCACCACCATTTTCATCGAATGTTCGATATTTGACAGCTAGTAACCCTTCTGCGTATTTGGTAGCCATCCCTAATAGGCCGGCTAGTTCTAACCAAAATAGTGCGCCCGGTCCGCCGGCAACGATGGCAGTGGCGACCCCGACGATATTTCCAGTCCCGATCGTCGCCGATAACGCGGTACACAATGCCTGGAAACTTGTCACATCACCAGCACCATCTTCTTCATTTTGCAGCATGAACTTCAAAGCTAACGGTAATTTGCGAATTTGAATCAAACGGCAGCCAACTGTCAGCGTGATCCCGATACCTAAAATCAACAGGATCATCGGTGCACCCCAAATGAGAGCACTTAACTTACTTAAAAAGTTTTCCATCTTCTCACTCCTTGGAAGTTTGGTCCTGCCTCAGAAAAAATGGGTCTCAAGGCAAGTGGTTTTGTTTTTTTAAAATGATACCACAAAACTTGTGAGAAGTTTAGCATAAATTTCAAATTTTCTGAAAATTAGAATCAACTTTTTTTTGCAAGAATAAAAAACTTCTACTCTAAAAAGATAGAATAGAAGCTTAGCTTTAAAGATTAAAATAAAACAAGAGATTATTTGTCTAACTTGCGTGAGCCATCTCCGATATGAGCAACATAAAAATCAGGCGCGTAACCTACGACTTTGATATACTCATCGTAAACGTTATTTTTGAAAGTGGGGATTGCATCTTCTTTGACTAAGGCGATCGCACAGCCCCCAAAGCCGGCACCGGTCATTCGTGCGCCAAGACAGCCGGCTTGTTCTTGTGCAGTTTCAGCCAATGTATCTAATTCGATCCCCGTCACTTCGTAGTCATCTTTTAAAGAAGCGTGAGAGGCGTTCAATAATTTACCGAAAGCTTCTAAATTGCCTGCGACTAATTCTTTTTTCGCGATCAATGTCCGTTCATTTTCGGTAACCGCGTGTTTCGCGCGTTTGATCAAGGTAGGATCCCCGATCAAATGTTCATGGTCTTCAAATGTTTTTTCATCTAATTCACCAAGGGATTGGATGTCAAGTTCAGTTTGTAATAATTCCAACGCTTTTTCACATTCGCTGCGGCGTTCATTGTACTTAGAGTCAGCTAGTTCGCGGCGTTTGTTCGTATTCATAATGACGACTGCGTAATCGCCTAAGACTACTGGCACCATTTCATAGTCTAATGTATTCGTATCTAATAAGATCGCATGGTCTTTTTCGCCAAAACCGATCGCGAATTGGTCCATGATCCCAGAATTGACCCCGATGAATTCATTTTCAACTTTTTTACCAGTTTGAACTAATTCCAAACGAGTCACATCTAAGTTGAAGAGATCTTCTAAGACGACCCCAACGAGTAGTTCTAAAGAAGCGGAAGAGGACAAACCTGCGCCATTTGGGATCGTTCCTTCGACGAGTAATTCAAACCCGCTGTCGATTTTGTGGCCGGCTTCTTTTAATTTCAAGACCATTCCTTTGACATAGTTTGCCCAGTTCGCATTTTTATCATAATCTAATTCGTCTAAGGTGAAACTGACGACGCCGATTTCTTCAAAATTTGTCGAGTAGACTAAAATTTTATCGTCATCTCGTTTGCTAGCCAGACCATATGTCCCGTAAGTGATGGAAGCAGGGAAAACATGGCCGCCGTTGTAGTCGGTATGTTCCCCGATCAAATTGATTCGGCCAGGAGAGAAGTAGTGGCTCACGGTGCGAGGGCCGAAGACATCTGCATATTTAGTATTTAATTCGCGTAATTCTGTCATTGTAACATCTTCCTTTCGTTTATAAGCTCGTTAATTTAAATTCCGTCGTTGTGGTAAAGGGTTGATTGGCGGCTAATAACATGGAGCCGAATTCAGAATATTGTTCAGCACCGGGAGCGACTTGCGCTTCAAAGGTGATCCCGCCATGATCCGCTAATTTTGCGCCGCGCATCTCAGGGGTGTCTTCACCAAAATTTGCAGTAAAGATCACTAGACTGGGTGCGTCTGTTTTCACGCTGACTTGGACTTCATTGTCTGGACTAGTTAGTTCAGCTGCTGTTTCCGTCAACCCAGTTTTTTTCAAAAAGAAGGGGTGATCGATCCCGTTGAATTGATTTTTTTGCGGGTAGTCCGCTGCAAAAACGTCTGCTAATTTTTTAGGTTTCCGAAAATCAAAGGCTGTTCGTGAGACGGGAACTTTTTTGCCAGTCGGGATGCTGTTAGATGCTAGTTCTGCAAATACATCGCTTTCAATAAACAGTGTGTGATTGTCGATTGGTTGGCTGACATCACCGGTCAAGTTAAAATAGACGTGATTAGTGGGATTGAACAATGTCGCTTGATCACTGATGCCGGTTGTTTTGACTTCCCAAGTATCGTCTTCGGTCAACGTGTAAATGACATCGACTGCTAAATTACCAGGAAAACCATTTTCTTGATCAGGACTAGTTAAGTGGAAAATAACAGAAGCGCGATCAGCTTCTGCTCGCGTTTGATAGTCCCATTTCTTTAATTCAAATCCAGGATTACCACCATGTAATGTGTGACCAGTTGTCGGATCGGTTTGGGCTTGGTACGTCTTGCCGCTGATCGCAAATTGACCATGTTCGATCCGGCCAGCGACTCGACCAATCGAAGCGCCGATGTAAGGATCTTTGTGGATGTATTCGTCCGCGGAATCAAAGCCTAAAATCAATTCGCGTTCGTTAAAAAGTAAACTGACGATCCGTGCGCCAAGATCGGTCACGGAAAGGGAGGTCCCGTGATTATTTGTTAACGTGATTAAGTGGTACGTTTGACCAAAATCTTTTTCGGTGATCTGCATAACTATATTCCTCGCTTTTCTTTGTTAAGCGTTTTCGATAGCCTAACTTTACCAAGTAATCGTTTTCGCAGTTAGTGTTATTCGTGACCGATCTTTAACTTTTTGTTGCATTTTACTAAATATTTACTATGATGGAAGTGAGGTGAAAGAATGGAACAAGCGATTTTTTTTAAAAAAGAAGAACATCATTTAGCCAGTCAATTGTATTTTGATTTTTGCGGCTTTTCTAAAACACTGCCGTTCCATTCGTTTGGACCCGCAGTTCGTGATGAATTTATTTTACATATTGTGATCGATGGGAAAGGAACTTATTACGTTAAAGACCAACAGTTCCAATTGAAAAAAGGAGATCTATTTTTGATCCGTCCGGGGGATACGACTTTTTATCGCGCCGATTCAGAAGAGCCTTGGACTTATGGCTGGTTGTCTTTTGGAGGACAAGTCGCACAAGAGATCATCCGCCACTCACTGTTTAAAGAAGAATTTTACACGATGGTTTCAGCCGAGATCGAAGCGTATTTAGCTGTGATCTTAGAGTGTCTGAATCACGGCAATGATTCGTTTGAAGCGGAACTTTTATTAAATGAATTGACCTATCGTTTTTTGCGAATTCTCTTACAAGATGGCGGCAAGATCGATCCTGGTCAAAAGCGCCATTTTTCGCGGTTAGCTAATCAAGCGATTGAATACATCCAAACACATTATGCTGAAGATCTGACGGTGCAAGGAATCGCAGAGGCGCTGTCGGTCAATCGAAGTCACTTATCCCGTGAATTCAGTCGTCATTTGAATCTTTCCATCAAAGAATATTTGCAAGGAACCCGGATCAATCGAGCAGCTTTTTTACTTTCAAAAACAGATGAGTCAGTCGAAAATATCGCGTACCAATCCGGCTTTCATAGTTTAGTCGTATTTAGTCGAATGTTTAAAAAAAGTACAGGTGAGACGGCCACAGAATATCGCAAGCGGATGAAGTATGATGCATTTGCGGATCTTTCGCTAGAAAAATTAGCACCACTCTTAGAACAACAAGCGATCGTATCAAGAGCGACTTGACCTCGAGATAAGTTTGAACAGCTCAATAACGAGTAAAATTTTAGTAAAAAGCGTTTGTTCCAAGTGTTGCTTCTGACTTTTCAAACGCGCATATTTCCGCTATGCTTAAAAGGTGAACAACAGCTCGTTAGTTTTTGTAATTTTAATGAAGGGAAGTTTTTGAATGAACGTTGTCTTTCATGTCGATGAGTTAGCAAAATTAAGTGAAGCTCGCCATAATATCAAAAATCTCATCACCCTCGAGCCGACTGCGAAGATCGTGTTGCTGGTCAATGGCGAAGCGATCCAAGGTTATTTACTGCCAGCTCAAATAAAATTTATTCGTGATTTTCCGAATGTGACCTATCATGCCTGTCATAATGCGATGAAGGCCCATCACATTGAAGTCCAAGATCTAATAGCGGAAATCGAAGTCGTGCCGGCCGGAGTAGTGGATCTGATCCAATTACAACAAGCTGGATTTGCTTATGTGAAACCTTAAAGGGGACGTGAGGATGGTCTATGAAAAAGATGAATTGATTTTTGCAACGGAGCATTTGAACATCGTACCGATCACGTTGCAAGATCAAATCGAATTGTTGAAGATCTTACAAGATCCTAATTTGATGCAACTTGGCTGGGGGAAAACTTTTTCTTTAACCGAGACGCGCCAGTGGCTGGAAAAAATCCAACAGCAGTATCATCAATTTGGTTATAGCTATTTTTTTATCATTGAAAAAACAACTGAGGAGATTGTCGGATTAGTCGGTGGGTTGAAAACGGAGATCCAAGGTCGACCAGAAGTGGAACTTGCTTATATCATCAAACCCTTTGCACAAGGCCATGGTTATGCGCATGAAGCAGCCAGTGGCATGTTAGAATTTTTACACTTGAAAGGGGTGCCCAGTGTCATTGCGCAATTTGTTCCAGATAATAAAGCTTCGAAAAAAGTTGCGGAAGCACTAGGGTTGACTTATGCTGGGCGCTATTCGCGAAATTTAAATGGTCAGTTGCGCGAGCATTTGATCTATCGCAAAGAGTTACTGCCGTTCTGATCGTTGTGATCAGAACTTTTTTAGTTTAAGCGTGAACGGATCCACTGCAATGGGTTACATTTTTCTTAACGGCGATCAGTTTGCTTTTGTTTTTCTCACATTTCTGTAATACTATTCATATATTTGATTATTATTTCGAAAATAATAATTTAAGTTCGTGGAATGGGAGGGGAAAAAGATGACTGAAAAACGAATTTATCAGCAAGCCCATGAATTGATCGAAGGCTGTCAATCATTTGCATTAAGTACGATCGATCGCAATGGTTTCCCGTATACGATCATCGTCGGCCCACCGATCCAGCGCAAAGGGATCAGTTCGTTTCACTTTTATATCAACGGTGATGGGCGAAGTGCCAGTAATATTACGCGAAATGAGCTAGGCTGTGTGTGCTGTCACTATGAAGCCGAACATCAAAGTGTCGCTGTACGTGGCAAGTTTAAATTAATTGAGATTCACGATGTCGAAGCAGTCAACCAACGCTTAGTTGATTATCAAAAAGAATTGGATTATGCGTTTCCAGTGATCGCGGAGTTTACTGCACTTTCACTTAAAGTTCATCGGGATCTCAAAACTAAACAGTTAAATCTGTCGGACTAAAAAACCGCTCATCAATTGAGCGGTTCGCTTTTACGCTGATCATCTCGCCATTTTTTCGGACTCCAGATCGTTCCTTCTAAGGCAACTTGCAAACTTTCATTGTCATCTTCTAGCTGTTCGATATAACGGAGTGCTTCATTTAATACGAATTGGTTATCGGGGGTCATGATTTTCTTTAATTCCTCTGCTAACCATCGATTTTTCATTTTACTTCACCTCGCTAGCAGTGTAGCATAGGAAATAAAAAAAGCAGTCGAACTTGCTTAGGAGGAAATGACATGGCACTTAATGAAACCGTTATCAAAATGATTGAAGAAAGTATCCGTGACAGTCAGCAAGAATTAGAACAGATCCAACAAAGCACGAGTCCTTATACGAAACAACGGATTGCGTTATTGCATCAGCAGATCGAGCAAGCACAAACACGATTAAAAAAAGAAAAAGCGTCTCTTTAGCCAAATCAAGTGTCGGGTGTTATACTCAAATTATAGAAAAAAAATAATTTTTTTAGCCAAAGGAGGGCTTTCATGAGTTTAGATGAATTAAAAGGTAAAGTGAATGAAGCAAAAGGTAAAATGAACGATGACCAAAAAGAAGAACTCAAGGGCAAAGCACAACAAGGATTAGGAAAAGCAAAAGATAAAGCCGATGAAGTGACCGATGATCTAGCAGGTAAAATCAATGATCAGCTAGATAAAAAAGATGAGGGTGACAATTAAGTAATTGCGAATTCATAATTGAAGCACTTTTAATCGGTTAGTTGTAAAAACAGGGAGCAAGGCATGATTAATGTCTGCTTCCTGTTTGTTTTTTCTGGAATAAAGTAAAGCTTCAGTTAATGGTTAAAATACTATATTGTAGCTAGCTGACCCTGATAATTTTTTCATTTATTTTTGGCACGCCATAATGGATCAAGACTTTTACTATCATCTCAACCTAGTTATGTCAGTCAAAAAGGTAGCGGTATGAAATATTTTTTCTATCTTTTTTACCCAATGCCTATCCAATATTGTATTTGATGTCGGTATGACTGTTTTAGAGATAGTGATGTAATTATAAAACTCTCCGAAAATGTGCTATTCTTGAGGTGGAATAACAATTTAAAATAGTGGAATGTAAAAGTATATTTTTTAAGGTAGTTACCAATAAATCTAAAATAGTGGATAAATAAAAGAGATAGTCAAATAAGCTAATTGATTATCTCTTTTTAGATAACAAGATTTCGTTTTGCTTTTTTCATCTTATAGGTTATGATCGTATTGTGATGACAGCTGAAAAAATATACAGGCTACCCAAGGAGGATTAAAGATGCGATTCAAGATTAGCTTAAAAATAGTTACTAATGGAGAATTTGAACCAACAGAGATTCCAATTCGTTACCATGCAGCATTTCTGTCGCTACTAAAGCGAGGGTTAGAAAAAGCCTCGCCCGCTGAGTTTAATTTGTTGTTTAAAGAAAAAAACACTCAGAAAAATTATTCTCAAGCATTGATCTTTCATAAAGCGAAATTTTCAAAAGAAGTGATCTTGTTGAAGGAACCAAAAATATCTTGGTTTTTTTCAACGCCTGATTCGCAATTAGCATTTAATGTTTATAATGCGTTTCAATTATTAAAGCAGGAGAAAAGATTGCAACTCTATTCCAATGTAGAGGTTATAGTAGACAAAATCGAGAACATTTATCAAGAACGGATAACTTCAACTAGTGCGGTTTTTCAAACGCTGTCACCGATTCTTGTACGTCAACACGATCCCATACAGCACAAAGATTGGTTTCTTAGTTTTGGTGATGACAACTTTGAAATCGTTTGCAAAGAAAATTTGAAGCGGAAATTGATTCCCCTTCTAGGTGAACGAGTGAAATATGATATTGATGAATTGAAGATCAAACCTTTAGAAATGAAAAAAACTGTCATAAAAACCTATGAGAAAGCGTTGCAAAGTTCAATTGGAAAGTTGAAGCTTTCTGGGGAGCCATACTTGTTGGAGTATCTTCGTGATACTAGTATATCGTCAAAAAGCGGATTATTTTTTGGCTATATGGAAGAAATTTGAGTGGAAGGAGGGATTTAAATGGGTAATGAAAATGTATTAGAATTTCGATTAAACGGTTGGCTGGAAAATGCTGGTGTTTGTGGATTAATAAATATTTTAGGTGAGGAAAATATCCTATTGACTTCGCAGAGTATCAAATTATCAGTTAATCAGTTAGAAAATTTTGCGGATCATTATTTTGATTTTTTTGCTAAAAACTATCGCCAACTCTCCTCACTAACCAAAATTTTCAGCTACCAAGATCAAAAAGAAAAGTTTGAGCAGGAAAATTTTGCGAATTTTGGGCAGAAAGATTACGAATTTCTAGCCACATATTTAAAGAGTGTGAGGCAGTATGGTGAAAGTAATAGCTATAAAGCAGTTTATCCATTGCTTAATCATTCAACGGATATTTTAACGGTACTAAGCTCGTTAAAATTAGAGCGGCTGAAAAAAGATCAATGGGAAAAAGAAACAGGCTTAATTATGGAGAAAGTGAAAGTAGTTTATCAGCGATTAGATCAAGTCTATGAATATTTTTCTGATCCGCAAGTAAATAAATATATTAGTGGGAAAATTCAAATCTATAACGTTATTAACAAAGGGTATAACAATGTTGCGTTTTTGAATCGTCAACAAAGTAAAGACGATTATTATGAAAGCTATTACAATTTTTTTATCCAGCCAATCTTTGATTACTATGAACAAGACCATCAAAAAGATAAATTAACTTGTACAAATTGTGGTCGACCAATAAAAAAAGGTGTGCCTTATAGCTTTTTAAATCAAATGGGCTATGACGTTAATCGAAAAACGAGTAACTCTTGGAATTTTGTAAACGATATTTGGATGTGTCCACAATGTCGTCTATTATACAGCTGTATTCCAGCAGGTTTCTCTTATGTTTATAGTCAAGGAATTTTTGTAAATGATAATCACTCAGTTAAAAAATTACTTCAAGTCAATCGGGCCATTCGAACTAGAATTTTAGATTTGAATCATTTGCAAGTAAATTCAACGAACACATACGCAGCGATGATCCAAACATTGCAATTAGAAAATTTAAAACAAAATGAGCGAGAATTAAATGATATTCAAGTAGTTCGTTATGAGAATGAGCGCTATTATTTTAGTCTATTATCAAGAATATTGTTAAAAACATTGGCGACTTCAAAAGCGGATTTAGAGCCGCTAATTAAAGGCGGCTATAACATAGCGGGCGAATATCATAATTTATATCAGGCAGTGATTAGCCGGCTGATGAATAGCACTAATTTGTTTTCGTTGCTTAATTTGCTTCAACGCCAGTTACTAAGTGGTGAACGAACATTTGTGAATAGTTGGTATTTAATGGCACTAATAAGAATCAATCAAAATTTTTTAGAGGAGTTGATAGATATGGAAAAGCTAACTGCAGAAAAGTTAGAGCGGATTCGTAAAGATGGCTATCTTTTCAAGTTGGGATACGAAAATAAAAATAAAGCGACTAGTATTGGCTACCGAATGTTGAATGCTTTAAAAGCAAATGATAAAGACGGCTATATGGATGTACTACTAAATAGTTATATGTATCTTGGGAAAATAGTTCCACCTTATTTTAATGAGATTTTTTTAAACGATGAGCACTTTAAAACAATTGGATATACTTTTTTGACCGGTTTAATTGGAGAAAGTAAAGGAGGAAATGAAAATGGGTAAAGGCTTAACAATGACAATGGTATTTTTAGCTGAAAGTGCAAATTATGGGGAATCATTAGGGAATGTTTCGATGTTGAAAAAAGTAACTCGTGGAAAGGGCGACCAATATACGTACATCTCACGCCAAGCTTTGCGTTACAACATTGTTGAACAATTAGATGAACCTTTAGCGACACTGAGTGCAGAGGGTTCAGGTAAAAAACAAGTGATTCAGTTTGATAAAAATGCTACCATCGAAGACTTTCCAGAAATTGATTTCTTTGGTTATATGAAAACGCAAAAAGATGTAAACGCGACTACTCGTTCCGCTAAGGTACGATTATCAAATGCGATTTCACTCGAGACATTCAAAGGAGACACTGACTTTTTAACGAATATGGGCTTGGCACAGCGCTTGCGAGCAAGCGGAGAAGAAAAAGCTGATAATTCGATTGCTCAAGCTGAGATTCATCGTTCGTTTTATCGGTATACTATTACAATGGATCTAGATCAAATTGGGCTTGACTCAGCTGTAAAAATTGAGTTGTCAGCAACCGAAAAAAGTCGTCGAGTACAAAAACTTTTAGATACGATTCAGTATTTATATCGTGATATCCGTGGCCGCCGAGAAGATTTAAAGCCATTATTTGTAGTAGGTGGCGTTTACGAGCGTAAAAATCCATTGTTTGAAAACGCAGTGAATTTAAATGAGCATCAACTTGATGTTTCGCAAATTGAATCACTTTTAACAGATCAACTGAAGAATGAAACGATTGTTGGAGTGGTAAAAGGTATTTTTGAGAACACTAATGAAATTGTAGAGCATTTAGGTGCTCAAAGTGTTCCTGCAACTTTTGAAGTTTTCAAACAGAAAGTAGCCGATTACTATGAAGGGAATTAAATTAGTCATTCATCAAGATATGGTGAATTATCGTATGCCAACTAGTTATCAACTAAGAGAAACTTATCCGTTACCACCCTTGTCAACGGTTATTGGAATGGTTCATTATTTGTGTGATTATCAGCAGTATGAGCCAATGGACGTAAGTATCCAAGGATCGTATTTTTCTAAAACGAATGATTTTTTTACTCGGTATGAGTTTAAAAATGGCAATAAGTTTGAAAAAGGGCGACACAATTTAGAAGTAAATGGTTTTGGCGTCAGTCGTGGAATCGGCTATACGGAATTGTTGGTAGACGTCTCTCTAATTTTGCATATTGTGCCGAAAGACCAAACGAAGGTGCCCGCTATTTATGCGGCATTAAATCAACCACGCGAATTTCCTAACTTAGGACGGCGAGAAGATTTAGCTGATTTTCAAAAAGTTCAGCTGGTTGAGATTACGGAACAAACTTTGGAAAATGATTATGAAAATCGAAAAGGTAATTGGAGTGCCTACTTACCTGTAGATTGGATTGAAAAAAAAGGGTCATTAGATAAAGGAACATTTCAAACTGGCACCCGATATCGATTACCTAAAGTTTATGAACTAGTTAATTTTGGTACGAAGAAAGTACCAAAAATTCACCGAAATTGGATTGAACGAAAAGAAGTAGTTTATACAAGTAGTTTTGATGTTTTTGAAGGCGAAGCTGTTTTAATTGATGATGAAGGTACACTAGTCTTTTTAACGTGAGGAGCAGAAGAATGAATTCTTTTTGGGCAAAGTCAGATGGAGAAACGATCATTCAGCATACAAGTGAATTATTACAGAACTATGCATTGTTAAAATCACTTTATCCCACAATCCCAGTTAATTGGTCGCTACTAGAGCAAGCTTGTCAATATCATGACCTAGGTAAAATAAATGCAAATTTTCAACAAAAAGTTCAGCAAAATAAACGACAAATAGCGGGAGAAATTCCTCATGCACTTTTAAGTGTCACACTCTTGCCCGTGGAAAAGCTAAGAACAGTGTACTCAATTTCGGAGTTACAAGCTTTGTACTATAGTATTGCATTACATCATGAACGAGATTTTTCGGCAGTTGAAGATGATCTAGAAAACTATAAGTTAGAGATTGAAAAACTTAAAGAACCTGCTGGAAAGTTTGAATTTGAAAAAATCGGATTAGAGCCAATCGATATTGGAAAAATCAAAAAAGTGACGAAACGCTATTTTTCAATTGGGACTCGTATCAATTCTGAAAAAGAATTTTTTCAAACATATGTGATGCTAAAAGGTTTATTGAATCGGATCGATTATGCTGCAAGCGGTCACTATCCAGTGGAGTATCCGGCTAATTTTTTAACTAAAAATTTGAATCGGATAGTTGAAAAGTGGCGGCAGAATGATCCTGATGCTAATTGGAATGATATGCAACAGTTTGCTTATCAGAATCAAGCTGAAAATTTAGTAATTATTGGACAAACTGGACTAGGAAAAACGGAAGCGGGACTGCGTTGGATTGGCGACCAAAAAGGATTCTTTACTTTGCCGCTTAAAGCTGCGATTAATGCAATTTATGATCGTATCGGTGCAACAGTGACCGATGACATTACAAAAGAGGTGGGACTTCTTCATTCAGATAGTTTAGCGGTATTAATGAAAGAAGATGCTAAGAAAGTAGAAGAGTACGATCGAATTGCTCACTACTTAACTGAAACGAAAAGCTGGTCTTTACCATTAACTGTTACAACGCTAGATCAGACTTTTGACTTTGTCTATCATTATCCAGGCTTTGAATTAAAACTAGCAACATTTGCCTATTCTAAAATTGTGATTGATGAGATTCAGATGTATTCCCCAGATTTATTAGCTTATTTAATCAAAGGCCTAAAGGAGATTCAAGACTTTGGTGGGAAATTTCTGATTATGACAGCAACTTTACCTACGTACTTGCTGGATCTATTCAATGAAAATGGATTAGAGTTTAAAATGAATACCCAGCCTTTTCTTGATGGAAAGTTAGCTGTACGTCATAACGTAGAAGTTGTTCATCGGACGTTGTCAGCACAAGATATTATTCCTCATAATGAGAATAACCAAGTATTAGTCATTTGTAATACGGTTAAAGCAGCGCAAACTATTTTTTCAGAGTTAGAAGTAGAATTACCTGATGTGGAAATCAATTTGTTACACAGTCGCTTCATTCGAAATGATCGTCAGCAAAAAGAAAAAGCGATCATGGACTTTGCTAATGAAAAGACTCGGAAAGGAATTTGGGTAGCCACTCAAGTCGTAGAAGCTTCTCTAGATATTGACTTTGACTTGCTGATAACGGAATTATCAGAGTTGAATGGGTTGTTTCAGCGGATGGGTCGTTGCTACAGAAAACGTGCTTTAGCTAGCGAGCAGCCTAATGTTTACGTATTTGATGGAGGAGAAGGTCCCACTAATGGTATTAGTCGAACGGATACCGCTGTGGTTCACCGAGATATCTTTGAACTCTCTAAAAAAGCTTTACAAACTGTTTCGGGGAATTTATCAGAAAAAGAAAAGATGACATTGATCGCAAAAACGTACACTACTCAAAATATGGCGAAAACAGAATACTACCATGAGATCACACACATGATCCGTTACTTAAAGGATACTGAAAATGATGGTGTTTCAAAAAAAGAGGTTCAAAAATTATTTCGAAATATTCAAACGCAACAAGTTATTCCGCAATCTATTTGGGAAGAGCATCAGCTAGAAATCACGCAAGCGATCGAAACATTGCAAAAATCGTATCAAGATCTAACTAAGCAAGAAAAAATTGAGCTAAAACGTCAAAAACAGCAACAAAGAATTAAGTTAGAGAACTTGATGGTAACGATCCCTCAGTATCAAGTTCTAACTGCACAAAAAAATAGTCAATTGACGACATACCAGATCAATGATTATGAGCGGCTATTTATTTTGGATTGTGATTACGATGTAAAAATTGGAGCAGTCCCACGAAAAGCAAAATCAATTCTAGAAGATAATTTCTTTTGAGGTGATCAAGATGCGGATAACGGGTAATATAATCAATTATTATTTTGTCTGTCAGCGCAAACTTTGGTTATTTAGTCATGGGTTACGGTACGAAACAAGTCATGAAAATGTGCAGTTAGGAAAGCTATTAGATCAAAGTAGTTATCAAAAAAAGAAAAAACAGATCCAAATTGATGGCACCATCTTGATTTCAGCTGATACTCAAACGGAAAAATTAATTTCGATTGAAGGATCAATCGCCGTTGATTTTTTAGAAGAATGGAAAATTATACATGAAGTGAAAAAAAGCCGAGCAATTGAGCCGGCAGCGGTTTGGCAATTGAAATACTATTTATATTTTTTAGAGCAACAAGGTATTGAAGTTGAGAAGGGTTTCTTAGATTATCCTAAGCTTCGGGAACGACAGGAAATAAAATTGACTGCTGCTGATCGAAAAGCTGTGGAACAACTGCTACTAAAAGTTTTAGATGTAACTTTACAAGATACATCACCTGCTGTAGAAAAATTAACTTACTGTTCGAAATGTGCCTACTATGAGTATTGTTTCAGCTAGGAGGTTTATGATGGAGAGTTATTATCTTTATTCTAATGGTGCCTTGAAAAGAAAAGATAATGTAATTCGGATGGAAAACACAGAGGGACGCTATAAAGATTTAAAAATTGAGATGACTAGAGATATCTATTTGTTCGGAGAAGTTAGTTTGAATACAAAATGTCTGAATTATTTATCAGAAAAAATGATACCGGTTCATTTTTTTAATTATTATGGCTACTATACGGGCACCTTTTATCCACGTGAAGTAAATGTGTCAGGAGATTTATTTGCAAAACAAGTCATGTATTCGCTTGAGCAGACAAAACGGTTATTATTAGCTCGCTCATTTGTAGATGGGGCAACAGCGAACTGTTTGCGGAATCTTCAATATTATAATCGTCGAGGTAAGGACTTGACGAAAAACATTCATGAGATTAAAGCGTTACGAAAAAGAATTGATCTTGCTTCTGATATTGATGAGCTGATGGGGATAGAAGGGAAAATCCATGTAAGTTATTATCAAGCATGGGCAACTATTTTTTCAGAAGCAGTAGAATTTACCTCTCGGGTTAGAAGACCTCCAGATAATATGATAAATACATTGATCTCATTTTTAAATATGCTGACTTATAGTGCCTGTTTATCAGAGATTTATGTCAGCCAATTAAACCCAACGATCAGCTATCTACACAGTAATTCTGAACGACGATTTTCATTGTCATTAGATATTGCCGAAATTTTTAAACCAATAATTGTAGATCGATTGATTTTTTCGTTAATCAATAAGAAGATGATTACTGAAAAGGATTTTGAAAAAGATTCTGCTGGTTGCTATTTAAAGAAAAAGGGACAACAAAAAGTATTACGTGCCTTTGATGAACAATTAAAAAAGACGATTCGGCATAAGACTTTGAAACGCAATGTTTCTTATCGACGCTTAATGCGACTAGAATGTTATAAACTAATCAAACACTTAATGGCTGATCAAGTGTATGAACCATTTAAAATGTGGTGGTGATGCTATGTATATTATTTTAGTTTATGATATCAGTTTGGATGAGAAGGGAAGTCGTGTTTTAAACCGCATTTTTAAACTGTGCAAAAAGTATTTAACACATGTACAAAAGTCAGTATTTGAAGGAGAAATCACCCCTGCAAAATTAAAAGAATTAGAGTTGCAATTGTCTGATTTGATTCGGGATGATCTTGACTCTGTTGTAATTTTTAAAAATACAAACAAGCGTTGGTTAGAAAAAAGTTATTTGGGTATTTCTTTGGAAGATGAGTTATCAAATTTCTTTTAATAGAACTGTCGACAGTTAATATAGACAAATATGGGGGTTATGACAGTTGCTGTTAAAGTTGATATTATTGTGTTTAAATATAAAAAATTGTTATATTAGTAAAAAGAAATCTCTTTTCTGCCAGGTCGACAGAACCTAGTGAAATTCTATTGTCAGGTAGCGGGTTTTAAGCGATAGAGTCCAAATCTAAAATAGTGGAATGTAAATGAACATCAAAGTGGGAAGACTGTTACACAATATTATCGTCCAAATCTAAAATAGTGGAATGTAAATTCTTTAGCTGGTAACACAACGCAAGCATCATATACTTGTCCAAATCTAAAATAGTGGAATGTAAATTTAAATGGTGCTTTAGTCCTGTAACGCATAGCCAGGTCCAAATCTAAAATAGTGGAATGTAAATTTGCGTAGATTGCGGGAAAGTTTGGATGGGGAAATAATGTCCAAATCTAAAATAGTGGAATGTAAATAAAACTGGTGAAGTTAAGACTAATATGGCAGATGTGTCCAAATCTAAAATAGTGGAATGTAAATCGATTTTATTTTTTAGTGCTTCATTTTCGTATTTTGTCCAAATCTAAAATAGTGGAATGTAAATAATCAAGCTGGAATCCAATCACACAAGACATCAGAGTCCAAATCTAAAATAGTGGAATGTAAATATCGGACGCTTGCTGTTTTGTTGATAGATGCCAGCGTCCAAATCTAAAATAGTGGAATGTAAATATTTTTCGATTGCATTCGACGGAATCACTGGCGCAAGGTCCAAATCTAAAATAGTGGAATGTAAATTTTTACCGGTGCGATCATCAACGCCATATTCAATGTCCAAATCTAAAATAGTGGAATGTAAATCTATCCACTTGCCAGCAACTATGCCCAAGTTGAATCGTCCAAATCTAAAATAGTGGAATGTAAATCTTTACTCCACGGCTACTCCTCGATCTACTACACGGGTCCAAATCTAAAATAGTGGAATGTAAATAACATGATTGGCAACTGTTTAAGCGCAACAGTAACTGTCCAAATCTAAAATAGTGGAATGTAAATCGAGTAGAATCTGAACTGAGTGGGTTAACGGCGGAGTCCAAATCTAAAATAGTGGAATGTAAATACCGTCACTGTAGTGCTGTTTAACATCAGCAGATTGGTCCAAATCTAAAATAGTGGAATGTAAATGAAGAAAAAAACATCCAAATCACAGGCTTTGATTTTGTCCAAATCTAAAATAGTGGAATGTAAATAAAGTAATACATATGAGGACGAAGACTACGATACCGTCCAAATCTAAAATAGTGGAATGTAAATCTTTATTACCTTATGGCAATAGTATACATCCTTAATGTCCAAATCTAAAATAGTGGAATGTAAATAAATTTTAATAGCCTGCTTTCGTTGCTGCGTCACAGTCCAAATCTAAAATAGTGGAATGTAAATTTCTATTCCTCACCTTTCACAAAAGATAACAATACCGTCCAAATCTAAAATAGTGGAATGTAAATTTCTTTTTTTAAGATAGATGCAAAGTTTTCTTCCAAAAAGTCCAAATCTAAAATAGTGGAATGTAAATTTTAACTGATTAAAGAGAAAGGATTGAAACGGATGAGTCCAAATCTAAAATAGTGGAATGTAAATAGCATTTTTAGTAGCAATTTTGACATCTGGTGCGTGTCCAAATCTAAAATAGTGGAATGTAAATAACGATTTATTTTGGAAAATCTGATGTAATGATTCGGTCCAAATCTAAAATAGTGGAATGTAAATAACAATCTAGCGATTGATTTTTGATGCTTGAATTCGTCCAAATCTAAAATAGTGGAATGTAAATGTTGATCGTGTTAAAAGAATTAATATTGAACGTGAGTCCAAATCTAAAATAGTGGAATGTAAATTACTTATCATAAAATCTAATAATCACGTCAGACTTGTCCAAATCTAAAATAGTGGAATGTAAATATCGATTTTTTGACAACCTATGACGACATGCGATCAGTCGTCCAAATCTAAAATAGTGGAATGTAAATACTAGTTGATTTACTGCTGGATCATTCATGTTTTGGTCCAAATCTAAAATAGTGGAATGTAAATTTCCGTACAATTAAGGTGATAATTGACGTGGCAGGTCCAAATCTAAAATAGTGGAATGTAAATCAATAACCTTCCTCTCTCGCAATACGAGATAAGACGTCCAAATCTAAAATAGTGGAATGTAAATACAAAGATGTTGCGTTGAAGCGTTTGAGACCAAGCGTTCAAATCTAAAATAGTGGAATGTAAATTCAAAAGGTTCAAGTATTCAAATGATCACCGAACCTGTTCAAATCTAAAATAGTGGAATGTAAATAGTCATGCAGCAAGACATCCAGCACTGGATTGATGAGTTCAAATCTAAAATAGTGGAATGTAAATATGGATAAACTGAATAGATAAATCTTTTTTCCTTGCGTTCAAATCTAAAATAGTAGAATGTAAATGATTCTAGCAGGGGGGCTACAAATACAAGACCAAGTTCAAATCTAAAATAGTGGAATGTAAATTATCATTTTAAGCAGGATTACCGATCCAGAAAAACGTTCAAATCTAAAATAGTGGAATGTAAATTTTACTAGCCTATCACGAACGCCCTACCGTCAAGGCTCAAATCTAAAATAGTGGAATGTGAATTTATGTAATACGTAGTCGTCCAAATCGATATCGTCATGGATTAAAAAATAAAAAAACGACTTTATCTCTTGATGAGACTCAATTCGTGGTCTAGTTTTATCTTGCCAAGCTTTAGAAGTAGCAAACATATCATCTATGCGCCGGATCATTTAAGTAAGTGATTTGTTTAATAATATTATTGCAGGTACAACTGTGATAGCTTATTTAATAATTGTCTTGAATATACGTACCAATCGTTTATTTAGTAACTTATCCTTTTAGCAACTTGCTATAGTATTATATGCTACACTCGGGTTGCAATCCCCTCCAATTTTTGTATAATGTTAATGAGCTTAACAAGAGGGTGGAATGAGATGGAGCGATCAGAGTTACAACAATTTAATCAACAGTTTCAACAATTTATCGCAGCTTACAAGGTATTAGAAAAAACGCAGCACTTCAACCAATTTGAGTTTGATTTGAGTTTAGCAGAGATCCATACTATCGTGGCGATCGGGAAAAATAAGAATCTTAACTTGATCACACTAGCAAATCTACAATCAATTTCAAGAAGTGCTGTCACACAGATGATTAATAAATTAAAACGGAAAGATTTAGTCCAAAAGATCCAATCCACACAAAAAAAGAATGAATATTGTTTGGTGCTGACCTCGGCTGGTGAAGCGGTTTTTGCAGAGCATGAGCGGCAACAAGATTACCTCATGAATGAATTAGTAGCTATTTTGAATCAGCATTCACCTGAATTTTTGAGCGAAACAAAACAATTAATGCAAGAAATCGAAGCAGTTTGGAAGGCGTTACCTTGGATTTAAAATTAGAAGTTGAATGGGTTGTTAAGCTGTTTAACAAAAAGGAGAAGTGAATGGTTTCAATTACATTAATCAGTAGCAGTGATTTAGCAGATGAACCTTTTAGAATTGAAGTGGCTCAGTTGCCAGCTAATCAATCGATCAATCTAAAATTGACATTAGAAGGGTATTCTAATATCAATGCGCCGATGCATTTGGCTTCAACAACTATTTGGCGAGCTGAAGCTGATTTTTTAGCAAATAATCAGGGAAGACTCGTCATAACAGAAAAATCCGCGATGGAATTATTTTTCAATTGTCAGCCTTACTACAAGCAAATGGTCAAGTTAGCTAAGAACATTAAAGATATTCCACTACATTCAAGTTTCAATCTTTCAATTACTGTTTCAACACAGCACGTGGTGTTAAAGCAGCAATGCTTTCGCCGCTTTTTTCAATTGCCGAAAGTAGCATCAAAAACAATTGATTTGACTGGAGGCAAAGGAAGAATCTTTTGGGATCCGGCTCTTCACGCTGCTCCAGCAATTCTTGTTTTGAGCGGCAGTGATGGTCGGATTGAAAAGGCACAACAAATCGCTCAGCTATTAGCTAGTCGTGGTTTTGCTACTTTAGCAATCAGTTATTTTGGCTTAGAGAAAACTGCACCGAATTTAATGAAGATTCCACTTGAATTAATTGAAAGTGGGATTCATTATTTAGCCAGCCAAACATTTGTAGATTCAAATCGAATCGGGATTTATGGTCGGTCTAAAGGAGCTGAACTAGCTTTAGTTAGTGCTAGCCAGTTTTCAGAATTAAAGTGTGTCGTAGTGAATTCTCCGATGAATGCTGTATTAGAAGGGATCAAAGGAACAAGAAATGCCCGTGCTTCTTCTTGGATTCGGAATGGCTTGGAGTTGCCTTACACAAAATTTAAATTTAGTGATCTAATCAAGTGGAAATTTTTTAAGCAGTCCTTTCCTGTTAAGCCAGCTAGTAAAATTCCAATTGAACAAATAGCCGGAGATATTTTATTTCTCGGTTCACTTAAAGATGAGATTTGGCCGACCAGCTTTGCTATCGATCAGATGGTCCAACAATTAAGCCAATCATCGATCTATCAGCATCAAGTGAAAGCAAAGTTATACGCTAACTGTGGTCATATGATGACGATTGCGTATCAGCCTAATCACCGTTATCACAAGGTGCCTTGGAAAAAAGTAATGGCTGACAGTAATGATTCTTGGCAAGAGACGATTCGTTTTTTTGCTGAACACTTATGATGCTAAAAGGCAATGTTAGCTAACTGGTATCACAACAGTTTAGTTTTGTGGAATCGTTTTTATTACAGATCAAAAAAAGCTTTACCTCTGAATCATCGAGATAAAGCTTTTTTAGTGCGTTAAGTTAATCGTCGCTTACAAATATTTTGCATCAAATTCAGGATCTTGACTCGTCAAGATTTTAGGACCGTCGTTTGTGATGGCGATTGTGTGCTCGTATTGCGCACTTAAACTGTGATCGGCCGTCACATAATATTCCCAGTTTTCATGAGGGACCGCTTTGACGGCTAGTTTATGACCGCCGAGATTAATCATTGGCTCGATAGTGATGGTCATTCCCGCCTTTAAGCGCAACCCATGACCAGCGCTGCCAAAATTTGGAACATCCGGTGCTTCGTGCATCGTTGGTTGGATGCCGTGGCCGATCAATTCGCGGACGTCACCAAAACCATTTTCGTCTTCAGTATATTTTTGGATGGCCGCTCCAATATCTCCGATCCGGTTACCGACGATTGCTTGATCAATGCCCAGGTAGAGCGCTTTTTTCGTCACGTCCATTAGTTTTTGAGCATCTTCGTTAAGTTCACCCACGGCATAGGTCCAGCAAGAATCGCTCATGTATCCTTTGTAGTTGACTACCGTATCGACTTTTACCAGGTCACCGGCTTTTAAGATCAAGCCTTTACGTGGGATAGCGTGAGCGACTTCATCGTTGACGCACACACATGTTGCGTATTTGTAACCCTCAAAGCCGATCTGTTCAGGGATCGCGCCGTGGCTTTCAATATAATGACGACCAAACTCTTCAATTTCCCAACTGGAGATGCCTGGTTTGATAATATCACGCAAGCCTTGATGCATGCCGGCTAAAATTGCACCGGATTCTCGCATACCTTCGATTTCACGTTCTGATTTAATAGTGATCACATTAATTTCCTCCCAAATGATTTACCGAAACAATCATATACCAAGTTGAGCAAAAGGCAAAATCATCCACTTAAAATTAAATTTTTTTCTCATCAAACCCACAAGCTGCTAACTAAATTACTGAGACCGTGAATCAACCAACTAGGGAATAACGACCCGCCGGCTAATTTTTCATTGAGCCCGCCGAAAACAAAGCCAACTGTGCCGGTAAATAAACTGATGAATAAAATCAGTGGCGAAGTTGTTTGAGTTAATAGTAAGAGCCCGTGCAGTCCGCCAAAGATCACCGCTTGGATCAAGTTAGCGGGTAAAAAGCCCAAGCGCTGCTGCAAACGTTTCAGTAAAAAGCCGCGGAAAAAAATTTCTTCAGCCAAAGCAGTTTTGATAAACGCATAAATCAGAATAGCAATTAGTGCTTTAAAGTTTAAATTTGTAAACTGGCTGTTTGCTAGTTCGATTCCGGCTAAAAGGTGACGGGTAGCAAAGCCTAGCGCTAAAAAAATGAGCAAAGTTAAGGCAGCTGCACTGATCAATTTTTTTGAAATCAGTGGCCACTTTAAGCCGACTGATTGGAAAAAAGTTTCAGAGCGCTGGCTGAGTAACCACGCGATCAAAGGTGGAACTGAGAAAAGCACTACTTGGAATAAAGCCGCAACCATTTAGTTGTCCTCCTTTTGATATTCTAATAAGTCTCCCGGTTGACACTCTAAGACAGCGCAAATTGCTTCTAAGGTTGAAAAACGAATGGCGCTGACTTTTCCGGTTTTTAATTTTGATAAATTGACGTTTGTGATCCCGACAGCTTCGGCTAGTTCTTTCAAACTGATTTTGCGCTCGGCCATCATGCGGTCTAAATGTACAACGATCGGCATCTTTTCAACCTCCTAAATGACTTCATCTGAAAATTCCTGTAAAGCGACACCGTAATGAATGATCCCGGAAAAGCAATACAATAAAATACCGATCAGAAAAAGCGGGCCTAATGAAATGGTCAACGAAAAGGTGCCGCTGAGTAAACTAAGTAATAGTCCATAGGCAACTGGTTGGATGAGCGATAAAATTAAAACAAGAAAAGCGATGCGTCGAAACCGTTTGAGTTGAGTAGCTGAAAAAGGTGTCAGCCCAGCAGAAATATCAGCAAAGATTCGACTCGCATACCAAAAAAGATAGCTGAAAAAAGGCAAGGCTAATAAAAATAAGTACGAGTTTGCGGCATTTTCTTGTTTCGTGGTCACTTTTTCTGCAATAAAGCTAAGTGCGATGTACCATGTCGGACCGTCAGTATGTGTTACTTGAGGATGATGGAAAAAGAGTGTATCGATTGCACCAATTAAAAAAAGAACGCCACACACTATGGAAAAAAGTTTTAACAAGCCATTCACGGCCCAACAAATATCACGAAAACGTGCTGTGTTCATTTAAACGCCTCCTTTAAATTTATAGATTGAGTATAGCAATTCAATTATTGTTTTGCAATAATTTTTTATCATAAAACGATAATTAATTTATCTTAATCATTAATTTTTAGAGCGGGATAAAAAGCAATCGGAAATGTTTAGAGTGGCTGCAAAAAGTCGCCTGAATTGAAACGTTAATTTTTTTCAAAAATAGTATTTTTATAAGCAGTAAATTCGCGCTGCTAGAAAGTGATTTGCTATACTGGGCTTGCGATAGAACGTTTACAAAAAATAAAGTTAGCTGTTCATTTTGATTTGTAAGGAGGAATAATCATGGAGCGAAGATATGTCGTTGAAGTGGAAAAATCACGCGAACGCTTTGTTTTGTCTTATGACCAAGTGTTGCAGTTTTTAGAATATCGTGAGTACACTGATTATTTGCCTAGTGAAATGATCGTCGCATTAGGCGGGATCGAAAAAGAAGTGGCGATCACCGAAGAGCCGTTATAAACAAGGATTGAATGAAACTCAAAAGCCTGCGCTGCCCCAATTAATTGGAGTGACGCAGGCTTTTTTTAGAAGAGACAGTTGAGTAAAATTTTTATAACCGCCAGCTGATCTGTAACGTAAAGACAGGTTGGTCATAGCTGAGAGTTAAGATCCCACCAGTCAAGTGGACTAATTCTTGGATGAAATAAAGTCCTAAGCCAGCTGCTGGATCAGTCGTCGGCTGCGCTGTGTAAAAGGGTGCAGTCAACTGTTTGGTTGTGACTGGCAAACTTTGATTTTGGATCGTCAAATAAATAAAATGAGCATCTTTAGTCAAGTTGATTCGGACTTCGTTTTGTCCGTGGGCTAAAACATTGTCTAAACTTTCTTGAATGATCCGCTCCACGAAGACTGGATCGCTTTGAAGTTTAAGGTTACTCGTCAACTGCAACGCCAGCCGAAAATTTTGAGCTTGCAAGTCTTCGTAATAAGGCTGGAGCAGACGTTTAAGCAACTGTGTAAGGTCGATCATTTGAGGATGGATCGTTACTTGTTGCATTGCTAACTGCTGGTAAAGTTTCAAATCAGCTAACTGTTGAGTCGCTTGATCTAGCTGGTATTTGATCTGGGCTGCAAAATGATCTTGTTCGACCTGCGCAAGTTCTGTTTGTGCTGCAGTCAATTGGGCTTGGGCAGCGTTTAATAAGTTTTCACTAGCCGTCGTTAAGGCGAGTTGGGTTGCTTGTGCTTGCTGTTGCGCTTTTTGTAATTTGGCAGTTTGTTGTTGCTGTTCAAGTGCAGCATGTTCTTTTTGTTTTGCTAGTGTCGCGGCTTGTTCAGTCAGTGTTTGGTTGAGGGCAACTGCCAAGTCCTGCAAGTCGGCTTCAGTGGTTTTAACAGGGACTGTTTCTTTTTTCAATTGGGCGACCAGCAGTGGCAAAGCGCGTTTTAATTTGAGGTAACGGTAAAGCAAGCCAACTAAACAAATGAGAGTTAGCAATAAAAGTAAGCTGATGAGGATCATGATACCTCACCTGTGTGATGGATTAGCAAAAAAGGCAACTCCTTTCAAATTTTACGCTCTATTTTAACATAGCCGAGCCTGCTTTCGAAACGAATGAAAAATTTTTTTGAACTAGTGGGTTGACAAAAAACGCTCGTTCGTTTAGATTATGAGCAACAGCTAAATAAAAACTAAAAACACGATGATAAAGAAAGTAAGATCGGTGGAATTTCAATTAGAGAGCCTCGGGAGCTGAAAAGAGGTGTTAGGAAGCGGATGTGAAAATGGCTTTTGAGTGGGTGACTTGAAGTAATTTAGAGTCACACGGATGTCTCCGTTAAAACGACGCCGTTATCGCGCAAGCCGTAGCGGAGCAGAGGTAAAAGGCAACTTTTACAAAATAAGGTGGTACCATGTCAAGCAGACATCCTTAGAAGGATTTTCTTCTAAGGATGTTTTTTTGTTTTTAGGAAAGGAAGGGGAAAGATGAAAAAAACAATCGTAATATTAGCGCTATTAGGAACGTTAGGGTTCGCAGGGGCTAGCGCGCAAGCCGCAGAAACTTTGAAGGTTGGTGCTTCGCCGACACCTCACGCTGAAATTTTAGAACATATTAAACCGATTTTAAAAAAAGAAGGAGTGAACTTAGAAATCACGAAATTCGATGATTACGTTTTACCAAATAAAGCGTTGCAAAGTGGTGATATCGAAGCTAATTATTTTTCAACGGTGCCTTATTTTAATTTACAGAAAAAAGAAAACCAGTATGATTTTGCCAATGTCGGTGCGATCCATTTAGAACCACTGGGGATTTATTCTCATCAGATAAAAAAAGTCAACGCGATCCCCGAGCGAGCTAAAGTCATTGTTTCAAATGTTCCATCTGAGTGGGGACGGGTCTTAAGGATTTTTGAGCAAAACGGGTTGATCAAGTTGAAAAAAGGAGTGGCGATCGATCAAGCGACTTTTGCTGATATCACAGCTAATCCGAAACACTTAGTCTTTAAACATTCGGTCGATCCTTCGCTTCTAGCCTCGGCTTATGCCAATAAAGAAGGGGATCTGGTGGCGATCAATTCAAATTTTGCTTACGAAAAAGGGTTGAATCCGATGAAAGATTCGTTAATGATCGAAAGCAAAGATTCACCTTATGTCAATATCGTCGCAACCAAAACGAAAGCTAAAAATAAAGCGAGTGTCAAAAAATTAGTCAACGCACTGCATCGGAAAGACGTCCAAACTTGGATCACAAAAAAATGGGGTGGATCAGTCATTCCAGTCAGCCAATCATCAACTAAATCAGAGGAGCGTGAGTAGATGGAAAGAGCAATTTTTGCCGGGGGCTGTTTTTGGTGTATGGTCAAACCCTTTGATTCTTTGCCAGGGATTTATTCAGTTTTATCCGGTTATACAGGTGGCACGGTAGCAAATCCAACGTATGAACAAGTCAAAAGTCACACGACAGGACACACTGAAGCCGTGGAGATCATTTTTGATCCCGAGTTATTTTCGTATGAAAACCTATTAGAAATTTATTGGCAGCAGACTGATCCCACTGATGCGTTTGGTCAGTTTGAAGATCGAGGCAGTAATTATCGCCCAGTGATTTTTTATTTAAATGAACAACAAAAGCACGCAGCTGAAGCAAGTCGGGAGAAGTTAGCTGCAAGTGGGCAATTCAAAGAACCTATCGTCACAAAAATCGAGCCGGCAACGACTTTTTATCCGGCTGAGTTAGAACATCAAGCGTATTACAAACATCATCCAACAAATTATGCGCGGACATCCGCTCGCCGCAAAAAATTTTTAGCTGAAAATTGGCAGTCTGCAGTCCATTGATTCTTTTTTGGTGGTGATTCCATCCTTTAAATCAGGTGGCTTGCTGCCTCTTTTTTTTGACAAAATGGTAGTTAACCGCTATGGTGCAACTAATATGAGTAGAAAGAATGTGAGCAAAATGGAATTAGGTAGCTTAGCTGAATGGGTGACTGGTTTGGCCGAATTTATCGCAGTGATTGTCGCTCTTTTTTTACCTTTTTTTCGGGAACGGCGTGAAAAAAAGCAGACCACGTTACATTTGATCTCGATTGGATTGAAACTAGCCCACCGGATCTTGAAAGAAAAAGCTCGAGCTCCAGAGCAAGATTTAACTGAATTAGCCGATTTTGAATTTTTTACGCGCTATGTCTCCACTGTTACGATCATCAATAGTGAGCACCAAGTTTTTTTAGTTTTGACTCAGATTGCAGATTTGTTGGACCAAGTTCAGCAAGCCGAGTTGTCCGTGTCACAAGCAGAAGTTCAATTAAAAAACCTCACGCCTAAAAAATTGCGTGAGGTCAAAGCTTAAAATGCGATCAAAGTTCGGCCGCGAGCAGGGGCGTGTAATACATGTTTTTGTGCTTGGTTACGTGTGTTGATCAATCTTAAGCTAGCTAAAATCAGCCGCTGTAAAGTTTGATTATAAAGCAAGTTGCAAACTATCTTGCGCTTTTTTAATTCAAAACCAAAAAGCTGTTTGATTTCCATGCTAGTTCATCTCCTAACTAAATGTGGCGGGGTTATATGACTAAAATCACCAAAATTACGTCTGAAAGTGTTTTCTTCTTAACGGAAGTTGCTACTAGTTTACAAAGAGTGGGCTTCTTTGTAACAATTGACGTTTTTATAACGGAAAAATAAAAAAGGTCACGGTCACGCAACTGAAAGCTGTGTTATTGTTTTAACCAAGGAGGCGAGCCAAATGGAAAATTTATTTTTCGCGCCTTTAAATTGGCTATATAGTTTATTTACAGGTGAACATTTAAATTGGTAATGCACTAATTATGAAAAAGCGGCTGAAGATTTCTTCAGTCGCTTTTTTCAGTTAGGCACGCGCCTGGATGTATCTCGTTAATGGTTTTTGGTAGTTGGGATAGTCAAGTGTTTGCCGATAGTTGAGGCTTTGTGCTAACAAATAACCGATCAAAGGGCCGGTGGTCAAACCGGAAGAGCCTAGGCCGCTAGCGACAACTAAAGTGTCTGATAGACGACCAAAAAAAGGCGCGAAATCAGAGGTGTAGGCACGAGTGCCTACACGATAGTGAACCGGGGTGGCCAATAATTTTGCTGGAGTGGCTAAATAAGGGCGCGCACTTTCAGTTAGTTGAGTAAACGCAGCTGCAGTTTCAGCTAAATCCCAAGTCGCGTCATTTTCATGGGTCGCTCCCAATAAGATCTTTCCTTTTTCAAACGGAATCAAATCTGCTTCACCTGAAAGCATTGCGACCGGCCAATTTCCGCTTTCGATCAGCTCAGTCTCAAAAACTAACAGTTGGCCTTTTTGGGGTCGGATGTCAACGGTGTAGCCCACATCTTTTAAGAGATTTTTCAACTGTGGTCCCGGCGTCAAAATAATTTGATCAAATTCCAATTCCTGACCTGCAAAAACTAAAGCCGTTTCGCTTTTTAGTTGGATGCAGCCAGTTACAAAATTTATTTTTTCTTGTAGTTGTTTTTTTAGTTGAGCTAAATAACGTTTTCCGTCTAAGCGTCCGCCTCCAGAAATAAAGAGGGCTGGTCGTGGTGCTAAGAGGGGATTTTTTTAGCGACCGTCTCGGCGTCTAACAGTTGGATCGTGCCGATTTCAGGTGCTGTTAGCCGGCGTTTTTCTGCCAGGGACGCTAGTTCAGATAATGTTTCCGCAGGTTGTAAAAGTAACGTTCCACACTGTTGGTAGATGGTTTCGTCTAGCTGGAAATCCTGGATCAATTTAGGAAAGAACGCTGCCCCATCTTTAGCCAAGTGATACCAGCGTTGATTCCGCCGTTTTGAAAGCCATGGTGAAATGATCCCCGCACTAGCTTTCGTTGCTTGGCCTGCCCCATCGTCAAACAAGGTGAGTTCAAATTTTTTCGGGTCTAAATAACTCGCTAGCGTTAGGCCGATGATCCCGCCGCCAACGATTGCAATTTTTTCCATACGTTTCCTTCTTTCGTTTGGTATTTTCCCACAGAAATCGCTTTTGTGCAAAAAACTTTCTTGTATTTACTTTACCTGTCGTAGTAATTGAGCTATACTGACTACAACGACAGATGAAGTAATATTCGGAGGTGGAAAGATGATCTCAAGTGATGGGATAAGAGGCTACAACGACGTGATTATTCTGTCTGTTTTAGCTCAAGGCGATTCGTATGGGTATGCGATTTCAAAGCAGATTCGCGAAGTGACCGATGAGTTATATGTTATCAAAGAAACAACGCTTTATTCCGCCTTCAATCGTCTGAGTAAAAATGGTTTGATCACCGCTTATCCAGGTGAAGTCACCCATGGGAAAAAAAGGACGTATTATCATTTAACAGAACAAGGCGCTGAATTTTTAAAAATGAAAAAAGCGGAGTGGCAGCAAACTAAAAAAGTCGTGAATCGATTTATGAAATAGGGGGATCACAATGGAGACGATCAAAAATTACTTAGAGAGTTTGTTTTCTAGCTTACCAGATACACCAAAAGTCCAGCAGGCCAAGGCGGATTTATTACAAGCGATGGAAGATCATTACAACGAATTATTGGCGGAAGGAAAAAGTGAACACGAAGCGATCGGAGCAGTTATCAGCGAGTTTGGTTCGGTAGAGGAATTAAAAGAAGCGTTGGATTTAGAAAATGAGCCGGAGTCTGCAGCTGCTGACTGGGAGCAGCAAATCACTGAAGCGGAGATGTTGCGCTATTTGGCGGAACGAAAAAAAGCGGCATTGTGGTTAGGACTAGGAATTGCTTTTACGATTTTGTCGGTGGCATTGTTGATCAGTTTTGCTAGCTTAGGTTCAGGTGAGATTGGGGTATTGGCCTTTATTTTATTTGTGGCTTTGGGGGTGGGTTTGATTATTACCGCTGGCGTTCAGTTTAGTCGTTTAGGCAAACAATTGAATGATCGCCGAGTTCCTACAGCAGTCAGCCGAATTGCTGCGGAGTTGAAAGAAAATTACCATCGCAGTTTTATGTTCAGCCTAGTTGGCGGAATCTGTCTATGTGTGTTGAGTTTATTTCCGATGATCTTAGTGACGTCAATGGGGTTTAGTAGTGGCGTTGGGGCTGCTTTTATGTTTCTAGTTATAGCAGCCGGCGTTTTTTTGATCGTGTATGGTGGGATCGTGCAAAGTTCTTTCACTAAGTTTTCAGCGGGCGCTTATTTTGTCGCCGATGAAGATGAAATGGGTCCGAATGCCCGCACTGAAAAATATGGTTCAGCTGCCGCGCCAGCTTACATCTTGCAAAAAGTTTATTGGCCGGCAGTCCTTGTGATCTATTTTCTGTGGTCATTTATCAGCCAATCGTTTACTACTAGCTGGGTGATCTTTGTGATCGCCGGTGTGCTGTATGGCGTGGTAGAAAGTTTTGTGATCGGAGTTAAAAAAAGATAAGTCCGAATGTAGCCGCTAAAATTAGCACGAGTTAGCTACAATCATAGTAAAGGAGTGAGACACAACTTGTCTCACTCCTTTTTGGCTATTCTATCATTTATTAGGTGTAGTTGTAATGAGCACTTACTAATCCAGTGATTGCAAGGCGACTTTTTTCGTAGCGACTTGTGTTAAAAAAGTCTCATCGTGTTCGACTAGCAGCATGGCTGGTTTAATAGCAAGTAGTAGCTCTGCTAATTGTTCTTGGTTGAAAACATCTAAATAGTTCAGCGGCTCATCCCAAATAAATAATTCGGCAGGTTGTGCCAATGATTTAGCTAACTCGACTTTTTTTCGTTGTCCAAGACTCATTTTTTCGATCGGTGTCGCAAAGACTGTCCGCCCCATGCCTAGTTTGCGTAAGTTGTTCAAAAAAAGTGAGTAATCTAGTTGTTGAACTGTAGCAAATTCTACTAAAGTTCCACGATTGGCTTCGTAATTTTGCCGAACGTAACTGATGTTGAGCTTTTGGGGACGCACCATAGCTCCCGTGCTAGTCCCAGAAAAGATACCGAGCAAGTAGTGGATCACACTTGATTTTCCACTGCCGTTCGGACCGGTGAGGGCTACGATCTCGTGTTGTGCCAGTTCAAAATTTAACGGTGCAAATAAAGGCGCATCAAATTCTAGCTGAAGTTGTTCTGCTTTTAGTAGCTGCTGATGGTGCGTTGGCGTGTAAAGCATTTGGAGTGCGTCGATCTCTTCTAGATTTTTTAGTAGTTTTTCTTTTTGTGTAATCTGCTGTTCCATCCGATTCGCTAATGTTTTAGATCGTTTCATCGTCCGAGCTGCCCGCGCTCCAATAAAACCAGTGTCGATATTACCACGACTTTTTTTCTTTGTTGGATCGCCGTATTTATCACTTTCTCGTGTTTGCGACCAGCGAGATTTTTCAGCTGCTGTTTGTTTTAAGCGGCCGACTTCTTTTTGCAATTTGGTGTTTTGGGCGAGCTCAAACGTATCTTGTCTTGCTTTTTGGGTCTCGTAAGTGGAAAAATTTCCTTGGTATAACACGAGCTGACTTTTTTCGATCGCTAAAATGTGGTCACAAATTTGATCGAGAAAAGTGCGGTCATGACTGACGACGATAAAGCCGTTTTTTTGTTGTAAATAAGTGGCGACGTGGTGGCGTGCTTGTAAATCTAAATGATTCGTCGGTTCATCGATCAAAGCAAAACGCGCAGTTTGCGTAAAGAGCAATGCCAATAAAATTTTGGTTTGCTCGCCGCCAGAAAGGGTATCAAAGGGTTGCCATAAGACAGCTGGGTCCAGTTGGATCAAATTGAGTTCTCGCTCTAACTCCCACTGTTCAAAATTTTCCAATTCACTTAAAGCATAAAACGTCAATTGAGTGGGATCACTGATCTTAGCTGGAAAGTACACGTATTCCAAAGGATGAGTAATGCTTCCTTGGTACGCCATTTTTCCTTGAAGTAATCGAAGCAACGTGGTTTTTCCACGCCCGTTGCGACCAACGAGTCCTAACTTCCAGTGACTATCTAAAGTTAATGTTGCATCATCGAATAAATTTTCGGCTTGTTCATCATAACCGAACGTTAAATGTTTGATTTCAATTGTTGCCATTTGTAAGCTCCTCAGATTAAAAAGTCATTCCTACTTTTCAGGTAACGGCTTTTGAGGCAGACAAAAAGAGGGCCTGCTGATCAAAAAACTAAGCCGATCCTGAAAATCTGTCCACTGCTCCCTTAAAATGGGTTACAGTTTGCAGCTTCCAACATTCGCTTAATTTTTCAATCGCATGATCCCTCTTTTCAATGATTTTATCCAGTCTATCATTTGACAGCTGGTGTGTCAAAAATTAAAGGGGCGCAAAACGCTTCCCCTAACATTTTACGCCCTGGAGTGATCCTCGCTAACGAGGAGAAGATCTCGATCTTCTAAGTTTATAATAGCATAAATTGGCGCGAAATTTGTATTTAGTGCTTTGAAAAACGGACGTTGCAGCTGGCGGTTTAACGAAGTAGTTTCTTTAAGTTTTGTTCTCAAACGAGATTGACTGGGTTGAATGGGTTTTGCTTGATCAGACAGCTTATTTGAATTTTATTTTAATTTACTCAAAAAAGTTTTAGATTAACTAAAACTTAAACTCATGTAGTCCGGCTGGGGTGCGCTTTGCAAAATCGGCAAAGAATTTTACGACCTTTGACGAGTGCTGGGTTATCATTTTACGTGGCAAAGTTATTTCGTTACACTATGAGAGATTATTCATTATCAAATGATGATACGATGCAAGGAGATGAAGAAAGTGACAAAACGCTATTTTGTCAAACATAATCGTTCGTGGCAGACGTGGGAATTTTTGCAATTACATAAGTATGAACCAGCTTTTCAACCGGCTTATTTAGCCGCCAAAGCAAAACGCCGCAAACAGCAACTGATTACGTTTTCTGCAGGTGTTCTACTTTGTGCCGGAGTCGGTGGGTATGCGATGACCAAGACACGACCAAGTGCTAAAGCTTCTACACCTGCGACCGTTAAAGTCCAGTCATCAGCAAAGCAGTCGACTAAAAAGACGAGTACAACGAGTTCCAGTGTCGCGCCTGATCAAGCTGTGAGTGCTTTACCTATCGACCAAGCCGCTCCAGCCACCTCTGCTGAACCAACCTATTATGATGGGCAAGCCGGGCAAACAGGTGAAGGAGCTGCGCCGGTAAAACCAAATGCAGTAGCCCCAGCACCTGTTCAAGCCGCCAGTGAAGAACCGGTTGAAGCAGCGCCTGAACCAGCTTCAACTGACGAAGAAACGATTGAAAGTGACACGACACCTTCCACCACTGAAGCACCAGCAACTAATAAATGGAAATATCATGCCCGTGCCGTGCAAGAAATCGAAGTGGAAGCAGCAGCACCTGCTTCTGAAGTTACGACCGATACGTCAACGGCACCGGTTCAACCAGCAGCTCCCGCTGAAACGGCGAGCACTACACCCGCACAAACAACGCTGGCAGCTGACACTGAAACATCGGTTGCCCCCACTGAAATCGCTACGCCTTAATAAAACGATTTCGGCTAGTAGCTGTTGATACTACCAACAACTTGGTAAACGTGAGTCCGCTGCTCAGCTTGCTGAGTGGCGGACTTACATTTTAGTTTTTCAGTGATCTTTGTTATCATAAAATGACAATGTTTTTAAGGAGTGAAGGAATGAATAAAAGTGCGATCTATCATCGTCCGGAAAGTGAATTTGCGTTTTTATATACGGATGACCGGATGCGGATCCGCGTAAAGACTGCGCGAAATGATATCCAAACGGTGAGATTAGTATATGGCGATCATTATGAATTTGCTAGTAAAAAATGGTACCAAAAAAGTGTGCCGATGACAAAAGGTCTAGCGACTGAGACCTCAGACTACTGGGAATTAGAAGTGATGGTTCCTTTTAAGCGGATCTCATACGGCTTTATTTTGACAGCCACAGATGGTGAGCAGCTTTTTTACGGGGATCAAGGGTTATTTCCAGCAGCAAAAGGGTTCATCGACCAAGACAATCTTTATTTCCGGTTGCCGTATTTTCATGGGATCGATCGGTTCAAGACGCCCGATTGGGTTCGGCAAACAGTTTGGTATCAGATTTTTCCGGAACGCTTCAAAAATGGTGACCCGACGAATGATCCAGCGGGGACATTGCCCTGGGGAAGCAAGCGACCTGGTCGAGCAGATTTTTTTGGTGGAGATCTTAAAGGGATTATTGAAGAGTTGGATTATTTAAAAGAGTTAGGGGTCAACGGGATCTATTTGTGTCCGATCTTTACTTCGCCTTCGAATCATAAATATGATACGGTGGATTATTTAGAAGTTGATCCGCATTTTGGCGACAAGACATTGTTCCAAAAACTAGTCCAAGAAGCGCATAAACGAGATATGAAAGTGATGCTTGATGCGGTCTTCAATCATTTAGGTGCCAGTTCTAAACAGTGGCAAGATGTTTTGACTCACGGGGCAGATTCGCGCTACGCGGATTGGTTCCACATCCATTCGTTTCCCGTCAAATACGAGCCGCTGCCAGATTCAGCGGAGCTAGCAGAAAATATTACGTATGATACGTTTAGTTTCGTTCCGAATATGCCTAAGTTGAATACCGCTAATCCCGAAGTACAAGATTATTTGTTGGGGATCGCATTGTATTGGATCAAAGAGTTTGATATCGATGGCTGGCGGTTAGATGTTGCCAATGAAGTGGACCATCATTTTTGGAAAAAATTTCATGAAGTCGTGCTGACGGAAAAAAGTGATCTTTATATTTTAGGGGAGATCTGGCATTCAGCCCAAAGTTGGTTAGCTGGCGATGAATTTCATGCGGTGATGAATTATGCGTTCACTGATAATATGAAAGCTTTTTTTGCGAAACAAAAAATCGCTGCTTCGCAAATGATCGCCGGGATGAATCGTCAACAGATGTTGTATCGTGATCAAGCTAATGAAGTTGCCTTTAACTTATTAGATTCCCACGACACTCCGCGAATTTTGACCGTGTGCGGAGGGGATAAAGAGCTGATGAAAAGTTTGTTCGCTTTTCTATTTTTGCAAAAGGGTACGCCTTGTTTATATTATGGCACTGAGATCGGACTGGAAGGTGAGATGGACCCAGATAATCGGCGCTGCATGATTTGGGATGAAACTCAACAAGATCGTGCGCTGTTCACCTTTATGCAATTGTTGATCAAGCTTCGAAAAAAATATGTCGATGTGTTGAGCTTCGGGAAATTACACTGGGTGAGTGTCGACGATCCGAAAAAACAACTTATTTTTGAACGCTGTCATCAAGGAAAACGCCTGCGTTGTATTTTTAACGCGGGATCGGAGCTAATGACCGCAGAAAAAAGAGGCCAAGAAGTGCTCAGTCAATTAAAAGAAGAAGACGAAAAAATTTATTTACATCCGAATGGGTTTTATATTGAAGAATGCTAAGCTTGCACATCTGTGTGAGCTTTTTTAGTTTATCAAACGCTTATTAAATCGATTAATTATTTTAATGAGTGGGATTAAACCTTTTATATGTGTGTTATTGACAAACAATAATCATCGTATTAAACTGTAAACAGATTAATTAAACAAATAAAAAGGTGAAGGAGATTTTTATGAAGCGCTGGGTATATTTATTTTCAGAAGGTTCAAAAGAACAACGAGGATTATTAGGCGGCAAGGGAGCCAATTTAGCTGAGATGACTAAATTAGGTTTGCCGGTTCCAACTGGTTTTACCGTTACGACGGAAGCTTGCCTTGATTATTTAGCGCACCACAACCAATTAAACGCTGAAATGAAACAGCAAGTGGCTCAAGCAGTGGCGACATTAGCTGAAAAAACGGGCAAGACATTTGGTGATCACAAAAATCCTTTACTCGTCTCCGTTCGAAGCGGTTCGAAATTTTCGATGCCAGGAATGATGGACACTGTGTTGAATCTAGGACTGAATGATGAAACGGTGGAAGTCTTAGCGAAAAATAGTCAAAATCCACGCTTTGCTTACGACTGTTATCGGCGCTTGTTGCAAATGTTTGGGGATGTGGTCTTAGGAATCGACAATTCAAAATTTGAAGCACGGATCACGGCTTTAAAAAAAGCAGCAGGATTGAAATATGATAATGAATTAACAGCGGATCATTGGAAACGAATTGTAAGCGAATACAAAGAGCTGTATGTCAAAACGATCCACCGTGAATTTCCGCAAGATCCAATCGATCAATTGTATTTAGCGATCGAAGCTGTTTTTGGTAGTTGGAACAACCAACGGGCGAAGACCTATCGCCGCATCCATAATATCAGTGATGATTTAGGGACTGCCGTCAATATCCAAGAGATGGTCTTCGGTAATTTTGGCGAGACTTCTGGGACTGGGGTAGTTTTCACTCGCAACCCATCGACTGGTGAAGCGGGGTTGTTTGGTGAATATTTGATCAATGCCCAAGGTGAAGATGTCGTTGCAGGTGTTCGGACACCAAAACCGATCAAAGTGTTAGCCGAAGATTTGCCTGACCAATACGCACAATTAAAAGCGATTTGCGAAAAATTAGAAAGACACTACCGCGATATGCAAGACATCGAGTTTACGATCGAACGAGGAAAATTATTTATTTTACAAACACGTAATGGGAAACGTACCGCCAAAGCAACTCTTAAGATCTTGCTTGATCTTTACAGTGAACAGATCATTGATGAAGAAGAATTAGTCAATCGAATCGAAGCCAAAGACTTGGAAGCTTCCTTACACCCAAGCTTTGATGAAAAAATCTTAGCTAAGCGCGTTCCGTTTTTGACTGGACTTGCGGCAAGCCCAGGAGCAGCCGTGGGAGCCGCATACTTCAGTGCCGAAGCGGCTACGGAAGCCAAAGCACGGGGTGAACATGTGATTTTAGTTCGTGAGGAGACCTCACCTGAAGATATCGAAGGGATCGCAGTCAGTGAAGCGGTCGTCACTAGTCGTGGCGGAATGACTTCTCACGCTGCTGTAGTTGCACGCGGTATGGGGATTTGTTCAGTCGTCGGCTGCGAGGCCTTGACCGTTGTCAATGAAGAAAAAATCGGGACGGTCGGTAAAGAAAAAATCGAAGAAGGTACCATCTTATCAGTTGACGGTAGTACGGGGAAAATTTATTTTGGTGAGATCCCGCTTGAAGAAGTCACTAGTACGGTAGCTTTAGATGAGTTACATGCTATTTGGGATCGCCATAGCCAAATCAAAGTCCGAGCCAATGCCGAGACACCAAAAGATATCGCGATGGGGATGACTTTAGGTGCCACAGGAATCGGATTGGCGCGAACTGAGCATATGTTTTTTGAAAAAACCCGCTTACTGCAGTTCCGTCAACTGATTTTAGCGGATACATTAGCAGAGCGCTTACAAGTCTTAAAAGAATTGAAAAAAGTGCAAAAGCAAGATTTTAAATTCATGTACCAAGCAGCAGCGGGTAAAGCGACGACTGTTCGTTTGTTGGACCCACCGCTCCATGAATTTTTACCAAAAAATGACAGCGAGTGCCGGGAAGTAGCAAAAGAATTAGGTAAAACATTTAATGAAGTGAAACGTAAGACGGATAATTTAGCTGAAACTAATCCCATGTTAGGTTTCCGCGGATTGCGGTTAGGCGTCGCTTATCCTGAGATCTATCAAATGCAAGCTGAAGCGATCGTTGAAGCGGCCGTAGAAGTGGCACAAGCTGAAAATTATGTGATCACACCGGAAATCATGATCCCGTTCACCATTGATGCCAACGAATTTGCGCGCGTTAGAGGAGCTGTGGAAGAAGCCGTCCAAACGTATTTAACGAAAAATGAATTGATTCTCAACTATCAGATTGGGACGATGATCGAGATCCCTCGTGCTTGTTTTGTCGCTGGTGAAATCGCTCAGCATGCAGATTTCTTTAGCTTTGGGACGAACGATTTGACGCAAATGGTCTTAGGGTTGTCACGAGATGACTCGCCACGGATCGTTAATCAATATTTAGATGCTGGTATTTTTGCAGATGATCCGTTTCAAGTGATCGATGAAGCGGGTGTTGGAGCAATGATGAAAATCGCGATCAAAAATGGACGCAAAGTCAACCCAGCGTTAAAAATTGGTGTCTGTGGTGAAGCCGCGGCCCATCCGAAATCCATCGCCTTTTTAAGTCAATTGGATATCAACTATATCTCTTGTTCACCATTTAGAATCCCTCAAGCTCAAATGACTTTGGCTAAAGCAGCGCTCGCAACGTCAGCGAAGTAAAAAGCAACAAATGAAAAGACAGAGATCGGCGCTTTAGCTGGTTTCTGTCTTTTTTACTTGCAAATGAATGGGAATGTGGTAAACCTGAATCAAAACTGCGGAGAATCCAATGCATTTCAATTATCAAGAAAAAACAGCTGCCGAAGCGTATATTCGTTCATTAGGCATCGTACCGAATCATAATTTTTTAGTCGTTCAGCGCGGGCTTGCCCCTAGTTTGCATGCGCTTTTAAAAACAGACTTGTTGTACAGTACCATTTTTTCAAAACCCTATTTGCTGATTTTTACCTCTACTGCGATCGTGTTGAAAAAAACCGGGACAGATCAGCCGGCACGCTACTTCAACCATCAGGAAATTACTCGTTTTAGAGCGGGTGAGCTCAGGTTAACGCCTGTTGATTGTATTTGGTTTAAAGCGTCGAAAAATTATTGCTTCTATATTAAATCCTGCTGCTGTCACTCCCGCCGATTTTTCTAGTTTGAATTATGAGTTGTTGCAAGCTAAAGACTTCTACTTAACTAAAACGCATTTTTGTTAAAGCTTTGGCTTTGTCAGGTTGTTTTTTATTTTGGGAATAAAATTTTTACTAAGCAGCGCACTAGAATTAGATTGTCATTTCATTTGTTTTTGCGTATAGTAAAAAAAACGAATCAGGAAGAAGGCGCACTTATGATTGAATTAACGAGTGTCACTAAAAAGTATGGGGAGAAAGTCGCGTTAGATGAACTGAGTTTGACCATTCAAGCCGGAGAGATCTTTGGTTTTTTAGGGCATAATGGAGCGGGGAAATCGACGACTATCAAAAGTTTAGTCAGTATCATCGAGCCGACAGCGGGAAAAATTACGATCGACGGCTTAGAATTGAAAGAACATCGGCTAGCGATTAAACAAAAAATCGCTTACGTGCCAGATTCTCCAGATCTATTTTTACAATTGACTGCCAATGAATATTGGGATCTGATCACCGCAGCTTACAGTTTGGATCAAGCTCAAGCAGCACCGCGATTAAAAGAACTGGTAGAACTGTTTGAGCTGCAATCTCATGTCGATGAAACGTTAGATAGTTTTTCTCACGGGATGCGGCAAAAAACGATCTTGATCGGTGCCTTACTGCCAGATCCTGATATTTGGATCTTAGATGAACCTTTACAAGGCTTAGATCCGCAAGCTTCTTATGATTTAAAAGAATTGATGAAAGAACATGCTAAAAAAGGAAAGACCGTGATCTTTTCGACCCATGTGTTAGATACTGCGCAGCAATTGTGTGATGAATTAGCGATTTTAAAACAAGGGCAGTTGATCTATAACGGCTCGGTCAAAGACTTATTAGCGGCACATCCCGATCAATCGTTAGAAAATATTTATTTGCAAATGGCTGGTCGTGCTTCAAATCAAGCGTTGCAAGCTGTGGAAGAGGGGACGCAAGATGAATAAAACTCAGCTTAAAACATTGACCACGCTGAATTTATTGTATGTCAACCCGTCTTACACATTGCAAAGTCGTAAAAAAGGTAAGCGCGGGAAAAAATTGATTCAAGCGATCGTGAGTCAATATGTGCTTTCCGGGATCATTTTTTTAGTGGTCTATGGTATGACGATGGTCTTTATGGATTTTTCCAAATTGCCTGGTTATTTCACTTATTATATGGGACTGTTCGGAGTCATCGGCTTTTCTCAATCGATGTCAGCGATCTTCAATGTTTTTTTCGAAAGTCGTGACTTGAAAGACTATTTACCTTTACCTTTTAGACAAGGAGAAGTCTTTTTTGCTAAATTCATCGTAGTCGGCATGACGATCATTCCATTTTTATTACCGCTATTGATCTTGTTTTTCTTAACCGCATGGCGCAGTGGGATTGTCTTACCGTTAGCTGTCTTAAGTGCGCTCGTTTTATTTTTAGCTTTTTTCTTAGTCTTGTTTGGTGCCTGCAGTATTTTGATTTTCAAGTTGACTCAAACGAAATCGTTTTTACGCCATAAGAAATTGTTCACGACGTTGATGCTAGTGATCTCGACGATCGTCATGTTTGTCGGGATCATGTTGATGAGTCATAATCAAGCGGTCGTCGGTGAAAAAATCGTGGATCGACCAGTCTTGCATTTGTTTTGGCCTTTTTATCAATTAGCTCACGCGCCATTATCACTTGCGGGACTTGCTTGTTTAGCTGGCCTTTTAGTTCTTTTAGGCGGATTGTTTTTGATTTTGAAAGCTGTGATCGTTCCAAAACTTTATGTCCAATTTGGTGACGAGGCCAATCAAGTTCCCCAGAAAAAACGACGGGTAAAAGGGGAGCAAAGTTTCAAACGCCAGCTATTTAATTACAATTTCCAGTTGATCAAAAATCCTAATCTGATCATGCAAGTTGCAACATCATCTTTACTTTTACCGATCGTCTTTTTGGCTACGATGTTTTCGACCGGGGGCTTTCATTTGAACCAGTTAGGGTCCGAATACTTTGGCGTCTTCTTTTTAGGCGGACTCGTTTTTGCGGATCTACTTTTGAATCCAGCATCGCTTGTCAGTAATTTGATCTCATTGGATCGTGAAAACTTTGCCTTTATCAAGTCGCTGCCACTATCGCTGCGGACGTATTTGAAAAATAAATTTTGGTTTGGTTGCGGTATTCAAATGTTTTTAGCTGGTGGGCTCGCTCTAATAGCTAGTCTTGCCTTTCGGTTACCGCTTCTTTTGACGGGAATGTATTTAATCGGGACATTGTGGGGAACGTATTTATTTTCACTGTATTTTTTCGCTCGAGACTATCGGTTGTTAGATTTGACGTGGACGAATGTCAGTCAGCTATTTACTCGTGGTGGCGGAAATTTTGGTTTGATGTTATGGATGTTTGTTTCGCTAGTGATCGGTGGGGCGCTCATCGTTTTATATGCCGTCGGAGTTTATTTTAAAGTCAACGCTTGGCTATTAAATGGTGGTGTATTGCTGTGGTTATTTATCATGGCAGGCGCGTGGTTGTATATCAATCACATCAGTTTTTGGAAACGTTTGGAAAAATAAACACGAAAACAAAATAGAATTTTCAGAAAAATTATAATCAGAAGATAAATCCATGGTATTAAGCTGTGGTTTTATCTTTTTTTTGTTAAAAAAAGAGCGTGACTTTTATTATTTTTTAAAGTGCTAGGCGATCAAGTTTTGTCAGTTGAACAACTGGTTTCGGTGAACCGAATGATCAAAATCAGTTTTTTTTAATCAGTTGTAGTTCTTAAACTGATTTGAAAATATAATTGGAAGGACAATCAAGTTTTCAAATCTTGATTTGATGACATCGTTTGGGAAGTAAAACTTTGCTATATCAATATTTTTCGTAGCTAATGTTTTAAAATACAAAAATAAAATGACGACTAAAAGTCAAAAAAGCCAGACTAATTTTTTGGTTTATGTTATTTTAAAAATGAAGAAGAGGAGTGCTAGTTTGAGTCTTGACTAGTTTGTCTTGTGGAGCGCGAAGTTGCGATCAAATCAAAAGCGTTTTTTGACCGACTTGCTTAAACTAATTTTTCAGTGTAAAGTTTTAAACGGGAGTTTCTCATTTTGTTTTTTTTGAAGCTAACTGATTGACCAGCTTGAAATTATTTATTCGTTACTTTGAAAAACAAGTGGATGCACCCATAAAAAATGAATAGGAGTGGTTTTAATGTCCAAAGCAGAAAAGGGCATGACGCTTGGCGCTTTAGTCATGATGATCTTTACCTCCGTATTTGGGTTTGCCAATGGACCGGTAGCCTTTTACTTGATGGGGTATGGCTCAATCGTCTTTTATGTCGTAGCTGCGATTCTTTTCTTCATTCCGTTTGCATTGATGATGGCCGAATTCGGTTCAACCATCAAAGGCGAAAACAGTGGGATGTACAAATGGCTTGAGGTCAGTGTAGGACCACGGTTTGCGTTTATCGGAACCTTTATGTGGTTTGCCTCGTATGTTATTTGGATGGTGTCGACGTCTTCAAAGGTTTGGATTCCGTTCACAACGGCTTTTGCCGGGAGTGACCAAACGCAAAAACTAGGCCTGTTTGGGTTGAACTCAACTCAAATGGTCGGCTTACTGGCTTGTTTCTGGATGATCTTAGTAACGTTTGTCTCCATTAAAGGGGTCAAAGGAATCGTCAAGATCACGAGCGTCGGTGGTTTGGCAGTGATGAGTTTAAATGCGGTGCTGATCGTGATCTCAGGGATCATCTTAGCAACGAATGGTGGTCACCTGGCACAACCGTTCAACCACATCTTACACTCACCAAATCCAAGTTATCAAAGTCCAATCGGGTTACTCGGGTTTGCGGTCTTTGCGATCTTTGCTTACGGCGGTTTAGAAGCTGTTGGTGGGATGGTCGATAAAACAGAAAATCCGGAAAAAACTTTCCCGAAAGGTGTCATCTTGTCAGCGTTAGTCATCGTCATCGGCTATGCATTAGGGATCTTCTTATGGGGCGTTTCAACAAACTGGGATGCTATTCTTTCTGGCAAAACAACGAACCTTGGGAATATCAGTTACGTTATGATGAATAACTTAGGGTTTGAATTTGGTAAGGGCATCGGCTTGAGTCAAGCAGCAGCAATCAGCATGGGTAATTGGTTTGCTCGTTATACTGGGCTAGGCATGTTCTTAGCTTATAGTGGTGCGTTCTTCACCTTGACTTACTCACCATTGAAAACATTGATCATGGGAACACCGAAAAAATTATGGCCAGCTAAATTCACGAAACTAAATGAAAATGGCATGCCAAGTTTTGCGATGTGGGTCCAATGTGCGATCGTAGTAGCGATTATTTTGATCGCATCATTTGCAACACCAGATCCATCAGCGTTTTATAACATCTTGACCTTGATGGCCAATGTTTCCATGACGTTACCTTACTTGTTCTTGATTTATGCTTTCCCTAAATTCAAGAAAAAAACTGGTTTGGATCGGCCGTTTGAAGTTTACAAATCACATAGTATGACGATCACGATTAGTGTGGTAGTCTTCTTATTGGTCTTAGCCGCTAACGTCTTCACGATCATTCAACCGATCATCGAAGGCGCAGGCATGCGCGATACATTGTGGATGATCGCCGGACCGGTCGGCTTTACAATCGTTGGATTGTTCTTGTATCAATCTTACTTGAGCCGGACTAAAAATTAAACTTTGGAGTCAGCTGTTGATGCAGCTGGCTTTTTTGTTTAGCTGGAACGTTCAATTAAAATGAAGCGCGCTCCGATTAAAGAAAAATCAGAAATCAACGGGAAGACTGTAAAAAAGTAGCGAAGATCGGGCCATTTGTTAAAACGCTTTCAAATATATGTTAAGATTGAAGAGCAAGGTTAGTGTGCTAGCCGAAATTTCTGATCAAAGGAGCGATTAGTTAATGAAAGACAATACTAAATTAATTCATGGTTATCCTGTGTTCGATGAGACGACGGGAGCCTCTTCGATTCCGCTTTATCAATGTTCAACCTTTAGCCAAGCGTCAATTAAAGACAGTCAGCCTTACACGTATTCTCGGTTTGGCAATCCGACTCGGCACGCGTTAGAAGCTGGGATCGCAGCGATTGAAGGCGGACAGTTCGCAACGGCTTTTGCATCGGGGATGAGTGCGATTTCTGCTGTTTTATTGAGCTTTAGCCAAGGCGACCATCTCGTGTTGTGTAAGAGTATTTATGGCGGGACCTTCCAGCTAGTCAATGAAGTGCTAAATCGTTTTGGAATCGAGGTGACGTTTGTCGATGAGACTGATTTGGCTGCTTGGGAAGAAGCGATTCAACCAAATACGAAAGCTTTGTATTTAGAAACACCGTCAAATCCGTTGTTACAAGTCACCGATATTAATGACGTTGTCGCTATCGCACGCCGACACGACTTACTGACGATCATTGACAATACGTTTATGACACCGCAGTTTCAAAAACCACTGGAACTCGGAGTTGATCTTGTGATCCACAGTGCGACGAAGTTTATCAATGGTCATAGCGATGTAGTCGCAGGCTTGGTGATCACCAATGATGAAGTATTAGCACAACAAGTTGCTTTACAGCAAAAAGTTTTAGGCGGGATCTTGGGGGTTGAAGATTGCTGGCTGATCATGCGTGGAATGAAGACACTCGGTTTACGTATGGAACAAAGTGCAAAAAGTGCGCAGCAAATCAGTGAGTTATTAGCGGCTCATCCAGCTGTTAAAACAGTCCACTACCCTGGCTTGAAAAGTCATCCTGGTTATCAGATCCAACAAAGACAGGCAACTTCTGGCGGAGCAGTTTTATCATTTGAGCTAGCCGATCAAGCAGCAGTCTTTACGTTTGCCGAAGCGTTGAAAATCCCGATTGCAGCGGTGAGCTTAGGTGGGGTGGAATCGATCTTATCATATCCTGTCACCATGAGCCATGCTTGCGTGCCAAAAGCAGAACGTGAAAAACAAGGCGTGACAGAAGGCTTGCTGCGCTTATCAGTTGGGATCGAAGACACAGAAGATCTGATCGCTGATTTAAAACAAGCACTAGCAAAAGTTTCCGTAAAACAAACAGTCCATTAAATGTAGTTTTCAAAAACCGGCTGGGATCTGAAGCCCCTAAAAAAAGTTAGACTTTTGTGGGGACTTCAATCTTCAGTCGGTTTTTTGACTGGGTGCAATGGAAATAAAAAGTACTACTCAATTGAAAATGATTCTCACCGTACCACAAAAAAATTTGAAATACAACTCTTGAAATCCACAATATCTAGCAGGATAATACAACTCGAACACAATATCTAGAAGGAGTGGACGTGTTGAGTCAAGTTCAATTAACAAATAGCAGCAAAAAAATAAATTCTGTTATCGAAAAATTTCCGGCACTTTTTCCGATCGAAGCAGGAATGAAAATGACATTTGAAGGGATCTCACGCTTGATCATGTTAGATCGTTATGCCGCAAAAGATCCAACAGGGGAAACGATTGAAGTAGGAGATCTAGTCGTCTTGACGACTCACGCTGATCCCCAATACCCAGCACGAGGGATCGGGCAGGTAGTTGCCTTGTTAGCTGAGGATAAACTTCAAATCGAAGTCGAAACAGAATTTCGAACGGCCTTGACTGACTTAAAAGAAGCGGCGACTGGACGCGTGATCCGCAACCGAGTGGAAGTCGAAAAACCACTCGAGCTTTATTATGAACAGATCGCAAAACGCGTCGCTCATGGGATCGCTAGTCAAGAACGAACGGATCAAACCAAAACATTTAAACGATTTTACCATCACTTAGTGGAACAAAACTTGATCCCAGCTGGCCGAGTCTTGTATGGTGCCGGAACGGATTCAGAAGTGACGTATTTCAATTGTTTCGTGATGCCGTTTATCCACGATTCGCGGGGCGGGCTGGCAAAACATCGGCAAGAAGTCATGGAGATCATGAGTCGGGGCGGTGGTGTCGGCACCAATGGCTCAACGTTGCGACCTCATGCGGCGATCGTCCACGGCGTAAATGGAAAATCATCGGGTGCAGTTTCTTGGTTGAATGACTTAGCTAACCTCACGAATTTAGTCGAACAAGGCGGAAGCCGTCGCGGCGCGCAGATGATCATGTTAGCAGACTGGCATCCAGATATTTTTGAATTTATCATTGCAAAGATCCAAAATTCCAATGTTTTGCGCCATTTGATTGTAACGACTACAAGTGAAACTGTCCGGCAGTTGGCACAACAAAAATTGACGTTTACACCCTTGACAGACTCTGAACGTGCGCTTTATCAACAAGTCACCGCGCAGGCAACAGAACTTTCATTAAAGGATAATCCAGCACTTGCAAAACTGCAGCAAAAATTACTTGATGGCGGAACGTACACGGTCAAAGAGCCTGACTTTTTGTCTGGAGCAAATATCTCCGTCTGTTTGACGAAAGAATTTATGACTGCCGTTGAGCAAGACCAAACATACCAATTGCGTTTTCCAGCTGTTGAAAGTTATGATGCTGCAGCGATGGAAGATTACGATGCAAATTGGGCTGAATGCGGTGATGTGCGCGAGTGGGAAAAAACCGGTCGCCAAGTCAAAGTTTATCAAACGATCAAAGCCCGTGAACTCTGGGATCTGATCACCTATTGCGCTACTTATTCAGCTGAGCCGGGGATTTTCTTTATCGACAACGCAAACGAAATGACCAATGCTACTGCTTACGGACAAAAAGTCGTTGCCACCAATCCGTGCGGCGAACAACCGTTGACTCCGTATGCTGTTTGCAATCTTGCGGCGATCAATTTGGCTAACGTCGTTGATCGCACTACGCACACCGTCGATTTTGAAAAATTAGCGAAAATTGTTGCCACGAGCGTGCGTTTCCAAGATGATGTGATCGATGCAACGCCGTACTTTTTTGAAAAAAATGAACAGCAAGCAAAAGGCGAACGTCGAATCGGATTAGGAGTGATGGGCTTAGCGGATCTGTTGATTTACTGTGAAAAGGTTTATGGCTCAACAGACGGAAATGCGTTAGTCGACCAAGTATTTGAAACGATCGCAACGACTGCTTATCGTACGTCGATCGAACTAGCAAAAGAAAAAGGTAGTTTTCCTTTCTTAGTGGGGCAAACGACGGAGCAGACGCATCAGTTACGAGAAAAATTTATTACTACTGGTTATATGAAAAAAATGCCAGCTGATATCAAAGCAGATATTTTAAAATATGGGATCCGAAATTCACATTTATTGACGGTGGCTCCCACGGGTTCAACTGGTACGATGGTGGGGGTTGCAACGGGACTAGAACCTTATTTCTCATTCTCGTACTTCCGCAGTGGCCGCTTAGGAAAATTCATTGAAGTCAATGCCGCGATCGTAGAAGAGTATCTCGCAAACCAGCCGACTGCAGATCCAGCTGAGTTACCAGAATTTTTTGTTTCAGCGATGGAATTGTCTCCTGAAGCACATGTCAGTGTGCAATGTACGATCCAACGCTGGGTCGATAGCTCGATTTCTAAAACAGTGAATGCACCAAAAGGGTATCAAGTCCCACAAGTGGCCAAAATCTATCAAGCATTATATCGTGGCGGAGCTAAAGGAGGGACGGTGTATGTGGATGGCAGCCGAGATTCACAAGTTTTGACTTTAACAGCTGAAGAAAATGAAACTGCTACACCAGCATTTGATTCTAAGCTGTCAGCTGGACAAGTCGTAACCGTTTCAGAGATCGAAGACGGGGAGATCTGTCCGATTTGTCATCAAGGGACGATTGAAGAAATTGGCGGCTGCAGTACTTGTACCAATTGTAAAGTGCAATTAAAATGTGGTTTATAGGAGGAGCTTATGAAAGTTTATACGAAAAGTGGGGATCGTGGAAAAACTGCTTTGATCGGTGGCACACGTGTCCCTAAAAATAGTCCACGAGTGAGTGCGTATGGCAGTGTTGATGAAGCTAATGCGTGGTTGGGAAGTATCATCAGTGAGTTAGATTCGCAATTTGTTGAATTGAAAGCTCAACTCACTGCGCTTCAAGTTTTATTATTTGATGTCGGAACGGACCTGGCCAATCCAGCAAAAGATGCGTCTTACATCGTAACGAAAAAAGAGTTGACTGCAGTGGAAAAAATGATCGATCAATATAGTACTCAAGTGACACCGATTGAAAAATTTATTTTACCTGGCGGTCACTTAGTTGCGAGTCACTTTCATATTTTGCGGACGGTCACGCGACGAGCAGAGCGGGAAACAACAGAACTTGTGACAGCAGGAGAGCCATACAATGAGCAAGCCTATAAAGTTTTGAATCGCTTATCTGATTTATTTTTTGTTTTAGCTCGGTATATCAACCAACAAGCTGGAGTTTCAGAACCATTTTATGAACGAGCTGGAAAAGTTTTTCATTGATGATTTTCTATTGCTTATGGTACGCTAACTTTGGAGGTGGGCCATGGAAAAACAAGTTGTCTATCAAAATTTAGATCAGTTAGGGATTGCTTATCACGTGGTAGAACATCCAGCTGTTTTCACAGTATCGGAGATCGATTTTGTAATTGACGGCACCGAAGTCAAAAATTTATTGTTAAAAGGAAAAACTACGAAAAAGGATTATTTGGTCATTTGCCGTAGTCAGCAGCGATTAGATTTAAAAAAGCTAGCGACACAACTAGGTGAAAAACATTTGAGCTTTGCTTCGGAAAAGCGGCTATTTGATTTATTAGGTTTGACAAAAGGCTCCGTAACACCACTTGCATTGCCTTGTGATCAGCAGCGACAAATCACAGTCGTAATCGAGCAAGCGATCGATCGCAATCAAAAAATTGGCTTTCATCCAAATCTCAATACGGCAACGGTCGTCTTAGCTTTTACTGATTTTGAACGCTTTTTGACTCACTACGGCTACCAGCCACTTTATTTTGAAAATTAAAAATGACCTGCCAGAAAAAATTTCTGACAGGTCATTTTTTTATGAAATGTGTAATAGTTTTCGAATCCGACTGACCTTGGCACCGAGGAGTTGATCTGCGATACGAGTTTTCAGTGCGATCACGATGTAAGTCAAACCACCAGCGGCCGCGACAATCAAGATCTCAATCATCGATTGGAACTTCGAATCAGAGCTCAGTACTAGGCTTACACCAAACCGAACGAGCAACGCAACGAGTCCCATCAAAAGTGCCATCCCAATGATCTTGCTGATCGATTTTAAAGTGGCGCGTAAAGGAAAGGCTGTGATGACATGGATCTGGTCTAAAATGAATAAGTTAGACACTAATAATCCAACGAAACTTGCTAAGAGCGGACCGTAAGCATGGAAAATAAAAATCAGCGGTGCTTGGACGATCAGTTTTACTAAAATCCCAACGAGTAAGAATACGACGGCTTTACGGTTGCCATCGAGTCCTTGGAACATCGTCGAACAAACCATGAAAAGACCCATCATGATCCCCAATAGACAATTAGCGGCTAACAGTTTGGAGCCGACGGGGTCAGGACTGTAAAATAAAGTGTTTAGCGGATATGCTAAGACCATCATCCCGATCGTAGCAGGCATCATGATAAAGAAAAACAATTGGAAATTGTTTGATGCTAAAGCTGACAGACCTTTATGATCCCGTTGGTTGAATTTTTCTGTGATCAAAGGTAGACCAGCTGTCGCCATGGAAGTTCCCATCGCGATCACCACCATCGTTAATTTGTCCGGGTTAGGTGAGAGCAAGGTAAACAGTTCCGCATTTTTAGCCGCTGAAAAATTCGTTACGACAGACATGATTTTTTCAAATGAATATTGATCGATCAATTTAAAAATACTGATCCCACTGCCGATCACGATAAACGGAATCGCTTGACGAACCATTTGAATGACGAGTTGGCGACCAGAAAAAGTCAGCTCATTGCGACTTTCTTTTTCCAATTCTTGAAAGACAAGGCGCCGTTTCCACAACGAGAGCAATAAGACGGCTAACGCAAAGGCAACCCCGATAAAGGCAGCAAACGTCGCATGGACGACCGCCGTTTTATAATTGCCGTTTAACACGCGCATCACGACAAAGCCCGTGATCAAAATATAAGCCACTCGGGCGATCTGTTCAATGATCTGAGACAACGCGTATGGCTTCATCTCGTTGTTTCCTTGGAAAAAGCCTCGCAAAACACTCATAGCTGGAAATATGAGTAAGACGATACTCAACGAACGCATGACCGGAACTAAGGCCGGATTGCCTTGGGAAAGTAAGGGAGCGCCAAAAAACATCAGCAACGTACATAAGAAACCCGCCACTAACATGATCCGAACGGTATAATACAGTAGCTGTTTGCTCAACCCGTACTCGTTCATGGCATTGTAGCGAGCCGTTTGTTTCGCGACAGCGGCCGGGATTCCAGCCGTTGAGATCATCAGAAACAGGGCGTAAACATTGTAACCTTTAGAAAATAAATAATTCGCTTCTACACTATGAGGGTACATCCAAGCATACCAAGGGATGATATAGACGGCTCCTAGCAGGCGAGAAAATAAATTACCCACTGTCAGCCAAGCTGTGCTTTGGACCATCGTCTCTTGGGTGGTATTCGTTTTGGCTTTTGGCGTGGGAGGGTTCTTTGGTTCATTTGCTGTGGTGACCGGTTGTTCGGGTCGTTCTTTTTTGTGATAGCGCTCCATCCGAGACAAAGGCGGTTGGATGTCTTCTTCTAAGAGCGCTTGATTATTTTTTTCAGTCATAATTACCAGCTTTCTCAAAACAGATTCTTCTACATTTTACCCGTTCTTTCGCAGGGTTACAATAAGGTTTAAGGATTTTATAGAAAAAGAAATGTTTTTTCAAGTTGCTGACTCATGAATCAAATCTTGAATGAATAAATAAGCTAAACGAAAAAAACTTCAAACTAAATTTTTTAGTTTGAAGTTAAAAATGTTATTTTTTTACGCTTGGTTTTTAGCTGACAAGATCAAAAATTGCTTGAAAGTTCAGCGGGTATTTATTGAACTGCCTTTTCCCATTGTTCTAATTGAGCACTGATTTTTTTGATTAGTGGGCTCATTTTAGTAAAATCAAACGGCGAAGCTAGCTGACTTTTAGCAAGTAAGGTCAAAAAAGGTTGACTGCCGCCCAATTGACAGAGAGTTAAATAATCTGACCAAGCACTCGGGTCTTGTTCGATCACGTGGCGGAGTAAAAATTGGAAAGCACAGACTTGGGCTAAAGTATAGTCGATATAATAGAAAGGAACTTCAAAAATATGTCCTTGCCGATACCAAAACGTTCCTCGCATCAATGCAGGGGAAGTGCGGTAATTTTTTTCCGGACAGTAACGCTGCTCTAGTTCTCGCCAGCACTTTTTACGCTGTGAAGCGCTCCAATCAGGGTGTTGGTAGACTGCTTCTTGAAAGTGATCTACTAAGGCGCCATAAGGCAAAAATGTCAGCGCGCTGCTTAAGTGCGCAAAACGATACTTGTCTGGTTCAGCAAAAAAGCGATCTAAATAGGGATAAGTCAAAAATTCCATACTCATTGAATGGATCTCAGCTGCTTCAGAAGTTGGAAAGACTAATTCTGGTTCCGTGATCCAAGTCGATTGACTGGTTTGAAAAGCGTGGCCGGCTTCATGGGTCAACACGTCGATGTCATCTGCTGTTCCGTTAAAATTTGCGAAAATAAACGGTGCTTTAAAGCTGTCAAGGTATTCACAATAGCCGCCACTTTGCTTGCCGGGATGACTCGTCAGATCTAGCAATTCAGCTTGCACTAGTTGCTGAAAAAAGCTACCCGTTTCAGGTGAGAGCTCTTGATACATGGACTGTGCCAGTTGGATCAGTTCAGTTTGATCTGCAACTGGTTTTGGGTTACCAGTTTTAAATTGCAAAGGCAGATCGTAGTATTCTAATTCTTCCAACGTTAGTCGTTTTGCTTGTTGTTGATAAAGTTTTTGCGTCACCGGTACGACTTCAGTCACAATAAATTTTCGGAAGGCTTGTATCTGTTGACGCGTGTAGCTCCAGCGATTCATCGCGACATCGGCGTAGGCGACATAATCTTTAAAACCGGCTTGTCGAGCGATCGCGGTGCGCAATTTAACGAGCTGGTCATAGATCTCATCGAGCTCTGTTTCATGGCTAGTAAAGAAATGTTCATACGCTGCTTGTGCTGCTTTGCGAACGGAGCGATCAGGATCAGTAAAAAAAGCAGCTACTTCAGCTAAGGTGTAAGTCTGACCACGAAAATCGATCTGAGCAGAAGCAATCAAGCGCGTGTAACGACTGATCCATTCATTTTCTTGTTGCTTTAGTGGGATCGTTTCGGGCTGGACTAATTTGAGCTGATCTTCACTGAATAAAAAAAGGGTAGGTGGGAAAATTTTTTCTAATTCTGTTTTAAACGGTGAAGTTACTAATGCACGATAAAATCGGTTATGCAATTCGTCAAAACGTGGTTGCTGCTGGTTCCAATAATCATCTTCTTGTTCATAAAAGGGATCGTTCGTATCAAGTGAATGACGAATATAAGCTAACTTTGCTTGGGTAAATAAAGTTTGCCGCAACTGGTTCAATTGTTCGATCGCAAGGCTAGCTGACTGAACTGAAGTAGCGGCGGTCAATTTTTTTACGGCGGCATCAAAAGTCACTTGATAGTGAGCAAAATCAGGTCGAGTATAAGGGTACGCAGAAAATTTCATCAAAAAACCTCCAGCTATTTTCCCCAGTATAATAGAAAACACAAAAAACTACTAGGCGCAATGAAGCGCCTAGTAGTATCGGTTTTATTCTTAAAGCTCGATCAATTGATGGATTGCAGTGTATTCCATTTCTAGATCATTTGCGACAGCTTCCATCGTTAACTTACCTTCAAACGTGTTCACTCCGCGACGTAAGGCTAAATTATCTTTTAAGATATCACGTAATGGATTGTTAGCAAGTAAAATCGCGTAGGCTAACGTTGAATTACTCAAAGCATAAGTCGCGGTTTGTGGTACAGCACCAGGCATGTTGGCCACAGCGTAATGGACCACACCTTCTTTGATATAGGTTGGGTCATCATGAGTTGAAACGTGATCTTCTGTTTCAAAGATCCCACCTTGGTCGATGGCGACGTCTACGATGACGGAATGATCCGGCATGTTGGCAACCATGTCTTTTGTAACTAAAGTTGGTGCTTTATGACCTGGGATTAGAACGGAGCCAATCGCAAGATCAGCTGTTTTCAATGCTTCTTGGATATTGTAGCGGTTTGAGTAAAGCGTTTGAACGTCATAACCAAAAATCGTATCTAATTCTTTCAGACGTGGTACATTTACATCTAAGATCGTCACGTTTGCGCCTAAACCATGAGCGACTTTAGCCGCGTTCATCCCAACAGTCCCACCGCCTAAAACGACAACATTCCCGCGTTTAACACCTGGAACACCACCTAAAAGGATTCCTTTACCGCCGTTGACACTTTCTAAGAAGTTGGCACCGATTTGAGCTGCCATCCGGCCTGCGATCTCACTCATTGGAGCTAACAAAGGAAGTGAATTGTCTGCTGGTTGGACGTTCTCATAGGCAATGGCATTGACGCCGCTTTTGATCAAAGCTTCAGTCAATTCTTTATTTGCTGCTAAATGTAAGTAAGTAAATAATAGCAAATCTTCCCGGAAGTATTGGTATTCTTCTTTTAATGGTTCTTTGACTTTCATGACCATATCGGCTGACCAAGCAGTTTTTGCATCCGGAACGATTGTCGCACCGGCTTCGATATACTCTTCATCCGTGATTGCTGAACCAAGACCTGCGCCTTTTTCAACTAAGACTTCATGTCCTCGACTTTTTAAGTCAAAGACGCCAGCTGGTGGTAAAGCGACCCGATTTTCGTTGTTCTTGATTTCTTTAGGAATACCAATTCTCATTTTTGTCACTCCTCGTTTAAATTTTTTATTTGTAACGGCTTACATATTGAATTGTACAAGATATTCTGAGAAATTCAATTAAAAAGCTCTAAGAAAGTGTGAAAGTTTTTGTTATTTCCTTTTTTTCAAGAACACCTATGTAGCTCGTTCTCAAAATAAATTTTTGAAAATTTCAACATTATTAAATGTAATTTTAAATAATATTTCTCTCTCATAAAATAATAAGGTATAATTTTCCTTAAATTGTTTAGACCGAGCTGATTTACTGGAAAAAAAACGCTAAGGTAAGGATAATAAAACTAAAAATGATCAGGAGGGAAGAGCATGACTGAAAAAAGTTCCATTGATACCTTGAAAGAACAGATCAGTTTTTTAGAAGCTCGCATCTCACGTTATGAAGATCTAGCTCACGGGACAGCCCTCAATCGTATTTTATTTGGTGGTGGTCGGCAAGCTAAACTGTGTCTGGCTGGCATCATCATCGCATTGATTCTTTGCCTTTATGCGGCTTTGAAACATACGACGGGCTTTTTCTTTGGATTGATTGTTGGAATATTGGTCATGAGCTATTTAGCTTTACAGTTAAATGTCATTCGGAAAAAGAATGGTATCGAAAAATATCAGAAAATGGTTGCGAGTCTCATGAAAGAAAAACAATCAATGGAAGCAGAACTAGCTAGGTTACAGCACGCGCAAACTAAAAAATAAATTTTTTAACTCGGTCACACTGAAAATTTAGCTAAACGCAGGATTGTCTTTTTTTGTTAATCAAAAAAGTGCCGACTCAAAAATAAAAATTGAGTCGGCTTTTTGATTGCTTTTGATTAAGAGTTCCCAATCGGGGTTTTTTCTAAACTTACGGTATCTACTAGGTGTTGGATTTTGTTGAGGGATTGAATGCTGGGACATAACTCGACTGCGATCGCGGGGGTCTTACAATCTTCGACATCAAAAGTAGAAGTGGAGACGATTAGATCATACTTGCTGAAGATCTCTTGGTAGTTTCGACTGGGGACTTTTTGACTGGAAAAATGATGTAAGCGATAATTGCCCTTCACGACATCTTTAATCAACTCGCTTAATAAACGTTCTTGGGTCATTGAATCATTTGATACGACTAAGATATCAACTGAATTTTCTGTCTGCTTTAAGCCATTTAAACATTCAGGAACGGTTGCAATAATTTGATAAATATAATTAGCAATAAAATCTTCAGTTTGGAACAACTGGTATTTATCAGTGAAGTCAGTCACTAATTGGCGGACGACCTTCAAACAATGCCCATGGAAATTCTGTAACAAATTAATACAATCAACTTTTTTATCCGTTAAGACATTGATGAATTCTTTGGTTTCTGCATGAAAAAGGTGTTGATTGATCAACACGGTCGCCAATTGATCCTTCTGGTCTTCAGTCAGCGGTACTTCTAACAGATCGCTAAACGCACTGGCCAGCTCATAATGGGTATCATAATGATAGGTTAACGAATAGTTAGTCGCTAAGGCGCGTTGCTTTTGCTTTTCACCGAGCAAAAAGAAATCACTGAATAAAAGCCAAAATGTTTCTTTGATCAGGTCATTTGTACAGAATAAATCAAGTTCATGATGTAAAACAATCCCGAATTCTTTCATCGCTATTTCTTCAGGGAAAGTCACACTTTCAGAACGTAACAAGCGCGCAGGCATAAAGTGATTTTTTTTCACGCGCCATAAGCTGATATAAAACATGAGACTTAAGCGGCGGTATTGCGCAAATGATGGATCAAGTTCATTTGCAGTGACCATTGAGCGGATCACGGCTTCGCCTTTATCAAAGAGTTCAGCGGATAATTTTAGATCAGTCAGTTGCGCCTTTTTTTCGCTGAATAATAAGAAGTATAAGTGACGGATCGCGACTTCATTGCCCAAAAGTCGAAATGGTTTGCGTTCTACTTTTAATTTCCACGTCTTAAGAAGCTTGCTTAGTTCTTTAAGATGGACTTGAACGGTTGAAAGGCTACAATAAAGGTGTTTCGCTAAATCATTCAATGTATAACATTCCTCAAAAAACAACAATTCTAAGATTTTGAAAGAAATCGAGTTGTCGATTGATGAAGCTACGAGCATATCAAGTCCCGCGTTGTCAGCGACTACGAGCGAGTAAAGTCCATTCCGTCGATTGATCTGGTAATACTTTTCTTGCTCATTGATCAAACGGATATCGTTCAATAAAACCGGTGGCGTACATTTTAAAAGCTTGGTCAGCTCTTCACTCGTCATAGCTTTTTTACCATAGTAAAGGGTTTCAATTAAAAGCAGTTTTCGGTAGAGATCTCTTTTTAATAGTGGACGTAAATTCATCAGCGGGACGTTACTCAAAGGAGCAAACGTCACTTCACTTCCTTTCTGGTAAATCTGTGAGGTTTGAGTTGTTTCAAGTGGAATAGTTGGGAAGGATGCCTGGGGGAAAATAAAAGTTGAAATTTTTCGTAAAAAACAAAGTGTCACTGTTTTATTTAATATACGATTTATTCTTTGACAAAACAACCTCAATTACATTTTTAAATGAAAATTTTAGTTATTTAACTAATTCTAAAATAATTTAGATTAGTTTTTGAAAAGGTCATGCAATGAAATTTCAAAGATTTTCGTAGCTGTTAAATCGGATAAAATACTTTTATTTTTTGACTTGAATTAAATAAACAGAAAATTTTTTAACGGAAAAGCAGTGGAACCTGAAGATAATTGTTGCCTTTCTGTAGAAGAACCTCTAGAATTAACGGTGAAGTAAATTTAAATGATGGAGGCAATATCATGACGAATAAACAAACTTTAGTAGAAAAAGTAGCTGAAAAAACTGGATTGACTAAAAAAGATGCGGCTGCAGCTGTTGACGCATTATTCGATGGCATCCAAAGTTCATTGAAAGACGGCGAAAAAGTTCAAATTATTGGTTTTGGGAACTTCGAAGTTCGCGAACGCGCATCTCGTAAAGGACGTAACCCACAAACGGGCGAAGAGATTACGATCCCTGCTAGCAAATCACCGGCGTTTAAAGCGGGTAAACAATTAAAGGATGCAGTTAAATAAAACGTTGAACCAGATCACTTCTAAACGAGGATCTGGTTTTTTTGAACCTAAACTATAGGAAAGCGGCGGTAATGAGTCGTAGCTTGTTACTTCTTTGAACCACAATCACCGTTTGAGCCAGTCGCTTTTTTGAACGAATTTTAGAATCACTTTAATCTGATTTGTAGAATAAAATGGCAACCTTTATAATAGAAATTGAAATCGCTTAATCGTTTGCTAGGGTTAGTTAGCAATTTGTTGTTATAAAAAAGGAGGTAAAAAAATGCGCGTTAGTATTTATTCGACGTGTGTCGTGGATCTGATGTTTCCAAATGTTGGACAAGCGATGGTAGAAGTATTAGAACGTTTGGGTTGCCAAACGGATTTTCCGCCAAATCAGATTTGCTGTGGTCAGCCAACTTATAACAGTGGCTATGTCAAAGAAAGTTATAAAGGAATCAAAAATCAAATCGATTGTTTTACAGAGTCTGAGTATGTTGTCGTACCCGCGGGATCATGTGCTGCGATGTTCAAAGAATTTCCAGAGATAATGAAAGCTGATCCTGAATATCGTCAAAAAGCCGAAGCACTGGCAGCTAAGACGTATGAATTTAGCCAATTTTTATGGCGAGTATTAAAAGTCCAAGATGTAGGTGCAACTTTAAACGCCAAAGCGACCTATCATCGCTCGTGCCACATGACGCGGTTATTAGGCGAGCGCGAGACGCCGTTTTGGCTATTAGAACATGTCAAAGGACTGGAGCTGATCCCCATTCCTCACGTCGAAAACTGTTGTGGTTTTGGCGGAACTTTCTCGGTCAAAGAGCCATTTATCTCACAACAGATGGTCACTGAAAAGATGGAAGATATCTTAGCTACAGAAGCTGAAGTTTTGATCAGTTGTGACATGGGCTGTTTGATGAATATCGGCGGCAAATTCAATCGAGCTGGTGAAAAGATCAAGATCATGCATTTAGCGGAAGTGTTAAATTCAAATGTTGACTTGAGCCGACTTGATCAAACGCTAAAAAGTGAGGTGAGGTAAGTGGGTTTAAAAACAAGCAACCAACCATTTGCGCAACGATTAGCAGAAAGTAAGCAAGATATCTTTATGCAAAAAGCGGTGGCGAAAGCCCAAGATGATCAATGGGTCAAACGAGAAGGCGCACGAGCTGAGCTGGGGGATTGGCAAGAGTGGCGAAAAATCGGAGAACATATTCGCCAACATGTTTTAGAGCACTTGCCGCATTATCTAGAAGAGTTCAGTGATCAAGTCGCTAAGCGTGGCGGGCACGTATACTTTGCTCAAACGGCTGAAGAAGCGCAAGACTATGTGAAAAGAGTCTTAGTCGAAAAAAATGCGAAACAGGTCGTCAAATCTAAATCAATGGTAACGACGGAAGTAGATCTTGATCCTATGTTGTTAAAAATGAAAGATGTGCAAGTGATGGAAACAGATCTGGCCGAATTTATTTTACAAATGGATGATTGGGATGAGCCGTCTCATATCGTATTTCCAAGTATCCACAAAAACCGCGAGCAGATCCGCCAAGTATTTGCTGAAAAATTAGGCTATACAGGCAACAATGATCCGGTTAATTTGGCGCGGTGTGCGCGAGAAGAGATGCGAAAGTTCTTTTTACAAGCAGATGTGGGCATTACTGGATGTAATTTTGCCATCGCAGATACAGGAATGATCAATCTAGATACGAATGAAGGCAATGCCGATTTAACTATTAGCATCCCGAAAACACAAATTGTGTTGATGGGGATGGAACGGATCGTACCCACAATCAAAGAAGCAGAGGTGCTGGATAATTTATTGGCGCGCAGTGCAGTCGGTCAAAGTTTGACAACGTATGTCACATTTGCTGGTCAGAAAAAGGCGGTCGAGTCAGATGGACCAGAAGATTTTCATGTGGTGATCTTAGATAATGGTCGCTCGAATGCGTTGGGTACGGAATTTCAATCGATTTTACAGTGTATTCGCTGTGGATCGTGTCTGAATGTTTGTCCCGTCTATCGTCACATTGGCGGACATGGCTATGGTTCCATCTATCCGGGACCGTTGGGCGCAGTGTTGTCACCAGTTTTAGGTGGTTACAAACAGTTTGGTGAGCTACCTTATGCTTCTAGTTTATGTGCGGCTTGTACGGAGACGTGTCCTGTGAAAATTCCGTTGCATGAACTATTGATCGCCCATCGCAAAGTGATGACAGATGAATTAAAGCTGCAACATGGATTTAATGATTTACAAATGCGCGTTGTCGGACAAGGCACCTCAATTCCCGCTTTGTTTAAGACTGCGCTACAATTTGATCATTTAGGATTGAGCTTACTGCGACATAAACATCCGATCTCCGTGGAAAATATGTTCCAGTATGGCGGATTTATCAAAGCGGGACCCGGAATGGTCAAAGGGTGGACTGACGTCCGGGATTTGCCAGTGCCGCCAAAACATTCGGAAAATTTCCGCAGTTGGTATAAAAAACATCAGGCAGGTGAAGAGCATGAGTAGGATCGAAAATCGAGCAGCGTTTTTAAAAACATTGACTGAAAAACTAGGTGAGCGAGAGTTTGTCCCATATAAACCGATCAGCAATTTGCCTGAAACGCATTTAGCGGATAAATCGACTGCGGAATTATTAGCGATCGCAAAGGCTCGGACAGAAAAAGTCAGTGCTATAATGGTAGAAACGACACAGGCAAATCTCAATCAAACGATCGCCGAATTGATCGAAAAATGTGGAGGTGGTCCGGTTTTACTGCCGACTGATCCCCAATTGGCTGAGTACGGTGTTGCGATTGATGAAACGAAACAACAAGTCGACTATTGGCAACCAGATGCTACTTTGCGGCAGCAAAATATTCAAACGGCTCAAGCGGCCAATGTCGCTTTAGCCTTTGCGAAATTTTTCTTAGCGGAATCTGCAACCGTCGTCGTAGAATCATCAGCAGGGCAAGGTCGCTCTTTTCATTTTTTGCCCACCCATTATCTGTCTTTGATTCCGTTAAGTCGCTTGGTTCCACGAACGAGTCAAGCCGCTGCTTATTTTGCGCAAAAAGCGGGTGAGCTGGAGGCGGAAGAAAATGGTTCCGCGTATCATTTCATTTCGGGTCCGTCTAATTCAGGGGACATCGAAATGCAATTAGTCGTGGGGCTTCATGGTCCGCTTGAAGTCTATTATGTCGTGATTACGAATCGGTAAATGCCAGCAAAAATTTGTCACAAAAAATAAGATAGTTTAAACAAGACAAGCTTTTGACTTAAAAAGCTTGTCTTGTTTTTTTCAAAAGCGTATAGTAAAGCCGCTAATTAGAATCAGGAGGTTTACCATGTTCAATTTTCTTCCTCACTCGTTGCTTCAAATGAGTACGATCTTTTTATCGATCGTCATTGAAGCGATCCCATTTGTCCTATTAGGTTGTATCATCTCCGGGGCTTTGCAAGTTTTTTTAACCCCAGAACGTGTGCAAAAAATCTTACCAAAAAATAAATTGCTCGCCATCTTAGTCGGCTGTTTTCTGGGATTTTTCTTTCCTTCATGTGAGTGTGGTATCGTCCCAATCGTGACCCAGTTCATCAAAAAAGGCGTGCCGACACACACTGCCTTTGCATTTATGCTGACTGCACCAATCATTAATCCGATCGTCATTTTTTCAACTTTCATCGCATTTGGTAACAGTTGGAAATTTGCGATGATGCGCATGCTGGGGAGTTTTCTTGTGGCATTAGTGATCGGTTCGTGGATCGCTTATTTCAATCGGATACCGATCTTAAAAATAGCCGCAGAAAATCACGGACCGCACCATGAGCACCCTGCGTCCACCACAAAAGTCACATTTGTTAGTCAAGTGTGGTCGGTGCTCGTCCATGCGATCGATGAATTTTTTGATACGGGGCGCTATTTGATGATCGGCGGACTGATCGCGTCTGCTATGCAAGTCTATTTGCCGACAAGTTTCATGTTGCAGTTGACGGCAAATAAATTGACTGCGATCCTCGTCATGTTAGTCCTCGCCTTTTCGATGTCACTGTGTTCTGAAGCAGATGCGTTTGTTGGGGCCTCGTTACTTAGTTTGTTTGGGACAAATCCGATCGTCGCCTTTTTAGTCTTTGGGCCGATGGTAGATATCAAAAACCTCATGATGATGAAACACAGCTTTCATACGAAATTCATCGTTCAATTGATCGCGCTTATCAGTGTCGTTGTGACTTTATACGCGTACTTTGTTTAGGAGGAGCCATATGATTCGTTTTGTAATTTTATCTGGGTATTTTGAATTGATGATGTACTTGCAAGTCTCCGGTAAATTGAATCAATATATCAACGTTCATTATCGCTATTTAGCGTACTTGACGATGGGGTTGAGTTTATTGCTGGCGTTAGTGCAATTAAAAATTTGGGCCAGTGGCGAAAAACCTCATGTTCATTTGGACGGTCATGATCACGGGTTGAAAAAACCGTATCAACGAGGGATCGCCTATCTCTTATTGAGTTTACCTCTGGTGGTGGGAACACTTTTTCCAACGGTCAGTTTAGATACGACGATCGTTGAGGCAAAAGGTTTCAGCTTTCCAGTCAGTAAGGAATCAGTCGGTGACCCTGAAATGAATACGCAATATTTAAAGCCTGACACGAGTATTTATTACAATAAGACGGATTATAATCGTCAAATGACGCAGTTGATGAAAAAATATGAAGAAAAACAAGTCTTGGAAGTAACCGACGAAAATTATTTAGAAGTCATGGAGTTAGTTTATAATTATCCTAACTCGTTTGTAGGCAAAAAAATCTCGTATAACGGTTTTGTCTATCAAACTGAAAAAGAGCAAGAAAAATATAATTTCTTATTCCGTTTTGGGATCATCCATTGTGTAGCGGATTCTGGTGTTTTTGGGTTGTTGACAAAATTACCAGCGGACACGCCAGTGAAAAACAATGATTGGCTCCACGTAGAAGGAACGATCGAACTAGATTACTTCGAACCCTTTAAACGTCAGATTCCAGCGGTAAAAGTGGAACAGACTTCCACGATCTCACCACCTAAAAACCAATATGTGTATCGTTCGTTTTAGAGGATAAGTCTAGCAGTTGCTAGGCTTATTTTTAGCAAAAAATTAACTAATTTTGCTTATTTTTGACAACTGACGTTATGTTTGCTAACTTGGAAGAAAGAGTACTTAGTTGATCAAAGGAGTGTGAAGGGCATGGACCCAGACGCCGAGCCGTACTTATTGCAGTTTCTTGACGGTCTGCCGTATTTCCAAAAAGAATAGCTCGTTGTTTGTCGAAAGTTACTTTGGCAAATAAGGAGTGAAGTAAAATGTGTAAAAAAAAATTATCAACTAGAATTAACCGAATTAGCAAAAGACTATCCTCAGCAGAACTTTGAACAAGGCTTGTCTAAGGAAACCGCACGTGAAAAATTAGCTGTTGAAGGACCCAATAAATTGACGAGCCGGAAAACGCCGCGATGGCAATTGTTTGTTCGGCAGTTCCACAATTTGATTATTTATATTTTAATGGCAGCGGCTAGCTTGACGCTTTTGATGGGCCATGTGTCGGATGCGATTGTGATCGCATTCGTCATCATTGCCAATGCTTTGATCGGTTATTACCAAGAAGCGAGTGCCTCAGATGCATTAGAAAAGATCAAGCAAATGTTGTCTCAACAAGCTACCGTTTATCGTGAGGGACAGCGGATCGATTTACCGGCTGAAGAATTAGTGACTGGAGATGTCGTTTTTTTAGAAGCTGGTGATAATGTACCGGCGGACTTGCGCTTAGTAGCGTGTGATAATTTGCGGATTCAAGAAGCCGGGTTGACAGGTGAAGCAGATTCGATCGAAAAGCAAGCGCAACCGTTGACCGGCGACTACCCGCTAGCAGAACAAAACAACATGGCCTTTGCCTCAACGTCTGTTACAAATGGTAGTGGACTTGGCGTGGTCGTGGCGACTGCTGAAGCGACCGAGCTGGGTCAAATCTCACAAGAAGTCCAGCAAGTCAAAAAAAGACGCTCACCTTTGATGCGTCAGATCGATCAAATCGGGAAAGGGGTTTCTAGTGTCGTCTTAGTTGCAGCAGTTGTTTTGTTTGTTTTAGGTTTACTGTTTGAAACGTATTCGCTGACTGTTTTGGCGTTAGCTGTTGTCACCATGATTGTCGGATCAATTCCGGAAGGTCTGCCAGCGACGACTTCGGTGATCTTAGCGATGGGTGTTTCAGAGATGGCTAAAAAACAGCAAACGATCGTTAAGTCACTGCCAGCAGTCGAAACATTAGGCTCGGTCAATGTTATCGCGACCGACAAGACCGGGACTTTAACGAAAAATGAGATGACCGTGACGGATCTGTTTTTACCCACTCAACAAATTACCGTTACCGGCCTAGGCTATGAACCTGTTGGGCAATTGCTGGCTGAGCAACGACCTGTTCCAGTTAGTGCCGCATTGCAGGCTTTTTTACAAGGTGGTTTTGAAGCCAATGATACGGAATTAGTAGAAACAGCCGGGCAGTGGCACATCAACGGGGAACCAACGGATGGGGCATTTTTGACTTTGTACCATAAAGTTTTCGAAGCACCGCCAAAAGACCGTGAGCTGGATCTATTACCGTTTGATTCAGATTACCGCTATATTGCAAAACTCGTTGAGACACCGAGCGGACAGCAAAAGATTTGGATCAAAGGTTCACCTGATAAATTGATTCCGCTGGCTAAAGCAGCAGATCCTGATTTTGATGTTGCGGGTTGGGAACAGCGGGTAGCGTCTCTATCTAAAACCGGTAAACGAGTCGTAGCAGTTGGGGTAAAAAATGTGACGAACGAAACAAAAGTCACGCATGAACTATTAGCTAGTGGGATCACTTGGTTAGGTCTGGCAGGGATCATCGACCCGCCAAAAGAAGAAGTGATCACGGCATTAAACGAGATGAAACAAGCCGGAGTAGCCGTTAAAATGATTACGGGGGATCACCCGTTAACTGCGCAAACAATCGGCAAAAAATTGGGATTGGCCGACCAGGTCCGTGTCATCACTGGAGCGCGATGGGATGAGTTAACGTTAGCCAAACGGTCTGAGGTGGCGGTATCGCACCAAGTATTTGCTCGGATGACCCCTAAAAATAAATTGGAGATCATCGAAGCGCTGCAAGCTAGCGGTGCAGTGACAGCTATGACTGGTGATGGTGTCAATGATGCACCTGCGTTAAAGCAGGCGGACATCGGGGTTGCGATGGGTCGTAGCGGAACTGATGTGGCAAAAGATTCTGCTGATATGATTTTGGCTAATGATAATTTTGCAACGCTCGCAAAAGCGATTGCAGAAGGGCGACGTATTTATGATAATATCAAAAAAAGTATCTTATTCTTACTACCAACTTCATTTGCTGAAGGCTTGATTATTGCTTTTACGATCTTAGCGCAGCAGCCGATGCCTTTGCAGGCTACGCAACTGTTGTGGATCAATATGGTTTCAGCGATCACGATCCAGTTTGCGTTTATTTTTGAGCCGGCAGAAGAGAAGATTATGGAACGCGCGCCTCGTGAGCAAAAATCATTGATGGACCGACATGATATTTTTCAAATGGGCTATGTTTCAGTCTTGATGGCGGTGATCAGTTTACTCGCCTACGAGATCGTCATCCATCTAGGAGCGGATCAAGCAACCGCTAGTACGATGATGGTCAATGTGATCGTGGTCAGTAAGATCTTTTATTTCTTTAATATTCGTAGTAGCGAATCCGCCTTTTCTGAACGGGTCTGGGCTAATCGCAAAGCATTCCTGATTATCGGATTGATGATCGGACTGCAAGTGTTACTGACTTACGCGCCTTTTATGCAACAAATCTTCCAGACGACAAGTATCAACTTAGTGGAATGGGGACTAGTGATTGCAGCTGGAGCATTAGTGTTGGCTGTTACAGAAGGCGATAAGTGGGTGCGAAAAAGCCGATTGATCGCGGAACAACAGCCGTAATAGAAACGTTTTCCAATTTTAAGTGTTGCTGAAAAATAAAAAAGACTCAGACTGGAATGTCTAAGCCTAAGCGCTGCTAAGTGAAGCAGCGCTTTTTAGTGCTATTTTTTGTTTTGGCGAGTAGTTAGCTGCCAAACTTTACAATAAATAAGTCCGATCAAAAGTGATCATGAGTTTAGCGGGAATCACTTCTTTGATGAAGCGTGCAGCAATCTCATCGTGCAATTCGCTATCAGAAAGTTTGAGTTTTTCTGGTACGACTAAGTCAAAATGTAATGTTTCCGGCACCGTTGTGGAATCGATTCGTAAATCATGCATTCTCAGCTCAGGGTGGATCTCACGTAAAACATTTCTTAGGCCAGGCGCGACACGTTTGAATTCTTGATCATCAAGGGGATAGGGATCTAAATGACAAACGAGATCGACATTCAGATTTTTTTTAATATCTTGTTCGATTCGATCGATTACATCATGAGCATGGGCTAATGTCCATTCTTCATTTACCTCAATGTGGACTGAAGCAAAAATACTGTTTGGTCCATAACTGTGGATCAAAAGATCGTGGTAGCCGATAATTGTCTGATAGCTATTCAATCGTTCTTTGATCGCACTGATCTCTTTTTCCGGTGCGCGGACGCCCATCAATTCATCCACGAATTCTTTGATCATCTTCACGCCGCTATAAATAATGTAGAGTGCGATCAAAAAACCAAAGTAACCATCGACTCGCCAACCGGAAAGCCATTCGACTAAAGCGGAGATCAAAACAGCAATCGTAGTGTACACATCATTTAAACTGTCTTGAGCAGTTGCGTGCAAAGTATCTGATTCGATCGCATCCCCTAAGCGATGGTACATCCGATTTTGCCAAAACTTCATTAAAATTGATAAAATCAATACCACATAAACGATCGGGGTCAGGGAGACGCTGACGGGGTTGAGAATTTTCTCAAAGGAAGTCTCTAAAAAATTCACCCCAACGTAAGTGATCAAAATCGAAACTACGAAACCACTGATATACTCAAAGCGTTCATGCCCATAAGGATGACCCTCATCAGCCGGTTTGCCAGCGACTTTGAAACCAGCCAGTGTGATGATCGAAGACGCAGTATCTGATAAGTTGTTCATTGCATCGGCCATGATCGAGACACTGCCAGAAATCGAGCCGATAAACATTTTAGCACCAAATAGTAAAAAATTAGAGAGCAACCCCAGCAGCCCCGCCAAGATCCCGATGCCGGTTCGCTGCTGATTGGGGAACTTTTTTTTCATTTGTTGGATCAAAAAAGTCAGCATAAAAAAGCTCCTTCATAAATAAAGTCAATATGAAAATTATAACGCAAGTCTAGGGGAAAAGAAAAGTAGTTGCCTTTCAGATTAATTGAGGTAAACTTTTTGATTTTTGGAGTAAACCTTAATTGAAAAAATATTAGTGTTTCTTTAGGCTCTTCCTATTTCTATTGGAGGTAGATTAGGTATAATGGAAATGAAAAGGAATTCAAAAGACGTATTTATCTTTGGGGGGTTATCCAAATGGAAAAAGAAGTGAAAGATCTAAAACTATGGGATATCGAATTCGATCAAGTGATTGAATTATTACGTGATTTTATTGCAGATTGGAAAATTTCAAAAAATAGCGATCTAAATGAGTATTTGAAGAGCCATTCAGGTTATTTTAAAAGTGATCAAGAAACAAAAAATGCGATTCGCGTCATCTTAGGCTACGCCAAAGAATTGATGGATGGTAAACGGACCGAAGTTGGTTTTACAGATAATAAAATTTGGGAGAACTCAGCTGGAGAAGCAGTCCGCATGAGTCGCTTCCACACCCGTCAAGCTTCTGAACTCATGAATGAAATTATAAAAGGGACTACGATCAGAAATTAAAATAATTTTCAAAATATGAAATTAGGTAAATGAGAATTATTTTAGACATAAAAATTGAATCATGCTATCATTATAATGCATGAGAATTGTGAGATTTCAAAGAGAGAAACGAGGGATTACGATTGAAGTATAGGAAGTTTGCTGGCTTGTTAGCAATGGGCTCATTGATTGCGCCAACGGTTTTGTCAACAGAAAAAGTTTTTGCTGAAGATGTACCAGTTGCTAGCACCAGCCAAGTAGCACCACAATCAACGACAACCGCGACATCGACTGTCGCTTCTACTACATCAGTATCAGAAAAAGCAATGGATTCAACGAGTGGGGCAGCAGCACCTGCTGAAGCTACTACTGCGCCAGCATCTAGTTCAAGTGAGGCTGCTGTTTCAACTAGTCGTTCTGAAGTTCAAAAATATCAGTTGACCGTCAATGATACTCCGCTAAGTCAAGCGACTTATACGGATGATAAAGGAAATGAAGTGACTTTTGAACGCTATCAAGATGTGGAAGCTGGAGCGTTAGTCAAAGTGGATCTGCATTTAGCGGACAATTACGAAGTGGATGCATTCGAAGCGAAAACAACCACTGGTGATCCAGTCAATCTTACGCTAGGACCAACTAGTGGGATGTTTGTTATGCCGGCAGGGGATGTCGCATTTCACGTAACCTTTAAAGAAAAACCGGCAACCCCTTCAGTCCCAAGTGACAGTTCGTCAAGTTCGAGCACCTCAAGTTCAACGACGAATGAAACGAGTACGACAACGTCTAAATCATCTAGTTCTGCTAGCAGTACGACGAATCCAAGTTCAAGCACTACCAGCAATTCGTCAAGTTCAACCCAAGGATCGCAAAGCCAGAGCACGCATTCATCCAGCAGTAGTGCAAGTACGACAAATGAACAACCGAATAATTCAACTGAACCAAGCACCGGCCATGATCAAAGTGGCAACAATCAAGGAACTGCTAATCCTGGGAACAATTCTTCTTCTGGACCAGTAACCGTTCCTAACAACAATGCCGGCCGCCAACCAGCTGGAACTGCTAACGATATCAAAGTTCCGTCAAATGAAGCTGTTCCCGAGGTCAACAATGATGTGCGACAAGCATTAGTTAAAGAAGCGTATCAACATCTAGGTAAGGCATATGTTTGGGGAGCAAAAGGGCCGAATACATTTGATTGTTCTGGTCTGACCCATTACATTTATGCGAAAGTCACTGGTCATGAGATTGGTGGCTGGACTGGAGATCAACAGTATTCTGGTACTCAGATCCCCGTCAGTGAAGCGCAACCAGGAGATTTGTTGTTCTGGGGAGCACCAACAAGTGTGACATCTCACGTTGCGATTTATATTGGGAATGGACAGTATATCCATGCGCCACAGCCAGGAGATGTCGTGAAGATCACGAACTTAAGCGACTTTATGCCAACTTTTGCAGTACGTGTGAATGTCGCTGGGCTATCACAAGCAAGTAGCAGTTTGTTAGGATCAATCGGTAGTGGAATTACAGGTTCTGACGATGAAGGTGGTTTCCACTTTAGTAAAAACCAGACGACGGATGAATTTATTAAAAAAGTTGGCGATCTAGCACGTAATGTCGGACAAGAGCATGATATTTATGCATCGGTTATGATCGCGCAAGCTATTTTAGAAAGTGGTTCTGGTAATAGTGCACTGGCTTCAGAACCTAATCACAATTTGTTTGGGATCAAAGGGAAATTCCAAGGTAAAGGCGTCACTTTTAGTACGTTAGAGCAAGATGAAGGTGGCAAAAATTATCAGATCCAAGCGGAGTTTAGAAAATATCCTTCTTATAAAGAGTCGCTTGAAGATTATGCAGGGTTGTTAAAAGATGGTATTTCAGGTAATAAGAATTACTACAAGCCAACTTGGAAATCTGAGACTAGCTCGTTTAAAGATGCAACGAAGTACTTACAAGGACGTTACGCAACAGATAAGAAATATGCAGAAAAATTAGATGCGATTATCGATACGTATAATTTGACGGACTACGACCATCAAAAAGCAGATGATATTAGCTTAATGAGTCACAAAAAGACCACCCAAAATAAAATTGGGCCTTCTTTAGAGGAGCTAAACACGACCTTTGTATTAGATGACGTGTTAAAAACAAAATTGATTACGGATATCACGATCGGACCTAAATTACCAAAAATGCTTTCGACTCGTTACTTCGTAGATCTGTTCCGTGGTGACAGTTTGATCGAATTAGCAGCGACGTCTGCTAAAGCGCAGCGCCGACATGAGAGTGAACTGCCAGCTAATTCACCGATCTATATTGCATTAAGTAAGAGTTTGATGGCGATTTTACCACCAGTTGAATAAATATTAAAGACTCAGAACGTTATTTTCTGAGTCTTTTTAGTACAGTTTTTTTTAAAATTAACAGGAATAAGTTTTTCAGAAAAAATCACCGAAAAGGCTGGCTTTTTTTTACTAAGAGGTCTATAATCGCGTCGTAGTAAAAAATAGGTGGTGTCAGCAGTGGATTGTCAAGCATTGTATCAGTTGGTGGGCGAGAATTATAAAAAGATCGTCACGATTGAATTATATGGACCATTTTGTTATATTTATAAAACTAAAACAACAAGATTTACTAAAAAGCGAAAGTTAGTTTCAAACATTCGAGGAACGTATAAACGGGAAGATCTGCCAGAGATCTTGGCATTTTTACATAAGCATCACTTTGAAGTCGATATTCGAGATTCCCTTTTAGTTTAAAAATAAGTCAATTAAGGGACAGCTGCGTTACGCAGTTGTCCTTTTTAGCTCATAATAAAGCGGGATTCAAAAATTGGAGGCTCACCGCTCATATCTTTGACTGGATAATAGTGTTTGATAAAGTTGAAGAAGGCTTCAAGTTTCGCGAGATTAGCAGCTTGGATCGTATAGCAGGTGGTGACCATAGAATGATTTTACGTGACTCAACTTCAGCTGTTAAGTTTTGTTTAACTATCTTTGATTTAGACTTAAGATTATTTAAATGAATTCGAGTGTTTGTCGTCAAATGAAACTAGCCGTTTGAAGCAAACTGAAGATCCAATGGGAACTGCAGTTATTAATAAATGAGGTTAACAAATAATTGGCGTTTTCTTTTGAATAGTAGTGTAAAAAAGTTGAAAACGTGCTGAAAATACGTTATCATGCGAGTATATTATTTATGAACTAAGTATGAATAAGGATAGAAGGAAGGAACATTATGAAAATGATGGGGATCGATGAAGAGATGTCATTGCCAGTGGAAGAAGAGGTTGGAACTAAAGTCGAAGCAAAAACAAACGAGCTAACAGAATCACCAATGATGACCCAAATCGATTATTCAATCAAGAAAAAATTGCAATTATTAAATGGAAGCTATAGTCGTTACGCAGTTCGTGCGGTCTTAGCTTGTATGTTCTTAACACTAGGGACCGCGGTTGCTTTTTACATCGCGATTAAAACAGAACATGCGATTCCAGGTTTAGAAAAAATGACGTATGCGTTTATGTTCAGTTGGTCGCTTGTCATGATCTTATATTTAAATGCTGAACTAGGCACTTCAAATATGTTGTATTCAGTCGTTGGAATGTATCGCAAAAAAATGAATTTCTCGACTGCAATCAAATTATTAGTTACTTGTATCTTTTTCAACTTAGTCGGCGGTGTGTTGTTTGGCTATTTAGTTTCATTGACAGGGCCGTTTCAACATATGGAAACGACGAATTATATGTTTACCGCGATCGGTAGTAAATTGGCAAAATCTACCAGTCAGATTTTGGTAGAAGGGATGTTTGCCAACATCGTCGTAAATATCGCCGTTTTAGCTAGCTTGCGCATGAAAGATGACGCAGCCAAAGTTATGTCAATCATCTTCATCATTTTCATCTTTGCTTTCTTAGGTTATGAACACGTGATCGCCAACTTCCCAGCCTTTTCATTAGCCTTCTTTGCTTCTCATGGAGCGATTCCTGAGTTGACGGCGGCAAATGTAGTCCACAATTTATTCTTCACCTTGATCGGCAACTTCATCGGTGGCGGATTAGTAATGGGACTAGGCTATGCTTGGTTAAATAAAACTGAAACTGATTATGTCGATTAAATAGATGGAGAAGCTAAGGCGTTGTTCTTAGCTTCTTTTTTTAGCTCACCGATCGAAGTGTAACAAGTTTTTAATCTCGATTGACGCAGCGTTCAAGAACTCGTATGATGAAACGAGGAATTTTTTTAGGAGGGACAGCAATGCCAATCAAACTCGTTGCCATTGATATGGATGGTACTTTATTAAATGAACACAGCAGGATTAGTCCGAAAGTCTGTGCAACAATCAAACAAGCGAAAGAAAAAGGCGTTAAAATCGTTTTATGTACAGGCCGGCCGTTACCTGGCGTCAGTGAACATTTGGCGACACTAGGACTGACTGACAGTGAAGATTATGTCGTGACGTATAACGGCGGTTTAGTTCTAAATACTCATACACAAGAAGTGATCGCATGTCACACGTTGAGCCATGACGATTATTTACAAATCGATACGTTAGCTCGGCAATTAAAGGTTCACCTTCACACGACCACAGAAGATACGATCTATACGTCAAATCGTGATATCAGTCCGTATACGGTCCATGAAGCTTATTTAGTTAATATGCCGATCAAATACCGAACGCCTGAAGAGATCACTGAAGAACTTAAAATTATCAAAATGATGATGATCGATGAGCCGGAGATTTTGAGTCAAGCGATCAAACAGATCCCACCAGCATTTCACGAAAACTATACGATGGTCCAAAGTGCGCCGTATTTCTATGAATTTTTGAATAAGCAAACCAATAAAGGGGAAGCATTAAAAGAATTAGCGGAGTATCTTGGAATCAAGCAAGCTGAAGTGATGGCGATCGGTGATGCAGAAAATGATTTGGCTATGATTCGTTATGCCGGACTGGGAATCGCGATGGGAAATGGAACGCCAGATGTGAAAACGGCAGCTGATCAAATCGTGGCTACGAATCAAGAAGACGGTGTCAGCGAAGCAATCGAAAAATTTGTTTTCTAATAGGCGAGTGACTTCGGGATTAGTTTAAATGGTTTTATGGTTTATTTCACACCAGCATGGTTCAGCCAGTTTAGCGATGTTTATCAACAGCTTCGTTTATTTACTCAACGATGTGTTAGCTTCTACAGTCTCACCTTGGTACAATCAAGCAGAACGGCAAAGGTTACAAGAACAAGAAGCAGCTTATTTTCGTGTGCCTCAATCATAAGAAGAGCGGTTCGCAGCGTTAAGCTCGAACCGCTTTTTTAGCTTGAGTGAAGATGATTAAAAGTGCGAGTAGTAGCAGGCTGCTAGAAAATAAAATCGCAGCTCCATGTAAGTAGGTCACAAGACAACTCGTTGCGGCAGCGCCTAAAACAAAACTCATAATGATGACGAACGTATCCCGGACTTGTTCACGCGCTTTGGCATTATGATAAAGGAAGCCATCAACAAAGCTCGCTGCTAATTGTCGCAAGTTTCCGGTCATCATAAGGGAAGTAAAGGCGCCGTCTTTTAAACGTCTGAATTCTTGCAGTTGGGCAGCAGCTGCAATCGACAATAGCGCACTGGCTAAAGCATCTGGCAAGACGTTAGAAAAAAGTGCAACGAATACCATAAAGCTGATTTCCCAAACGATGACAAATAATTGCCGCGCCCCAGCAAATGAAAATTCGTTGAAGCGTCGTTGAATGATGCGGCTGATGATCGTCCCTAAAGCAAAAGCCGTAATCGCAGTCAAATAGTGGCTGATCTGACCTTGGTTTTTTCCCAGCAAATGAATGCCGAGTAAAATCAAATTCCCTGTTTGTAGTCCGGCAAAAACTTCGCCGTGAACGAGATAACTATAAGCATCCAATCCGCCGGCTGCAATAGCGAGTAAGGAGCCGATGCCTAGCGTTTCATGGATCGGGATTTCTTTTTTCATAAAAAAGACCTCCTTAATTTTTTTGCCTTTATTATCTACTCTCGGCTGAATTTAGCAAATGATTTGTTTAGCCGTGAATCAATTTGCTCGCCATAGTTAAAAGCCTTGAGCAGTTTTGAGACCGATCAAGGCTTTTTAAAGTTTTTAAGAAGTGTTCAGTAAGTTACAGAATAGATTCCCTTTTATTAAACCATACTTGTCGCGAAAAAACTTATCGCTTTTTCTACTAAGGTCGTTGAATTTTTGATAAGACGACTGTAATTAAAATATTTGGTTTTTTACCGCTTTCACGGTATATTAAAAGTGACAACGTGTCAGTGGTGACGGCCCGTTATCAGAATTTTCAAAAAGGAGGGACTACTATGGATATTGTGACGTTGGCCAGGTTCCAGTTTGCGATGACGACGGTTTTTCATTTTTTCTTCGTGCCGTTTTCAATTGGACTAGCTTTGGTCGTGGCGATCATGGAGACATTGTATGTCAAAACGAAAAATGACAAGTATCGACAAATGGCAAAATTTTGGGGGAATATTTTTCTATTAAGCTTTGCAGTTGGTGTAGTCACAGGTATTATTCAAGAATTTCAGTTTGGAATGAACTGGTCTGATTATTCGCGCTTTGTCGGCGACATTTTTGGCGCACCGTTAGCCGTTGAAGCATTGCTGGCCTTTTTCATGGAATCAACATTTTTAGGGTTGTGGATTTTTACATGGGATCGAGTCAAACCAAAAGTCCATGTTTTGTTCATGTGGTTGGTCACAGCTGGCTCGATGTTATCCGCACTGTGGATCTTAGCCGCCAATAGTTTTATGCAACATCCAGTTGGATACACACTGCGCAATGGTCGGGCAGAGATGACGGACTTTGGAGCTTTGCTTGCCAATCATCAAGTCTGGTATGAATTTTTCCACGTGATCGCTGGTGCTATTACGATGGGCGGGATTATCGTGGCAGGATTATCTGCGTTTCAATTATTAAAAGACAAAGTCCAAGAAAAAGATTTATTCAAAAAAACTATCCGCATCGGCTTAGTGCTATCATTATTTGGTTCGATCGCTGTTATGGGGGTGGGAGATTTACAAATGAAAGCGTTGATTGAAGATCAACCGATGAAATTTGCTGCCATGGAAGGTACCTACGAGGACACGGGAGATCCAGCTGCGTGGACTTTAGTTGCGTGGGCCAATACGCGAGAGCACAAGCGAGTGTTTGGGGTGGAGATCCCTTACATGTTGAGTATCTTGTCGTATGGGAAACCAACTGGTGCCGTTAAAGGAATGGACACTGTCAATCGAGAGTTGACGGAAAAATATGGCAAACGGGATTATTATCCACCAGTCAATACACTGTTTTGGAGTTTTCGGATCATGGCCGGTTTTGGCGTTCTGATGTTTTTAGTTTCGGCATTCGGATTGTTTTTCACGCGGAAGAAAAAAGCGATTTTATATGAAAAACGATGGCTGCTGCGGCTATTAGGTTTATGTACGTTCGTACCATTTATCGCCAACAGTACCGGTTGGTTCGTGACAGAATTTGGTCGTTATCCGTGGACCGTCTACGGGTTATTTACGATCGAAGAAAGTGTGTCACCGAATGTTTCGGTCACCTCGCTGTTGATTTCAAATATCGTCTACTTCTTGCTGTTTTCCGGTCTGGCTATCACAATGATCTACCTCGTTCGGCGTGAATTGCAAAAAGGGCCAAACTTTGAAGAACGGCAATTGGCAAAAGATGCGGCTAGTAACAATGATCCTTTTGATAAGGAGGCGATGAGCTAATGAGCGGCTTACAATTATTATGGTTTATTTTGATCGCAGTCTTGTTTTCCGGCTTCTTCTTTTTAGAGGGCTTTGACTTTGGTGTAGGGATGTCAGTTCAGACACTGGCTCATGGTGAAGGAGAAAAAGATCAGATCGTCTCGACGATTGGTCCGCTGTGGGATGGTAATGAAGTGTGGTTATTAACGGCTGGGGGCGCGATGTTTGCGTCGTTTCCGTATTGGTATGCTTCATTGTTCAGTGGTTATTATTTGATCTTGTTCATTATTTTATTTGGGTTGATCATTCGGGGCGTTTCGTTTGAATTTCGTCATCGGATGCCAACTGAACGTAAAAATCTTTGGAACTGGACGCTGGCTATTGGGAGTTTTATCGTACCGTTTTTCTTTGGGATCTTATTTATCAGCTTGATCCAAGGAATGCCGATCGATGAAAATGGCAATATGACTGCGCACTTTACGGATTACATCAATCTCTTCTCACTAGTAGGTGGGGTGGCATTGACCTTGTTGTGTTACTTGCACGGCTTGAATTATATCGCGTTAAAAACGTTGGGGCCGGTCAGAGAACGAGCCCGGAATTATGCTCAGCTTTTTTATGGGGTTTTATACGTTGGCTTAGTCGTATTTGCTATCTTGCTCTTTTTCAAGACCGACTTTTTCGATCGGCATTTGCTTTCAACGCTACTCCTATTAGTGGGAATCGTTGCGTTGACTGTTGTAGCAAATATCGCAGTGGTCAAAAAACGCGAACTGCTCGCCTTTTTAGCTAGTGGTTTGACGATGGTCGCCTTAGTAGTCTTGCTGTTTAGCGGTTTATTCCCACGGGTGTTGATCAGTTCTTTGGGCTCACAGTATGATCTTTTGATCGCAAATGCTTCTTCATCGCCTTATACGTTGAAGATTATGACGATCGTTGCTTGCACGCTGTTGCCATTTGTTTTAGCTTATACCGGGTGGGCATACTATGTCTTTAGAAAACGGATCAAACATCCGCATTCTGTGGGGGCACAAGGATGATCGACAAGGCATTATTAAAACTTCCTGGTGCCAAAAAAATGTTAGGATTGCTTGTAGGACTCGCGTTTCTACAAGCAATCTTTATCATTGGACAAGCTTTTTTCTTGGCTTTAGCGATCACTCATTTGTGGGAAGGTCAAGTAATCAGTGAACAATGGCGTTGGCTTGCTTTATTTTTAGTCGCGTACAGCGCTCGCCAAGGGATCATTTTCAGCCGTGATCGGCTATTAGATCGGTTTGCGGAAAAAAATGCCACGAAGCTGCGAAATGAATTACTCCAGCAGCTTTTTTATTTAGGGCCCAAAATCGTACAAGAACGCGGGACTGGTAGCATGACGACGATGGCACTAGAAGGAATCCATCAAGTGGAAGAATACTTGCATTTAATCTTCGCGAAGATCGTTAATTTGATGCTGATTCCTTGGATCATTTTAGTGGCTGTTTTTTTACTGGATTGGCGTTCAGGGCTTACGTTGCTTTTAGTTTTTCCTTTGATCATTTTGTTCATGATCATTTTAGGCTATGCGGCACAAAGTAAAGCCGATAAGCAGTACCAAACGTTTCAACTGTTATCGAATCATTTTATCGATTCGTTGCGAGGGATCGATACCCTTAAGTATTTTGGCTTGAGTAAAAATTACAGTAAAAGCATTTTTAAAACGAGTGAACGTTTCCGAAAAGCTACAATGAATACGTTGAAGATCGCGATCTTATCAACTTTTGCCTTAGATTTTTTTACTACTTTATCGGTTGCAGTGGTCGCCGTTTTTTTAGGTTTGCGTTTGATCGAAGTAAAAATCTTATTATTTCCAGCTTTGACTGTTTTGATTTTAGCAACGGAATATTTTTTACCGATTCGTGATTTTGCAGGAGATTACCATGCTACGTTAGATGGGAAAAATGCTTTTTCCGCAATCCAAACGATTTTAGCTTTACAAAAGCCACCGCTAAAGTCCCAGCAGTTACCAGTTTGGCAAGCTACGAGTCAGTTGATGCTCACAGATGTCGCATTTACGTATGACCAAAAGCCGGCTTTAAGCCAGATCTCTTTAGCTGTGAAAGGCTTCAAAAAAATCGGGATCATCGGGGTGAGCGGTTCGGGCAAATCGACCTTGATCAATTTGCTCAGTGGTTTCTTGCGTCCAGACCAAGGAAAGATCCAGCTCGATCAACAACAAATAACTGCTTTTGAGCAAGCGGATTGGCAAAAGCAATTGATTTATTTACCACAAAATCCTTATATCTTTCAACTATCGATCCGTGAAAATGTTGCGTTTTACACACCGGAAGCTAGTGAAGCTGAGATCTTAGCCGCGATTGATGCGGTGGGGTTGACCTCACTTGTCCAGGAACTGCCACAAGGACTGGACACCGTTTTAGGGGAAGGTGAGCGCAATTTAAGCGGCGGTCAAGCACAACGGATCGCACTGGCACGTTCATTTTTAGATCGCAAACGGAAAATCTTATTGTTTGATGAACCGACTGCGCATTTAGATATTGAAACCGAAGTCGAGTTAAAAGAAAAGATGCTTCCACTGATGAAAGATCACTTAGTTTTCTTTGCGACCCATCGGTTACATTGGGCTAAAGAAATGGATTATCTATTGGTGATGGAACACGGGCAGATCGTCGAACAAGGAACGCTAGCTGAATTGTTAGCTCGAAAAGGCGCTTTTGTCCGATTAGTCACGAGTATGAGAGGAGAGCGGACATGAGAAAAACTGAATGGACCGCACTCAAACACGATACGTGGGTCAGACCCTTTTTAAAGCAGTACCGCAAAAGTTTGATCCTGGCGATTTCGTTGGGGATTTTGACGTTTATTTGTGGGAGTGCCTTAATGTTTACCTCGGGTTTTTTGATCAGTCGCTCAGCCGCGTTACCGGAAAATATTTTGCTCATTTATATCCCGATCGTTTTGACTCGAGCATTTGGGATCGGTCGACCGGTTTTCCGCTATGTCGAACGTCTAGTCAGTCACAATTGGGTGTTGAAGATGACTTCAGGCTTGCGAGTGAAATTGTATGAGACTTTAGAACAAGACGCGATCTTTTTTAAGACGCGCTATAAAACAGGTGATATTCTCGGTTTACTAGCTGAAGATATCAATCATTTACAAAATCTCTATTTAAGAACGATCTTACCGACTGTGATCGCTTGGGTCTTATATGGACTGATCATTTTATTACTAGGCTATTTTTCTGTTTTCTTCGCTTTATTCATGCTCTTGTTGTTAGGGATCATCGTTTGGGTGGTGCCGGCATGGTCGGTGGTCGTTAACGGCGCACGGCAAACAAAACAAAAACAGTTGAAAAATGAATTGTATCGTGATTTGACTGACAACGTTCTAGGGATCTCAGATTGGATCTTTAGTCAGCGAGGAGCAGAATATGTTACCGCGCATGAACGTTCAGAAGAAAAGTTACGTCAAGTGACGCGTCAAGTCCAAGCTTTTAATCGCAAACGGGATCTAATCGTGCAATTGATTTTTGGGATCATCGCATTGAGTCTTTTGGTGTTTACGAGTCAAATCTTTGTCGGGCATCACGGTGGAGCAGCCAATTGGATCGCAGCTTTTGTCTTGACGGTCTTTCCATTGATCGATGCGTTTGCTCCACTACCTGGGGCCGCGCAAGAAACGAATATTTACCAAGACTCTTTAACGAACTTGAATCAGCTGCCGCAGATCACACCGGCCACGACCACTAAAGTTATGCCGACTGCACCGTATCAATTAGCCGTTAAAGCTGTTCATTTTGCTTATCCGCAAGGCTCTGAAGTATTAAAGGGGATCGACTTAACGGTCGCGCCCGGCGAAAAAATCGCTCTTTTAGGAAAAAGTGGTTCAGGGAAAAGTACATTAGCACATTTGATTCGAGGCGACTTGCGACCAACGCAAGGTGCGATTCAGTTAAATGAAGTGGATACAGCTGATTTAGACGATGACATTAGCCAAGTCATTGGCGTGATCCAACAAAATCCGTATTTATTCCACACGACGATCTTAAATAATTTACGTTTAGGAAATGAAGAAGCCAGTGAAGCTAGTGTGTGGGAAGTTTTACGCCGAGTCGGTTTAGAAGCTTTAGTTAAAAGTTTACCGCAACAGTTAGAAACGATCGTTGATGAAGCCGGCTTACGTTTTTCAGGGGGCGAGCGGCAACGTTTAGCTTTAGCTCGAATCTTGTTGCAAGACGTACCGATTATTTTATTAGATGAACCGACCGTTGGATTAGATCCAATCACGGAGCAAGCATTACTAGATACTTTTTTCCGGGAACTACAAGATCAAACGATTATTTGGATCACCCATCACTTGCAAGGGATCGATTTGATGGATCGTGTGATTTTTGTGGAAGCAGGTCAGATCACGATGGAAGGTTCGCCGCAAAGTTTGGCACAAAAAAACCGCAAGTATCAACACTTGCGGGAAGTCGATCGTGGATCTTTTTGATCGTAGCGGAACTCAGTTACTTAGGTATAACAGATTCAGTAAGTCCGCTTGAGCAGTTGGTCAGCTAATTGGGTGATCATTTGTTGAGCGGGACCTGCTGGCAGCTGTTGGATCGCAACTAGTGCTTCATCGATATAGGTCTGAGCAAAGGCTTTTGCTTTTTTTACGCCTTGGTAGTGCTTGACTAAGCGCGCGACTTTTTTGGCTTCTTGTTTGGTGATCTGCTCGTTTAAATAAGGTTCAAAGGCGGCTGGATCTGCTTGGCGAGCTAAGAGCAGCGGCAACGTATAGATTCCTTGAGCCAAATCTTCTAAGGCCGGTTTTTTCAAGGTAGCTGTAGACGACACATAATCCAAAATATCATCATAGATCTGAAAAACGATCCCGATATTTTGACCGATGGTAGCGGCTAGCTGTTGCGTGTTTTCATCAGCCCCGCCAAAGTAAGCCCCTTCAACACAAGCTAAGCGGAAAAGTTCGGCGGTCTTGCCAGTAATACTATTCAAATATTGATCGAGGGTTTTCGTAGGTAAAAAGCGAGTCTGCATCTGATCCAATTCACCTAACAATAAGCGCTTCATCGCTTGAGCATTTTCTGCCATAAAAGGGGAGCCGTTGATGTGTTCGATCAAGATCTCAAAATAGATCGTAAACAAGAGATCCCCCGTATAAACGGCAACGTCTTTGCCATACCGAGCTTGGATCGTCACTTCGCCCCGGCGTAAGGGCGAGTCATCGATAATATCGTCGTGGACTAAGGTTGCCATGTGAAGTAATTCTAATGAAGCGGCAAGCTCTAATAAACCGGTTTCTGAAACGCGCTTTTCTTCAGCTAGTTCAGCAAACAATAGAAAAAAGGCTGGTCGCAACATCTTGCCGCCAGAACGAGTAAAATCCAGTAAGGCTTCTTGGATTTCGCGGTTATCGATCGTTACTCTTTGTTCAATCAGTGAGCATACTGCTTGGAGTCTTTTTTGAATTATAGGATAATTATTCCAGAAGTCTAACATAGAAATTTCCTTTCCAATTTGATCATAAAATCATTTTACCTTAAAAGGCCCAAAAATGATTTAGAAATGTTTAGAAATGAGATGAAAAATTGAGTTTAGCTGTTTTTTTGGAGCTGGTAGAATTTAAAGCTAAGACAGCGAGTGTCTTACCTTTTTTGATCGGCTTATGTTATAGCTGGTATAATTACCATATGCTCCATCCGCTCTATGTCGGATTGTTTTTTATCGCGATGTTTGTCTTTAACATGTCAGTCGATATTTTAGATAATTACAATGACTACCACCATGCAAAAGAAGGGCATGACTATAAAGAAAAAACAAATATCATTGGCCGTGAGCAGCTTTCTGTTCGCTTAGTTTTTTGGTTGATGGTAACGATGATCGTTTTTTCAGCCGCAATCGGGGGTTTCTTAGCTGTCAAAACAGGCTGGCCGCTACTTTTGATGGGTGGTTGGTGTTACTTAGTGGGGATCTTGTATTCTTCCGGTCCGCGACCGTTGTCTAGTCTGCCACTAGGAGAATTTTTCTCGGGGATCACGATGGGCTTTATGATCAGTTTGATCTGTGTCTATTTGAACACGTATGAGGCTTTTACGTTTGATGCTCCAGAGCTATTGGCGATTTTTTTGATCGCATTGCCGAATACTTTTTGGATCGCTAATTTGATGTTAGCGAATAATATTTGTGATTTGGAAGAAGACGAGAAAAATGAGCGCTATACGTTAGTCCATTATTTGGGCAAACGCCGGGCACTTCAACTGTTTACTAGTCTGAATCTGTTAGCTTATGGTGCGATCGTGTTGTCTGTGTTGTCAAAGCTTGCCCCGATCACGTTGTTATTAAGTTTTTTAGCCGCACCTTTTATCTTTCAGCAGACGAAATTATTTTTACACAAACAAGTCAAACGGGAGACGTTTATTTGTGCGGTTCGCATTTTAGCTGTGGGTTCATTTAGTCAATTCTTGAGTTTTTTGTTAGGATTGATAATTTAAATAAAGGAGTGACAAATCATGACAGAAGTTGTTATTTTAGGTGCCGGCTATGCTGGGTTGCGAACATTAAAGGAATTACAACAAAGTAAAGAAGATTTTCATATCACCTTGGTGGATAAAAATCCCTATCACTTTGAAGCAACAGCTTTACACGAAGTAGCTGCAGGTACGCAACCAAAAGATCGCATCTGCTATGACATTCAAGATGTAGTTCGTCCTAGTAAAACGACTTTTTTACAAGCCGAAGTCACAAAGATCGATCGCAAGAATCAAAAAATATTTTTTAAGAGCGGACCTGAACTAACTTATGATTATTTAGTCGTTGCGTTAGGTTTTGAATCAGAATCGTTTGGTATCCCAGGTGTAAAAGAAAATGCGTTAGAAATGGTAGATATTGATTCTGCTGAAGCAGTCTATAATCATATCGTCGATCAAATGAATGGGTATCGCAAGACGAAAGATCCCAACGCTTTGAAGATCGTCGTGTGTGGCGCAGGTTTTACGGGGATCGAATTGCTCGGTTCACTAGTTGAGGCTCGCAAGCGCTATGCGGGGATGGCACAAGTCGATGAAAATCAAATCGAGATTTATTGTGTCGAAGCAGTCACGCGTTTACTACCGATGTTTGAAGAAAAATTGGCTAACTACGGGATCAAACACTTAGAAGACTGGGGCATTCATTTCTTAACTGGAAAACCAATCAAAGAAATCAAACCGAATGTTGTCGTCTATGAAGACAATAAAGAAACTGGTGAAAAAGTCGAGCTTGCGGCTAATACGATCATTTGGACGACCGGTGTCAGCGGGAGCCATGTGATAGCTGACTCTGATTTTGAACAACGGCGAGGACGGGTAATGGTCAATCCTGATCTGACAGATCCTAACCATGCTAACGTTTATATTATCGGAGATGTCTCAGCTGTCAAAAATCCTGAAAATGATCGACCGTTCCCAACTACTGCTCAAATCGCGTTGAAGATGGGGTCTTGTGCGGCTAAAAACATCAAAGCACAAATCAAAGGTCAACCGACACAGCCATTTTCATTTAAATCATTAGGCTCAGTCGCTTCGATCGGGAATACGCATGCCTTTGGGATTGTTGGTAAAACAGCCATTAAAGGCTACCCCGCATCTTTTGTTAAAAAAGCCATTATGGACCGTTCCTTGTTAGAAACCGGGGGTGTGAAAGAGATGTTATCAAAAGGTCGCTTTGATTTGTATCATTAAGTCGACCATTGAAAGTTATGCTCTAATTTAATTTAAGTAAAGCTGTCCTCATCATTGGGGCAGTTTTTTTATTTAGGGTGGGGGAGTGGATAGTGGGTAGGCAGAAATAGAAAATACACTTTGTTCATTTATGGTCGATCGAATCAAAATAAAAGCAATAAGTCATTTCAGAGCGGATTTAATCATATTTTAATAATTCTGTTAAATGCCTAAAATAAAAAAACGTTCTTATTAATCGTTTGAAGGTAAGAACGCGTTTTTTATCTGAATATTCAGTTTTCAATATAACGAATATTATTGAAGGTTTCCGGTTTAGAAATCCTTCGTTAATCGTTTGCATGTAAAGAGAAAACGCCTAAAATATGATTAAGAAGTTGTGGTATCATTTGCTGTCATTACTGTTAGTAACCGTGGAAAAAATAAAAATCAGGTGATGAACATGCAAGTAAAATATGTCTTTCATGATCCCGTAAGTGGGCGCAAGAAAAAAGGAGTCCAAATGCGACTGACCGATCGCATTCCGCAAAAAGGTGAGTTGATTTCGTTGAAACGAAACAATCACGAAAGATTATTTGAAGTGATGGAAGTAGAAAAAAGTGAAGTCGGCTATGGCGAACAAAAAAAGATCCTTTTATTAGTTCGTGTAAAAATGGCAGAATGACTCGAAAGCTGTGCTGGTGAATCCCGGCACAGCTTTTTTGGATTGTCTGATATGAGCGAACCAAAAAAGACCTGAGTAGACGACCCAGGTCCCAGAGTAGTCAAGGGGGAAGGTGGAAGAGATCAATTGAGTGTGTGTGTTAGTAAAAATTGATCTTTACGAGAATTATGTTTTTTATGGAAACATTTTTATCCCTTGACACTTCTAAATAGGCGATCAAAATAAATTTATGCCATTTTTTGTCCACTTTTTTCATAAAAAATCGCAATCGAGCTAATCAAGTAGCAAGTTATATGATTCCAGCAAGTTTTTTACTGGGAAAATAAATTGCTAATAAAAATATCGCAAATTCGGTAATGAACTTTTTAACAAATCACTACCTTTTTGTCAAAGTTTGCGGTAAGATGCAAGGGAAAACAACTGGAGGGACGAGTATGAAATTAGCGATCATTTTAGAGACAAAGGCAGCAGAAAAAGCGTGGAATGCATTGCGGTTTGCTAACACTGCGCTAAAACGCGAGCATGAAGTTAAATTTTTTTTGATGGGAGAAGCGGTAGAGATCGAAGGGATCACCGATCAAACATATAATGTAGTCGAGCAGTTAGAACGATTTACAACGGCTGGTGGGCACGTCCTTGCGTGTGGGACCTGTTTGCGTTCGCGTCACTTAGACGACCAGACTACTTGTCCGATCTCTACGATGATAGATTGTGTCGAGATGGTGGAGTGGGCAGATAAGACCGTTACATTTTGAGGTGAGCCAATGATTTATTTAGATTACAATGCGACCACGCCGATTGACCCGGAAGTGTTGGCTGCGATGGAACCTTTTTTCAAACAGCAATTTGGAAATCCGTCGAATACGTATTCATTAGGCCTTTCAGCTAGGCAAGCTATCGCGCAAGCTCGCGAAAAAGTAGCTCGTTTAATCGGGGCTCAATCAGCTGAAATTTTATTTACCGGTAGCGGCAGTGAAGCGAATAATACAGTTATTAAAGGCGTGGCTGAGACTTATCATGCAAAAGGGAAACATATCATTACGTCTACGATCGAACACCCAGCTATTTTAGAGCCGTTGAAGTTTTTACAACAACGATTTGGCTTTGAAGTGACAGTTGTTCCAGTCGATGAAAATGGAGCAGTCGCAGTAAAAGATGTTCAAACAGCTCTGCGGCCAGATACGATTTTGGTAACGATCATGCACTCGAACAATGAAACGGGAACCTTACAGCCGATTAAAGAGATCGGCGCGCTTTGTCGTGCCGCCGGGGTTTTATTCCACACCGATGCCTCGCAATCAGCGGGGAAAGTTTCGTTGGATGTGACCGATTTACAAGTTGATTTTTTGACTTTAGCTGGGCATAAATTGTATGCGCCAAAAGGAATCGGGGCACTATTTATCAAAAATGGGCTCACAATCGAACCTTTGATTCACGGGGCTAGTCAAGAAGGAGGGCGCCGTGCCAGTACTGAAAATGTTCCTTATATCGTGGGTTTAGGAACAGCGTGTGAAAAAGCGGCGGATTTTTTACTCACCACGCCGTTTGTTGCGTTACGGAATTATTTTTATCACCAGTTGACCGCAAATTTTGGCCAACAGATTCGAGTTAATGGAGACTTGGCGCATAATTTGCCAAACACATTGAATGTCAGTTTTATGGGTCGCAATGGTGCGCAATTGTTGAATGAACTGACTGGAGTTGCAGCCTCTACGGGTTCAGCTTGTCATTCTGGTTCGACTCAAAGCTCTCCTGTTTTAGCTGCGATGGGAATTCCGAGTGAGGTAGCACAAGGCGCGATCCGCTTTAGTGTCGGAAAGCTGACAACCAAAGCGGAGATCGATGACGTCATTTCGCAATTAAAAAACTTGCTCACTTAAAAACAGTGACTGTTGTTAAAAGATCGATCCGAAAAGAGAGTGAGATAAAATTAGGCGACTTTTTAAGGGGCAAAACCATAATATAGTATTATATATATAATTAATCCCTTTTTAACAATAAACAGTGGGAATATCACTAATAAGGCTATCAAGCTAAATTTCACTAGTCTATTTTGTTCTTTAAAAGTATGACTAGATAGTAGTCGACAAAGAACAACTAATAGTAAAAACAATGAAAAGAAAAACCAGGAATACTTTATAACGAGATAAGATTCATTGTACATCTTTAATGAAGCGCTGTGGTTATAAAGATAAGCTCCTGTTTTTAGATAGAAGCTTAAAAAAATTACTTGAGCTAATATGGCTATTCCAACTACAAGCTTAAATAATTTAGTCGTATACGTTATGAGTCCCAGCAATAAACAATAGCTTATAGCTATCAAAATTACGTAGTTTCTAAAAATCAAAAAGTTGACTATATTCATATCTTCCCCTCCAAACAAAGTAAGCATTAAATTATGTATCAGTTTAACATGTAGAAACTTGAGGAGAACTAAATTGTCAAAACTAAAACGATTGTTGTTTTTTTGTATAATCTCGTTAAAATTAATTTTATGTAAGTAAACGACAGTCTAAATTAACTATTTCCTGTAAATTTAAAAGATGGCTGAAAGAAATAGAGACAAAATCACTACTAAACTTCAAAAAGGATTTCACGAACATTTTTTATAAACGTTCGTGAAATCCTTTTATTGCTCTCCTTTAGAGACTATTCATGGATTTTGTCCCTCATATTTCCACCAGTGTCAAGTGCTCACCAACATAAGTCGCCACTTCGTTAACACCAAAGTCTCGTAAGAGCTGTTGCATTTCAGGAAATAAATTTTGATAGTCGGCAGCTACATGCGCATCTGAGCCGAGGGTAAATAATTTTCCGCCTAGACTTTGATAAAGTGGAACAGCATAACGATAGAGTGCTTCGTTTTGGTACAATACTTTTTGCATTTAATTCCAAAGCCATGTCTTTTTTGATGAGCAACTTAAAAATCGTTTCAAGTTGCGGCTCGGCCAGTTCAGCAAGTTCTGCCGCAGTAAGTTCAAATCGTCGCAAGCCATAATCAAAGTGAGTTAAGATTTGTCCACCAGAAAAATTTTCTAACACAGTTTGCATTTGTTGGAAATAAGCGGGAATAACTTGTGATTTAGCTTTGGTTAAGATTTCATCCGACATGTAATCGAATTTTCCATTTTGATGGATACTCACTAAACGTAAATCATAAGGATGATGGGTTAAATAATCTGTGATCTGAGTTTCTTGGCCAGGAACTACGCCGATCTCAATTCCCGTCAAAAAAATTGTATCTGTTTGAAAGGCTTGTTGGATTTTTTTCAATTGCTGATAATCTGGGATGTTGTCGTGAAACTGATCACTCGGATTGTGAAGGTCAAAGTGATCCGTTGCTACAAAAACTGCTGGCTGGAAAGCCAAATAGTTTTCAACTTGTTCAGTTGAATCAAATGACAAAAAAGTATGCACGTGCTGATCATAAAGCGGCATGTATTTCTCCTTTTTGATTAACCGTAGCATATCTATTTTTAAAAGGCCAATCATATGTTAATAAAAATAACTTATTTAGTTTTTATTTATCTGAATCGAAATAAAAAAATATAAGTTATCTAAAAACTCGAATTTTCGAATCTTTTAACTTTTTCTAAAGAAGAAAACTGTATTCATACAGACTGTTAAAAATGTTATTTATCATTAGGCATGAACGAATTTTGATTGCTATAGCAATGGTAATGATCTGTTATAGAACAAATTATTAATTAGAGAGTTATTTTTATCATTGAATTATTAATATTAAATAGTCTGAAAAATGTTTTTTTAAGTTGATTATTTTGTTATACTAATTCCAGTCTAGAAAGCGCAATCAAAAACAAAGGAGTGCGAAAGATGCAAACAACAAAAGAAAAAACAACTCAAACAACTGATCAATGGGCTGGCTTTAAAGGTGGCAAATGGCAACACGAAGTTAACACCCTTGATTTTATTAAACAAAACTATACTGAATATAAAGGTGACGATAGTTTCTTAGAACCGATCGCACCAAGTACTGAAAAATTATGGGATAAACTGCAAGAATTATTTGAAATCCAACACCAAAGAAATGGTGTCTATGCAATGGATACGAATATTCCGGCAACTATCACTTCTCATGCGCCAGGTTACTTGATCCAAGAAGAAGAAAAAATCGTTGGCTTGCAAACTGATGAGCCGTTAAAACAAGCATTTATGCCGTTTGGCGGAATCAATATGGCTAATAATGCGTTAAAATCAAATGGTTATGAAGTCGATGACAACATGACGTTTATTTTCAATAAATGGCGTAAGACCCATAACCAAGGTGTTTTTGATGCTTATACTGATGAAATGCGGCTAGCACGTAAAAACAAAATCATTACAGGTTTACCTGATGCTTATGGTCGGGGACGAATCATCGGGGATTACCGCCGAGTTGCGTTATACGGAATCGATTTCTTATTAAAAGAAAAGAAAAAAGATTGGAAAAATGTCGGCAACAAAGTAATGACAAATGACGTGATCCAATTGCGTGAAGAAGTATCTGAACAATATCGGGCATTGATGGATATGAAAGAAATGGCTGCGAGCTATGGCTTTGATATTTCAAAACCAGCGGCAAATGCTAAAGAAGCAATCCAATGGTTATACTTCGGTTATCTAGCTGCTATCAAATCACAAAATGGTGCGGCAATGTCGATCGGACGCGTATCAGCTTTCTTAGATATTTATATCCAACGCGATTTAGATCGTGGCGTGATCACTGAATTTGAAGCGCAAGAAATGATCGATCACTTGATCATGAAACTACGCATGGTCAAATATGCGCGGACGCCTGAATACAATCAATTGTTCTCAGGTTATCCAATTTGGGCGACTTTATCAATTGCTGGGATGAACATGGATGGGTCATCACTCGTTACGAAAAATGATTTCCGAATCTTGCACACATTAACTAATATGGGCCCATCACCAGAACCAAACTTAACAGTCCTGTATTCATCTCATTTACCAGAAGGCTTTAGAACGTATGCTGCAAAAATCGCGAAAGAAAGTTCTTCGATCCAATTTGAAAATGATGATTTATTACGTCAACATTGGGGTTCAGATGATGCAGCGATCGCTTGTTGTGTATCTGCTACAGTAATCGGAAAAGATATGCAGTTCTTTGGCGCACGGGCGAACTTAGCCAAAGCCGTTTTATATGCGATCAACGGTGGCGTGGATGAAATGACGAAAATGCAAGTTGGTCCAAGATTCCGTAAATTAGAAGGCGATACGATCAACTTTGAAGAATTTATGGATAGCTATAAAGATACTTTAGATTGGTTAGCTGAACTTTATGTAAATACGTTGAATGTCATTCATTACATGCATGATAAATATGCATATGAAGCGCCACAATTAGCGTTGATGGATACTGACTTGAAACGGACGTTTGCGACGGGTATCGCCGGGATCTCTCACGCGACGGACTCATTGATGGCGATTAAACACGGTAATGTAAAAGTGATCCGCGATGAAGATGGTCTAGCGATCGACTACGTACCGCAAAATGAATTCCCAACTTACGGAAATGATAACGATGAAGCTGACGAAATGGCTAACTGGATCTTGGAATACTTCATGACTCAGATCAAACGTCAACACACATACCGTAACTCAACACCAACTTTATCATTATTGACGATCACATCAAATGTTGTTTACGGTAAAAATACTGGGAATACACCTGATGGCCGTCGCGCAGGTAAACCATTAGCGCCAGGAGCAAACCCAAGTTACCAAGATGGAAAATTCTTAGGTGAGAAAAATGGCTTACTAGCTTCATTGAACTCAACTGCGAAATTGAATTACTCTTGTGCCTTAGATGGAATCTCAGATACACAAACGATCAATCCAGGTGCTTTAGGCCGGACAGATGATGAAAGTATGCAGATCGATAACTTACGCAATGTTTTAGACGGGTACTTTGATCGTGGTGGGTATCATTTGAACGTCAATGTCTTTGGCCGTGAATTGTTAGAAGAAATGGACAAAGATATCGATAATCCGAAATACGCGAACTTTACGATCCGGGTATCAGGTTATGCCGTTAAATTCCGTGACTTGACACCAGAACAACGTCGCGACGTGATCTCACGGACTGACCATAAAATGATGTAATTAACTAAGCGTGATGATTGAACGTTGCGCCTTACAAAAGAGAGTAGGACATGAAAATGTTCTGCTCTTTTTTCAATTTTGTGAACGGAACCCTCTTTATCCTTTTACTGAATGGACGGGTGTTTTTTTATGTGATTTTTTCAGTTGATTCAAATGATTAAAATGACGTTAGCTGATAAAGAGGAAATGAATGACTTTTTTTGATGAAGGGTAGAAAATTTAGTTAAATCAACTTAATAAATTCGGCCTAATTTTTTTCTAGTCCAAATAAAAAAATAAGGATTCAGGAGTATAATAATTATTCTAAAGGAAAACTTTGTGTTATTGTTAAACAGACACAAGGGTAGGAGGATGTCGAGTGAAAGTCTATGAATTATTAGATGCTAACGAACAGCGACAACTGGAGATCATCCAAACGTTACTTAGTTATCAAGGAAAGGCATCAATCCGTGAATTGGCTGAAAAACTGGGAGTGTATCGGAATACTGTCAAAGATGATCTCGCTAGTTTAAAAAACACCTTAGCAGATCAGTTTGCGGCCGTGAGTTTGAATGAAACGGAAGGCGCTGTTTTTTTCAAAACGGACGGGACCGTGACCAATATCGACATCGGCTATTTATTTTTGCAACGCTCCATCAATTATAATATTCTGATTTATTTATTTGAAAACGGTCACTTCGATCAAGCAACGATGGCGTGGCGCTTGGGAATCAGTGAAGCGACACTATCCCGACGTTTGCGGAAACTGAATACATTGTTAGCAGAATTTTCATTAAAGATCCGCAATGGGAAATTGACTGGAAGTGAACTTCAGATTCGCCATTTTTATTTCTCGTTGTTTTGGTATGGTCGGCCTTATGAACTGAATGAAAAAGAAGAGCTGGATGCGCTAGGATTAGAATTTATCCAAACATTAGAAACCTATCTAGGGATCCCTTTTACAGAGGAAGGTAAGATCAAGATGAAGCTTTACTTAGGGATCATCTCAAAACGGCTGGCACTTTTTAATCACCAGATCAAAAATTATTTAGAGCCCGGGATCGATTATGAATTCAATAATTCGTTTTATTTTGCGCTTCAACAGATTTTAGCTGATTATGCGAAACGATTCCCTTATGACTTGGCAGCGGAAGAAAGTGCGATTTTTTATTTATTTATCGTAGCTAATTTCAGTTTAGATATGGATAATGCGCGAACGAAAGAACTTTTGAATGAAGGCCGGGAGCAAGGCTATTTTGTAGTTGAATTAAGTGAACGCGTTTTTAAACGAGTAGAAGAACGCATCGATGTCAGCAAATTGAGTCCGATCTTCATGAAAAATCTCCGCTACTTACTGTTTAACATTCATGTTAATAGCTATTATTTTCATGGTCAACTCTCGTATTTCAATACGAATAATATCAATGAGCTACTGCATGAATTTCCTGATCCGCTATTGTTTGATTTTGCTAAAGACTGGGCAGAGTGGGTCGTAGGTTTGATGGGGACTTCAGAAACTGAGCGAGCCAGTAAACAAGAGTATTTGTTTGAATATTATGCAGCGTTAGTCTATTTAGGCTATCGAGATCTCGATTTGAAATTAGTAGTCGGCTGTGATTTTCCTTTTGAACGAAATATTGCGTATGTGTTCATTGATCACTTAGCAAATCACATTGACCCGCGGATTAAAGTTGAACTGCAGCCCTATCAAAAAGCGCAGTCTTATGATTTGATCATCACAAACATTCATAAGGATTATCCTGGAATTGCACCGGAGCGAGTCTTGGTCTTATTTAGTTTAGAAACGAGTTTCGATATTGAAAATGTTGAACAATTCGTCAGTTTTTATTATCGCAAGAAATTAGAAAAATTGATCAAGTAATCCGTCGACTTTCTAAGCTGGAAAATTGATTTTTCAACGTGCTAGCAGTATCGTTACAGCAGTTAGGAAGTGAAGAGATGAAAACACGAGCAATCGTTATTAACCACTTTGGCGGTAAAGAAGAATTGACTGAAAGCACAGTCGAGCTACCGGAACTAAAACCAAAGCAAGTCGTAGTGAAAGTCCATGCGACTTCCATCAATCCCATCGATTGGAAAACTCGCGAAGGGTACTTGCGCAAAATGTTCGACTGGGATTTTCCAATCATTTTAGGTTGGGATGTCGCCGGAGTGATCGAAGCAGTCGGTGAAGCGGTCAGTGACTGGCAAGTTGGGGATCGTGTCTTTGCGCGGCCGGCTTCAACCCGTTTTGGGACGTATGCTGATCAGACGATCGTAGATAGCGATCAATTAGCCACGATCCCACAAGGCATTTCGTTTAAAGAAGCCGCGGCAGTTCCGCTAGCGGGGTTGACGGCTTACCAGGCATTGTTTGATCATGGACAGTTGGCAGCTGGGCAAAAAGTTTTGATCCATGCTGGGGCTGGTGGGGTCGGAAGTTTTGCGATCCAATTAGCCAAGGAAAAGGGCGCATTTGTCTATACGACTGCCAGTCAAAAAAATCACCCTTTAGTCAAAAAACTAGGAGCAGATGTCGCAATTGATTATCAAAGTGAAGACTTTACCGAAGTGGTGAAGGATGCGGATCTAGTTTTTGATACGTTAGGTGGTGCGATCCAACAAGCCAGCCTTCAAGTTTTAAAACCAGGTGGTCGATTGATTTCTGTTTTAGGCATCCAAGATGAGCAGTTGGCTAGTGAAAAACATATCCACGCGGAAGCTGTTTGGCTGCAACCGAATGGTAAACAATTACAAGAATTAGCCGAACTCATGGCGGCTGGAAAATTAGTCAGTGTGATCGGCGCGGAATTCCCGCTAACGCAACAAGGTGTTTTTGAAGCGCATGCGTTAAGCGAAACCCATCATGCAGTTGGGAAAATCGTTTTAACCAATGATTAAAAAATCGTTCCTCTAATTACAGGGGAACGATTTTTTCGTTAATGTAAAATAAAGTGTTGATAGAATACACAGCTTTAAAATAGTTGTCAAATAAAAAGTTGTATTGTAATCTGTTAGCGAATGAAAGAAAGTCTCGATTTTAAACGATGAACTTACAGAAAATACAATTGCGAGAGCTGTTAACTTTAGTCGAACAGCAATTACGCAAATAAAGCGAGGAGATGCTGAAATGAAATCGGTATTATTAGTAGGACAGTCGAATATGGCGGGCCGCGGATTTTTACATGAAGTTGCCCCAATCTATAATGAAAAAATCAAAATGCTGCGTAATGGTCGTTGGCAAATGATGGCTGAACCGATCAATTATGATCGTGAAGTAGCTGGGGTTGGATTAGCCGCATCGTTTGCGCAACGCTTTTCTGAAGCAGAGCCAGAACTAGAAATCGGTTTGATTCCTTGTGCAGAAGGTGGCAGTTCGATTGCTGAGTGGCAACCAGGTGAAGTATTGCTGGAGCATGCCCTACAAGAAGCAGAGTTTGCTCAAACAGACAGTGAACTAGTCGCCATTTTATGGCATCAAGGTGAAAATGACAGTTATGGTGGCCGTTATCAAAACTATGAAGAACAATTAAATGCGGTTTTTACAGCCTTTCAAACTAAATTTCCTGGAGTTCCCATTTTAGTTGGTGAATTAGGGCATTACTTAGGACAAAGTGGTTTTGGGCAAAGTGCTGTCGAATATGCGCAAATCAATCAAAAGATTTTAGCGGTCACCGAAAAGTTGACTGATTGCTATTGGGTAACGGCGCAAGAGTTGATGCCTAATCCTGATGGTATTCATTTGAATGCTGTCTCGCAACGTCGATTCGGGTTGCGTTATTATGAGGCATTTGCTAAGCGTCAATCGGTTACGCAACCAGTCGTAGGTGAATTGGACTGGCTAAAAAGATCCCGGCCAGAAACTTCAGCAGTTAGAAACTATCTGCTTAGCAAAGAATTTGTCTTAGGTCGAATCGATTTTGCCACCTTTATGAAAAAGTTTGCTGTTAAATAAAGGTGTGAGTGATTGGGTTGATTTGACCCTAGTTTCTATTGGATGAAGTAGTTATAATTAGTATAACAATTCACAAAGGAGCGAAAAAATATGGCAAAAGTATTTGTATTAGGCGGAACTGGCTTTTTAGGCTACCACACGACGAAAGAATTATTAGCTCGCGGTTATCAAGTGAAAACAATGGCGCTGCCTCCACTACCAGCGGACAATTTGTTGCCGGCTGAAGTAGAGATCAAGTTAGGGAATATCAATGAATTGTCTGATGAAAAAATCAAAACATTGTTGGCTGATTGCGAAGGATTTGTTTACGCGGCAGGAGCAGATGAACGAGTCGTAGCCGATAAACCGGCTTTAAAATTTTATTATCACGCCAACGTATTGCCCACACAACGACTAGCACGTTTGGCTAGTGAAGCCGGTGTGAAGAAATTTGTCGTCTTTGGTTCGTATTTTGCTGAATTTGCAGAACGATTGCCACAGTATGGTTTAAAAAATCAGCCTTATCCTAACACGCGTCTGTTGCAAGAACAGATTGCATTTGCTGAAGGAGAAGGTAGCATGGCGGTCATGGGGCTTCGTCTGCCGTATATTTTTGGCACGATGCCAGGAAGAATGCCATTGTGGAAAATGTTCACCGATCAGATCAAAGGGCAAACGGTTTTTCCAGCGTTAAAAGGTGGAACGGCAATGGTAACGGTGGAGCAAGTTGCTGAAGCTGCTGTTGGGGCACTAGAAAAAGGTGAACACCGCAAGACATATGCTATTTCAGCTTTGAATATGAAATATCAAAAATTTTATGAAATGATGGTTGAAGCATTAGGGCAGCAAGATATGACACAAGTTCCGGTCCTACCTTATGAGCAATTGAAGGCAAACTATGAAGCAATCGATGAAGCCGCTGAAAAAGCAGGCAAAGAACATGGAATCCATATGGTAGTCAGCTCTAAGATCCAAGAAGAGGATCTGTATCTCGATCCAGCCGACACGATGTCTGCCTTAGGGATCAAAGACCATGATGTGATCGCATCAATCAAAGAAACGTTGAAAAAATGTGTGGAAGGCTAATTTTACGAAGCTTTGACTGACTGCGAGCATAAAATTTAAACACAAGCTAAAAAACGCGAGGCACAGGAAGTGTTTCGCGTTTTTTTAGTTTGCAATCCATTAATAAAAATATCGCAAGAAAAATAAAAAAATAATTCTAAATTAGTTGACAATCATTCGGTACCGAACTATAATCAATCTCGAAAGTTCGGTACCGAATGATTTTTGCGAATGGAGGAATTTAGATGAGTAAGCAAACCCTTGAATTATTGAAACAGTTACGGTTGGTCACGATGGCTAGCAGTATTTTTTTAAGCAAGCAAAAGCGTTTGACTGGACAAGCCCGAGTGCTGCAAGTTTTAAATGAAGAAGATGGCTTGATCCAAAGTCAATTAGCTGAAATTTTAGATCTGCGGCCGAGTTCGCTGGCTGAATTATTAAAAAAAATGGAAGCTAATCAGACGATCATACGCCGTGAAGATCAGCAAGACAAACGCTTAAAGCGCGTGTACTTGACTAAAAATGGTCAGCAAAAGATCCAACAGCAACTAAAGGGTCGAGGAAAGGATCGGAGCGAAGACTTTTTTGCTGGTTTAAGTGAATCTGAGTTAGTTGTATTCAGTGAATTATTGCAAAAGATCCCGGCTGCTTGGGATCGTAAAATCCAGCAGCAAGCCAGTCGTTTTATTGACCCGATGGATCGTTTAGAACAGATGAAAGAATTTCAGCAAGCTTGGACAGAACAATTTGGAACTGACTGGAATGAATTGTCACGAGCTGAACAGCGGGACTTACGACGGAAAATGGAACGTGAAATGAATGCGTGGCCGGAAAATGACGCTTGTGGGTTTGGTTTTGGCGGTCCATTCCAACGCGGTTTTCATGGGGGGCCGCATGGGTTTCACCCATTTGAAAAACGACCATCTGAAAAAGAAACGGATCAATCACATACGGAATGGGAAGATTTCTAATTAGAAATTTTCTAAATGGAGGAAACAAACATGGAACGTTCATTAACACCTGAGTTACCTAAAGCAACGAATAAATTTAAATTAAAAGACTTTATTGCATTGATCAACCGAGTCAATCCCAAAAAGCTGGTATTTGTGATTGGCTTATTGCTGAGTTTAGTCACTAGTGTTGCTAGTTTGATCGTACCTCAGCTAACAAAAGGGTTGGTAGATACAAGTCGGTTAGCAAAAATCAGCGGCTCGACGTTGGCTGTTTTGATCTTAGCCTTTGTGACACAACTAACGTTTGGTGCAGTCGGTGGCTTCTTATTGCGCTATGTCGGTGAGACAGCCGTGAAAACGTTGCGGGAAACCCTATGGAATCATTTGCTGAAATTGCCGGTCAATTATTTTGATGAGCACAAATCAGGAGAAAGCAGCTCGCGTCTAGTCAATGATACGACGGTGATCAAAGAATTGATGACCTCACAATTTCCAAATTTTGTTACCGGCGCGATTCAACTAGTTGGCTCAATGGTGATTTTGTTTGTCATGGACTGGAAAATGGCAGCGTTGATGTTTTTGATCGTGCCGATCATGGTGATCATCATGGGTCCGATCGGAAAAATGATGATGACGATCGGTCGTCAATTACAAGCAGCTACCGCTGATTTCAATGGTGAAGCGAGTGAAAAATTAGCGGAGATCCGGCTGATCAAATCTAGTAATGGAGAGCCTTTTGAAAGTGAAAAAGGTGCCGGTTTTATCGGGAAAATCTTTACACTCGGAATCAAAGATGCAAAAATCGAAGCCATCTTGCAACCAATTATGACAACTGCAATGTTGGGAATGTTTGTTGGCATTTTAGGTTATGGCGCAGTTCGCGTTCAAGCTGGAACTTTGACTAGTGGGGAGCTGGTTGCATTTTTATTGTATCTGTTCAACATTATAATGCCAGCTGCAACGTTTGCGACTTTCTTTTCTCAAGTTCAAAAAGCGATGGGCGCAACGGAACGAATCGAAGAAATCTTAGTGACTGAAGTTGAACCAATCGGCCAAGGTGAAAAAATAATCGTGGCTGGACAAACCATCAAAGCTGAGAACGTAACTTTTTATTATTCACCGGAACGACCTGTATTGCAAAATGTTTCTTTTGAAGCCAAGCCCAATTCAGTAATTGCCTTTGCCGGACCAAGTGGCGGTGGAAAATCAACGATCTTTGCTTTATTAGAACGTTTTTATCAACCAGTAAATGGTAAGCTTACGATTGATGATCAAGATATCAATGCACTTGATTTAGTTGATTGGCGTTCGCAAATTGGATATGTTTCGCAAGATAGTGCCGTGTTTGCCGGAAGTATTCGTGATAATTTGCAGTATGGATTAGGCAGAAAAGTTTCTGATGACAAACTGTGGAACGTCTTGGAGTTAGCTTACGCTGACCAATTCGTTCGCGATTTTCCTGAACAATTAGCAACCGAAATTGGCGAACGTGGAGTGAAACTATCTGGTGGACAAAAACAACGAATCGCAATCGCGCGGGCTTTTTTACGAGATCCGAAGATTTTGATGTTAGATGAAGCGACGGCAAGTCTTGATTCTCAGTCTGAAGAAAAAGTCCAACGAGCACTAGACCAGCTGATGGAAGGGCGGACGACTTTAGTTATCGCGCATCGCTTATCAACGATCGTAGACGCTGATCAGATTTATTTTATTGAAAAAGGTCAAGTCACCGGTCACGGCACCCATCGGGAATTAATCAAAAATCATCCGCTTTACGCTGATTATGTGAAAGAACAAGTGTTGGAATAAAGTGTTTCAATGCTTGCTGGATAGTAAAAGTAAAACTGGACTCGCTTAAGCCGGCGAGTCCAGTTTTTTTATGACCAGATTTTAGCGGCAACCTTTTGCAATAAGGTGATTTTTTGCCACTGCTGTTCTTCGGTCAAATGATTTCCTTCTTCGGTGGAAGCAAACCCGCATTGGGGACTAATACTTAAATAGTCTAAGGGAATATACTGAGTTGCTTCTTTGATTCTAGCCTCAATTTTTAGTGGATCTTCTAGCTCAGAGAATTTAGAAGTCACTAGCCCTAAGACTACTTGGCTGCCGTTATTTTTCCAATAACGTAAAGGAGCAAAATCGCCGGCACGTTCAGAATCATATTCTAGAAAATAGCCGTCATAAAGCGTGGCAAATAAATTTTTGGCGATTGGTTCATAACCACCGGAAAACAACCAAGAAGAAGCATGATTCCCACGGCAAATATGGGTCGTGATCGTGATATTAGCTGGTTTATCTTTTAAGGCCTCGTTGATGATCGTTGTGCAAATAGCAGCGATCTGATCTGGATCGATCCCTTTTTCTTTTAATTCAGTTCGTTTTTGCTGATCAGCTAAAAAAGCCCAATTAGTGTCGTCAAATTGTAAGTAACGGCAACCTAATTTGGCATAGGCTGCGATCACATCGTGGTAGGTAACTGCTAGGTCATGATAAAACTCGGTTAAATCAGGATAGATTTCATGGATCTTGGTAGAGCCATCATTAGCTAACAATTCTTGGCGTAAGATCATCGTTGGACTAGGGATCGTCGCTTTAGCGATGGATGGATCATCAGGAACTTCTACGATCGATTTCAAATAAGCGAAGTCAGCCAAAAAAGGATGATGCTGATCAAAGCTGATTTTGTCTACGACTCGTACATTATAACTAGGTGCGGCTTTTCCATGAAAATGTTGATTATAACCATGATCAGGGACATACCCCTCCAGGCCATTTAGATGTTCTAAAAAGTCTAAATGCCAAAAGCTGCGACGAAATTCGCCATCCGTGATCCCGTGGAGGCCAACTTGTTTTTGCTTTTGAACTAGCTCTTTGATGGCAGTATTTTCAATTTTACGCAATTGTTCGGAAGTGATTTTTTTATTTGTAAAATCGATTCGTGCCTGTTTGATGCTAGCTGGTCGTAAAAAACTACCTACTTGGTCGACGGTAAATGGAATTTGATTCTTGCTCATACTATCACTCTTTTCCTATTATTTTTATCCGTGATTCAGGCCAATAAAAAAAGCCCTTTTACTAGTAACTAGTAAAAGGACGAAACTTCGTGGTACCACCTTTTTTCAGAAAATTAGATTTTCCCTTATTCCGACATCAAACTTGAGATCGGCGGTCCTAGTAACGAAGGACTCATTCGCTTTTGACTACCTATCGCCAAAAGATCCTCATTGGCCATTTTTCGACTTTGCTCGTTGACTCTTTGCACCAACCAGAGCCTCGCTGAGAACGTTTCAAGTGTACTTTCCAAATCTACGGATAATTTATGAAGTTGTTTTGAATCATAACACTTAGAATTTATTTGTCAAGTTTCCATTTGATTATCATTTAGCTTTAATTTTTTTAGAGGGGGATTAAGTTCAGAAAATTTGCAAAAATAGGTTGACAGGTGGTCATCAGAGGATTAAAGTTAGAAAAAAATAAATTTCACATTTTACTCTAATCAAAAGGAGCGCTTCTCATGCAAACAAAACAAAATTTAGTCGTCATTTTAATTATTAAATCAAGGACTTAGAACGAATGAAACATATCGTTGAACTCCTGTTTGTTATTGAATGGGACGTGAAAGCATCCCATTCAAATTGAGTGGGATGCTTTTTCAATTAGTTGGAAGTGGAAAAATGAGGTGCAATGTATGAGAAGTGATCAAATCAAAAAAGGAATCGATGCCGCGCCAGCAAGAAGTTTGCTCTATGCGACAGGCCAAGTCAAAAATCATCATGATATGGAAAAACCATTTATTGCTATTTGTAATTCTTATATCGATATCGTTCCAGGTCATGTGCATTTACGGGAGTTAGCTGATGTGGCTAAAGAAGCGATCAAAGAAGCTGGTGGGATTCCTTTTGAATTCAATACGATCGGAGTAGATGACGGGATTGCGATGGGACATATCGGGATGCGCTACTCGTTGCCTAGTCGTGAATTGATCGCTGACTCAGCTGAAACAGTGATCAATGCTCATTGGTTTGACGGTGTTTTTTACATTCCTAACTGTGACAAAATCACTCCTGGCATGCTGATGGCAGCTATGCGGACAAATGTTCCAGCGATTTTTTGTTCTGGCGGGCCGATGAAAGCGGGAGTTGATCCACGAGGGCATCAAACGACCCTGTCTTCTATGTTTGAAGCCGTTGGTGCTTTTAAAGAGGGGCAGATGACCCCAGAAGAATTTCGATTTATGGAACAAAATGCTTGTCCGACTTGTGGATCTTGTGCGGGGATGTTTACCGCAAATTCAATGAATTGTTTACTGGAAGTTTTAGGTTTGGCTTTACCTTACAACGGGACGACATTAGCGGTCTCGGAAGAACGCCGGGAATTAGTTCGCCAATCAGCATTTAAATTAATGGAACTAGTTAAAAAACAGATCAAGCCACGAGATATCGTCACTAAAGAAGCGATTGACGATGCCTTTGCCCTAGATATGGCGATGGGCGGTTCTACGAATACAGTCTTACACACGTTAGCGATCGCAAATGAAGCCGGGATCGAGTATGACTTAAAACGGATCAACCAAATTGCAGAAAAAGTTCCCTATATCTCAAAAGTCGCACCTTCTTCTGCTTATTCTATGCATGATGTTCAGAAAGCAGGTGGGGTTCCAGCGATCATGAAAGAATTGATCGATTTAGAAGATGTGCTACATCCCGATCGGATAACCGTGACCGGGAAAACTTTACGAGAAAATGTAGCAAAAGCAAAGATCAATAATTTTGATGTGATTCACTCAAAAGAAAATCCATATAGCATCGTTGGCGGCTTATCCGTTTTATACGGTAACTTAGCACCAGCTGGCGGAGTCATCAAAGTTGGCGGAGTTGATCCGACTGTCAAAGTCTTTATTGGTAAGGCAATTTGTTTCAATTCTCATGATGAAGCGGTAGCAGCCATCGATGATCATACGGTTCAACCGGGACATGTCGTTGTCATTCGTTACGAAGGACCAAAAGGCGGTCCTGGTATGCCAGAAATGTTAGCCCCAACTTCTAGTATCGTTGGACGTGGGTTAGGAAAAGATGTTGCCTTAATAACAGATGGTCGTTTTTCTGGTGCGACGCGCGGAATCGCAGTCGGTCATATCTCACCAGAAGCAGCTGCCGGTGGACCTTTAGCGCTTGTTAAAGATGATGATGAAATCATGATTGATTTGACTAATCGTTCCTTACAGTTAAATGTCGCGGCAGAAGAATTAGCTGCACGGCAAGCCACTTTACCGAAGTTTCGATCTAAAGTGAAAAGTGGCTGGTTAGCTCGATATACTGCTTTAGTTACATCGGCAAATACAGGAGGTGTGATGCAGTTGCCGGAATAAATTTAAATTAAAAAGAGAGAAGGAAAGTTAATGAAAGTACTAGAAACTATGAGTCGCTTTGTCTCCAAATATTTTACGGTATTAGTCATTTTACTAGCGGGTTTTGCTTATTTTGTACCCCAGCCAGGTCTTGGGATTGCACCGTTTACGTCCTATTTATTGATGATCGTCCTATTTGGGATGGGGCTTAGTTTACGAGTAGACGACTTCAAGCGAATCGGAAAAAATCCGGTCCCAGTCATCTTAGGCACTGTCACCCACTATGTCATTATGCCAGGTTTAGCTTTCCTTTTAGTTCATTTATTCCATTTAAGTGGTCCAGCAGCAGTAGGTGTTATCTTAGTTGGTTCTTGTCCTTCTGGTACTTCTTCTAATGTAATGGCTTATTTAGCTGGTGGAGATGTAGCGCTAGATGTATCGATTGGCTTTCTATCAACCTTGTTGGCACCTGTGATGATTCCATTGTTAGTCTCGACATTAGCAGGTAAGTACGTCGATGTTCCTACGAGCCAAATGTTTTTAAATACAATGAAAATCGTCTTAATACCAATCATTTTAGGAGTGATCGTGCATACGATCTTTGGTCATAAAGTTGATCGGATCAATCATGTGACGCCTTTGATCTCACAAGTTGCGATCTTGCTGATCATTGTAGCAGTATTTTCGGCTAACCATTCCCAATTTACGAATGTGGAAACATTACTGATCGTACCAGTTGTTATGTTGCATAACTTGTTAGGCTACACGTTAGGCTATGCCTTTGCTAAAGTCATGCATTTGAATAAACCCCAGCAAAAGGCGATCACGTTTGAAGTCGGCATGCAAGATTCGGCTTTAGGCGCTACTTTAGCCATGAAATTTTTCGTTCCGCAGGCGGCAATCGCATCGACGATCTTTTCGATTTGGCATAATATCTCCGGTTCGATCCTCTCTTCTTGGTGGCGTAATCGAACCTTGCAGGAAGCACCGACAGAAATAGAAGAAATCGTTGAAAAAGCAGTCGTTTAAATCCTATTAATCAAAAAGATAATCAAGCAAAAAAGGAGTGACTACGAGGCTGCTTGATTATCTTTTGTTATTCAACATAAAAATTCAGAAAATTCGAAATACCCTTGACATTTAATTTTAAAACGCCTATGATTACATAAATCTAATAAAACGGAGTGTTTGTTATGAGAAAAAACAAAAACTTTCAAAACTTATTATTATTATCGTAGGTCCCGGATTATTTTTCGTCAGAAAATAATAGGGGCCTATTCGCATTGCATGAAGTAGATAACTTCGTGGGGTGCTTTTTTTATTGCTAAATTCAAGTGTTCAAATGACTGATCAACTTTTGAGGAGGAAATAAGATGCGTAAAATTCAATTTTTCGATACAAGTCTAAGAGATGGCGAACAAACACCAGGAGTCAATTTTAATCCAAAAGAAAAAATTCAAATTGCCAAACAATTAGAAAAATGGGGCGTCGATACGATCGAAGCCGGTTTCCCCATCGCCTCGCCGGGGGACTTTGCAGCAGTAAAAGCTATTGGGGAAGCAGTGGATCAGATGACCGTTGCCGGGCTTGCCCGCTGTCAGAAAAAAGATATCGATCGAGTTTATGAGGCTTTGAAAGGCGCAAACTTTCCTCAGATCCATGTTTTTATCGCAACGAGTGAAGTTCACCTGAAAGATAAATTGAAGATGACACCAGCTGAAGTTTTGGCGTCGATCAAAACGCATGTCAGTTATGCTCGCGAGCGGTTTGAAAAAGTCCAATTTTCACCAGAAGATGCTTCCCGGACGGAACGCGAGTTTTTATTACAAGCTGTTCAAACTGCGATCGATGCTGGAGCGACGATCATCAACATTCCTGATACAGTCGGCTATTCTAATCCCACTGAATTTGGTTCGATCTTTAAATATTTGCTGGAAAATATCCAAAGTGAACAAGAGATCATCTTTTCTTCTCATTGTCATGACGATTTGGGAATGGCAACAGCCAATGCATTGGCCGCGATTGAAAATGGTGCCAGTCGAGTAGAAGGAACGGTAAATGGGATTGGCGAGCGAGCAGGGAATACCGCTTTGGAAGAAGTTGCCATTGCACTGCATATCCGGAAAGACTTTTATCAATGCGAAACCAACATCAACTTGAAAGAAACGAAACGAACGAGTGACTTGATCGCGCGGCTTTCTGGAATGTCGATTCCAAAAAATAAAGCAGTGATCGGGGGAAATGCTTACGCACACGAATCGGGTATTCACCAAGATGGCTTTTTGAAAAATCCGGAAACTTACGAGATCATCACACCGGCACTTGTCGGAGTAGAACAAAGCTCGCTACCGCTAGGAAAATTATCTGGCCGTCATGCTTTTAATGCCCGCTTGGTTGAGCTAGGTTATACCTTGACGGCAGAAGAACTGAATTTGGCATTTAAGAAATTCAAAGTGTTGGCTGATAAGAAAAAACAAATCGATAATACTGATTTGATTGCGTTAGTAACCGACCAAACGCGAAAAGCAGAAGCGGTAGCCTGTCTTAAAACGGTTCAATTGCAATATGCATCTCATGGGTTTCAAGGCGCGATCGTCTCGATCCAGCCAGCAGCAGGTGAGACTAGTGAAACAAAAACGGCATCTGCGATCGGGTCGGGCAGTATTCAAGCCATTTACAATTCGATCGATCTTATTTTTGAACAGCAACCGGTCTTGACGCAATATGAAATCCAAGCGTTGACTAGTGGAGAAGATGCTCAAGCGGAAGTCCATGTTGCACTGAAAAATCCGGCAACCCAACAAACTGTTTATGGTATTGGAATCGATTTTGATGTCTTGGAAGCATCAGCGAAAGCGTATGTCGAAGCTAGTGAAAAATTCAAGCAGATCGGAGCATAAATCATGACAAAAAAAATCACAGTTTTAGCCGGAGATGGGATCGGACCAGAAATTATGGCAGCTGGACTTGCGGTATTACAAACGATCAGTGAACTAGATCAACTGTCCTTTGAAATCACCACTGCTGACTTCGGTGGAATCGCGATCGATCATTTTGTTGATCCTTTGCCACCAGCTACCTTGTCGGCTTGTCAAACGGCTGACGCGATTTTATTAGCTGCGATCGGCGGACCTAATTGGGAACAAGCTAAAAGGACGCCGGAGATGGGGTTACTAGCATTGCGTCAGGCGTTACAGTTGTTTGCCAACTTACGACCGATCAAAGTAACTCCTGCACTAAGCAAACTTTCCCCTTTAAAAGCGGAAATCGCAGAAAAAGCTGACTTTATCGTAGTACGAGAATTGACTAGCGGGATTTATTTTGGAACCCCACGAGAACGAACGGAGACCTCTGCTTTAGATACGAATACGTACCAAGCAGATGAAATCAAACGGATTTTAAAAAAAGCTTTTGAGATCGCTCGGACTCGCAAGAAAAAAGTGACTTCCGTTGATAAAGCAAATGTTTTAGCTACCAGCAAACTTTGGCGACAGCTCGCAGAAGAAGTGGCGGAAGATTATCCAGACTGTACGTTACAACATCAATACGTCGATTCAGCTGCTATGAAAATCATTGCTCAGCCAGAAGAATTTGATGTGATTGTAACGGAAAATCTCTTTGGTGATATTTTAAGCGATGAAGCTTCGGTTTTGCCAGGTTCATTAGGCTTGTTAGCCAGCGGTAGTCACAGTATCAACGGGCCATCACTTTATGAGCCAATCCACGGTTCAGCACCAGATATTGCAGGAACTGATACAGCAAATCCTTTATCGATGATTTACTCAGTAACGATGATGTTAAAAGAATCCTTTGGGTTGATAACGTCAGCTGAAAAAATCGAGCAAGCGTGTGATGAAGTATTAGGAAACGGTGTGCTGACAAAAGACCTAGGCGGAACCGCTAAAACAACTGAATTTACAGCAGCCGTCATCAAACAATTGAAAGAAGATGAAGCAGATGGGAAAAACATTATTTGATAAATTATGGGAGCGTCATGTCATTATAGGAGCAGAAGGCACACCACAATTACTGTATATTGATCTACATTTGATCCATGAAGTGACCTCGCCGCAAGCCTTTGCAGGGATTCGTGAAGCGGGACGAATGTTGCGCCGTCCGGATAAGACATTTGCGACGCTGGATCACAACATCCCAACTAAAGATATTCATACGATTCATGACCAGATCGCTAAAAATCAAATCGATACGTTACAGGAAAATTGTGAAGAATTCAATGTCACTTTATGCAAAAATGGTAGCAAACGACAAGGAATCGTGCACATGGTTGGGCCAGAAACAGGATTGACGCAACCAGGAAAAACGATCGTCTGCGGAGATTCCCACACAGCTACTCACGGGGCGTTTGGCGCGTTAGCTTTTGGCATCGGGACTAGCGAAGTGGAACATGTTTTTGCGACTCAAACACTGTGGCAGACAAAACCGAAGCGGATGGGGATTCATATTCGCGGAAAGTTGCCGCACGGAGTGTACGCGAAAGATATCATTTTAGCGTTGATCGCTCAAAACGGAGTCGATTTTGGAGTCGGCTATGCACTAGAATTTTATGGTGATGTGGTCACTGCGTTATCAATGGAAGAACGGATGACTATTTGCAACATGGCAATTGAAGGCGGCGCGAAAATGGGATTGATCGCACCAGATGAAAAAACGGTTGCTTATGTAAAAGGCCGCGAATATGCACCGACAGATTTTGCGGAAGCGGCTGCTGATTGGCAGACATTAAAAACAGATTCTGATGCAACCTTTGATCGCGTCATCGAATTAGACGTTACAACTTTGGCGCCTTATGTGACTTGGGGAACTAATCCAGGAATGGGCGTCGCGTTCACGGAAAAATTTCCCGCTATTCGTGACTTGAATGATGAGCGAGCTTACCGTTATATGGATTTAGCACCGGGGGATCAGCCAGCAGATATCCCGATCCAATATGTTTTTATTGGTTCTTGTACGAATGGTCGGCTTTCTGATTTGCAAGAAGCGGCGGCGATTATTCAAGGTAAACACATTGCGCCAGGGGTCACTGGATTAGTCGTACCTGGCTCACGTCCGGTTAAACTGGCAGCAGAAGAGCTGGGGCTGGATCAGATTTTTAAAGCAGCTGGATTTGAATGGCGGGAACCAGGCTGTTCGATGTGTTTAGGGATGAATCCTGATCGCGTACCTGAATCTGTTCATTGTGCATCAACTTCTAATCGTAATTTTGAAGGAAGACAAGGTCAACATGCTCGGACACATCTGTGTAGTCCTGCGATGGCTGCAGCGGCGGCATTACATGGTCATTTTGTTGATGTGAGAACGATAGTGAAACAAACTGAAGTGGAGGCGAACTAATGGAGACATTTAAAAAACATCGGGGGCAAAGTGTCCCCTTGTTAAATGATAATATTGATACTGATCAAATCATTCCGAAAGGCTACTTGAAACGAGTCGAAAAAACCGGCTTTGGTGAATTTTTATTTGATGAATGGCGCTACTTGACTGATCGTAGTTTGAATCCTGATTTTATTTTAAATCGGCCAGAGTACGCAGGCGCATCGATTTTGATTTCCGGTGATAACTTTGGTTCAGGCTCTTCGCGAGAACACGCAGCTTGGGCGTTGGCGGATTATGGATTCAAAGCCGTAATCGCTGGTAGCTTTAGTGATATTTTTTATATGAATGCAACGAAAAATGGATTATTGCCGATTCGTTTACCTAAAAAAGAACGGCAGTATTTAGCTGAACTACCGTCAAAGACGACGATTTTGATCGATTTACCTAATCAATTGATTAAAGCGAAAGAGAAAATTTTTTCATTTGACATTGATGCTACTTGGAAAAAGAAACTGATTTACGGACTGGATGATATTGCACTCACTTTAAAAGACGAAGCAAAAATCACAGCTTTTGAAAAACAACGAATTCCGGCGTATTTAAAATAAAATGTACCTACTAAACAACCAGCTTTTACTTTACCAATTTTCCTTCAAGGAATGCCAAAGAACTCACAAATAAACGGATCAATACAGCCCAGTTTAGTGGCTGTATTTTTTTAGCACTGAGGACCAGGTGCGAGTCACAGCATTCACATTTTAAGAAATTTATCCAGAGTGTAACAAAGTTAGAAAACTGTATCTTTTTGATCAGCTGAAAATTTAATATAGCCAAACGCTAACGCTAGCAGTCTTAGAATCGCGCGATTTTAAAAAATAAAATAAATGAATCAACTATTAACAGTTGTTATATTTTGTAAGATGTGGTAATAATACAGAGAAGAAAATTTAAGGAGGGGCGGATATGAAAGACGGGCTTTATTATGCCGACTTGTTGAAGAATAAAAAGCTGCAACAATCAGAATTAATAGCGCTAATGAAACAAAAAATACAAGACCAACAAGTGTTAAATGCTTTCGTAACCTTGGAACAAACACCAACTGCAACTGACGTTCAGCCACAACAGTCCGAACTTTTTGCCGGGTTGCCGATTCCGTTAAAAATATTAGGCCAAAACAAAGCGGGCTGGTTAGCAACCTCTAGCTCCCGATTGTTTAAAGAACAACGTGCAACCGTGACCAATCATTTTGTAAGGGCTTTAGAAAAAAGTGGCTTGACACCGTTTGGTCAAACGAACGCGCCGGAATTTGGGTTTAAAAATGTGACCGATCCTGTACTTTACGGGGCTACACGAAATCCGTGGAACCTTGACTATTCTCCTGGTGGTTCTAGCGGTGGCGCGGCAGCTAGTGTGGCGGCAGGGATTTTCCCCATTGCCGGAGCTAGTGATGGTGGCGGCTCGATTCGAATCCCAGCTTCGTTTTGTGGTCTGATCGGATTGAAGCCGACTCGGGGTACGATTCCCACCGGCCCTGATGGTTGGCGTGATTGGCAAGGTGCTGCGATCAATTTTGCGTTGACGGTTTCTATGCGCGATACAAAAACTTTATTTTATGCACTTAGAGGACAACATCCGGCGGCTCCTTACCAAGCGCCAAAAGTGGAATGGCAAGCGCCTGAAGTTATGAGTCGGCCGTTAAAAATTGCGGTCTGTCTGACATCACCAGTTGGGACAAAAGTTTCTGCTGCAGCAGTCGCTGCCGTAAATGAAGCTGTTGATTTTTTAGCGGCAGCTGGCCATACGGTAAAAGAGATCCACTATCCGTTAGATGGTAAATCGTTGATCGGTAGTTATTATCAGATGAATGGTGCGGAAACTGCGGCGATGTTTCAAACTATTCAAACTAATTTACAACGAACTGTTACCAAATCAGACATGGAATTGATGAGCTGGGGCATTTATCAGTCGGGCTTAAAACTTTCAGCGGCCGAGTACAGTATAGCTTTGCAAAAATGGGATCAAGCGGCTTTTGTAATGGAAGAATTATTTAACGAGTTTGATCTTTTTTTGAGTCCAACGACTGCTTTTCCAGCTCCTAAGCTTGCGACTGATTTGCAAAGTGATTCGATTCGACAGCAACTAACTCGTGCCGAAGAACTTTCAGCGGCGGCTTGTGAAGACTTGATTTACGCGATGTTTGAAAAAAGTTTGACCTTGACGCCTTATACGCAGTTAGCTAATTTAACGGGACAACCGGCAATCAGCTTACCGACTTATGTGACAAAAGAACACTTACCATTAGGGATTCAATTCATGGCAGCGAAAGGCCGAGAAGATCTGTTGTTTACGATCGGAGAGCTCTTTGAAACTGCCGGGAAATTTAAATTACCAAAAGCGTATCAAAATTAGGAGGAGACAAGATGAAAAAAGGGAGATTGATTTTAAGTTTGGCTGTAAGCGTGATGTCTGTGGGAGCTTTCGGTCATTTAGCTGAAGGAAAAACGAAGACGGATACCAGTTGGAAAAAAGTAGAGCAAAAACAGCAACTAACGATCGCAACTTCGGGCACACTTTTTCCTTCTTCTTATTATAGTGAGTCTAACAAACTGATCGGTTATGATGTAGATGTCGCTCGAGAAGTCGGCAAACGCTTAGGCGTCAAAGTAAAATTTAAAGAATATAATGTAGATGGTCAAATTGCTTCGGTCAAACGAGGAGAAACTGATTTCGCAGCTAATGATTTTGGTTTGTCTGGTGAGCGAGCTAAACAATTCCAGCTCTCTGATCCCATCAAATATTCGTTTGATAGTATGATCGTTCGAAAAAGTGATGATTCCGGCATTCATTCGTTAAAAGATCTAAAAGGGAAAAAGGCCGCTGGCGAACCGAATACAAGCTATATGAAGATCGCTGAAAAATATGGCGCCCAACCAGTGACCTATGACAACGCTACTAATGATCAATATTTGACAGACGTTGCCAATGGCCGGACCGATGTCATTTTAAATGATTACTACTTACAAAAAATGTCGGTCAGTGCATTACCTAAGATCCCCGTTAAAATTTTAAAAGATGTTTACTTCAATGCCAATCATTCTGGTTTCTTATTCGTGAAAGGGCATAATGAGTTACGAAAAAAAGTCGATCAGACATTAGCAAAAATGGAAAAAGACGGAACGATGAAAAAAATCTCGGAAAACTATTTCAAAACGGATGTTTCGGTTAAACCAAAACAGAAGATTACTAAAACGGTGACGCCAGACTAATGTATATCCCAACACTTGATCTCTCATTGATGATCGATTCAGTGGGATTTGTCTTAAGCGGATTGATTTATACGTTAGGCATCAGCTTGGCCGCATTTGTTTTAGGCAACTTGATTGGGCTGAGCCTAACCATCTTAGGCTTATTACCGAACAAAGGCTTGAAAGTGATCATTCGTTTTTATATTTCATTTTTGCGGGGAGTGCCGGCACTGGTGTTGCTTTTTCTACTTTACTTTGGTTTGCCTTATCAACTACCAGCTTTAGTAGCTGCGATCCTTTGTTTTAGTTTGACTAGCAGTGCTTTTATCGGTGAAATTTACCGAGGGGCGTTAGCGGGAGTCGACCCCGGACAATGGGATGCGGCTTACGCGTTAGGCCAAACGTTTCCTCAAGCCATTCGTTGGGTGATCTTGCCTCAAGCGTTTCGGCTGACGATCCCGGCGCTTAGTAATGTAGCGATGGATTTAGTTAAAGGGACCTCGCTGGCTGCCATGATTACCGTGCCAGATATTTTTCAAAAAGCCAAAATCATTGGTGGACGAACCTTTGATTATATGTCGATGTATGTCTTAGTGGCGGTCATCTATTGGTTGCTCTGTCTTGCGATTGGAAATGGTCAGACGCGATTAGAAAATTATTTTAATCGACGTTTTGGGGAAGTTAGATAGCTAGTAAACGATAAATTTCAAAAAATGGACGCAGTCAGTACTTGACTCGTCTGTTTTTTGAAATTATAGTTAGTGTACTAACTAATTTAGGAGTGAAGAATGGAAAATTTAGGTTATTTATTGATGGCAACTGCTCGTAGTTTAAAATATCAATTGCAACTGGCTTTGACAAAAGAAGACCTCACCGTCCAACAGTGGGCGGTGCTACAGCAGTTGAAGATCCAATCGAGTAACGTCAATCAATTGAGCATTGCGCTAGGAATGGATAAGCCGACTGTCTCAGGAATCGTTAAGCGGCTTGTTTTAAAAGACTGTATTACGAAGTTGCAAGATCCCAACGATAAACGTTTATTTCATTTAAGTTTGACCACACAAGGCGAAAGCCGCTATCAACAAGCAAAAGAAATCAGCGATCACGTTTTAACCCAATTCATGCAGGCATTAGCACCAGCAGAAGAACAACTGTTACGACAGGTCTTACAAAAATTGGAGGAGCAGCAGTTATGAGAACAGAAAAAATTTTAGTTTTAGGAGCTACCGGAAATATCGGTGGGCCATTGATTGAACAATTACAAAAACAAAACCAAACAGTCGTAGCGGGCGTTCGTAAGCCACATCCGGCGTTGCAAGCACAAGGCGTGGAATGCCGGCCATTTGATTTTTTACAGCCGGCAACGTTTGAAACAGCATTAGCTGGTATTGCAAAAGTTTTTTTCGTTCGGCCACCGCAATTAGCCGACCCTAAGCACGACATGTTTCCCTTTTTAGCGGAAGTTAAAGCACACCAGATCAAGCAACTCGTGTTTGTTTCGCTGTTAGGAGTTGAAAAAAATCCCATGACTCCTCACCACAAGATTGAAAAAAAGATCGAGGCATTAGCGATTCCATCTACTTTTATTCGGCCTAGTTTTTTTATGCAAAATCTCAATACGACGCACCGCTTCGATCTCAAAGAACGGCACGATTTATTTATCCCGGCGGGGAACGCGAAAACGAGCTTTATTGACACTCGTGATATCGCAGCAGTAGCGGCAACTTGCTTGACGGATCCTGCTTATCTAGGGAAAAGATTAGCGATCACAGGAGCAGAAGCGTTGACCTATCAAAAAGTTAGTCAGATCATGAGCGATATTTTACCTTTTACTGTGACTTACAGTCGGCCTAGTTTATTAAAATTTCGTCGCGTGATGTTGCAACGGGGAATAGAAAAAGAATATGTCAACGTGATGGTGATGCTGTATTTGATCACCCAGTTAGGAAATGCCAAAACTGTTACTTCGACAGTTAAGGATGTATTGGGACGTGAGCCAATTACATTTGCGCAATACGTGAAAGACTATCGAGCCGACTTTTGTGAGTGAAGCAATGAATTGGGCTCTTTGTCAGATGAAGGTAGTCTTCATTTGACAGCTTATGTACTTTTTCGTATTCTTGAGTGGCTAGCTAGCATCAAACATTGCACAAAAACACATCTCGGTTGGTAGTCCGGGAGCATCTAAGTGGTGTCAGTAACCTTCCCTCCAGGTCGTCCGGTGTAGTGGAATAAAATTAAAGGAGGGGATTCACATGAAACTGACGATTTTTTTTGACGGCAGTTTTTGGTGTGGACTCATTGAAGCAACAGACAACGAAACAGTCAAAGTCGTCAAATATATTTTTGGCGCAGAACCCAAAGCTGGCGAGGTGCTCGCGTTTGTCAACCATACGTTACCGGAACTATTAGCCGTAACGCCTAGTGTGAAGCAAAAAAAACAAATCACCAAAGTTAAACGGATCAATCCCAAACGTTTGCAATGACTAGTCAATCAAGAAAAAAAGCGACCAGTCTATTCAACTAAAGCGCAAATGGCTTTACAAGAAACTTATGCGATTCAAAAACAAGCTAAAGCTAAACGCCAGAAAGCTAACAAGCAAGTCGAGCAGTCCAAACGTTTCCAGCAAAAACAAGCTAAAAAGCGCGAAAAGAAAAAAGGACATTGAGGAAGGTAAAAACGTTAAAAAAACTCTCGTCTCACTGATAAATCTTTTTAACGTTTTTCGAATCTCAATGCTCGCATACGGCTTGAAGCAACGCCTGTCAAAGTTTATTTGGCAGGTGTTGCTTTTTTAGTAACGTTGGCGCGCTTCGTGAACTAATTCACTTCGAAATAAGGTGATTTGATAAGAGTCAACTAGTGATCCTGCAACAAAAATATCATTCAGATCAAAATGAAGCTGCAAAAAGATAAAAAAGCCATCTGTTATGCTATACTGAGAAAAAATAGTTGAGGTAAGGAACATGATCGAATTTTTTGACGAGGCAAGTTTTTTAGCAAGTGGCTTAGGGTTTACCGATCTATTCGAAGAAGCACTTTTTCACTATTATTTAAAAAAAGACGGGAAGCTTTTGTATAATCCGACTGACTCCTTTATGTATAGTGTCGAAGCGTATTTAGGGAGCCGACTAAATACTTCTTTTTTCTGAAGGAAAAGCAAGTTCAGTGGGGATCGAGTTGGTTTTGAAGGGAACGTTTAAAACACTTTGAAAAGTTTTTTATGAATGAGCGTTCGAAACTCACTCAATTATTGAGCTGCTCAATAAATAGTAACTTTTTTCTTAAAGATTGACTTCTTAAAAAACCACGGTAAAATTTGAAGTGTAATTTTAAATTCTGAGTTGATGAAGCTCGTAGAAAAAGGAGAAGAAATGACTAAAAAAATAAAGTACTATCCGTTTGTCGGTCTGGCAGTGCTCGTGTTCTGTTTGCTTTTTTCAACCGCAGTTTTAGCTTCGGCGGCTGACCGTTACGGGGTGTATTTCAATCGGAATTACGGGACCGATTCGCTTGCTCCCGGGGAGATCAAAATGGCGGAAAAAGAATTTTCAAATCCCCAAGCCCCCTATACCGCCTATAAGATCATGGATGCCGATCAGTCTAAACAAGCTGTAATCGCAGGATTAGATAGTGTTTTTTCACACGCCAAAGCCGATGATGTCAACTATTTATTAATGAGTGCTCATGGTGAAAAAGACGGGATCTTGGATTTCACGTTTGCGGAATTACGAACATTACTGGATCGTTACCAAGGACATTTTGTGATCGTACTTGATGCGTGTCAATCAGGTGGATTGATCCAACGAGCTGAGATGGCACGTAATTTTGTCAATACTTTTGAGCCACCGAAAGTCCAAGCTCGTTCAGGTGAATTTATGAATTCAAAATACAATGTGTTTGCGGCTTGTAGTAAAGACCAAGATTCATACATGACAGAAGATTACGGCTTTTTTATGAAAGCGTACTTTGATAGTTCACAAGTCGGAGCGAATGGTTACTTAAACGCTGATGCAAATCATGATCGAAACGTTTCGATCACTGAATTAGATCAGTACTTAGCAACTTACGGAAAAATGTTAGATGCGACACCAGTCTCACAAATCGTTGATCAAAACTTGACTGTGTTTAGTACAGCAGGTGAAAAACCGGTTGCGATGTATCGCTTGTATAATCCTAATTCTAGTGAACACTTCTATACTCGCAATCGTAATGAACGCGATCAACTGAAACAAGTCGGCTGGCAAGATGAAGGGATCGGTTGGTACGCGCCCGAAACTGGCACTGGTATCCCAGTCTATCGCTTGTATAATCCAAATGCCGGCGATCATCACTATACTTTAAATAGTGGCGAGCGCGAGCAGCTAAAGACGCTTGGTTGGCAAGATGAAGGAATCGGCTGGTATTCAAAAGGTTCGGTTCCGCTATATCGTCAATACAATCCTAACGCGAAGGCCGGCGCTCATAATTATACGACGAATAAAGCCGAAAATGATCTGTTAGTTGGAGTCGGTTGGCAAGCCGAGGGGATCGGCTGGTACGCGATCGCCCAGTAAAAATAAAAAAAGCAGCTAAGTTTAGCTCGGTAACCTTAATTCGTTAACGAGTAACTTAGCTGCTTTTTTAGTTGAAAAGGCAGGAGGAAAACTGACTGAAAAATGTCAAAAAGGTTGACGTAATAGTTGAATCTCGCAACGAAAACGACTACTATTTGTTCAAAAGTAGCAGCCGGTGTATGAAAGGAGGAACCGTCATGAAAGTTGAAATGATTTTTTTGTTGGGCGGTGCAATCGGCCTTTTGTTAGTACTAGTTTTCTCCCATTATCGTGCACGAGTAAAATTAACGCAATCTATCCGCCAAAAATGGGGGAAAGTTCCTGAGAGTGCTTCTTATATTCAATCGGATAGTGAAGAAAGTTTAAAAGCGGCTTGGTTGAATGCGCAAATATATCAAACGTTTGATGCTAAGGTAGATGATTTGACTTGGGAGGATCTGGATCTGTGGGGAGTGTTCCAGCAGTTGAATTTGACGTATTCCAGTGTCGGGTCAGAAGCGTTGTATCAGCAATTGCGAAATTATAATTTTGGCCAAGCCGAACAATATGAAGAATTGATCCAATTTTTTACGGCTAACCCAGCACTTCGAGAGCAAGTCCAGTCTTTATTTGCTGATCTTGGTAAACAAGATCAAAATCATTCAAAAGATTATTTAGCGCAAGGAAGTAAAAAACAGTTAGGCAACGTTGGACGGTATTATCTTCTAGGTAGCTTGCCATTAGTTGGGATCGGTTTGACTTTTATTTTTCCGCCACTCGGCTTAATTTTGACACTGCTCAGTATTTTTATCAATGTCTTGTTTTACTACACGCAAAAATTCCGTTTAGAAATCGAGTTAGACAGCATGCGTTACTTAGTTCAAACGATCGTATCAGCGGATAAACTGAGCCGACTGGAAACACCGCTGCAACAACAAATAGCAAAACAAGTCCAAGCTTTCAAAGGAATCGAGCATTGGGCTTTTTCTTTTCGAATCAAGGCGAACAGCGAAGCGGAAATAATTTTTGAATTATTCAATCTCATTTTTATGCTGCCGTTTATTTCGTATAACTATGTTTTGAAAAAAATCAGTGTCTACAATTCAGAAGCGGTGAAACTTTGGGAACTTCTTGGTCAGTTAGAAGTGGCCCTTGCGATTTTGAATTTCCGAACGTATATGCCACTGACTTGTCAACCGACGTTTACAACTAAAAATGAAGTGCTAGCACAAGAGAGCTACCATCCTTTAGTTACTGCTGCAGTCCCCAATCCCATCGCTTGGAAAAAAGCGACTTTGATTACCGGTTCAAATGCATCTGGTAAATCGACGTACGTCAAAAGTATTGCCATCAATTGTATTTTGGCTCAAACGATCAACACGACGACAGCACGTCAGTTTTTACTAGCGTCGGGTCATGTTTGTAGTGCAATGGCTGTTGAGGACGATCTAGTTGAAGGGGATAGTTATTTTGTAGCGGAAATCAAAGCCATCAAGCGTTTGTTGACACAAGTCGAAGTGGGAGACACATGTTATTGCTTCATTGATGAGATTTTAAAAGGAACCAATACGATCGAACGCATCGCGGCATCAGCAGCAGTCGTCAAGTGGCTGACAAAACCAAACTGTCTGGCCTTGATCGCAACCCATGATATCGAATTGACGACGATCTTGAAAAATGACTGTGATAATCTACATTTTGAAGAACAAGTCTCCGTAGAAAAGGGGATCACATTTGATTACCGAGTCAAAGAGGGACCAGCGACGACTCGCAATGCCATCAAGTTATTGCAAGTCTTTGACTATCCGGCTGAATTAGTTACCCGGGCGACTGCGGAAGCGAATTATTTTGAGCAACATAAAAATTGGAAGACTTTGTAAGAAAGGGATTGATTGAAAATCTGATTTGTTCTAGTCGCTCAATGGTGCAAATAAGCTTTGTAGGCAAGTCTATTCAAAATAAAAAGCTGCTGTTCCTGCATATAGGAACAGCAGTTTTTTATTTTGAATAATCTTTTTTGCTCAAATAAACGGCGGAAAGAACGCCTAGTAAAGTTGCAATGACCATGACGACTAAAAAACCAAGTTTAGAATTTTCCCACGGCATCCCACCGGCATTCATACCCCAAATCCCAGTGATCAAAGCTGGAATCGAAATCACCAGCGCGGCGGAATCCAGATATTTCATCAAGTGGTTCAAATTGTTGTCCATCATATCGGTAAATAATCCGCCGATCGTCTCTAAGAGGTCACGATAGACGACGACTAACTTATTAGCGTGACGCTGTCGCAATCGGATGTCGTACAATAAGGCATCATCGGCTAATCGTTTGCTAAAGTCTTCATCTTTTAACAAAGCGTCAACCGTTTCACCTTGATCGTCTAGCGTATGATCTAAATAGACCATGTCTCGTTCTGTGTCAGCTAAGTTGAAAAGCTCTTTGTTTTCAGTCGTTTTGCGCGCGGCTTGATCTAGTTTATCGATTCGTTTTTTCAATTCCATCAATTGTTTGATAAAGTGCGAGTAAATAGACAACAAGGAATATGTAATCAAGCGTTCTGGACTGGTGATTTTTGATTGCTGACGTTCGATCAATGTTTCGATAAAATCAGCGCTCGTGTAAGTGATCACGACTTCATCGGAAACGACAAAGGAAACTGGCTGTAGCCGGTCTTCGATCTCAGCATCAGCCTCGGCGTTCAAATTGATGAGGACTAATGAATAGCAATGAGAAAGGGCGGTCTCTTTTAATTTTTCAAATCGGGAAACTTCTTCTGGTTGGTCACGTCCAACGAAAAGATCGGCCGGCAGATCGTATTTCTGGATCATTTGGTCGACCTCTTTGTGATCGGCATCTTTAAGAACGATCCAGTTAGCTTGTTCTGCTGAACTCGGTTTGATTCCCGAAGCAGTGATAGTGTAATAATCGATCATACAATTTCCCCCTTATTAAGATAAAAATAGTCACCTTTATCATAAAAAGATTTATTCTTTTAGTCAAAAATAAACAATTAAAAATGAAAAAAAGAGGAATCGCGTTTGATTCCTCTTTAGCACTTATTTAGTTAACCATTCGTTATGAATCGTTTCGGTCAAATTAATAATTCGTTTTCCGACCTCAGCATATTGATTAGTCGCTAAATTAGCTAATGAGACTCGAATCGACCATTCTGCACTTCCAAAGGCGTTGGCTTTTAAAAGCATCAATTTTTCTTGTTCAGCTAACGAGGTCAGTACTTTGGTGATCGTCCAGTCTTCTTTGATGTACTCAGCGAACGCTTTGCCGTAGCGCTTGCGAATCCAATTTTCCAAATTGATCTCACAGTAATATGCGGTGTCCAATTCTTCAAGGGGTTCTTCTAGCCCTAATGTATGGAACAATAGCCGTTCTCGCTCATGACAGACCGCCATGACTTCTTTTTTGTAGGCTTTCCCTTCATCTAATAGCGAATATAAACTAAATAAGGCCATCATGACTTGTTGTGGGGAAGAAAGGCCCGATGCGTGGTTTAACGCGACGTCACGACTGTCTGCTACTAAACGATCGATGAAAGTGATCTGGCTTGGATCAGCTGCAAGCGATGCATAGCGAGCGGCCAGTTTTTGTCGTTTTTCTGCTGGTAATTCAGCGATCAAGCGATCAAAAAGATTTTCTTGCGCTACGGTGATCGTCCCTACGCGCCAACCAGTCGCACCAAAATATTTTGAATAGGAATAAATGCAGGCCGTATTATAAGGTAGCTCAGCAAAAAGTGACGTAAAGTCAGGTACAAATGTCCCATAGACATCATCAGTTAAAATCATCAAGTCTTGGTTGTCGGTGGTCACGATCTCTTTGATCAAATCGATCGTCGGCTGACAGATGGCATTGGCCGTCGGGTTACTTGGATTGACGACAAAGACAGCTTTGATCGCAGGGTCGCGAAGTTTATTGATCTGGCTATCAGGGAATTGATAGCTCATTTTGCCATCTAAGACCGTTTGTTTCGCATTGATCTTGATGACATCAAATTGGTATTTAGGCAATTCTGGGATTTCAACGTAAGGCGCAAACGTTGGTAACATCAATGCAATCTTGTCGCCTTTATTTAGCAGAAAGTTATTGGTCAATGTATCAAAGGTATAGCAGATCCCAGCAGTCCCGCCCTCAACTGCAAAAATATCAAACGGAATTTTTTGTTGGGCAAATAATTCTTGATCTAAATAATCTTTGATGGGTTTTTCGCAAGCGGTCAAGCAACGAACTGGATGCGGATAATTATCGCCAATGATATGATCCAGCATTTTAGTCAGCCACTCTTCTTTGTTTAATCCTAGATGGTTGTTGTCGGAATACCAGATTTTTTTCAAAAAATCAGCGCCTTTACTTGGATGTTGCGCTAAAAAAGTTTCGAAGCGTTTAGTCCGACCACCTTTTTCTTGGATCATCCCGGCGGTCAGTTCGCTACCGGCGACTAATGTTTCGGTAGTGGCAAATTGGCCTAACAAGAAGAAAGCTTCTCGTGGAGTGGGGGCGGTCCAATTAGGATTTCCGCGACCGGCATTCAACAGCGGACTGACTTGATCAGGAGATTCATTGATTCTTTTTTCTAAATATAAACTTAATTCAAACGGACTTAATTCTTCTAATTCTTGATCAGTGACCGGTGTAGCTGTTGCCATAAAAATTCCCTCGCTTTTTTCTTTTAATAACTATAGAGTAAATCATCTAAAGGTTAAATTAAGGTAAAGGCTCTAAGAATTTCCTAGAAGCTTAATGGAAAGTTTCCAATCTTAGAAAACGTTTTCTCTTGTTTTTTTTAGATAGTGAAAACTCAGAAGAGGAAAAGTACGACTTACGACCCATGAAAAATTTAGAAATTGTGGCATAATCAGAGAAAAAGAGGAGCGGATATCGATGGAACAATTACTAGCAGGACTTTTACTGTTGCTATTGATTTACTTTATTATCAAAGTTGGCCGGGTATTGTGGCGTGTCTTAGGTGTCATTTTGTTATTATTTTTAATTTATTTCTATAAAGATCAAGCACTCACTCAAATCAACCAATTTATTGCTGAACCCAATCTAGGAGGCATTTGGCAACACGTGACGCAATTTTTGAGTAATATTTGGCAGTTGGTCAGCGCGACGATTTAGGAAATGAGAGCTTTCAATCAAAAGAGTATTAATATCGCAAACAAAATAAAAATGCTCAACCTCTAATTGCGCTATACTAGAATTAGCCATTTATAATAAGGAGTGTTTTACATGACTGAATTTTATTTTGTGCGTCACGGAAAAACTGAAAATAATCACTTACAGCGTTTTAACGGGAGCAATGTTGAATCGCCTCTGACTCCAGCTGGAATCGAGGCCATCAAGCAGACCGGACTCGCATTAGCCAACGTCTCATTTGATGCCGCCTTTACTTCGCCTCAGCCACGAGCGTATCAGACAGCAGAACTGCTACGAGCGCCCAATGTTTCATTGCAAGCAAACGCGTTACAAGTAGCTCCCGCCTTCAAAGAAATCAATTTTGGCGCGTGGGATGGTAAATCGATCACCGAGACCCAATCAGATCCACAGTTTGAAAATTATTTTCATCATCCTGAGCGTTTTGATCCTACGAAGATCCAAGCCGAATCTTACGTTGATTTAAAACAGCGGGGCCTTCAAGGAATCAAAAAAATCCAACAGCAGTATCCGACCGGAAACGTTTTGATCGTTAGTCATGGCGTCTTGCTATTAACGCTTTTAAATACATTAGTTGGCGTGCCCATCAGTGAGATCCGGAAACAAAAAATCGTACCCAACGCTAGTTTGACCGTGTTAAGTCAACAACCAGATGGGACCTTTTTGGTTAAGTGCTGGGGAAAGACCTTTGCGTCTGAAAGCGATTAATGCTATAACGATAGTAGGAATCGTTTCAAAGGAGGAAAATAGGTGAAAATTGCATTGATTGCGCACGATCGTAAAAAAGAGCTGATCGTAAAACTTGCGACTGCTTACCAAGATATTTTAAGTCAACACGAATTGTTTGCCACTGGAACGACCGGGCAACGGATCATCGAAGCAACTGGTTTGCCGGTTCATCGTTACAAATCTGGACCATTAGGCGGGGATCAGCAGATCGGAGCCATGATCTCAGAAGACGCGATGGACATGGTGATTTTCCTACGTGATCCATTAGCTGCTCAGCCCCATGAACCCGATGTCAACGCATTGATCCGCCTTAGTGATGTCTATGAGATCCCGCTAGCAACGAACATCGGGACAGCGGAGATTTTGATTCGCGGCTTACAAGCAGGCTTAGCTGATTTTCGAACGATCGTTCATGAAACAGATAATCGACCGCTCTCCCTTTAAAAAATTTCAGTGCACAAAAAAGCGAGTACTTGTGACTCGCTTTTTTTGTGTACTGTTACGTATGCTTTTTCTTTGGTTTCTAAATTAAGCAGTAGATCATTGGGGATGGACATGCGATACTTTGGTGATTTTTCCGTGCCGATTCAAGTAATTAAAAAAGAGCGGGAAGAGGTCGACTTCTTCTTTGGATAAATATTTTTTGGCCGCTAGCGATCGCCATTTCTGTTTGGGGACCGAACGCAATAATTTTTTGAGCGCTTGTTCTTCTGTCGGTCGTCTTTTATAGCTGGTTCGACTGAGTAATTCGCCTTTTAAATAAAGATAATAGTGGTGTTGCGTCTCATGTAATTCCCCTAAAAAAAGCGTGTCGTTCATCGCGGCTAACAGTTGTCGGTTGCGACGCAAAAAACGTTGCAAGACTAAAAATTGAGTCCACCACTGTGCAGCACCTTCGAAATCTTCCCGTTCACTTGCATCGGCGACTTTTTGTTCGACGCGTTTTAGTAACATCTCAGAACGGCCTAACAAAGTTGCTTTGATTTCAAGTAATCGAGCTTGAAATTCAGGCTCGCGATCGTTTTCCGTCGTATATGGGTAGACGATTCCTTCAGCGAATTTTAGCGGTCCCGTCAAGCGATAGACACTGTTGATGATTTGTTTAACTTCTTGCATCTTACTTTTTTTATAAAAGGGACCAACGATTAAACCATGATCTGACCACGCTGTTAAAATGTTCAAATAAGGGGCGGTGTCTAACAATTGAAAATAACCGTATTCTTCGTAGTGATTCATTTGTTGATTGTAAAACGGTCGATATTGGTGGATCAACTGACACTCCAAAAGTAGCGCATCAAATTCAGTCGCAACTAGTTGGTAGTCAAAATCACAGATAGTTTGCACCAGTTGTTTGACTTTTTCCGAATGGTTTTTGTTATGGACAAAGTAAGAACTGACACGCCGTTTTAAATTTTTAGCTTTCCCGATATAAATAACTTTTTCTCGGTGATCTTTCATCAGATAAACACCAGGTGTCTCAGGTAAGTGTGCCGCTTTACGTTTGCAATCTTTCATTGGAGACCTGCTTTCTACTGTAATTTCAAGTCGTTATCCTTTGCTTGTATTCTGAACGCAAACAAATATTAATGAATTCGTAAAGGATAATTAATAATTCTGTCACAATATCGTAACAATAGTGTTTGGAGCGATGGCAATAGGCTTTTTTACAAGAAAAATAACTTCTTTTTTGAAAAATCAAAGTGAAAGCGTTAAACAGCTTAAATTTTTCTATGTTATAATTCTCTCATGGAAATGTTTTTTAATTTTAAATCGACGAATGGAGTGTGTTTATGGGAAAGAAACGGCCTACGAGAAAAGAGTTGCGTAAAAGACAACGTGCTCTTGACAATTTCCGCCATGTCAAAAAAGGCTCTGCAATTGTTGGGACTGCATTAGTAAGTTGTTCAGTTGTTGCGCCAGTTGTGCTGACAGAGCGGGTAGACGCCGCTGAACAAGATTCATCTGTTACTAGTTCACAACTAAATCACGATGCTTTTATTAATCAATTGGTGAATGAAGTTCAACCGATCGCTTCACAGCACGGTTATGCAGCATCACGAGTGATTGCGCAAGCGATCGTTGATAGTAACTGGGGAACAAAAGAATTTGCCCAAGCACCTTATTATAACTTATTTGGTTTAGAAGGTAAGTATAACGGCAATTCAGTGAACATGTTAAAAGAAGAAGTTCAAGGCGGACGGACAGTTCAAGCTGCAAAAGAATTAAAAGTTTACAGCTCTTATCAAGAAGCAATTGAAGATTTTATTTTATATTTGAATAATACTGCAGCCGAAGTCACACCAGCGGTCCAAGCTGTAATCAGTGATTATAACTTGACTCGTTTCGATCAAGCAACACCAGTGGCACAAACAGAAACACCAGCTACACCACAACAATACTATACCGTTGAAACTGGAGATACGATCCAATCGATCAGCAATGATTTTGATATTACAACGAATAATTTTGTTTCTTGGAATAATTTAGACGATCAAGCGATCTATCCAGGTCAAGATGTAGTGGTTCATGAAAGTGCTGCCCCAACTGCACCAGCAGATGTGAATTTAACGACGCAAACTGCACCAGTTGCAGCGCCGGTTGCGCATACACCAGCGCCAGCAACTGAAGTAGACTCGATCGTAGCTTCAGAAGCAGCACCAGTCGTAACCGAACGTCCAATGCAAACGCCGGAAGTTAGCACCCCTGCTGAGACGACTCCGGTGGAAACAGAAGAAAATCAACAACCCGTCGTGCCGGAAGTGCCTGCTGAAACACCGCCGACAACAAATGAAGATGTAGCACAACCGGAAGTTTCACAACCGACTGAAGAAACTCAACCAGAAGTCGCTCCTCCAGCTGAGGAAGTCGAACAACCGCAACAACCGGAAGTTACACCTCCAGCAGAAGAAACTGTTCCACCGGTGGCAGAAGAGACACCAGCTCCTGAAACGCCAGTAGTGGAAGAACCGCAACAACCTGAAACACCTGAAGAACCACAGCAACCAGAAGTCACACCACCCGCTGTTGAAGAACCACAACAGCCAGAAGTGACGCCACCAGTAACGGAAGAAAATAATGGTCAAACACCAACTGATCCTTCAACTGGAACGAACCAAGGGCAAGCAATTGTTGATGCAGCTGCGCAACAAGTTGGCAAACCTTATGTTTGGGGAGCAAAAGGTCCAGATTCATTTGACTGTTCTGGTCTAACTCAATATGTTTACCAACAAGTGACCGGTCAAGATATCGGCAACTGGACAGTAGCCCAAGAAGGTTCTGGGACCGTGATCTCAGTTGATCAAGCCCAAGCCGGCGATCTTTATTTCTGGGGTAGCCAAGGAGCCACTTATCATGTCGCAATCGCAGCTGGTGATGGACAATATATCCATGCGCCGCAACCAGGTCAAAACGTAACGTATGGTTCAACTCAATATTACGCACCTGATTTTGCTATGCAAGTCAATTATTAATTTAACAGAGACCTTCTGATCAGTGTTTTGCTGGTGAGAAGGTCTTTTTTTAGTTTGCGGGATAATTCCTTAGATGAAGTTTTTACTGCTCCATCATTCGATTTGGTCGAGGGATCGTTGGATTGATCGAATGATTATTCATATATATTTTGGAGAGCGACTTATAAAACTTTGTTTCTACACATTATCTAAATTAGCTAGCCTAATTTTATTCAGTTAAATTTCCGTTTTCTGGCAAATGAAAGAATTGTTCCGCGATTTTTTTTGGTACGGGAATCTGCGGGTCGATCGTAGGATTATTGTGATGAATCACTTGATGCAAGTGGCGGTACGCGGTTGGCGAACTTCCAAATTCCTTTTTAAATTGCCGCATGAAGACTTTATCACTATTGAAGTAAGCCGCTTTGGCAATTTCCTTGATTGAAAGATCGGTTTTCATCAATAATAGCTGAGCCACTTTTATTTTTTGCTGATTCAAATATTGAAGGGTGGTCAGTCCAGTGTATTTTTTGAATAATCGCGTTAAATGATCCGGCGTTAATTGTGCGTGCTCCGCGATTTCTGTCACTGTTAAATCACTGGAAATATTAGCTCGAATCCATTCTTTAACTGTTTCGATCGGGGATTCAGTTGCCAATTGCTTAGTCGTTTCCAAATAAGAGCCAAACAAGCGGATTAAAAAGGCAGCTAGTAAAAAATCTTTTTCTTCTTCTGCCAATAGATTATTCGCTTTTGTCAGCAATTGATGCAACAAAATCGTCGTCTGTTTATGATCCGGAGCGGTAAAAAGTGCTGGAAACACGACTTGATATTTCTCTCGCTGGCTAAGTGGTTCGGTGGGAAATTGTTGCAACGTTTTGACTGGGGTTTGAGAGAAAAAATGCAACCAAAGAAAATCAACCGCCGGACTATCTTTAAACCCAACGAGCTTAGTAAAGGGTGGAATGATCAGCAGATCGTGTTGCTGGACAGTCAAGTTTTGCTCGCCAACTGTTAAATACAGTGTCCCTTGCAAGCAATAAATCAATTCATAATCGCCTTGATGAAACATTGACTGATGGCGCCAAGCTGTTTTTGTACTAAATTCGCCGCCTTTATAAAAGAGTACGGGCCTGCTCAAATCAAATTGAAAAAAATCCATGTTAGCACCTCCTTACCGATAAACTACTGGCGGAACTTTTTTTGTATTATAGCACTTCAAAACTGTCTGGACTAATTTACCAATCTTAACTTGGCATAAAAAAAGATCTGTCCACGTTTAAATCGTGAGCAGATCTTTTTTCTTATGTCCACAAGTCATTCATCGCTTCTCGTTTTTTCTTACCAGCGATATGAGTGTAGATCGTAGTAGCGGAAGTGCCGCTTTGTCCTAATTGTTCGGCGACTTGCACCAATGAGTTCGTTTTTGTATAAAGCTGGGTAGCAACAGAATGTCGCAATTTGTGGGGGGAGACGCGAATTTTAAAACTTTCGGAATATTTACCTACCATTGCTTCGATCGCGCCACCTGCAATCCGTTTTGCTTTACCGCGATAACGAGTCAGAAAAAGTGCTTGCTCTAATTCAGTCGGTTGATAGAGTTTTGCTCGTTGACTGACATAATCGACTAAATAGCTATGCGCGATCGAGGAAATGACGACCATATCCCATTTGCCGCCTTTTCGGAAGACACGTGCTTCGCTATGTTCTAAATCTAAATCAGCGACGTTCATATTCACTAATTCAGATAGACGCATGCCCGTTCCTAAAAATAGAGCGATGATCGCTAAGTCCCGGGTTTTATTTTTATAGAAAGCTGCTTTCGCTTGCCGGCTAGCTAAGGTGTCCACATATTTTGTATCGATAAACTCTAGAAAATCAATGGCTTCTTCATCTAAAAAAAGTTTTTTTTCAATCGCAGCGCCTCGTTCAGCCATTGTTTTATTATCTTTTACGTTTGCAACTTTCCGCATCATATTATATTTCAAATAAGGCTTCCCAGTTTTTCGGTCAATTGCATCAGCTAAATAATTAAACAATGAACGCAGGGCGGTGATCGCCCGTTGAACCGTAGCGTTTTGACGTAAGGGCAATTCACGGTGACTTTCTTCAAAGCGTTCTTTCGTTGTTTCGGGCAACGTTTTCGGAGACTTCAGCAAAAATCCTTTATAATATTCTAGATCTTCTGGCCACAACTGATTGAAATCAGTCAAGGTGATCTGATCGATTTCAGTTGCAGTTGAATAACTATCTTGAATCAGCCACTGTAAAAAACGACGGTATTCTTTGGCGTATTCGTAAAGTGTGATAGAAGAATATTGATCGCCAGCTTTTTTCCGAAAATAGTTTTGAATGAACCAAGGAAAGGATTGGATCTCAAGGTTCATTTTTCTTTCTGCTTCTTGTTGATTCATCAAATCACTCCTTTGTAATAGGGAAGGTAACTCTATTATATATGGTATATACCATTTTGTAAAGTGATATACGTTATTTAATTAAAAAAATATTTTGATATATAGGTATTATCAATTTAAAATACGTTATTTAAACTTTAAGAAAAGAGCGTTCTTTTTACAAAGGATAACTTTTGTAATCGAAACTGTTAAAAGACTGTTAGGCTGCGATTACAAATCAAAAACATTACAATTTGTCGAAAAGAATTTTTTCAACTTTAAACTAAGGAATTCGAAATTAATTTTCAAATTATGAGTCAAATGTAATGCTTTTTTAGTGATGACAAGTAATTTATTTGCCGAACAAACCTAAAGTATTCCGATTATAAGGCTTGAATTGTGTAAATCAGTAGCAAGAACTACTAAAAATGTGCTTGAAAATTCATTCCTCAGTGAAAAAAGCTAGCAAACGCGGCCAAAAATCGCAAACACTGAATTAAGATTTATTGACCATTATGAGCTGTATTGTACTAATCAATCCAATCGTTTTTGCTATGCTTTGAGAAAAACTAACATTATTCTCAAAGCATGAAGGATAATCGACACTCCCCCTAAACGATTCAACTCATACCTGAACACGTCATACTTGATTGAAAAAAATATGTTCATATGCTAGTTTAAAAGTAATTAGCGCAAGTGAACATTTTTTGAAAGTGAGTGTTGTCCATGACTAAGTTAAACGCAGACTTGGCTTTTTTAATTCTTGCAATCGTAGCTGAGATCCCATTGGGTGCAGTTGCTACTTATGGTCAAGTGGCAACGTTAGCTGGCTATCCGAAAAACGCGCGATTGGTGGGCAAAGTCTTACGTCACGCACAAACTTATGGACGCTATCCGTGTCACCGCGTGGTCAATGCACAAGGTCGCTGTGTTCCACATTGGCCTGAGCAAGTGGTACTGTTGCAAGCAGAAAAAATTCCATTTCGACCTAATGGAACGGTCGATTTAAAAAAATGTCAGTGGAAAGTGTAAATGAAGTGCCGGAAGAAGAATAATTTCCACTAGAGCTTCTTTTGGATTTTCTTTCATCTGTGTGATGGATTGTTTGTAGTGAAATTGGTTTTTGAGTTTATTTTTCTTTGCGATATTTTTAATCCGTCGTTGCCCCGCTAACTAAAAAAGCCCAATCTGCTTATGTGCTGGAACAGATTGGGCTTTTGCGTTAATTAATTTTGACAATGTAAACAATAGTAGATCGTGCCACCTAAGAAAGTCTTTTTTTGGATCTCAGCTCCACACTTTGGACAAGGTGCGCGCCATGTTTTTTGAGAAAGTAGCGTTTGATAGCCTCCCTTCTGACCGTAAAAATCTTTTTCGGTATCACGGCCCCCCTGACGGGAAATTTGAGTCACAACAGTTTGAAGTGCTTGATATAATCGGACTAGCTCTTCAACCGCTAATGTATTCAATTTTCTTTGCGGTAATAGCCCCGCGGTAAAAAATATATCGTGCAACGTTCCATTACCTAAGCCGGGAATTCGTTGTTCTGTGCCTAAAAAGCCTTTTAAACTCATGGACGGCTTTGTGGTTGCTACAAGTTGTTTAAAATAGTCCCAAGTAAACTCTTCACTGAGTGGATCAGGCTTTTCAAGGGCAACTTGAAAATATTTATTACCAGACAAGCTAGCATGTTGTAACAGCATCGCGCCATACATACTGACTGAAACGGCTAGGCGTTTACCAGTTGAAAAATGTAATCCAAACTGGTATTTATTAGGCCAACTTTCTGAGCTTTTCAACCAATAAAAATTCAGTCCTTCGCTAAACGTCAATTGACAATCCTGCAGTTTCAAAATGATAAAGCTCCCGATACTCTCACTAGCTAAAATTTCTTTTCCGACTAACCAATTGCGATAACTCGTCTCTTCTGCTGAGAAAAAAGCAAATTTGTGTACCGCATTGCCAAAAGAAAGTTCGTTGATCGTTTTACCGACTAATTCAACGGACATTTGTTGGGCAATCACGTTTGCTTCACCAATTTCAATCATCTGATTTCCCCCACTCCTTTTTAACAAGTTGATCAAAAAATTGCTGATTGATAGACTTGCTTAGCTATGAATTAATAAAGTGCAGATCATTGATTCGATGAATGATCTTCTACCCAGAATCTTGAATCGTAAGTCGCTTTGCCGTTTCATGTCCGATGCAGTTAAATTCCCAATCAGTCCACGAACTAACCTTTGATTGCGTATGTTGGATCGTAAAAATCGTTTACAGGCTTACCCCCTCACTAAAAAATGCAAGCCTCGAACTAGCAAATTTCCGACTAAGCTGATCACGATGAGCCACAAAAAATAAATGATGCTGGCAGTCAAATAATCGTGCCAGTCAAATGATAGTTGGAAAGATTGCAGTCCGATCCCAATCCCAACTAAAACGAGCGTTAAGCTGATCGCACCACTAGCCATACCGGCAAAATCACTACGGGAAAGGTCAAACCCGCCCAAGGTGATCGAAAACAATAAACCGATTCCAATCAGCCCCTTTAACGAAAAAATAGTAGCTGGCTGAATCAAAGCACTTGTCAATCCAGTAGTTTGCACCAGTTGGAATAGTTGTGGGAAACAAACTTTACCAACGACTACAATCGCTAAAAAACAACCATAGATCGGCGCGATCCCGATCAAAAAATTCCCCATTTTTTGATACGTGCTGTGAGGATCATACGTGCTAGAAACACTTCCTAAACTGCCATCCCGCTGAGAAAAATCTAATAATTTGACTCGTGTGATCTTATGACCAAAAACGAGAGCTATGATGAGATGACTCAACTCATGGATGATAATCCCAACACTGCCTACTACTAATTGACTGTTAATCCCAAAAGTTGCAGCTAGTAATCGTTTCGAATTTCGGCTGATCACTGTAATCACACCAGCGATTAGAATTGGGAAGACCTCGACTAAAAAAAGTAACTGGATAATAAGTTTGATTGTTTGCCACCGCCTTCAATTATTATTTCCATCGTAGCATAAGTAGTTGTAAAATAAAAAAGAGATAACCGAAGTCACCTCTTACGCACTTTGTTTTTTGCAAATAATATAGCGATTCATCTCGCTATCGACGACAATAAATGTATTCGTCAATTCTTTTTCAATTACACCAACGACTTTTTCACCGTTAGCATCCACACCTTGATACGTTGCACCCACTACCACTTTCTCCATGAAATTAACACCTCACTTTTGACTTGATGGCAGTATACACCGTCAGTCAAAAAGTTACAACCGCAAGATTTTTACTAAAAACAGTAAAAAACGAAGGAAGTATCGTTCAAGATTACGTAACCGTTCTGTCAGTTAGCTTCAAAAATAATAAAATTACTGCAGAGATTTTTATTTTAAATTTTTATCTTTTTTTATAAGCCTGACTTTTTTTAAATTTCAAACTTATAAAAAAGCACCATTACAAACCTGCAAGACTTGTCCTTTGACTCGGCGCCCCATTTTACTTGCTAAATAGAGACAAGCATAGGCTTGATCAATCGGTTCCGTTTCTGGTAGCTCCCAATTGCAATATTTTTCTCCGTAGTGCAACATTTTGTTCCCACCCGGCTGCTCACCAGCTAAATTGGCATAGTGAGCCGGTGTTAAAGTGGCTCCCGGCGCAACTGCATTACAGCGAATATTCGTCTCACTTAATCGGATCGCTATATTTTTAGTCAATGTATCGATAGCCCCTTTTGAAGCCGTGTAAGCTGCTCCGCAAATTGGGCGTTTCCCATTAACTGAAGATATATTGATGATGACGCCTTCATTTTTTGCTAAAAAATGCGGGAGGACTTCTCGAATGTAACGAGTCGGCCCGGCGACATTGACTGCTAAAACTTGTTCCAACCATTCATCAGTTGTCTCATCGATCATTGTCTGTTCTCCAAGTCCCGCATTATTAACTAGAATATCAATCGTGCCAAATTGAGCGAGCGTTTTTTTGATTACCTTTTTAGTATCCGCCAGTGAGGTCACATCTGCTACGATCCCAGTGACGGCTAATTTTTTTGTTTGGAGTCGCTCCACCGTTAAATTTAGTTTTTCAGCGCCTCGAGCAACTAAGACTACTTTAGCCCCCTCTTCTGCAAACAATTCAGCGATCGTCTCCCCCATGCCATAACTAGCACCCGTTACGATAGCAACTTGATCTTTCAATAAATAGCGTTCCATTTTACTCACTCTCCTTTTATGAAAAACAGAGCAGCACCAAAGTTTTTCCTAATAACTTAAAACTTTGGTGCCGTAATCAAATACAATTACCATGGTTGATCAGTTGGGCCGACCGTAAACTCATTGATATTGACATCAGCCGGTTGCTCAATGGCAAAAGCTACGATGCTCGCCACTCGCTCTGGTGAGATTCCGTATCGCTGATAAAGCTCGGTCATTCCTTTTGCAGTTGTTTGATCGGTGATCGTGTCTAATAATTCAGTATTGATAGCGGCTGGATAGATCGTCGCTGTCCGAATATTCGTCCCTTCTTGCGCAGATTCCATGCGCAAGACTTCCATCAAATCGCGAACCGCCCATTTCGTAGCACCGTAAACTGCTCCACCAGGATAAGCTTTCAAGCCCGCAACAGAAGAAGTCGTGATCACATGGCCTGATTTTTGTTCAATGAACGTTGGCAAAACTGCAGCTAAGCCATTTAAAACACCTTTTAAGTTAATGTCGATCATTTGGTTCCATTCTGTGATTTTTAACGCCGATAGTGGGGAATTTGGCATGATGCCGGCATTTAAAAAAATCACGTCTACCTGGCCAAATAATTTTTTCGTTTCAGTGACCAGCCGCTCGTTGTCAGCCGGTTTTGTAACATCAACGAGTTGATAAGCCGCTGTTCCACCTGCTTGTTGGATCTCGGTTACGATTTTCTGGAGCTCTGCTTCTCGCCGAGCGGCTAACATAACTTTAGCACCTTTTTCAGCTAATAATTTAGCGCTTGCTTTACCAATCCCGGCTGAAGCACCTGTGATGATTACTACTTTGTCTTTGATTGCCATTTTGATTCCTCCTAAACATTATGTGTTGATTGTTTTGATGACTCTAGCTGGATTACCAGCTACGATCGTGTTTACCGGCACATCTTTAGTAACCGTAGCATCAGCTGCTACGATTGCATTTTCTCCAATCACGACTCCTGGTAAGACCGTAACATTAGCCCCTAGCCAAGCATTTTTTTGGATCTTGATCGGTTGCACGGATAACCCGCGGCGTTTATCGGGAGAAGCTAAATGATTAACAGTGATCAGCCGCGAGTTAGGACCAATCATCACTTGATCGGCTAGCGTAATCCCGCCCAGATCAACAAAAGTAACATTTTGATTGATAAAAATCTGTTTTCCAAACTGGATATGTTTCCCAAAGTCACTGTAAAACGGCTGACTCACCACTACTGATGGATCAATCTTTCTACCGGTGATCGCCGTTAATTCGGCTCGCATGTCTGCATTAGTCCGATAATGTAAATTCAATTCAACTAAACGCTGTTCATTCTGGTTTTTGGCTAGCTGGATTGCTTCAAACAGGGGTGAATCGGGTAAAATTTCTTGTCCGCTGATTTTAGCTAGTAACGTTGACATTTTTATCACCTCTTCTTTTGTCACTTCTAGCATAAATGTGTATACTTGATTTGACTAATACTTATATCGCATGATGGATTATGCATTTTTTCTATAGGAGACGATCAGATGGAACTACGCGTATTAAATTATTTTTTAACCGTCGCACGAGAAAAAACGATCAGTCGAGCAGCAGAAGTGTTGCATCTTTCACAGCCTACATTATCTAAACAATTGAAAGAGTTAGAAGCCGAGCTTGGAGTAAAACTATTTGAACGAGGGAACCGCGAGATCACTTTGACCGCAGACGGAATCTATTTACAAAATCGCGGGCAAGAAATCTTATCGTTGGTCGATCTCACCACCTCTAACTTAAAAAAACAAGCGGTAATTAGTGGAAAAATTACGATCGGTGGCGGTGAGACACAAGCGTTTCGTTTTATCGCACAATTGGTCTGCGAACTAATGTCACAGCATGCAGACATCGCGATTGAACTTTACAGTGGGAATGCCGATGATGTGTTAGAAAAATTAGATAACGGGTTATTAGACTTTGGCCTTGTGATCGATCCGGTCGCCAAACAAACTTACGAATACCGCCCCTTGCCTCAACCTGATCATTGGGGCTTGTTAGTCAACGAGCAACACGATTTAGCCACAAAAGAATTCGTGACTCCGGAAGAGCTCAAAACACTACCCCTGTTGATTTCAAATCAAACGCTAGTCGATAATCAGCTAGCAGAATGGTTTGGAACGAATCGCGATAATTTAAAAATCGTGGGAAGCTATAATTTGCTTTACAATGCTTCTTTACTCGTCCAAGCAAATGTCGCAAGCGCATTGTGTCTAGCTGGCATCATAAATACAACTGGGACTAATTTACGCTTTGTACCTTTAAAGCCGGAATTGACCGCCACCGTAAATTTAATCTGGAAAAAAAATCGCGTCTTTTCTAATGCCGCTGATCGGTTTTTAGAGTTGGTAGGTCAAGTATAACAAGTTAGCGGATAATTTCTTGCTTTTTTAAGCCCTAACAAGCTTCTTTGTTTTTAAACTAATTAAAAACACTAGTGTTGCAAAGAACTTCAAATCATTAAAAGCATTGCTATAAAGCTATTCATGTACAAAAAAATCCTTTATACTGTTCTCGGATGACTTATCCAAGACCAATAAAAAGGACCTACGCATGGAT
>NZ_CACSLH010000002.1 GCF_902706605.1 Enterococcus sp. CSURQ0835 | reverse complement strand
AGAAACGATTGAGCGTGAGTTCGCAGATATGAAAGAAAAGCATAGGATGCGCTGGACAAAGTATCGAGGCTTGGAAAAAGTCACCGTGCATACGATGCTTGTTGCGGCTGCCATGAATTTAAAAAAACTAGCAACATGGTTATACAAAAGGCAGTAGGCCTTTATTTTTTTTGCTTTTTTTGAACTTACATATAGTAGAGCGTACAAAAAAGGCGTAGAAATTGGATTTCTACACCTTCTATGAATCTTTTGTCTACAGTCTGAATCACAGACAGCTGTCTGTGATTTTGATTTTAAAATGGTAAGTGGGAAGCATAACCTGTCTTATTGACTTGGCGGGCTCGCGCAATCGCTAAGTCCCCTTTTTTGATGTTGTCGGTAATGGTTGAACCAGCAGCCGTCACGCTGTCGCTTTCGATTTCAACGGGTGCGATGATGTTCGTGCTGGAACCGATAAAGACATGATCACCAACCGTTGTATGGTGTTTGTTTTTACCATCGTAATTGACAAAAACCACGCCGCAGCCGACATTGATGTCTTTGCCAAGCGTTGCGTCGCCCACATATGTTAAATGACCGACTTTCGTATGTTCGCCGATGGTCGCTTTTTTTACTTCGACAAAGTTTCCGATATGAACGTGTTGACCGACATCTGCTTTTGGCCGTAAGTGTGCGTAAGGTCCCACGTCTGCAAATGCGCGCACAACACTTTCCTCGACAACCGAAGTTTTGATCTCAACATTACTTTCCAGCGTGCTGTTGACGATCTTCGAGTTTGCACCGATGAGGCAATCTTCACCAATCACCGTCGTCCCACGCAACTGCACATTTGGTTCGATCACAGTATCTGCTCCGATCTGAACATCTGCGTCAATGTAAGTCGTTTTAGGATCGATCAAGCTGACTCCTGCCACCATGTGTTGGTGATTGATCCGTTCGCGCATCAATTCATTCGCTTTAGCTAACGCCACCCGATCATTGACGCCTAATGATTCATTAAAATCTGCCGTTTGGTAAGCGGCTACGGTTTTGCCTTCGTTTTTCAAGATCTCAATGATGTCCGTCAAATAATATTCACCTTGCGCATTGGACGTACCGATCTTAGCTAATGCATTGAACAATTCTTCATTGTCAAAACAATACGTGCCGGTGTTGATCTCTTGGATCGCGGCTTCTTGTTCGTTCGCATCTTTTTGCTCAACGATTTTTTCAACAATCCCGACATGATCCCGCACGATCCGACCATAACCAGTCGGATCTTCTGCATGAGCTGTCAGCACCGTAGCACTAGCATTTTTCCCTTGATGATAAGCAAATAAATTATCTAATGTTTGACTAGTCAAAAGTGGTGTATCCCCACTGATCACCAGTGTCGTACCAGTTTTATCTTTTAAAAATTCAGCGGCTTGTAAAACGGCGTGCCCCGTTCCTAATTGTTTTTCTTGCAATGCATATTCACTGCGATCGCCCAATTGTTCTTTAACTTTCTCGGCACCGTAGCCGACAATCGTCACGATCTGTTCCGGCTTTGTCTCGATCACTCGTTCAATGATATGTTCTACCATTGGCTTGCCAGCAACTGGATGTAGAACTTTATATAATTTTGATTTCATGCGCGTGCCTTTTCCGGCGGCTAAAATAATCGCGTATCTCTTTTCCAAGTTGGTCACTCCTAAACTTTTCTCTCTTTCAAGTTTAACGTACTCTTAAGCCAAAAGCAAAAAACGGCCGACCCAAAATTTTTAACGATCTTGAGTCTTCCGCTATTTTTTATTCGTTGAAACAATTACCGGGTACGACCGTGATCGTTTTTGTCGCTGTGTCGACATCTTTGACATACAGCAATGAATTGTAATCGTTGATCGCGCGTTCGCCTTTGAAACGGGATTCAGCAAAGACTGTGATCCCTACCAGTTCCGCTTCAAACTCTTCGATCAAACTCTTCATCCCGTTGACCGTTCCGCCGCCTTTCATAAAGTCGTCAACGATCAAGACTTTCGATCCTCGCGGCAAGCTGCGTTTGGAAAGTTCCATTTTTTCAATTCGCTCAGATGAACCCGAAACATAATTGACACTGACGGTTGAACCTTCTGTGATCTTAGAATCACGACGCACAATGACAAATGGCGCATTCAAATAATAAGAGACCGCCTGAGCGATCGGAACACCTTTTGTTGCGACCGTCATTACAGCATCGATCTCTTTATCATCATACAGTGCGGCGATAATCCGGCCGATCATCCGTAAAAGATCCGGCTGGCCTAGCATGTCTGACAGATACACATACCCCCCAGGCAGCAGTCGATCTTCTTCTGACAGACGTTCAGCTAACGATTCTATGTAGGTATGGGCTTGTTCTTTTGTGATGCTGGGCGTGAATACGACGCCGCCTGCAGCGCCTGGAATCGTTTCTAAAAAACCGGTCCCTCTTTCTTTAAAGGTTTTTTTCACGATCGCAAGATCTTCACTGATGGATGATTTGGCAGAACTGTATCGTTCGGCAAAAAAAGTCAATGGGATCAAGTCATGGGGATGCTCCAATAAGTATTGGGTCATATCAATCAAACGTTCACTCCGGCGAACTTTCAAATTCTTCACTCCTATTCTAAAATTCATCGTTTTTCATTATAAGGGTTCTGCTGAAAAAATTCGAGCATTTTCCGTAATCTTTGAAAAAAAGTTCGGCTTTTATGGCTGAGAGATGAGAAATGCCAGCCGAACATTCCGATCAAAAGGCTGACCTTAAACTTTTATTTATTTTCTTGCTCAACAAACACATAAAAAACAAGCATAAGACGCTACTCCTCGCTTGTTTTTTTGCTGCATTTTAACTTTGTTGATTTTTTTTTCGTCTTGAAGCAATCACAGTTTGGCGAATCAGGTTCAAGATTAAAAACAACGCGATAAAACCTAACGTGATCGTCGCTCCCGGTGGCGTATCTAAATAATACGAACCTAGCAGTCCACCGATCATCCCAATGAAGCCGACAATGATGCTGACTAAGATGACCGTTTTAAAGCTTTTGCCAACGCGCATCCCAATGGCAGCCGGTAAGACCATAATCGCTGAGATCAACAAGGCACCCGCGATCGGGATCATAATTGCGATCGCGATCCCTGTCACAACGTTAAAGATCATGGACATTTGTCGAACGGGTAATCCATCCATCGCCGCTGTATCTTCATCAAAGGTCAACACGTACATCGGCCGACGGAATAAGAGGAATAAAATGCCGATCAATACAACTAAAACGGCAAGAAAAATCACTTGGCTCCAAGTAATCGTCACGATCGAACCAAACAAATACGATTGAATGCTGACGGCAGAACTCCCCGGTGCCAAACTCATCAGCACCAGCGCTAAAGCCAGACCAGCTGCCATTAAAATCGCAATCGAGATCTCGGAGTAAGAACTATACATGTTTTGTAAATATTCTAAAATGATGGCTGCGATCACCACTACTAGTAGTGTGGTCCACGTTGGATTTAAATTGAAGAAAAAACCCAATGCCACCCCTGCTAATGAAACGTGCGACAAGGTATCGGCCATCAGCGACTGCCGGCGGATAACTAAAAAGACACCCAGCATCGGCGCGATCCCCGCAATAAAGATCGCCGCCAAAAAAGCTCGTCTCATGAATTCATATGAAAGCAACGCCATTGCGAATTCTCCTTTCGGACCAACCGGATTTGCCGATCGACATATTGTTTCGTATCTTCATGATCGTGGGTGATCATTAAAATACTTTTGCCATGATGGTGGGCACTGTGTTGGAGTAATTCATAAAAATTATTCCGTGACTTTTCGTCCATTCCCGTCGTCGGTTCATCTAAAATAAAAAGATCCGGATCTTTAGCAAACACGCGAGCTAGTGAGATCCGCTGCTTTTGTCCACCGGATAATTCCCCGATCCGTTTGTGCCGCATCTGCCACATATCAACTGATTCCAACGCTTTTTTTACATGGGCATGATCTCGTGGCGTCAATTTTTTGAACCAACGGCCCCGAGAAAAACGTCCTGAATTGACTAACTCTAATACGGTACTAGGAAAGCCGACATTGAATGAAGCGATCTGCTGCGGAATGTAACCGATACTTAACTTTTCACCAGCTGTATTTTCTTTTGCGATCACCACTTTTCCACTGCTGGGTTTCAACAAGCCCAATGTTGCTTTGACCAGCGTCGATTTAGCGGCACCATTTTCTCCGGTTAGGATGACAAATTCTCCTGGGTCTACGTGATACGAAACATCTTGTAAGACCGGCTCATTGTCATAGTAAAAGGAAAGGTCTTCTACCTTGATATAAGACAACACAATTCCCCCTTTAATAACTTCTACTACTTGATACTTTCTTGTAACGCCTTTTTATTAGCTTCCATCACCGATATATAATCTTCGCCCGCTTTGATTTGTTTTGTCGTCAAACTTTCTAACGGATTCAAAACTTCCAACCGCACGCCCGTTTCTTTAGACAATGTCTCAGCTACTTTTGAAGTTGCATTTTCTTCAAAGTAGATCACTTTAACATCGTGTTCTTCAACATAATGCTTCAATTCACTAACACGAGCTGGTGATGGTTCCTGATCCGGTGAAACACCGGAGATGGCTTCTTGGGTCAAGCCATACTGTTTTGCTAAATAACCAAATGCCGCGTGTTGTGTCACAAAGGTTTTATTTTGAGCAGTTTTAAACGCTGTTTGGTATTCTTGATCCAAAGCAGCTAATTTTTTCTGGTAGGCGGCAGCATTTTTTTCAAAAGTCGCTTGCTCTTTCGGATATTTTTGGCTCAACTGCTGACAGATCGTTTCAACTTCTTGGCTTGCTAAAACAGGATCGAGCCAAACGTGAGGATCAAGCTCATGATTATGCTCATGACCTTCATGCTCATGCTCCGCTTTTTCGTCTTCGGCGTGGTCGTGCTCATCTTCTGCTTTTGTACCTGCCATTAAATCAATCCCTTTAGCAGCTTCAATGATCGTCGTCTGCTTTTTATCAATACTGTTGGCTAAATCTTTCGTCCAAGTCTCGAGCTCGGGACTGTTGTAGACAAACGCGTCAGCATCGGCGATTTTTGCTAAATCTTTCGCAGACGGTTCAAAGTCATGCGGCTCGGTACCAGCTGGGATCAACAACTCGACTTTTCCTTGATCACCGACAACTTGTTTCGTGAATTCATACATAGGATAAAAAGTCGTCACTACTTGAATTTTTTCATTTTTCGCAGCTGAGTCTTCTTGCTTGCCACACGCGCTAAAAAGCGTCCCGGCTGTTACCAGCAATAAACTCAATAATAATTTTGATCGTCTCATCTTCTCGCTCCATTTTTTCATGATACCTAAAAATGTAGCAGATGTTTTTCTATCCGTCAACATAAAGCGTAAAATTTACGTTTTACCAAAAATAAAGCGCATCAGATCGTAAAAGATATGTTTTGTTTTTCATATGTTCGCGATTTTTTATAGCTAACTACTTCTATCTTTCGTTATTTTTCATTTAAAAAACGTGAGTGTCTCTAAGAGAAGTTGAGCGAACTCATTCTGCTCGCAAAATAAGTTAGAGACTCAACGTATTTTTTACTATGGGTTTCCAACTTATTTCCACGGGGTGCTAGTTCGTGGAGCTAGACTCCACCAAAAAAGACCCAGTCACAACTGAGTCTTACTTTAAGGTCCGCACAAGATAAACTTCATCGCAAAAACCTTTCAAGGCATTGTAAATATGTTGCGCGCGTGAATGTTTGCGACACAAAGCGTAAACAGTGGGCCCACTACCACTCATCATCGCGGCATCTGCGCCAAAGCGTAACATCCGGTCTTTGATCTGTTGAATGATGGGATGTTTTTTGATGGTGACCGCTTCTAACGAGTTTCCCAATTCTTGAGTCATCTGCCGGTAATCATTGGACTCGATCGCCTTAACGAGTGCTGCGATATCTGGATGATGGAGCTGCTCCATTTCCACTTGCGCAAAGATCGTCCGTGTCGACACACTCATCTTTGGTTTGACGACCACGACCCAGCATTGCGGCATTGAAGGCAGTAGCGTGACTTTTTCACCGAAACCTTCTACTAAAGCAGTCTGACTATAAACACAATACGGTACATCTGAGCCGACTTCAGCGCCAAGATCCGCTAGTTGCGCGCGCGATAATTTCAATTGCCATAAACGATTAGCCGCGCGCAAAGCAGCGGCTGAATCCGTCGATCCGCCGCCAAGTCCAGCTGCTACTGGAATTTGTTTGTGGATCTTGACTTTGACCCCGGTAGTGATCTGAAAACGTTCCTTGACTAATTCCAAGGCTTCATAGACATGATTTTTTTTATCAGTCGGCAAGAAAGCTTTGTTGGTCTCAATGAGGATTTTATTTTCGGGGATCTCTTCCAAATATAAATGATCTGCAAGATCAATGCTGGCCATCACCATTGACAGCTCATGTAAGCCATCAGGGCGCTTGCCTAACACATCGAGCCCCAAGTTGATCTTCGCAGGTGCTTTCTCCATGACTTCCATTTACTCACCCGTTCAAACTTTTTATTTATCTCTCATTGTAGCATGGTTTTTTAGTTTCGCTAGCTAAAATTTTACAAAAAGTACTGAGAATTTCCTCTGTCAACACACAATTAAAAAGCTGTCTTGAAAGTCAGACTCTCAAAACAGCTTTTGTTAGACTTCGATCATTTCTTCTTTTAACGTTGGACCTTTGTTCTTGCCTCGACCGATCAAAAGTAGCAATTGCAAGGCTGAAAATAAAAAACTACTTGATTTCATGTAAGCAAAAAAACGTGGCCGCCAATAATCGACTGAGACGGCTTTTTCTTCGGTAACTTGTTGAAAAGCGTAAAAGGAATTCCCGTAACGATAAATCAAATTCATCACGCGTTCCCCTAAAAACGAAAAGGATGTCTCCCCGACATTCGCGAGCGGTGCCATGCCTTGATAAACTTGTTGGATCCCTTCTTTTTTCAAGGCATCCATCAAATGCATTTGCAAAAAGCCCGCCAGCTCAGGAGGTGCTGTTTTTTTGTAGCGCACTAAATCGTAAGAACAGCGCGTCGCATCGATTGGTTGTTTGGTGATAAACCCCACGATCTGATTTTCACCATCGCGAGCGATCCCGATCTGGCTAGCTTTTAGATAGTCTTCCTCAAAGCGACCCACCGAGAAAAATTTTTCTTTTTGACCGTTCAACCATTCATCTGAGATCGCTTTTAGCTCCGGCAAGACTTCCACCGGGACTTTTTCAAAATAGCTGAAGTGATAGCCTTCGTTCGTCAATTTTTTAAATTCAAATCGTTCAGCGAAAACTTCATGTTCATGACGCGCAAATTCCGTCACGCCATTTTCCCCGATCTTATCAAAGTGGAAGCCAAAGTCGTGTAACAAGATGACGTATTCTTCTGAGATTTTATAAAAAGCTAACTCATAGCCTAAGCGATCCGCATGTTGTAAAAATGCTAACGTTGCGGCGCGTTTTTTTTCAGGATCGCCGATCGGATCACCTAAGACGAAACATTTATTCGCTTTGATCTGGAAACCAAACACGACTTGATCATTACCATTTTCTTGGTAGTAGTAATAATGATAGCCGGGCAGCTTTAAGTAATGGCTCGCTGCCGTACCGCCAAAGTGGCTGATTAAATAATTGAATCGTCGACTGTCCCAAGCCACACCGACTTCTGCTTCACTTTCTGCCAAATAATAATACAACAGTGCCAAGCACAAAATCGATAAAATCACTCCGAGAACCCCTGAGACCCAGATCTCTTCTGAAGGGAAGGTGAAATATTTAGCCGGCATCGAAGCACTCCGCCAGACTTGCCCACTGTGGTATCCCGCCACTGCATAAAACACAAATAGCGAGCCAAACAGTAAGCCATCCACTACTAACCCGCTCCATGAATACACAAACTTCTGCCGATAAAATTCTTTGCGCGAACCCCAAACAGCGAGTAAGATCAACACGTAAACGACGATCAGCCGGATCGAAGCCGTTTTTGCAATCGTATTAATGATCCCAAACGCTAACAAGACGATCGTTGGCCAAAATGCTTTGGCAACTTTTTGTGACAGTCCTCGCGCCAAGCCCAACAGCAAAAAACCGATCAAAAGATTCAATGTTTGATCTAAAAAGTTGAAAGAAAAAGGCAGCAAGACTTGGAACAAGCGGCTGAGATTGGATAAATTAGTAAACGTCGAAAGCAAGACCATCATGATCCCCGCAAAATAAACGGCCACTACTAAGACTCTGTGAGAAATTTTTTGTGATAGTACCCGCGGCAAGTTGTCAAAGTACCGATTCAACTTGACTCCCGCATTTAAACTAAAGAGAACTAACCCGGTAATAAACGGAATCAAGTAATAAAAGATCCGATAAAATAAGATCCACACGACGGCGACACTTTGCTCTAAGCCTAAATGCCCTAACCCTAAGATCATCATGACATCAAATGTTCCAGCACCGCCTGGGACCATCGTCAGCATCCCCAGACCGGTAGCGATCACAAACATTGGGTAGACCGCACTTAGCGCTAGTTGTACGCCCATCAATTTTCCGACAAGTAAAAAGACTAGCAAAGCACCGCCCCATTGTCCTAAGGAAGCTACGTACAAACCTAAAATTTGTTTCAACGTAAATTCTTTAAACAATGTTTTACGTCGACTGTAAACGACTCCTAAGAGCAACGGTGCAAAAGCTCCTCCTGCTAGTAGCCAAAAGCGATAGTGGACAAACGGATTATCGGTTCGAAAGAAAAATAAATCCACAGCTGTGATCAACGCTAATAAAGATAAGCCCGCTAGCATGAAAAGTGCAACTTTAGAAACCGTCGCTAACACTTTTTTCTTTTTGAGCCCTTTCCCATAAAAATTCGAGCGCAAACTGGCACCCACAACGCCGCCAAAGCCAGCGAGATTGTTGATCGTATTCGTCGTCCAAGCTGCAACGAACCATTCTTTGCGTCTCATTTTCGCACGACCTTCAGCTTCTAAGACGATGATCGTCACTAAATCATACAGCAGCATCGGCAAAACGCCAACGAGCCCGACTAAGATCATCCCTACCAAAGCCCAGCGATTTTGCTGACTGATCGTCTGCCAGACCGTCTCCCAACTCATCCCGTGAGCAATATGGGTCACTTGATTAGCGACGAAAAACAAAACGATCCCAAAGAAAATGATTTTTAAGAGCAAAGAATAACGTTTTAGCCACTGACCGAGCGTAGTTATTCGTGTTTTCAAAATTGTTCGACTCCTCTAATGTGTCAAATTGTTTTTCATTGTACCAAAGATTGCAGAAAAAAGCTTTTCTGATCCTCTTACTTTCAGTATAGCGTAAAGACGCGTTAGACAAAAAGAAAAAGCGAGACCGATCCGTTGATAACTCAACTTGATCATTCTCGCTTCTCAAAAAAAGAGAAATTTTATTTTGTATTTATTTCGCATAATCGGTCGCACGAGTCTCACGAATGACCGTGATCTTGATGTGGCCTGGATAATCCAGTTCATCTTCGATCTTGCGCCGGATGTCGCGCACAAGGCGAACCGCATCTAAATCAGAAATCTTATCTGGTTTAACCATCACGCGGACTTCGCGTCCTGCTTGGACTGCAAAACTAGATTCGACTCCATCAAAACTGTTAGAAATGTGTTCTAGATTTTCCAATCGGCGAATATAATTTTCCAATGATTCACTGCGGGCTCCTGGTCGAGCTGCAGATACTGCATCGGCTGCCGCAACTAGAACCGAGATCACAGAAGTTGCTTCAGTGTCTCCATGATGGGAAGCGATCGCATTCACAACGATCGGATTTTCACGGTATTTAGCCGCTAACTCGGCGCCGATCTCGACGTGAGAGCCTTCGATTTCATGGTCTAATGCTTTCCCGATATCATGAAGCAAGCCGGCACGCTGAGCTAATTGAACGTCTTCGCCCAATTCGGCAGCTAGTACGCCAGTCAATTTTGCGACTTCGACTGAGTGATCTAAGACATTTTGACCATAACTCGTTCTGAAATGTAGACGACCTAAGATCTTGATCAGATCAGGATGGAGTGTATGAGCGCCCACTTCAAAGGCGGCTTGCTCACCATATTCCCGAATCCGTTCATCCATTTCTTTCCGAGATTTTTCCACCATCTCTTCGATCCGAGCAGGATGGATCCGTCCATCTTGGATCAATTTCTCCAACGTCATCCGCGCGATCTCGCGGCGAATCGGATCAAAGCCAGATAAGACGACAGCTTCTGGCGTATCATCGATGATTAGGTCGATTCCAGTCAACGTTTCTAATGTCCGAATATTACGCCCTTCTCGACCGATGATCCGGCCTTTCATCTCATCATTTGGTAACGTCACGACTGAAACAGTTGTCTCAGAAACGGTATCCGCACCGCACCGTTGGATCGCCATCGCTAATAAGTTTTTCGCTTTGCGATCAGCTTCTTCTTTGGCGCGTTGTTCAGATTCTTTGACCATGACTGTCAACTCGTGATTTAATTCTTCTTCAGTCGACTTCATGATCACATCTTTTGCTTCTTCTTTTGATAAAGCTGCGACTTGTTCGAGTTTTGCTTGTTGTTGTTCAATCAGTTGTTCAACTTCTTTGTCTCGCTCGTCAATTAATTGCTGTCTCGCACTGAGTTTTGTTTCTTTTTCTTCTAGTGAGTTTTCCCGTTTTTCAAGCGAATCATCTTTGCGATCTAACGTCTGCTCGCGTTGCAGCAAACGATTTTCTTGCTGTTTCAATTCTGCTTTGCTTTCTTTCAACTCACTTTCAATTTGTGCTCGATACTGCTGGTTTTCTTCTTTGGCTTCTAACAAAGCTTCTTTTTTTAAGGTCTCTGCCTCTTTATTTGCGTGAGAAATAATCCCTTTAGCTGAGTTTTGCGCCCCTTCAATTTCTTTTTCATGGCGCTGTTTAGCCACCATGAATCCTAAACCAAGACCGACAATTAAACCGATGATAGCGAGGAGAATCGGAACTAACATTGAATCCACCTCCGTACTATCTATGTTGTTATCTGTAGTTTTTTGATAACATAATCAATCTTATCAACCTGCCTACTTGCAGTTGTGTGTATTCACACAACTTTATTCTAATGTTTGTCAGATAGCGTGTCAACTTTATTTCACGCAATCGTAAGCGGTTTTAATCTGAAATTTCGTCTAATAAAAAAACTAAAGAAATTAGCTGAACTCTGCAAAATCACTTTTGGAAGTTTGAATCCACGACCTGCAACACATCACAAAAATCCCAGCTACTGATTATCTCATTCGTAGCTGGGAATGTTCTTTTATTTTTCTAATGGTAACTCAGCTTGGACTTTGCTCGCTTTGTTAGGCTTATCCGACTTAGCTGCTTTTTCTGGTTCAGTGGCTTTAGCTTCTTCCACCGGTTCACCGATCCCATAAGCTGCTCGAACACGTTCTGAGATCTCTTGCATCATTTCAGGATGTTCAGTCAAATAGCGTTTAGCGTTTTCACGCCCTTGGCCGATCCGATCTTCTTTATAGCCATACCAAGCACCACTCTTATCGACGATATCTTTTTCAACCGCCATATCCAAAAGCTCACCTTCTTGTGAGATCCCTTGACCGTACATGATATCGACTTCAGCAATTCTAAATGGCGGCGCAACTTTATTTTTCACGACTTTGATCTTCGTGCGGTTTCCGACGATATCCGTCCCGTTTTTCAATTGTTCTGCTCGCCGAACTTCTAGACGAACCGTTGAATAAAATTTCAATGCTCGCCCACCAGGTGTCGTCTCAGGATTTCCGAACATAACGCCGACTTTTTCCCGGATTTGGTTGATGAAGATCGCGATCGTCTTCGTCTTATTGATCGAACCAGATAATTTACGCAAAGCTTGAGACATCAAACGAGCTTGTAACCCAACATGCGTATCTCCCATCTCGCCTTCGATCTCAGCTCGAGGTACTAACGCTGCCACTGAATCGACGACTAAAATATCGATCGCACCACTAGAGACTAATGCATCGGCGATCTCTAAGCCTTGTTCACCTGTATCCGGCTGAGAAAGTAATAGCTCATCAATATTCACGCCTAGACGTTCAGCGTATTGCGGGTCTAAGGCATTTTCCGCATCGATAAAGGCTGCGGTCCCACCTTGTTTTTGGACTTCAGCGATCGCATGCAACGTCACTGTTGTTTTACCAGAACTTTCTGGGCCATAAACTTCGACGATCCGACCGCGGGGATACCCACCTACACCAAGCGCAACATCTAACGCTAAAGAACCACTGGGAATCGTTGAGATCTGTTGGTCGACCTTATCACCTAGTTTCATGATCGAACCCTTACCATAACTTTTTTCAATTTTTTTCATCGCAGCATCTAAGGCTGTCTTACGATCATCTGCCAATCGCTGATCCTCCTTTATCTTAAAAACAAAATCCTTGTTGTGTCCTCAATCAGTAAGACTAGTTTACGGGTTTCAGAGTAAAAAAGCAAGCGAAAATCGAACAAACATTCGCATTTTTAATCTTTGCTTAAACTTGCTCGCCGAACTAGATCTAAGCCCTTCATTACCGAACTATGGCGCACATATGCCCGGTCGCGAGTGAAGTGGTTTTCGGTCACGATGGTTGGGTGATCCTTTTGTGCTAGCGCAATAAAGACTGTTCCAGCAGGTTGATCTTCTAGTGCAGTTGGTCCCGCTACTCCGGTAAATGACAATGCGAAATCTGTTCCAGCCAATTCACGGGCTCTTTCAGCCATCGCTTGCGCACATTCGGCACTGACTGCACCATATTTTTCTAACAACTCGTGATCCACGCCTAAAACCTTTTCTTTCAACGCTTTACTATAGGTCACAAAACCACCTGGAAAAACTGCTGAGACGCCAGAGATCTCCCCGATGATACTTTGAAACTCCCCTGCAGTTAAACTCTCAGCCGCCGTGATCGTCTGGTGACGTTGTTTCAAAGCTTCCACTACGACTTGTTCCAATGAATTACTTTCGCCATAACCATAGAAAAATTCACCGACTCTTGCCATGATCTCCGTTTCGACTTGGTCTAATAAAGTTTTGGCTGACAATGCATCTTCTGTTTTAGCCGTGATCCGTAACGTCACTTCATTTGGTTTGGCATATGGTGCGATCGTCGGATTTTTTTGGTGTTCGATCATGTCAGCTAATTCCGTTACTAAGGAAGATTCCCCGATGCCGTAAAAACGCAACACGCGAGAAGTCAATTTCTCATGACTCGGAAATTCTTTTTGCAGTAATGGTTTGGCTTGTTCTACAAACATCGGTTTCAATTCACTTGGTGGTCCAGGCAATAAAATATAATTATTTTTTTCACCGTGATACAAACAGCCGATCGCTAGACCCGTACGATTAGGTAATGGGATCGCATCAGCTAGTGTCTCAACTTGGCGTAAATTGTTCGGCGTCATCGTCCGTTGTGCGCGTTCAAAAAATTCATTCAATTGAATTAAGCCGGCTTCATTTTGAACTAAGGAAACTCCCACATGTGCTGCTAAAACATCTTTAGTCAAGTCATCATCGGTTGGCCCTAATCCACCGCATAAAATGATCAAGTCACTTCGCGTATCGGCTAATTGGAGCAGTGCTTCTAACCGTTTCGGATTATCTCCTACGACCGTATGGTAATAGACCTCGATGCCAAGATCTGCTAACTCTTCTGATAAAAAAGTCGCATTTGTGTTCACCACTTGACCTAATAATAATTCTGTTCCGACTGCAATGATTTCTGCTTTCAACTTTTCCACTTCTTTCTTAAGATACGCATTTACTTTCTCACTATAACAAAAAACTGCGAAAAAATTTCGCAGTTTACATCGAACCTTTAAAAATATCTGTATTTTTAGCAAAGTAATCATAACCAGAGTAGACCGTGAAGAATAGACACGTGTACAACATGATTTGATCCATTGGAATCCCGATAAAATTAAATGGGATATTGTTTAAATAAAGTAGGATGATCCCCACCATTTGAGTAGCTGTTTTGATTTTTCCTGGCCAAGCAGCTGCTAGGACTTGCCCATCTTGTTCGACGATCAAAAGTCGCAAACCAGTCACCGCTAATTCACGGCAAACGATGATCGCGATCACCCAAGCTGGAACTTTTCCTTGCCCAACTAAAATGATAAATGCCGTCATCACCAACATCTTGTCAGCTAATGGATCCGCAAATTTTCCGAAATTAGTCACCAAACCTCGGGCTCGAGCGATCTTGCCATCTAGGTGGTCCGTGTAACTTGCGATGGCAAAAATGATCGCACCAACAAGCTGGGTAACAGGCAATGTCGTAGCTCCCGCTTGTAATGTTCCCCAATCAAACGGACCTAACACGATCACCATAAATAATGGGATCATAAAAATTCGAATCACAGTTAACTTATTTGGTAAATTCACTTGTCCTGCCCCTTCCTAGTAACCATAGCCGTAACCATAGCCGTTGTTTTGTTGCGGTGTGGTCTGAGCAGGTTGTTGGGTTTGTCCTGATTGGACTTGATTTTGTTGCTGTTGAACGGTGCCTTGTTGCTGCACTCCTTGTTGTCCGACTGTCCCTTGCTGCTGTTGAGCAAGGGTTGGATCTTGAACTTGCTGTTGAGCCGACTGTTGTTGCTGCGCTTCTTGTTCGGCTTGTTGTCGAGCTTGCTGTTGCGCGGCTTTGCGAGCTGCGACTGCTTCATCGATCTTTTTCTCAGTCGGTTTATACGAAAGAGTCAAATGAATATTTTTTTGATTGACTGAATCACCTGGATGGAAATTCAGCTTATGATCATTGACCTTGATAGAAGCCCGATCCGCGACTCCCAATGTGATCAATGCTTGAGCGGTATCTTCTGGGATCTCAGTTTCCACCGTCTCATTTGGCTGCAAAGTATGTTGATAGATCAATTGATTATTGACCATCACACCGATCCAGACTGGCTGGATCTTGCCCTTAAACGTCAGCTTTGTTGGATTATCGATGTGATTTCCCATGATCACGATGTCACTAACTGTATTGGATTCGACTTTGAATTTCGTTTTTTTCTTCATCTCAGCTTCTAAATTGGCCCGCAGTTCTTTTACTTCAGCTGCTTCTTGTTTTTTCTTTTCTGCGGCTTCTTTTTCAGCTTGTCGTTGTTCCGGTGTTTTATTTTTTTCAGCTTCCGCTTTGGCTTTTTCTTTGGAAGCTTTGGTTTTTTTCGCTTCCGCCTTGGCTTTTTCAGCTGCTTTTTTCTTTTTCTCAGCAGCTACCTTTCGCGCTTTTTCTTTTTCACTACTCGTCTTTAATAACCCCGTTGACCCTTCAACTTGCATCGAACTATCACTAGCGATCAAATTGCCTTCTTTGTGGTCTAACCAAGTCGTATAACCTACGACTGCGATGATAGCCACTGCGATCAGACCTAAGACGACGGCCGGTAGACTGGCTTGTAAGCGGAGCGCTCGCGGATCTTCATGTTTGACCTTGCGAGAAACTCCGACATGTTCAGGCTCACTTTCTTTAACGGGTGCTTGATCTTTTCCATCATAAACATCGACTAATGGTTGACCATCAACTCCGACTGCCGCGGCATATTGCCGAATAAAATTCCGTGCATAAAACTTACTCGGCAGCTCTGAAAAATCATTTTCTTCAATTGCTGCTAAGTAGCGCTTTTGGATTTTCGTTTTTTGTTGTAATTCATCTAAACTGATATTTTTCTTTTTACGGGCTTCTCGTAATGTTTCACCAATATTAATACTAGCCACTCGTTTTCTTCTCCTTATTCCATCCAGCCACCGGAAACCGGCAATACGATTCCAGTCGTATAACTGGCTGCTTGTGAAAATAAATAGTTGCAAGCCGCTGCGACTTCTTGGGGCTCTGCTAACCGTCCCACCGGAATCGCGGCTGTCAACTCTGCTAATTCAGCGGGACTCCAATCTTCATTCATCTTTGTCTTGACCGCACCAGGCGCCACGACGTTACAGGTGACACCCAAAGTCGCAATCTCTTTAGCGTAGGCTTTAACAAACGCTTCTTGGGCACCTTTGACGGCACTATAGACCGTCTCCATACTACTGCCGCGATGACCATAGACTGAGCCGATGAACACGACCCGTCCTTGCGTACTTTGCGCTAATTTTTCTTGTAACGCTTGTAATAAGATCAAAGGTGTTTTGACATGGACTTGCCACAATGCATCCATCTGATCAGCGGTCGTTTCAGGTAACAGTTCATAAAAAGTAAAACCCGAAGCAAAAACAACGCCATCGACTTGAAAAAGCTGCGTCAAAAAATGCGGTATCGCACTTTCGTCTAACATATTTAAAGATACCATAAAAAAGTCTTGCTGAGGATAACGTTTCTGCAAGTCTGAAACTAAACTTAAAACTTTTTCTTGCTGCCGGTGGTAATGGCAATAAAGCGACCAGCCAGCCTCAGCTAATTCGTAACAAATCGCTTCTCCAATATCACCACTGGCTCCCATCACTAACGCACAAGGCATTTATTTTTCCTCCAACATATAAAAGCGACTGAACGCTTCTGGTTTGATGAATGCTTTGCCAGCTGTTAACACATCTTTGATCGTAATACTGTCAATGATCTCCGGCAAGTCAAACAGTGTCCATTCCCCAAATAACGAAGACGTAAATTGATTCGCGATAAATTCCAATGAGTTCAACGATTGGAAATATTTTCCTAAACGTTTTTTCTTCAACAACTCAAGGTTTTCAGTCGTGAGCTCACGGTCGGTGGCAAAATTTTCCAAAATTGCGGTCAAGCGAGTTACTAATGCTTCCGGCTGCTCCGTGTCACCGCCAAAATCAGCAAAATAAAAACCGCGATCCAGTGAAAACTCAAATCCAAAACTATCATCTAGTAATCCTTCATTGTAAAGCTGTAAATAGTTTTGGGAAGTATTTCCTAAAAGCAACTGGAACAATAAATCTAAGGCGACTTTAAAACGCAGCCGTTCACGATCGTCTGCTGGCAGCGCGTCTAACCCTTTGATTCCTAAAATCGCTTTCGGAATCGTTACGGCCATCTGCTTTTGACTTTCCGTTACGATGTCTGCCGCCGTTTCTTGCGGGTAACGGCGTTTGATCGGTTCAGCTGGTTTGAATTTTTTACCAGCTTGATTTTGGCGGATCACAGCCATCAATTGTTCCGGCTCCAAATTACCGATCACAAACAATGTCATATTGCTAGGATGATAAAACGTTTCGTAACACGTATACAAATCGTCTGCGGTGATCTGACTGATGGATTCGATCGTACCAGCAATATCGATGTGGACTGGATGCTTAGGATATAAATTATTGATGATCCCAAAAAATTGTTGCCAGTTGGGGTCATCTTGATACATTTGGATCTCTTGGCCGATGATGCCTTGTTCTTTTTGAACGGAGGCTTCTGTAAAATACGGTTCTTGGACAAAATCCAGCAACGTCGTTAAATTGAGTTCTAATTGATCGGTCGTAGAAAACAAGTAACTCGTGCGCGTAAAACTCGTAAACGCATTTGCCGAGGCGCCTTGCTCACCAAATTTTTGAAAGACATCACCATCTTCTTTTTCAAATAGTTTATGCTCTAAAAAATGGGCGATTCCATCTGGTACTTTGATGTAATCTTTTTTTCCTAATGGTACGAACTCATTGTCGATCGAACCATAATTCGTGCTGAACAAGCCGTATGTTTTGTGATAATCAGCTTTTGGCAGTAAATAAACCGTCAAGCCATTTGGCAACACTTCTTTATAAAGAGTCTCGTTGAGTTGTTTATAGACGCGTTTATCCATTTGCTTGACCTCCATCTAAGAAAAAGATTGCTTGTAATTGTAGTTGGCGCGCGACTTTTTGTACATCTGCTCGCGTTACTGCAGCCAGCCGTTTCAGCCATTGCTCATCGCTGAGTTGACTACCCGGCAGCCACTGAGCTAAGTAAGTAGTCTCGATTAAATTTTGTGGACTGTCTAAACCAAGTAAATATTGATTTTTCAACATCGCTTTTGTTTGCGCAAAAGCTAGCTCGGTAAAATCTCCTGCCCGCAACGCGTTCAATTGTTCCGCAATCAAATGCAAGACTTTAGTACGGTTGCGGCTTTCGATTCCTGTCTGGACTTGTAAATAGCCGCGGAACGTATCAAATGAACTAGATGCATAATAGGCTAAACTTTCTTTTTCCCGCACGTTCATAAATAATTTTGAATGCGGGAAGCCGCCGAACAATCCATTAAAGACTAGCAGCGCAAATCGTTCAGACGCTTCATAGTAAATGCCTGTCGTATACGCCAAATTCAATTTTCCTTGGATGACCGGTTCGTTCAATTGCTGTTCATTGACGATATTGCACAGTGTTTGTTCGTAATAGATCTCCGGTTGCACCACTTCTCGTTCTTCAAATGGCAACGCTTGAAACAGCGCAGTCACTTCTTCTGCTTCGACATCACCGATCACAAATAGATCCACTTGATCATGGGTCAATAGCTCATGATAATAAGTCGCGATACTCTCACTCGTTTCTTGTTCTAAATCTGCGATTGTCCCAAAGCTTGGAATCTTTTGAGCGGGATCACTGAAGTAAGTCTCTTGCAATTTTAACGACGCCAGCGTTTGCTTATCTTCTTGCAAACTCTCTAAGTAGCTTTTCAAATTTTCTTTTTCTAAATCAAACGTCTGCTGATCAAACTTCCCGTCGCGAATATTAGGTTCAAACAAAACTTCTTTTAAAAACGCGACACTTTCTGGTAAGATCGTCGGATTATTGACGTATTTACCATTTACGATATTTAAAGAGAGATTCAACCAGTGCAGATTTCCTTTGCGGCTGACCCCCGTCCCAAAACTCGCACCATAAAGTGAGGCTAAACGCGCGCTTAATTTAGTTTGATCTGGTAGATTCAATGAGTTGGTCTCCAATAGATTACTCAATAAAGTCCGCTTAGTCATCACTTCTTTTTGCAAGCGCGTCGTAAAGCGGCAATAAATTTTGATCGTCTTGTATTTTTTTGTGGGTAAGATATGTAAATGGACCCCAGTTTTCAATTCAATTGACATAAATACGCTCCTTTCAAGGAAAAAATTCTCCTCTTTTACCGAACAGCCGGCAGCTTTTTTGCTCAACTTTCATTATAGCATAGGCACTTTATTCCAGTTGAGTATTTACCACTTACAAATAACCACTTTTATTTTCCGATCATTTCGGTATACTAAAACGATAGAAAACTTAAAGGAAGTGAGTTGTGTGTTAAAAGAATTCAAAGCTTTCATCATGCGCGGAAATGTCGTAGAACTAGCTGTCGGAGTCGTGATCGGCAGTGCGTTTACTTCGATCGTCACGAACATCGTCAAAGGTCTGATCACACCATTAGTCGCGTGGATCGTATCACTTTTTACTCGCGGAAAAAGTTTGAACGAAGCGATGTCAGTCTTAGATTGGAGTCCAACTGCTGGCGTTACATTTGCCTTTGGTGATGTCGTCAGTGCAGCGATCACTTTTTTGATCACTGGTGTCGTTTTGTTTTTAATCGTCAAAGCGCTGAATAAATTTCAAAAGCCTGCTGCTGAAGAGACACCAGAACCAAGTGCCACGGAAGAATATTTAGCTGACATCCGCGATCTGTTAGTCGAGCAAAATACTGCTAACTTTAAAAAAGAAAATTGGCGGACGACGATTAAAAAAGAGTAAAAATAAAATTCAGTTATCTACTTACAACTTGATACTCTTTGATGCTGCTAATTACCACGGATCTCAAAAAATTGGAATCAAAAAGACTAGTCTAGATCTCAACTGAGATCCAAACTAGTCTTTGATATTATTCAGTTTACTATCTGACTAATGAACTAAATTTTCTAACTCACTAATTGTCGGGATAGAACTTTGTCCACCGGTACGACTGACTTTCACTGCAGCCGCTTGATTGGCAAACTCAACCGCTTTAATTAAGTCATGATGTTTTGCATAGTGAACTGCTAATGCTCCAGCAAAGGTATCCCCAGCTCCAATCGTATCTACAGCTTTTACTTTATGTGCTGCTACAAACTCGACTTTGCCGGCTTGATAGACAACATTTCCTTCACTACCCATTTTGATAATGACGGTTTTAGCCCCTTTTTCATGAATCACTTTAGCCGCCTTAACAGCATCCTCGTATGTTTCAACTTTAATTCCTGAAATTTTTTCAGTTTCTTGTTGATTCGGAGTAACGCAATCAGCATAAGTAAGCGCCTCTTCAAAATAGCCATCTGCTGGTGCAGGATCCAAAATGACAAACATCTCTTTTTCTTTAGCCGCTTTAAGTGCAGCCATGATTGATTCATGACTTGTCTCCATTTGTAATAACAAAACCGGTGCATTGATAGTGCTTAATGGTTGAGTAATATCTTCAGCGGTTAAAGTATCGTTAGCCCCTAACGTACCTACCATCGTATTATCACCATTATCATCTAACATGACTAAAAAAGTCCCTGTGCCTTCAGTCTCACTGATTTTAATATAGCTTGTATCTACCCCATTTTTCTTTAAGTTGGTAAGCATTTGATTCCCGGCGCTATCATTACCTACTGCTCCAAGAAATGCAATCTTTCCACCTAATTTTGATACAGCTACTGCTTGATTTGAACCTTTTCCACCTGGGATCATATCGATTTCTTTAGCAAAAGAAGTATCTTTATGCTGAGGATAAGTCCCGACTAAAGCTTTGACATCTAAATTAATACTACCTAAAACAACTACATCAAAATCCATACTAATTGCCTCCTTTCAATAATTCTTTCGTTGCTTTGACATTATCTGTTAGTGTAAATTTGGGATTGTAAATTGAACTTGAGCCACCTATAAAACGAGTTGCACCTTGCGCAATACACTGAGGAATAGTCGCAGCTCCAATATTTCCATCAACTTCAATTTCGATCTGCAATCCTCTTTTATCAATTTCAGCTTTTAATTGAGCGATTTTTTCGTACATGTCAGGGATAAATTTTTGCCCCGCAAACCCAGGATTAACCGTCATCAAAACAACGTAATCGGTTACGCTGTAGACATAATCTAAAACATCTAGTGGAGTTGAAGGATTGATCGCCACCCCAGCTTTCATCCCTAAACTCTTTATTTTTGTTAAGGTTCCTTGCAAATTACGGGTTGCTTCTGCATGAATTGCAATCATGTCTGAACCTACCTGATGGAATAAATCAATAAACCGTTCTGGATTTTCCACCATCAAATGGATATCAAGCGGTTTTTCAGTTAAGTCCCGGACTTTTTGAACGAAGTCTGGACCTAAAGTAAAGTTGTTTACAAAAATCCCATCCATAATATCAATATGGTAAAAATCTACTCCTGCTGCGTCTAATTCTTTAAGATCGCCTTTTACGTTGCCTAAATCTGTACACATCAATGATGGTCCAATTTGTAACATTTTATTCAGCTCCTCTTTATAGTTGAATCCCTAGTCACTATCTCTGGTTTTATCTCATATTTTTTGGGTGACTTCTTTCTTTGGCTGACATCGATCAATTCTTTCATAATAGTCTGTCCAATTTTCGTTTTAAATTGATCAACTGTCGTTAGTCGCGGAATTGCGTACTTACCATAGCTAATGTTGTCATACCCCACAATCCCTATATCTTCGGGAACACGGACTGCTAAATCTTTACATGCTCGCAAAGCACCTAAAGCCATTGCATCATTTGAACTCACAATGCCATCAATTGATTTATCTTTAGCAAGAAAATCATAAACTAATTGATAGCCACTGCTAATATCAAAGTCGCCGTACAATTTTCCTACATGCTCAACGTTATTCTCAGAAATTGCTCGTAAGTATCCCTGATATCGGTCCTGAGAACTTTTTTCTTGCTCAGGTCCAGATAAAAAAAGGAGCTTCTTACTTTTCTCAGTATCAATTAAGTGTTTTGCTGCAAGGTAGCCTCCAGTAACATGATCAATGGAAACTGCTGAATATGGATGTAAGAATTGCGCACGATCAATTGTAATCGTAGCAATACCACTCGCTTCTAGTGTGTCCAAATCAGCTTCTGTAACATATAATGAATTAATAATTGCCCCAGCAACATAGTTATCTTTCATAGCTTCTAAATAATATTCTACCTTTTCTCGATTATCCTCACTGTTGCACAAATATATTTGATATCCTTGTTCATTTGCTGATTTCTCAATCGCTTTCACAAGTTCGCTAAAAAAAGGATTATCCAAGTTAGGAATTAAAAGCGCAATTAAATCTGATTGTTGTTTGGAAAGACTTTTAGCAACACTATTTGGACGATAATTTAACTCTCGCACGATTTTCAGTACTTTATTGATCGTTTCTGGGCTAGCTTCCCCTTTCCCATTAATGATCCGCGAAACAGTAGCCGTAGAAACCCCGGCTAACTGCGCAACTTCTTTGATTGTTGACATGATATTTAATCCCATCTTTCGTAACCGATTACGATAAAAGTATAGATCCTCTATATAAAATTGTCAATAAGAATAAAAGGGGTTGCAAAATTACAGGAAAAAGATTATGCTAAAAACATCCTAAATTACGTAACCGATTACGTAACTATGTAAGTAATTTAGGAGGAACTTATTATGATTGAAACGCTAAACAATGGCTTCAATTTTTTTATTAGTCTCGGTGGTGCGGCCATGATGTTTGTCATCATCACCTTACTCTCTTTAGCTTTCCGTGTCTCTTTTTCTAAATCGATAGAAGGCGGCATTCGGATGGCCATTGCACTGACTGGTATGGGATCGATCATTTCATTACTAACGAGCGCTTTTGGTCCCGCTTTAGATGCTTTCGTAAAGTCTACAGGTGTTAATTTATCTATTACCGATTTAGGTTGGGCACCACTTGCCGTTATCACTTGGGGTTCGATGTATACGCTTTATTTTGCTTTTATCTGTACTTTAACTAACTTAGTTATGCTGTTTTTGAAAGTAACCAATACATTGAATGTAGATTTATTCAACATCTGGAATGTTTCTGTATTAGGCCTATTGATTCATTACTATTCTGGAAATAATATTTTCGTGACTTCGATTTTCGTAGTCTTCATTTATGCATTGATGTTGTTTAACGCAGATGCTATAAAACCTACCATCGATGACTTATTAGATTACGATCAAGAAAATATCACGACGACTGCTCATCCTTCCCTTTTAGTAGCTCCAGTCGTAATGATCTTCAATAAATTAATTGATGTTTGTATTCCATTCATTGATAAATTTGACTTTGATGCTGAAACTTTGAATAAAAAAATCGGCTTTTGGGGAAGTAAATTCGCGATTGGTATTTATTTAGGTGTATTCATCGGGATCCTAGGACAGCAAACTGTCCCGGCTATCTTCACTCTAGCTTTCACTGCTGGCGTCGCCCTTGAATTATTTGGAATTGTAGGCGGATGGTTCGGTCCTGCCATTGAACCATTATCTGATGGAATTTCAACTATGATGAGCAAACGATTAAGAGGAAGAAAATTGTATGTTGCGATTGATTGGCCCATCTTAGCCTCGAGAGCCGAAATTTGGGCAGTTGCGAACATTTTAGCCCCGATTTTATTAGTAATTGCCATGGTATTGCCAGGAAATAAAGTTCTGCCTTTAGGTGGGATTATTTTAACCGTTTTAACTCCAGCGCTATTAATCGTTACACGAGGGCGGGTTATTCGCATGACCTTGATCGGAACAATCATGATTCCTTTGTTCTTATGGGCTGCTACCTTGATTGCGCCATTTTTAACGAAAACATCTATTGCTATGGGGAATTTTCCTAAAGGTCTTTCAAAAGGTCAATTATTTAGTTCAGTTGACTCAGATCCAATTGAAAAAATGTTAGCGATGTTATTTGGGACCGCTGCAAAAACATTAGACCTTAAGTTGATCGGCTTTTCTATCTTAGCTTTAGCCGCTTACATTCTAATGTTTGTCTGGTATTTAAAGAAGATCAAATCCAGTAAGCCGGTTAACGCTACTATCAAACCAAATCACTCTGTACAAATGCCCACTAAATAAACTTTGAAGCAACTTAAATTCTCATTGCGTGGCAAATAGAAAAACAACTATTTAGTTTTTATCCGGAATTCACTTAAGTAACTAACTTAGGTGGATTCTTTTTTTACATTCTATCGGCTCACAAATTAAAAAAGCAGAGATCTTATAAAAGCCAATCAGCCTTTGTAAGATCTCTACTTTTAAACTACGGGTACCTTTACTTGATACCTCAGTCTTTTTAAACTGCTTCAGTTAAAAATTCAATCTCGACCGTCCGAGTCAACACATCGGAATAACTATAAGACACTCGTTCGAAAGAATTTTCATCAGGATCTAAGTCGACCACGAATACCGACGGATACGTCTCGGTTAAGACACCTTTTCGTTCGGTCTGACGCTTTCTGCCAGTTTGGGCAGTCAACATGATCGGACTTCCTAGTCGATCTTCTAAACTTTTTTTGATGGACGCTAACGTTGTTGGCATTCAGTTCACCTCGAAATCAATCATAACACAAAAGTTGCGAAAACTCAATACTAACATAAGAAAAATCATTTTGCAACACCTAGTGATCATCGCATTCATGGTTCCGCTTCCAGCTGGAGTTTCAGTAATTAAGATAACTAACTATTCCTTATAAAAAACTGTACTGGGCGTTTTATTTTTTAGCTGTGGCACTTCCCTCACTGATTGATCCGCCGCCTGATTTTACGTTTCACTCGATCAATCGCGCCTTTCACAGTCCTCACTTCTTTGCCCAATAATTGACTGATCTCCGCTTCATCAAAGGAACGCAAATAGCAAGCAAAGACGATTTGTTCCAACTCAGAAAGACAATTCGTCTCCGATTCTAATGTCTCACGAATGATCAGGTCATCAATGACTTGCGGAGCATAACTAAACTGACTTAACTGACACTCAGTTTCAGGATCATCAAATGAACGGGCTTCGGTGTTTGCTTTGCGCTTCAACGCTTTTTGTTTACGTAATAAGGAACGGATCGCATTTTCAAAAATCAATTTGAAATATAAGCCAAAGGTCGTTCCTTGATCGTCTTTATAAGTCAGGGCCGCTTTATGTAACGCCAGTCGACCTTCTTGTAGCCAATCATCACTATCAAAATCCAACAAGTAATAGCGGGCTTCAGCATTACGAATGACAGGTAAGTATTGTCTCAACAACTCTTCAAACGCTTCATTATCAGCTTGTTTGATCTTGGCGATGCTTTCTTCGATCTTCACGTGCGTCACTCCCTTTTATGTAAGTAACTTTAGGATAGCGAAATGAGATGAGAAAACTGCAAAAAAATTGAGCCGCTTTTATTTGCGACTCAATTCGTCCAATTTACGAGACAATTTATCCAATTGTTGCGGATTCCAAGGTGAATTGCGTCGATAATCCGTAAAACGCACTTCTTCTGTCGTTCCTTTGATCACAGCTTCAACTTTTTGAATATTTTTATACAGCTCACGCGCTGACGTTCGCAGTGCGCCTTGCGAGAAAACGGTCCATTGCTCTGCCAAATCACTGGTAGCCACTGTAACTTGTGTCAGCCGATCGTTCAACTCGCCTGCGATCCGTTCGATATAACTGTCTGCCGTCTCATCTTCTTTAGTGAAGACAACTTCTAGAAAATATTTTTGATAGCTTTTGGAGATTCCCGGCACGAATTGCGCATCAAACACAACGATCACTTCGATCCCTTGAAACTTGGCATAATTCGACAAGCGATTCAATAAATCTTCTCGCGCCTCTTCCAACCGATCTTGATTTTTCAACGTCGTCAGTTCAGGCCATGCTCCGATCATATTGTAACCATCAACGATCAGCAATTGCTTTTTCATTACTGACCACTTCGCTTTCGAAAGACTTCATACATCAAAAGTCCTGCGGCGACACTGGCATTTAAGCTTTGGACGTGACCGGTCATAGGGATCGTCAACAGTTCGTCGACTTCTTTTTTCAGACCAGCACTCATTCCGCGACCTTCATTCCCGATGATCAACGCGATCGGGCCCGCTACTTGCCACTGACGATAATCGGTACCACTCATCTCCGTACCAAAGATCCAGTAGCCTGCATCTTTTAATTGTTTGACAGCTTGACTTAAGTTCGTCACGCGTGCCACCGGAACATATTCCACCGCACCCGTTGAAGCTTTCGTGACCACTGACGTGATGCCAACTGAACGATGTTTTGGAATGATCACGCCGGTAACACCACTAGCATCAGCGGTCCGCAAGATCGATCCAAAATTATGCGGGTCTTCTAGACCATCTAAAATCAGTAAAAAAGGTTCCGTTGTTTGTTGCTCGATCAATTCCGTCAACGTCAAATACTGATAAGGGGTGATAGCTAAAACGATCCCCTGATGGACACCACCATCACTTAAAGTATCGAGTTTTTGTTTGGGGACCCATTTCACAGGCACTGCAAAATCTTGCGCCAATTGTTTCAACTCGTCTGTTTTTTCGCCGTGCGCATCTTCTTGGATAAATAATTTATTCCCACGGCCAGCTTTTAACGCTTCGACACTCGCATGATGGCCAAAAACAAAATCTTCAGTTTTTTCAGCTGGCTCGCGCTTATCGCTTCGTTCTTCATTTGAGCGACGCTCGCGTGGCTTAGTGTGTTGCTTAAATTTTTTCTTTGCTTTACGTTCTGTCATTTTTTTCACCTACTTCTTTGATACACCACGTAATCAATTCTTCTAATCGATTCTTTTGTTCTAACAAGTGCAAATAGCCCATCAACGCTTCAAAACCCGTTGACATGCGATATGTCATAATGCTGGTGTTTTTAGCTGAAGTATAACTTTTTGCATTGCGGCCGCGGCGATAGATCGCCACTTCTTCTGCCGTCAATAAATCTGTGTCTAACATTTTTTGGATCAGCATCGCTTGCGCTTTAGCCGACACGTAATGGGTTGCTTGATGATGTAATTTATTTGGCCGAGTCTGACCCATCCGAACTAAATGATCCCGAATATAAGTCTCGTAGATCGCATCTCCTACATAAGCTAATGCTAACCCGTTTAATTGTTTATAATCTGTCATTATGCTCTTCTCCACCGCGTTCCTTGAGGCGTATCTTCTAAAATGATCCCTTGTTCTTTCAATTCATCGCGGATCTCATCACTTCGCGCAAAGTTTTTATCTGCGCGCGCTTGATCCCGTTCAACGATTAATTGATCGACCTCAGCATCTAACAAGCCCGCTGCTTCAAAAAAGATCCCGAAAATACTTAGTAACGTGGTAAATAATTTCAAGCCCGCTGTTAGTACGACCGCTGAGACTTCTGCTTGCTCACTGTAATTATTCAACCACTTCGCTAGTTCATACACGATCGTGATCCCGTTAGCTGTATTGAAGTCATCATCCATCTCAGTAACAAAACGATTTTCTAACGTTGTAAGCTCAGCTAATTTCTGCGCGTCAGCTGCCAGTTGGTCAACTGCCGTTTGTTTACGGAAATTAAGATTGACAAAAGTCGTCTGCAACCGTTGAAGATTGGTCTGCGCTTCGTTGATCGTACTTTCACTGTAACGGATCGGTCGCCGGTATTGAGTCGTCGCCATGAAAAAGCGCAAAACTTGTGGATCGATTTTTTTGACTAAGTCGTGGACGGTCACAAAGTTGCCCAGTGATTTGCTCATTTTGACATCGTCTTCGCCAATTGTCACATAGCCATTGTGCATCCAATAATTGGCAAATGTTTTGCCGGTCTTCGCTTCACTTTGGGCGATTTCATTTTCATGATGAGGAAATTCCAAATCTTGGCCGCCGCCGTGAATATCGATCGTATCGCCTAAATGTTTCGTCGCCATCACTGAGCATTCGATGTGCCAGCCTGGGCGTCCTTGCCCCCATGGTGACTCCCACGCGATCTCCTCAGGTTTGGCTGCTTTCCACAACGCAAAATCTAGCGGATCTTCTTTTTGCAATTGTTCCGCTCCCGTCCGCTGGCTTGCGCCGATCTCTAATTCATCGATCGATTGGTCACTCAATTTCCCGTAATCTTTGAATTTGCGTGTCCGATAATAAACGTCACCACCAGCCTGGTAGGCATAGCCTTTTTCGATCAAGACTTCGATGAAGCTGATGATATCTGGAATATGATTCATCACTCGCGGATAAAGTGTCGCCGGTTTAACATGTAGCGCACTCGTATCAGTTTTAAATGCCGCGATAAAACGATCCGCAACTTCTGGTGCTGTCACTTTCAATTCTTTAGCGGCTTTGATGATCTTGTCATCGACATCGGTAAAATTCGATACGTAATCCACTTCATAACCGCGGTACTCAAAATAGCGGCGGATCGTATCAAACGCGATCGTACTCCGCGCATTTCCGATGTGGATGTAATTGTAAACAGTCGGACCGCAGACATACATGCGCACTTTCCCCGCTTCGATGGGTTCAAAGGTTTCTTTTTCTCTTGTCAGTGTGTTGTAGATCTCAATCATGGTGAATCTTCCTCCCATTTAATTTAACGACTTTAGCTGGCAAACCGACCGCCGTCGCATTTGCCGGAATACTTTCTAACACGACCGCCCCAGCTCCGATCTTCGTGTTTTCACCGATCTCGATCGGGCCTAAGATCTTCGCATTGGCAGATAAAAATGCGCCTTTGCGAATCGTGGGGTGCCGTTTACCCGTATGTTTACCCGTTCCCCCTAATGTTACGCCATGAAACATCACAACGCCAGTTTCAACTACTGCGGTCTCTCCGATCACGATTCCCGTTCCGTGATCGATGAACACACCAGGCGCGATCTGAGCTCCCGGATGGATCTCGATGCCCGTAAAAAATTTAGTCAGCTGCGAATTGATCCGAGCCAATAAATAGCGATGGTGCCGATACAAAAAATGTGAGAAGCGGTGACAAAACATCGCGTGGACTCCGGGATAAGTCAACACGACCTCAACACTCGACTTAACGGCTGGATCATTTTTTTTCGCAGCTTGAATTGCTTGGCGCCACCAACCCATATTTTTTCCTCCTTTGTACGACGAACTTCTTTTGAGCAACAAAAAAACAAGCGCCTTTCGAGAAGATTCTCAAAAGACGCTTGTTACGTGGTCCCACTTTTGTTTGCAGTTTGACTGCCTTTGACGCACGTAACGTTTGCGATTCGTTTTTGGCTACATATCACCAAAACCACTCAAAGATGCATTTCACTGTCCCTGGCTTGATCGCTTCCACCATCCGCAATCTCTCTTTGAAGTCGGCAACAGTTACTTCTTCTTATCAACGTGTTTATAAGAAACTATTCAAATGTTTCAAGGCTTTTGCTTTGCCTAAGATCTCGATCGTTTCAGGTAATTCTGGTCCGTGAGTCACCCCACTGACCGCTACTCGAATCGGCATCCATAAATTTTTCCCTTTGACGCCCGTTTCTTTTTGGACTGCTTTGATCGCTTGTAAGACACTAGCTGCATCAACAGTCGTTAAACTTTCTAATTGCGCCTTGAACGCTTTTAAGACAGTCGGTACCGTCTCACCTGCCAAAACTTCTTTGGCAGCTGCATCTAATTGCAACTCTTCTTCAAAGAATAAGTCAGAGATAGTAACAATCTCAGCTGCATAGCTCATCTGTGGCTGATACAAGCTGACGACTTTTTCCACCCACGCGATTTTTTCAGCGTTTGGATTGTCTTCTACTCTACCTGCTTTGATCAAATAAGGCAAGCACAACTCGGTTAATTTTTTCAAATCCATCTCTTTGATGTAATGATTGTTGACCCACTCTAGTTTTTTCTGATCAAAAGCTGCTGGTGATTTACTTAAACGATGTGTATCAAAGATCTCGATCAATTCTTTTTGACTGAAGATTTCTTCTTCTCCCACCGGTGACCAGCCTAAAAGCGCGATGAAGTTGAACATCGCTTCTGGTAAATAACCTAACTCGCGATACTGTTCGATAAATTGTAAGATACTTTCGTCACGCTTACTCAATTTTTTCCCAGTCTCACTGTTGATGATCAGCGTCATGTGCCCAAACAAAGGCCGCTTCCAACCAAACGCATCATAGATCATCAATTGTTTCGGCGTATTGGCGATGTGGTCGTCTCCTCGCAATACATGCGTGATCTTCATCAAGTGATCGTCCACTACGACTGCAAAATTATACGTTGGGATGCCATCTTTTTTCTGAATGACAAAATCACCACCCACATTATCTGATTCAAAGCTGATCTCGCCTTTAACTAAATCATTAAATGTGTACGTCGTATCTCGTGGTACTCGGAAACGAACGACTGGTTTCAACCCTTGCGATTCTTTTTGCGCTTGTTCTTCTGGCGTCAAATGCGCACATTTGCCTGAGTAATGAGGCATCTCGCCACGCGCGCGTTGTGCTTCCCGTTCTGCTTCCAACTCTTCTTCTGTACAGTAGCATTTATATGCTAAATTGCTCGCTAATAATTGATCGATCAACGGTTGATAGATCTCGTTGCGTTCTGATTGACGGTAAGGACCATACTCACCTGGTTTTTCGGGCGATTCGTCCCAATCGATCCCTAACCACGCCAGATTTTCTAACTGACTTTTCTCGCCGTCTGCGATGTTTCGTTTTTGGTCTGTATCCTCGATCCGAATGATAAAGTCCCCGTCGTTATGACGAGCAAATAAATAATTAAACAATGCCGTCCGAGCATTTCCAATATGCAGATGCCCAGTTGGACTTGGTGCGTAACGTACACGAATTTTTGACATAATGCGCCTCCTGATTTGTCTTGTCTTCTTGATTGTACAAGCAAATAAAGTGTTAGTAAAGCTTCGCCGTATTTTTCTTGTCGCGAAAGATAAAAACTGATCGCCACCTCACGACTTTACTGATTAATAGCAATCTGAGGTGGCGATCAGCAATCATTCAAGTTGCAGAAAAACACTTAGCGGCTAGCCGCTTTTTTTCCGGTCTGATCGTTTTTGTATTCGATTTTTTTCTCCGGTGAATCATCTTTAAGATTGCGATTCGCATGGGCTGGTTTAGCAAAGATCATGCGGCCAGCTGCCGTTTGCAACGCACTAGTGACGACGACTTCGATCTGTTCGTTCATATAATGTTGCCCATCTTCCACCACGACCATCGTACCATCATCTAAATACGCTACACCTTGTTGCCGTTCAGTCCCAGCTTTCACGACTAAGACATGCATCGTTTCACCCGGGATCACAACCGGTTTCACCGCATTTGCCAGCGCATTGATATTTAAGACCGCGACATTTTGAAATTCTGAAACTTTATTCAAATTATAATCATTGGTCACGATCACACCGTCCAACAGTTTGGCCAATTTGATCAACTTACTATCGACCTCGCTGATATCTTCAAAATCACCATCGTACATCTCAACGGCGATCCCTTCTTCTTTTTGCAATGAATTTAAAATATCCAAGCCGCGTCGTCCGCGAACTCGTTTCAAACTATCACCAGAATCTGCGATGTATTGAAGCTCATACAACACGAAGTTCGGGATCATCAAGACGCCTTCTAAAAAGCCAGTTTTAGCGATGTCATAGATCCGGCCATCGATGATCACACTCGTATCCAAAATTTTATATTTATGGAAATGATCATCGGCTTTCCGTTCTAAGACTTCCCCTTCTGTCTGTTCATTTTTTTTCGTCCGTACACTAAAAAACTTCCGCCACTCATCGATCCGCGTCGTTCCCACTCGAAAGCCTAAATAACCTAGTAAAATCATCACTAAGATCGGCAACGCACTGTTAACGAAAGGAATCGGGATTTTATAGAGCGGGTTTGAAATGATCAAACCTAACGTCAAGGCGACGATCGCTCCGATCACCCCAAATAAAATATACGTCAAACTAAATTCATTGATTCGCTTCTCGATTTTTTTTAATTTACTGCTGATCGGATCGGCTATTGCTAATGATAAGAAATAAAAAATAATTGCACCCAGCAATCCGTTGGTCAAATAATTGTTCAGCCACAAATTGTTTCCGTAGCCTAGCGCAAACCAGGCGATCGGAAGCAATGTGATCCCTAAGCTGATTCCCACCAATGTGATAATGATGGTCAGCACTCGCTTTTGCATCAACATCCCTCCTTCTAATTTGATTGAAATACTTTGCGTAAAGTTTCACCTAATGTTGCGACCGGAACGATCGTGATCCCATTAGGGGCTTGCCAGTCACCTAAATTATTCTTTGGCAGGTAGATTTTCTTGAAGCCTAATTTTTGCGCTTCTTTGACCCGCTGCTCGATACTGTTGACACGACGAATCTCACCCGTCAGTCCAATCTCACCGATGAAACACTCCGTTGCTTGCGTGCCACTTTCCTTATAGCTCGACGCGATCGCCACGGCAACAGCTAAATCAATTGCAGGTTCGTTCAACTTCACGCCCCCCGCTGCTTTCAAGTAAGCATCTTGATTTTGTAACAACAAGCCGGCGCGTTTTTCCAACACCGCCATGATCAATGAAACGCGATTGAAATCAAGTCCCGTCGTCGTCCGCTTGGCGTTGCCAAAAACTGTAGGCGTCACTAACGCTTGGATCTCGACTAAAATCGGGCGACTGCCTTCCATCGCAACGACGATCGCTGAACCCGTCGCCCCTTCTAGCCGTTCTTCTAAAAATACTTGAGAAGGATTCGCGACTTCGACTAGTCCTTTTTCCCGCATCTCAAAGATCCCTAATTCATTCGTTGAACCAAAACGGTTTTTAACTGCGCGTAAGATCCGGAAGCTGTGGTGCTTTTCCCCTTCAAAATACAAAACGGTATCCACCATGTGTTCTAACATCCGTGGGCCAGCGATGTTGCCTTCTTTCGTCACGTGACCGACGATAAAAATCGCGATCCCGTTCGTCTTCGCTAACTTCAAAAGTTCCGCTGTCGTCTCGCGGACTTGACTGACCGAACCAGCCACACTTGAGATATCTGGCTGCGTCATCGTTTGGATCGAATCGATGATCACATAGTCGGGCTGCAGATTTTCGATTGCGCGACTGATCTCTCCCATATCCGTTTCCGCGTATAAATAAAAATCATGGTCACTTGACCCGAGACGTTCTGCTCGCAATTTGATTTGTTGCGCGCTTTCTTCACCTGACACGTACAGCACTTTGCCACCTGTCTCAGCTAATTGATGGGAAACTTGTAGGAGCAACGTTGACTTTCCGATACCCGGATCGCCACCGATCAACACGAGGGAGCCCGGCACCACGCCGCCACCGAGAACGCGATTCAATTCCCCCAGCTTCGTCTTCACGCGCGTTTCTTTTTTGAACACGACATCTTTTAGCTTTGTTGGCTGCGCTTTTTCCCCAGTCAGCGAGACCCGCGTCCTTCTGTCTTCGTTATTTTGAACCGTTTCTTCAACTAACGTGTTCCAACGACCGCAGTTCGGACAGCGACCTAAATACTTGGGCGAAACATACCCACATTCTTGGCAAACAAATTGGGTCCTAGCTTTTTTAGCCAAAAACTTCACCTCTTTAATTTTATCATAGATTGGATCGTTTTAGCGTTTTTCATCGACACCAGATGAACCAAAACCACCCGTTCGTTCTGTTATTGCATGATCGCCATCCGCTTTTAAAAATGGTAAGAAAATCCCTTGACCGATCCGCTCACCTTTTTTGATCACGACGTCGGTCAAACCAAAATTCGTAAACTGGAACATGATGTGGCCTTCATTAGCAGGATTGTTATAATAATCGCTATCGATGATGCCTACGCCGTTACTCAACGTCAAAAAACGTTTCAAAGAATTACTAGAGCGATTCGCTAATTGCAAATACTCATCTTCTGCCATATAAGCTTTGATCCCAGTTGGTACTAACACGGGTTTCAACACTTTCGGTTCAACATTTTCGTTACGGCTGAGCTTTGCCACTAACGTTTTCCAAAATGCCGGGATCACGACATCTTCGGCAGCTTCAAAATCATAGCCAGCTGCTTTTTTAGTCGCTCGTGTCGGTAAGTGGATGTTTGCTTTTTGGTATTGCGTTACGATTTCAAATCCTCTTTTTTTCATGGGTTACTCCTTCAGTCAAGTTATCGTCATTTTACCATAGTCTTAGTAAATTTTTGGGAAGCTTTTCGGATGAAATACTTGTTTTTTTCTAAACAGCTGAAGTGAGTCTGAAAATGACTTCCGTCAATCGTTTTCAGACTCACTTAAACGATTTTAATTCTCGTCACGCTTTTGATCGAAGCTAGGGATGCGATCGATATAAATTCGAATCCGCTGGGCAAAAGTCGGATCACGTTGGAAGTCTGCGATCTCACTTTTTAACAATGTGATGTCATCGGTGATGATCCCATCGACATGTAAAAAAATCATGCGATCCATCGCCAGCGCATCGTTGACCGTCCAAGCATAGACTTGCTTTTGCTGCAAGCGCGCTTGATCCATAAAATCTTCATTCAACGTACTTTCTTCCATTGTATAACCGTTAGCAGTCGTCTGAGGAAAAGTCAAATTATAAGGCAAGATATAACTGACGTACAGTTTAGGTGCCCGGCTTTTCAATTCTTTGACTACGTTATAATCTAGCGAATGGACTCGGTGTTGGTGACGCAAGATATTCACTTGATACCGCGCGATGAAACGATCTAGCATCTCAGGTGAATCATGCGGTGTCGTTTTAAGCTCGATCAATAGTTTTTGACCGTGGTCGTTAGCATAAGCTAAGTAGTCATCAAAACTTGCGACTTTCGCTGCATGACCATTCTCTCGCGCAGTCAGTTGTGTCAATTCAGCTAAAGTCAATTGATACGGTGCCCGATCGACGCCCGTCAACTGTTTGAGATTTTCATCATGCATGACGACAAACTGATGGTCTTTCGTCTCATGGACATCCATTTCTACATAGTCAGGCTTTTTTTTGATCGTCGCCGCTAAAGCTGGCAAGGTATTTTGTACCCCGTTTTCTTCATCCACTCCGCGATGAGAAATCACTAAAGGCTGTGTCTCCGTGATCCCAGCTAAATAAAGAGCGTTGCTAGCTAGCGTGGACAAACTCAAAAATACGACAAAGATCCCGGCTGCGATGCGAATCAACAAATTGATCTTGCGTTTAGCGCGGGTCTCTGGAACTTTGAGGGGCAAAGCAAAAAATTTTTGCAATAAGATACTGAAATACAAAACAGTCGCCCACATAAATAAAAATTGCCCAAACAATTGGACGCCCGTCAAATTCAACATCGCCCCGATCGCCGGCAGCGGTTTAGGTAGTTGATCCAGTAAAGTTTGAAACAGATAGATCATTTCATAACCAACCATTGAAATAATCGACAACGAAACTGAGATCAGCACTAAGCGCCACAAATAATGCCAAAAGCGCTCATGAGTCAGCTGCCAACTTTCTCGGATCGCTAAACGTGGCCGCAACTCTTTAAAGATCATCAAAGGCAAGACGAACAGCCAGCGCATCCCCACATAAGAAATCGCTAAATAGCCCAATGCTAACAAAACGGCTGACCACGGTTTTGCTAGTAAAAAATCTATGATAAAAGTCGGGATCGTTACTTTATTTAACAGTGGCGTTCGAAAAACACTATTGGCAAAAGGTAACACGATCATAAAGTAAAATAAGAAAAATAAAAATACCGCTGGTCGCAAGTGACGCATTTGACGAAGCGAACGTTTAAACAACTGCCATAAATTTTGATTTTCATTAGCTTGGATACTTCTGATCCCAAATAACTGAAACGTGAATTGCAAAAAAATCACCGCTAAGATCAGTAACAGTAAACACAGTAACGCCAAACTCACGCCTGGATGCTGCGTTAAAATCGTCAAAAAATTTGTATTCGAGACATACGGAATGTCGCCTTTTTGTAAAATAAAACTCGCAGTAAATTGGAACAATGGAATCACTGCGTATTCTAAGACGAGATTAGTCGTTAAGATCAATAAGACATAACTTCCCCAATGCCTTAAAAATTCGCGACTATACCGAGCCACAAACCGAAATGAATTCATGTGTCCCACCTCTTTTCACTATTTGTTCAAATGAGCTGATCATCAATTTTTTTATCCTCGTGCTTTGAAAAAAGAAGCGTGCCACCGGTGGGCACACTTCTAATGTTGCGCATCATAGTTAGGATCGAATTCATCCGTCTCGATATAAATATAGGCTTTTTTATCGGGCAATGAGTGCCGGATCACTTTTTCGATTGCATTCACTACATCGTAACTGACCCCTTCGTAATGATCTGCAATATCAATTTTAGCCGCGATCATAACTTCTTCCGGACTCAAGTGAACCGTTTTGACATCGATCAACTTTTTGACTTCTGGTCGTTTGAAAGCCGCTTTGATTTTTTCCAGATCTTGTTGCGAGACACTCTCGCCAATGATCAAGCTGTAAAACTCGCGGGCTAAGAAAATCGATGCAAACATCAAGAGTAATCCGATCAACAACCCACTCAACGCATCAAACATAGGATTATTCGTCCACATCGTCAACAGTGTCCCGATCAAAGCGAGCACTAGTCCGATCACCGCACAACTATATTCAGTAAAGATGATCAAAATTTCACTGTGCCGGCTCTCTTTCAAAAATTTACCTAGCGGAAGCTTTTCCGTATTCAGCTCGGCGATTTCTTTAAAGGCTACCCGCAGTGAACTCCCCTCAACGATGATCCCAAAAATCAAAATCAATAAGACGATCAGCGGGTTCTCAACGTCATGGCTGGGATGGAATAATTTTTCGACCGCTTCCATCACACCCAGCGCGCCCCCGCCAAAAAATAGCATCGTGGCCACGATCGTACTGAAAAAATATTTCGCGCGACCTTCCCCAAATTGATGTAGCTCACTTTGCCCGCGACTAGCGCGTTTATCACCAAAGATCAATAAGATCTGGTTGCTGCAATCGACGACACTGTGGATACTTTCATTCATCATCGCCGCACTGCCACTTAATAAGTAGCCGACGAACTTACTGATGGCGACTAAAATATTCGCAAATAAAGCCGCTAAGATCGCCATCGATCCGCTTCTTTTTTCTTCTGCCATCTTCCTCACTCACTTTCATCTTCTTATTATATAGCAGAATAAAAAATTCTTAAAAGGATAACTAAAAGCAGTCGCTCGTTTTTTATCAAAAATCAGTTTTTGAACGTCAAACTTTAGCTAACTGGCAGTTTAACCGTAAAGACCACACCTTGTGGAAGATTGTCGCTGACTTTGATCTTACCTTGATGTTCCGCTACGATTTGAGCGGCGATCGCAAGTCCTAATCCATAACCGCCCGTTTGTTTGTTTCGCGAAGGGTCTTCCCGGTAAAAACGCTCAAACAATTGCTTTTGCGCTTTTGGCTCAATCGAAGGACCAGTATTTTGAACAGCGATGACCCAATCACGATTCATTTTTTGCGATGTGACCGTGATGCTATCACCCGCCTTCGTATACTTCAATGCATTGTCTAACAAAATCACCAGTAGTTGGTGGATGCGTTTTTCATCAACCGTGATCTTACCACTTGCCTGATTGTTCAACGTGAATTTTTTTTCTTCTGCTGCAGCTAATTCTTGGAACGGCTGCAGTGTCTCAGTCAAAAATTGTGTGATATCAACGGGTGTCTTTTCTAACAGCAACTGGTTGGAGTCGCTGCGGGCGATCGTCAATAAATCACTAGTCAAAGTCGTCAGCCGACGCGTTTCGTTTAAAGCTTGCGCGATTGCTTCTGATTCATCTAAGATCGTAGCATTCGGTTTCGTGAACAGACGTTGCAATTGATTTTGAATGATCGTTAATGGCGTACGTAACTCATGAGACGCATTTTCGACAAATTCTTGCTGTTTGCGCCAAGCAGTCAACAATGGACGCAAGGTCAAACGAGATAAATAATAGCTGACAGCCAATGATAGCAACCAGAAAAAAGCCATACAGATGACTAAGCCCAATTTAAACGTCTTCATCGTTTGGGTCACTTGGTTCGTGTTAGCTAAAAATTGAATGTAGGCTACTTGATCGGTCGCCGGACTATCCAATGTTGCCGGTAGCTTGGTCGTCAAACTATGAAAGGTCAGCTCCGTATCCGTTTTGCTATTTAACGTCAGCGGTTTGATCTGATTTAATTTTTTACGATTCAATTTGAGCTGACTCAGCTCAGCCAGTCGCACATCTTCTGTTGGGTTTAACATTTTTCCATCAGCGGACCACAAGATGATCTGAGTATTGAAATGATTAATCGCTCGGTCCGGCGGTGGCGCGACTTGTTTTTCACCTAACAATCGATTCAATTCCCGTTGGATGATCCGTTGATCTTGGCTCGTAGTCAATAACATCCGATCCGTTTCCTGATAAGCGGAACGATCGATGATTTGAAACATGATGAAGCCGAGACTTAAAAAAATCAGCGCAAATGCGATTAGATTCATTCCGAAAAAGCGAATCCCTTGTTTTTTTGCTAAATCATTTTCCATCGCTTGGCTCCTGTAACAAATAGCCGACATTCCGCAACGTTTTGATTGCTTTATCTAATCCGACTACTTTTAAATGTTTCCGCAAGTTACTCATGTAGACTTCCACCACACTCAAAGTCGTCTCGGAATCAAAGCCCCAAATCCGATCAAAAATTTGTTCTTTCGTTAAGATCGTCCCTTTATTTTGGATCAAGTAGACCAATAATTCATATTCTTTTCCTTGGATCGGTAATACTTGTTGACCATAGTGCACTTCATTGGTCGTCAAGTAACAACTCAACTGACCATAATGCAACACAGACTCATCAAATAGACCCAACGAACGTTTTAACAACGCTTTGACTCGCATCAAGAGTTCTTCACGATAAAACGGCTTGGTCAAATAATCATCCGCGCCTTTTTCGAATCCTTCGACTTTACTAGGTAGACTATCTTTAGCTGTCAAAATCAAAACGGGTACTTGATGGTGTCCTTTCCGCAATTCAGCCAGCACTTCAAATCCATCTTTACCTGGCAGCATGATATCTAACACAATGAGATTATACACATCGCTTTCAGCTTCGAAAAGTCCCAAGTCACCATCATAGACTTGCGTCACTTCTCCTAGTTCACTTAAGATTTCCTTGATCGATGCGGACAGCGTGTGATCATCTTCGACTAATAAAAATTTAATTGTTTGGCTCACTTTCCTCACCTCTGATTGTTTTATTATACCTAGACTTCTCCCGATTACACTAACAAAGCACTCATGACTTTTGAAAAAATTTTCCATCAACCGACCCATAGAAAAAGTTTAACGCTAAAAATGAGCATTTCATTTTTACCCACCAACCTTCCGTGATACATTGAAACTAGATCAAGTTGAAAGGAATGGTTCGATGTCAAAAAAAATGTCTTTATCAACAGTTGTCAACACTGGCGGGCGTGAAGGTGAAAGTAAATCGGTGACGGGCTACTTAGATGTCAAAACAACGATGACTAAAAAAGAAGGCTATACGAATCCAGAAGAATTGTTTGCTGCTGGAATCTCTGCTTGTTTCAATGGCGCCCTTTCATTTCCATTAGAACGTGACGGCTTAGGAAAACGCGATCGCTCACTACGAGCAGAAGTCAGCTTATTAGGCGACTTACCTGACTTTACGACGCTTCACTTAGAAGTCAAATTGATCGGTAAAATCGAAGGCTTGACGCAAGCTGAAACGATGAAGTATTTAAAAGAAACCGAAGACATCTGCCCCTACTCAAAAGCAATCAAAGGAAACGTCAAATTAGATTTGGCTGCTGAAGACTATTAACAGCTAGCTTCACTAGCGATCCAAATAAAAATAAACCACGCCGAAAATTTATTTTTTCCGCGTGGCTTTTTTTTGGATTTTTTTGATCGCTGTTTGCAATTCAACTTGCACGCTTTCTTCTGGATCACGTGCAGTCAGTTCTGTTAAGCGATCCAACCAAAGTTCAAAATCAGTTTTGACTAATTGCCCCAATGCCCAAACTGCCGTTGCACGAATCACGGGGTGGACATCTTCTTGGGCGACGCGATAAATCTCCGGGATCGCGCTTTGGTCACCAAGATTCGCGAGTGCAACGAGCGCATTACGTTGCAACGGTTTTTTCCCGCGCCATGAACCTGCTAGATGTCCAAATTGCTGTTTGAATGCTCGATTGGATAAAGCAAGCAGTGGTTTAAGCGGCGGATAGACTTCAGCGGCTATCGGCTCCATTTCAGAATGAAAGTGGAAGTCTTTGCCTTTATTATATGGACAAACAAGTTGGCAAATATCACACCCATAGATCACATTCCGAATTTTTTTACGATAGGTTTCGGGTAATTCGCCCTTTGTTTGGGTTTGATAAGACAGACAGCGTTGTGCATTCATCCGCCCATCTCCTAACAGTGCTTGCGTCGGACATGCCTTAACACAGCGAGTACATTCTCCACATCCAAACGGAACTGGTTCATCGACTTCGAATTTGATATTCGTGACGACTTCGCCCAAATAAACAAACGAACCGAATTCTTCCGTGATCAATAAACCATTCCGACCGATAAAGCCTAAACCAGCTCGTTGGGCCACCGCCACATCAATCAGTTCTCCCGTATCGACTTCCGGCTTAAAGCGCCACTGCGCGCGCTGAGCTTCTGACTCGGCTTCCCCTTTGATAAATTCAATCAACTGATTCAAACGTTCGCGTAAAATATCATGATAGTCCACGCCCCACGAAGCTCGTGCAAAAGCACCACGCTTTTCGTCTGTTGGTAGTTCAGCGTGCAGCTTAGTCGGATAAGCTAAGGCGATAGCAATGATTGTTTGCGGGTCTTCAAAGGTCTTTTCCGGATCTAAACGTTCTTCGATCACTGGATGTTCAAAGCCTGATGTATGTCCTAATCGTTTTTGTTCCCGTAAAGATGCTTCTAATGCTGAAAACGGCTCAGCTGAAGCAAATCCGATCTTGTCGATTCCCAATCGTTTGCTTTCTGCGATGATTTTTTCTTTTAATGACAACTAGATCCCTCTTCTTTTGACGTTTAGCTAAAGTCTAACAAAAAACCGAGGAAAAAGCTCCCCGGTCACTCTTTATTTTGCTGCATCAGAACTTGCAACTTTATCCGCTAATTCTTTTTCTGCGATCATGTCTTCTAAATTTTCTTTTTGCATGATCAACTCTTCTAGTGACGGTTCAGCATTGAGCTGTGCCGGTTGATTGACATCATTTTTGACTAACCGTTTCAAATCCCCAGCATTTTCTTCATACAAACGATAGCCGGTTGCTCCGACGATCGTACCGCTGACAAAACCCGCTAAGAAATCTTTGTTAAAGTTTATCATCTTCGTTTCACTCCTTTACTTTTTAATTGTTCAACTCTTGGTAATCGCGATAGACCTCAAATAGATTCATCAGCCAAGAAGTCAATGCGACTTCATTCATTTTATTTGGCCCCAACGTCACCGAGGTAATCAATCCGGTCAAAATATCGGGATGATGAATGCGGCCTTTTTGGCGATCCCCATGAGATAAAACCGTATAGCCTGTATAAATCGTGGAAAAAATATCTAACATCGAGCTTGGCCGACCAACTAATTTTAAAAAATAATTACTGACCAGTAAGCTCCCAGAAACCAGCGAACGATTGCGCGCCCGCTGAAATGATTGCCAATTACGCGAAGTCTTTTCGGAAAATTGTGGTGCATCTTGGTAATAAGAAAACGAGACTAAGACCTCGATCAAATCACAAATCCGAATTTTACATGGATCATACCGCACAGTCAACGTACCGATCCGTGGTTCGATCCGCGTATGCTCGACACCATTCAGCTCGGTTAAGTTACGCCTGATCCGCAATGTGATCCGCTCTGAAAAATCTAATGTCGAATAGTAAACTCGCACGCGGCCAGGAATATCATGCAAAACGGCGATTCGTTCGTCCATCGCTTTTCCTCCTTTCGCCGCTCAACGTCAACAAGCTTCTTAGAATCACCCCGATCGTCGTACTGTTGTGGATCACAGAACCTACGATCGGATTGATCTTGCCGGCGACACTCAATGCGATTGCCGTACTATTTAATAAAAAGACGATCCGATAATTTTGTTCGATGACTTTCATCGTTTTTTGGGCGGCGGCCACGATCTCAGAAATGATCTCCGGCTGATCAGCTTGGATCAAAATATCCCCGGCTGATTTAGCCGCATCACTTGCTTCATGACCGATCGCCACTCCGACATCGCTCCACTTCAACGCCGCCGAATCATTCAGCCCATCTCCGATCATCATGACAGGATGTTTTTGCCGGGCTTTTTTGACATATTTTACTTTATCTTGTGGCAGCAAACGACTGTAAACATTCGTTAGCCCGACTGTTTGAGCGACGTCATTTGCCACGGTCGTCTTATCGCCGGTCAGCATCGTCAGTTCCGTGATCCCACTGCGTTTTAATTCTGTGATTGTCGGTACCATCTGATCGCGAATCGCGTCATCGATCACGATCACACCTAGAGGTTTTTCAGCTAACGCGACATAAATACGATTTTCGGCTTGGGCAGGCAAATCAAGTTGTGAGAAGTCGATTTCTTGTTGGGCCATCAACTTATCTGAACCGACATAAACAGTCTGACCGTGATAATTTTGTGCCACGATACCGTAACCGATTCGATTTTCTTCATCTGTCAAAGCTAACTTAGGTACGGCCAACTCTTCAGCCGCCGCTAAGATCACACGACTCAGCGGATGGTTGGCATGTTGTTCAGCATAAGCTGCAGCAGTCAAGAGTTCTTGTTTCGTTACCCCTTTTGCTGGATAAATAGTTTGGATCTCGGGTTGTCCGGTCGTTAAAGTCCCGGTTTTATCAAACACGACTTCTTTGACCTTCGCTGCATTTTCGATTGCTCGGCCACCTTTGATCACCACACCGCGTTCTGTAAAACGATTCATCGTCGTTAAGATCGCCACTTCACTCGATAATTTTATGCCGCAAACAAAATCAACGACTAACACTCCGATCGCTTGTACCAAATTGCGCTTTAAGCCATAGGTCAATAAGGCCGCACCAAAAGATAAGAGCACCATTTTTTGTGCCAAGCGATCAGCGACTTTTTGCAACTCACTTTTATTATCCTCTGCTTCTTGGAGCAGTTGATAAATCGCAGCTTCTTCGGTTTCTGATCCTAACTTCGTCGCGGTAAGTTCCAATTGACCACGGGCGACGACCGTCGATGCATAGACTGGATCTCCTTGCATTTTTTTGGCCGTTTGAAATTCACCAGTAATCCCTGCTTCATCCACTTCGGCACTGCCGCTCGTCACGATCCCATCGACTAAAATCTTTTCCCCCGTATAAACATGAAGTGTATCCCCAACTTTGATTTTTTTCAGCGGGACTGACTCGATCTTTCCTTCATTGACTTGATGGACTAACAGATCTTTTTGTTGGAGTGACTGCTGTAAAAATTGACGGCTTTTCTCATCTGTCAACTGACCGATGTAATCAGCGATCCCACTCATGATTATGATCGTCGTCGCCGTCAACGGTTGGCGCGTCGCATAAGCAGCTAAAACACTGATCATCGTCAAACTGTCAGCAGTCGGTCGACGTTTTAATAATTGACGCGTTCCAGCTTTAAAAACGTCTGGATTCAAACGCCACAACTCCAAAAAGCTACCGATTAAAAAAATCCCTTGATTAGCTGGTGACAACTTGAAGCGTAATGCTCGTTCATAAACTAAAGCGGCAGTCAGATTGCTCAACGCTTGCACCCCGGTAGATTTTCGAACCTTAAAAAGTGACTGCAGTTCCGTCAGTACCATTCGATCAGTGGTTTTATGATAGATCAATAGTGTTTTAGTTTTAGGTGTAAAAGTCGCGCTGTAAATACTAGGCAAGGTGCGAACCAAACTTTCCAACTGTCCGGCAGAACGCGAACCGATCTCTGCCTCACTCAGTCGGACGCGGATTCGGCCAGGTAGTTGGTGGCAAAGCTTCACTCCGTCACCTCTTTTTATTTGCTCGTTCTAAAATCGAATAACTCCACCATAAAAAGCCTAAAGCCGTGTGAGGTGCAGAGTTAAACATTTTGATTGCTTGAAAAGTCGTATAGCCAAATAACGCGGTATCGACATCCACTAGACCCAACGTTCCTCGCTTCAATAAATCATTAGCTTTCGTTTTCCCATCATACAATCGATTCAAGACAGTGACAGGCGCTTTTTGATACGCTAGATCAGTGAGCGCTACTAATTCCGTTAAAAAAGCTTGGAACTCGGCTTGCGTAAAACTTTCTTGCGTAAAAACAAACAACAGCGTGCCCAACTGTGGTGAACCTTCCACCTTTTTGATCGTCGGTCTCGTTTGAAGTTGCTGGACCAAATACGCATGAATCGTTGGATTTTTCCAACGCGTACTTTGCAGCCGCAACCGATAACTGTTCGCATACTTCACTTCAATATTTTGGGTTCGCAAGATCTTCTGATATTTTTTCATACCAAAAGAAAGCAAACCGAAACCTACGATACTACTAAGATTATTCAAGGCCGTTCACTCCATTTCTTTCATGGATCGCAATTAATTTTTGCTCGATTTCTTGGACCCGACTTTTAGGAAAATCAGCGGGGATCTGATAATAGACCGTCACCGTCCCGATCAACGGTGTCACTCGAACCGCACTGACTTCCGGTATTTTTTCTAAGTAACGTTTCAAATCAGTGAGCAGTGCTTCATTTTTTTCCCAGAGTGGAGATTGCAGCCGTGCGCGATGTTCCGTTGCACTCAGCACATCGATCTGGTAACGTTTCTTTAATTTTTTTCCTTTTCGTTTTAAGTCTAAAAGGGTCAAAAATGCCATAATTACAATCTCCTTATGCTTTCGTCATTGTTTTTTCATTATAGCATATTCCAAAAAGCAACTCATTTTTTAAGACTTTTAAATAAAGAAAGCCCCGCCAAATAATGGCAAGGCTAATCATTCGTTGATTGTTCGTTCAGTCAAAGCTAGATTTACTAGCGAACACCCTTCTTTGACTACGACAAAATCGGATCTAGTCGACCAATTTGATCAGCTCACCTAGATCCGATTACGCTTCTTTCAATTCGGCTAAAAAAAGTTCGCCATATTTTTTTAATTTATTTTCACCGACCCCTTTGATCTGTAAAAACTCTAACGTCGTCTGAGGCTGTTTTTCAGCTAACTCATGTAACGTTTGATCCGAAAAAATCAAATACGGCGGCAAATTTTGTTCTTGGGCAAGCTGACTACGCAACCGACGTAAGCGTTCAAACAAGGCATCGTCCACGACTAATGTTTTGACTGCCGCTTGTTTCCGCATGACTTTGCGTTGACTTTTCAACACTTCGATCCCTAAATTAGAAATTTTCAAAATCGGGTACTGTCCTTCTTCGGGATTCAAATACCCTTCCGCCGTCAAAAAATCAATCAGCTGCGTGACATCGCTTTGCGTCCAACTTTGTAATAACCCATACGTGGATAACGTTTCAAACTGCCATTGAGTCACTTTTTTATCTTTTGAGCCGGTCAAAACTTTTGTGATCAACGATTTACCGAAGCGTTCGCCCATCCGTTTAACACAAGACAAAACTTTTTGCGCATCCAACGTGATATCTTGGACTTCCCGTTCATCTAAACAGTTGCTGCATTTACCACAATCGGGACAATCTTCTCCAAAATAACGTAAAATATAACGTTGCAAGCACATTTGTGTATGACCGTATTGACTCATCTCACGTAATTTTAAATATTCTTTTTGCTTGTAAGCACCATCTAACTCAGATTGATCAATAAAAAATTGTTGGATCTGCAAATCGTGAGGTGCAAACAATAAGATCGCATCACTGTCCAACCCATCACGCCCAGCTCGCCCAGCTTCTTGGTAGTACGATTCAATATTCCCTGGAATTTGAGCATGGATCACAAAGCGAACATTACTTTTATTGATCCCCATACCAAACGCATTGGTCGCGACCATCACTTCGATTTGATCGAATAAAAAAGCTTCCTGACTTTCAGAACGTGCTTGTTCATTCATCCCACCGTGATATTTTCCGACTTTGATCTGCTTACTTTGTAATAAAGCAAATAACCGTTCCACTTCTTTACGCGTACTGGCATAGATGATGCCCGACTGTCCGCGATTGACGCGCAAATATTCGAGCAAATATGTATCTTTAGGTTCTTTTACCACTTGAAACGCTAAATTTTTCCGTTCAAACCCTGTCTTGATCTGATTTTGAGCAGGAATCTGCAAACAATGTAAAATATCTTCTGCCACTTGGGGCGTAGCCGTAGCCGTCAAGGCGATCACCGCTGGCTGTTGGGGCAAATGAGTGATCACTTCTGCTAATTTCAAATAGCTGGGGCGAAAGTCGTGACCCCATTGTGAGATACAGTGGGCTTCATCAACTGCGATCAACCCAACTGGGATTTGCTTCAATAATTGTTGGAAGCCATATGTTTCAAACCGTTCTGGTGCAACGTAAACTAACTTAAATTCTCCGCGGGCAGCTTGTTGCAACCGTTCATTGATCTGGTTGCCAGTCAAACTACTATTGATAAACGTCGCGGCGATCCCCATCTCATTTAACGCATCCACTTGGTCTTTCATCAATGAGATGAGCGGTGAAACGACCAGCGTCAATCCGTCGATGACTAAAGCTGGCAATTGATAACAAATCGATTTTCCGCCACCAGTCGGCATGATCCCTAGCGCACTTTCCTGCGCCAAAACTTTTTCGATCAGCGCTTGTTGTCCCGGTCGAAACGTTTCATAGCCAAATTTATCTTTTAATAATTGGGTCAATTCTTGCATCGGTTACCCCTTCTTCTACGATTTTGCCTTCATAGCATAACATACACCTCGCTTAGAAGAAACGCACAGAAAATTTTTTGAATAGAATTTAAACAGTCGCGGTTGACGAGCTGATTCAGTCTATCGAAGAAGCATCCATAATTCAGAATGCTCTCAAACAATACCGGTGAGCCTCTGAGCATTGGCATAAAACCTTTTCACTGCTTCAAGCACATTAGACAATAAAAAAAGGCAGACTCCCATTCGGAAGTTGCCTTTCTCATCATCTGCCAACGTCTGTAGGATAGCACCACTTGTCAGCGTTTGCAAAAACTTTGCTCACGACCTAGAAAGTTTTTCTGCTGCCTCACATTGTAATTGTTTTTCATTGACAGCGGTTACAACATTTGTTAAACTGAATTCAAATCAACTACTATCTTGATGGATAGTTATTGCGTAATGGCAAGCTAAACCTGATGATAGACTACGACCAGAGCATTATTTGGCGTGTCTTTCATTGGGTTTTTTTATTGCCTAAAAGGAGGGACGCGATGAGTGAATAGCTATGCGATTGACAGCGGTTACAACAAAATCTATCATCTTAAGTAACGAAGCAAGCGACAGACACAGATGATTTTTTCCCGGGTGAAAAAGAAAGAAGGCTGACTTAAGATGGTGATCCAAAAAATTTTAAACAACAACGTCGTAATCGCACTCGATGATAAAAATAACGAGATTGTTGCAACTGGCAGAGGTTTAGCATTTAAAAAAAAGGTCGGTGATACTTTAGCCGATAGTGAGGTCGAGAAGAAATATTTATTGAGTGATCGTGATATGACGCAAAAATTTCAAGAATTATTAGGGGATGTCCCGCTAGAGTATCTAGAATTGGCAACCACGATCATCGAAGAAGCCAAGGTAACGCTAGAAACACCCTTAAATGATTCGATCTACTTGTCATTGACGGATCATTTGTATGCTGCGATTAAGCGAACTAAAGAAGCGATCACGGTTCGCAATGTCTTGTTATGGGATATCAAGCGTCTTTTTCCCAAAGAATTTGCATTAGGAAAAAGTGCTCTCGCCAAGATCCAAGCAACATTTGAGGTAGAGCTGGCTGAAGATGAAGCAGGTTTCATCGCGTTACATTTAGTCAATGCTCAATCCGAAGTCGCACATCCCAATGCACAAGGGCTGACAGAACTGATGCAAAAAATCTTACAGATCACCCGCTATTTTTTCAAAGTATCATTTGATGAAGACTCAGTTTATTTTTACCGTTTCACCACTCACTTGCGTTTTTTTGCCGAGCGAATCATCACCGGCACCCAGTTATCAGACGAGACCGATACCGAGCTCTTATTGATTATTCGTAAAAAATATCCTAACGCATTTGCCTGTGTCGAAAAAATTCAACAGTTCATTCAACAGAAATATCAATACGCGATGACAAATGATGAAAAATTATATTTAACGATCCACATTGCCCGTCTCATTCAAAAAACCAAAACTTAGGAGGAAAATCCATGAGGAAATACCAAGCTTTAGCAGCTGAGATCGTCAAACAAGTCGGTGGCAAAGAAAATATCACGAGCCTCACCCATTGCGTCACTCGTTTACGGTTTAAATTAAAAGATGAAAGCCAAGCTCACGATGAAGTCTTAAAAAAGATGGACGGTGTGGTGACCGTGATGAAAAGCGCCGGTCAGTATCAAGTCGTGATCGGGAATCACGTACCAGAAGTGTATCAAGATGTGCTGGCGTTAACGGGTGGCATTCACAATGAAAATACTGACGAGCCTCAAGAAAAACAAAATATCTTTAACCGATTGATCGATGTCATCAGTTCAGTCTTCCAACCGTTTCTCGGGGCTTTAGCCGCTTGTGGGATGTTGAAAGGACTCGTTTCGCTCTTATTAGCTTTAGGTTGGCTATCTGATAAAAGCGGCACGTATTTGATCTTAAATGCCATCGGGGATTCGTTGTTCTTCTTCATGCCCGTTGCCGTAGCGGTCGCAGCTGCTAAAAAGTTTAACGTCAATCAATACGTGGGCTTAGCGATCGGAGCTGCGATGTGTTATCCGGCGATCCAGCTCCAAGCTTTACAAGACGCAGGTCAAGCAATGTATACCCTTTTCAATGGTACTGTTTTTGAAAGTCCGATCTTTAAAACTTTTTTAGGGATTCCATTTGTGGCTAACAACTATACTAGTTCAGTCGTGCCTGCGATCTTGATCGTTTGGGTCGCAAGTAAAGTTCAAAAAGTTGCCCGACGGATCTTACCAGAAGTTTTGCAAAGTTTCTTCGTTCCTTTTTTCGTTTTACTCGTTTCATTACCGCTAGGCTTTTTGATCATCGGGCCGGTCATCAGCACTTTAACTGGCTTACTTGGTAGCGGCTTTGATGCTTTGATGGCTTTCTCACCGATTTTGTTTGGTCTTTTACTGGGAGCTTTATGGCAAGTCTTGGTCATCTTTGGCCTACATTGGAGTGTGATCCCGATTGCTATGATCCAAGTTGGACAAATGGGTTACGCCACTGCTCTAGTTGGGATCTTTGGCGCTAGTTTTGCGCAGACGGCGGTCGTTGCTGCGATGTATTTCAAATTAAAAGACAAAAAATTAAAAAACCTTGTGATCCCTGCAGTCATCTCTGGAATCTTCGGTGTGACCGAACCTGCGATCTACGGCTTGTCTCTGCCGAAGAAAAAACCATTTATTTATTCTATGATCGGAGGAGCCATCAGTGGTGCTTTCTTGACCGGGATGGGCGCGGTTCAAAATACAGTCGGACCAATCGGGATCTTTGCCTTACCGACTTTTATTGATAATCGGACTGGTAGCTTGTCTGGAATGTTTTACGCTGCCATCGCGATTGTGATCGCCGCTGCAATCGGTTTTGGCCTGACCTTCTTCTTTTGGAAAGATACAGAAGCCGAAGAACTGCCGGCTGACATACCAGCAATGGAAATTCAACAAGAGATCGTGACTGCTCCAATCGAAGGACAAATCATGCCACTTGATACCGCACATGATGAAGCTTTTGCACAAGGTGTTTTAGGTAAAGGCGTCTTGATCCATCCAACAAAAGGTGAAGTCGTTGCTCCTTTTGATGGTACCGTCATGTTGATGTTTCCTACAAAACACGCGATCGGTCTTGTTTCAGATCAAGGCTTGGAACTATTGATCCACATCGGTTTAGATACCGTGCAATTAGATGGTAAATACTTTACCGCTCACGTTAAACAAGGCGATTCGATCAAACGTGGCGACACCTTAGTCACATTTGACAAAGACGCGATCGAGCAAGCTGGCTACTTGATTGAAACACCCGTGATCGTCACTAACTCAGCCGATTATCAAACAATCACGCCTTCCACTCAACCAAATGTGGTCGGAGGTGACGAACTACTGACCGCCATGGCCTAAATAAACACCTCTACGCAAAAATCAAACCATCGATTTTTGCGTAGTCTACAAATACAAAAACAAAAAAGGTAGGTAAGTTAAATGGGATTTCGGAAAGATTTTTTATGGGGCGGCGCAACAGCAGCCAATCAATGTGAAGGCGGTTTTGATCAAGCAGGACGTGGATTAGCCAATGTCGATCTTGCTCCGACTGGGCCAGATCGCTTAGCCGTGATCACTGGGAAAAAGAAAATGTTCACGTTTGACGATGAACATTTTTACCCGGCCAAAGAAGCGATCGATATGTACCATCATTACAAAGAAGACATTGCTTTATTTGCGGAGATGGGCTTTAAAACATATCGTTTATCGATTGCTTGGAGCCGAATCTTTCCTCAAGGTGATGAACAAGAACCAAATGAAGCAGGTTTAAAATTTTATGAAGATGTCTTTAAAGAATGTCAGAAATACGACATCGAACCGTTAGTTACGATCACTCATTTTGATTGTCCGATGCACTTAGTAGAAAAATATGGGGCTTGGCGCAGTCGAGAATTGGTAGGCTTTTATGAAAATTTATGTCATGTCATTTTTCACCGCTATAAAGGCTTAGTTAAATATTGGCTGACCTTCAATGAGATCAACATGATCTTGCACGCACCGTTTATGGGCGCCGGTTTGTACCTCGGGGATGCTGAAAAACCTGAGCAGATCCTTTATCAAGCCGCGCATCACGAACTAGTTGCTTCGGCGATCGCTACAAAGATCGCTCACGAAGTCGATCCTGAAAATCAAGTCGGTTGTATGTTAGCTGCCGGAGCATATTATCCTTATTCATGTAAACCAGAAGATGTTTGGCGCTCACGGCAATTAGATCGTGAAAATTATTTGTTCATTGATGTCCAAGCACGGGGAGCTTATCCTAATTACGCAAAAAAAGAACTTGCCCGTAAAGGAATCGAAATCAAGATGCTCCCAGGTGATGAAGAACTTTTACAAACACATACCGTTGATTTTATTTCATTTTCGTATTACTCTTCGCGCGTGGCAAGCGCCGACCCAGCACTTGCTGAACAAGCAGAAGGAAACATCTTTGCTTCGGTGAAAAACCCGTACTTAAAAGAAAGTGAATGGGGTTGGCAAATCGATCCATTGGGGCTTCGAATCACGCTAAATGATTTATATGATCGCTATCAAAAACCACTTTTTGTCGTTGAAAATGGACTAGGTGCTGTCGATACACCCGATGAAACTGGTTATGTCGCGGATGATTATCGCATTGATTATTTGGCGCAGCATATCGAAGCGATGCGCGCTGCAGTCAATGAAGATGGTGTGGAGCTGCTCGGTTACACGTCTTGGGGTTGCATTGATCTCGTTTCAGCTAGCAGTGGCGAAATGAAGAAACGTTACGGCTTTATTTATGTCGATCGTGATAATGAGGGACATGGGACATTGAAACGTAGCAAAAAGAAATCATTTGATTGGTATAAAAAAGTCATTGCAACAAATGGTGCAGATCTGAGTAATTAAAAAAAGGTAGTCAGCTTTTTTCAGCTGGCTACCTTTTTTTCGTCGTTTTTCTAAAAACAAATCCGATCAGTGTAATCCCGCTGATCAGCCAAGCTACGATCACAGCTTTTGTCGATCGATAAAAAACTGTGATCTGCTGTACACCTTTTGCTGAAGTTAGTTTGATCGTTCCGCGCTTAGAAACGCTACTAGCTACGCGCTTTTGATTGACGGTCACTTGCACGCCTTTATAAGCTAGTAATGGCAAGTCGACTTGATTTGAAGCTCTAGGTGCTTTAAGTGTAAAACGAGTTTGTCCCCCGACAAATCGATACGGCAACGGCTGCGCTTTTCCGTTCAAAAACAACGTCTTACTGTAGAGTGAATTCCCATTTTCTCCACGAAATTCCAGCGCCGCTTTGGGAAAGTAATCGGTATTATTATACAGTTGGAAGCGCCGGCTCTTCTTAATCCCGTGATCCGAGATCAACAAATAATCGTGACGATAATCGCCCGTCTGTTCTTTTTGTTGGGTCGCTTGCGCATTTGAAATCACATTGATACTTAACAGTGCGAATGTGATACCTAATACTAAAACAAAATTTAATTTCGTTTTGAGTAAGTCAACTGCCAAAACACAGCTAAACAAAACTAAAAAAGCGGTCAAACGAAATGGAAATTGAATATTTTTTAGCGGGGTAGCTTGGAGCCACTGCCATGGAAAAAACGTGGTCAAACTAAACAGCAAACCGAGCGACCAATAAAAACTCTGCCGCCCTAACCGAGAAATCGTGGAACGACGAAAATAAAATACGCCGCCAACTAACACGACGATGACCCACAAACCGATCGTCTGTTGATTCAAGTGATTTTCAAACGCTGCAGCCAAAATTTTAAACAGTGGTTGTGCTTGTTCGCTCAACTGATAAGGATGGACGGAAGCAATTTTGATATATTGCAATTGTTCCACTAATGGGACGAGACTTCCAGCAGCTAACAATAAAGTCAGTCCACCTGCAGCCAACAACTGCCGGATCCGCCGCCAATTGAGTTGTCTAAAATAGATCAAACAGCTCAAGCTCAGTAACACACCCGTTAAAAAAACGGATAAAAGATGGGTGTAGCAGATTAAACTCAAGCCGGCTGCTAACCAATACCACTTTTTACCATCACGAAAATAAATACTGACAAAGCCAGCCAAAACGAGCGGCAAAAAACTCAACGCGACCGCTTCACCTAATGCAAAGCGAGTGGTCAAGTCCACTAACCGATACGCTGACAGGCTATAGCAAACAGCAAATAAGATCGCGGCTTGCTGCAAGGCGCGGTCTGAAATTTTAAACGGCTGGAACAAATAGAAACTACTTTTGTAAGCCAGCCACAAAGTCACTAAGTTCAATCCGACAAAATAAAAATAATATGCCTTAATCGCAGAGCCTAACCCCACAGTGCCATAAGCTAACGGTACGATCGTCGTCAAACTCGGATAAAAAAAGTTCAGCCCGTACATCACGCGGCTGATCCCAAACTCAGAAAGGTAACTAGGCCAACCTGTTTGTTTGATATCATTTGCCATGTTGAAGACTCGACTCATGTGAAATGAAAAATCATCGCCGGCAATGAAAACAAACTGTCTCGTCGACCAATCAAAAAAAAGTAAAAGATAGCTCACCGAAAGCAGCAAAAAAAATAACCCGATCCATTGATTTTTGATCGTCGTTTTATGCAAGGAATCCCTCCTTTAGTTACCCTTCGATTTTAGCGAAATTTCTGACACAAAACAACTGAGAAAAAGCAGGCTTGGATCATCGGCTAGTCTGTTTACAAAAAAGAGCGATGTCTGGATCAGACACCGTTTTTCAAGTCTTATGCGCGTTTAACTAGTTTGCTTGCCAGTCCAAGCATTCATCCCGCCGGCAACGTTTGTCACATGGTACCCTCGTTCGCTTAAAAATTGCGCTGCTTGCTCCGAACGTCGACCCGACCGGCAGATCAGATAGTAGTGCTCCTCTTTAGCCAACTGCGTAAACAACTGAGGCAAGTCTTCTAACGGTAAATTTTGAGCTTGCGGGATATGTCCTTCCTTATACTCAGCGGGTCTTCTGACATCTAAAACATGAAGCGAACCTTGTTGCCATTTCGTTAAAAAATTTTTTGAAGTAAGTGTTTCAAACATTATTTTTCCTCTTCCCGTACGATTTTCCCCTGCCAAGCACGCATCCCGCCTGACACATTGACCACGTGGTAACCTTTTTTCTTTAAGATCTTAGCTGCCTGTTTACTGCGAACACCGGCTGTACATACGAGGTAGATCGTTTTGGTCTTATCTCCCATATAAGTCGCGATTTTTTCAAAAGGGATATTTTTGGCTTTTTCGATGTGCCCAGCTCGGTATTCTGCAGGATAACGCACATCGATCAATTCGATGCTGTCGGCAACTTTTTCTTGCAATTCATTAGTGGAAATACTGTTGATCTTAGTAAATAAACCTAACATATCCGCGCTCCTCATCCTTAGCTTTTCTTTGATTGAACACTATTTGTTGACACGGCGCAACTGTCTTGCTCACGAGCCGATAATACCACGGCGATAATGATGATCACAACTCCCATCAATTGCCAACCACTAATCTTTTCACTTAAAATAAAAAACGCAAAAATGATCGAAGCTGGTAGCTCTAATGATGAGATGATCGCACCGGTAGAAGCTTTCACTTTCGGCATAAAATAGGAGTAACAAGTCAGTGGCAAAACCATCGCAAACAACGAGGTAAAACTTCCCCAAGCCAATCCTTTCACTAGCGAAGCCCCTTGAAATAGTTGCGGGCCCCAAATCACTGCGATGACTAAAAAAGCACCGATGCTCATCAGTCGCGCTTTGTTGAGAGGATGAAGTTCTTGGCCTAATTTCCCGGTGAATTGTAACGTCAGCGCGTAGGCAAAAGCTGATAAAAAGGCTAGAAATAATCCCCAAAGAGAAATTTTTTGGTGCAAGTTCAATACGCCCGTTGCCAACACCGTTCCAAAAATAATCAATAAAATCACGCCAACTTGTAAAAGAGTCGGCCAATGCTGCTTAATCAGACAATCAAGTGCGATCGATAACCACATTGATTGGATCAACATGACCGCCGCCAGTGCGACTGGAACATGCGACAACGACAATAAATAAAACGTATTGGTGAGTGCCATTGAAGAACCCGATAAAATCACCAGATTGCGGCGCTTATGATCAATGACTTGGCGTTTTGTTTTCGGTAGACATGCTGCAGCTAAATTCAAAAATAAACAAGCAAAGAAAAAAACAAAACATAAAATCGTGCTATCGGATAACCCATCGGCCTTAGCTAATTTAAATAAACTCGCTGGCAACCCATAACTGATCGCCCCTAACGCAACAAAAAATGGCGCAACTTTTTTCATGATCTTCCTCCACAACACTACAATCAAAAACTTTCCATAACTTTGACTTACAAATCAGAGTTTGCAACTGACAGAAGCTGATGTTGTCATGCAATTACACAAAAAAGAGAGCAGACTGTAACTGATGTCCCACTCCCTGATCGGTAACTTTAGCTTACGGCTTTCTAAGTTGTTCGTCAACTGCTTTAAAACTGAAATTGAATCTGATCAAAACGAACTAATCGTCCGGCCAATGTTTGATTAGCGCCTTTAAACACTAAAGTCATCAAATGATCTGCAGTTCCTTTGATAAAACGGAGCGTTCGATCTTGTAGTTTTATATTGGCTCCTTCATCCACCATTTCTACCGGTTGATCCAAAAGCTCAGCAAACAGACTCGCTGCTTTTTGGACATCTGGCACTTCAAAAATCGCTTCTGTCACCACTAGATCACCAGCTTTTTGAGGTTCGATCAAACCTTGCGCTTTTAATTGTGCTTCCCGCGTTTGATCGTCACCTTGCCATTGAATGAAAAATGGCAGCGGTAAGTTGCCAACTGTTTGATCAATGAAAAAAATCGACCAGGTGATTAATTGTCCTGTTTGATCTAGCCGTTTACCAGTTGCGATCGCCCCAACGTTAATCCCCTTTTGTCTCAATTTTTCATGGGTCGCTTCAATGTCATCGGTCCGGATCGCGATCGTATTGATCCGCTCGACTTGCTGCTTAAAATCCACATTGGCATCATAAATAGCAGCTGCTTCACTACGTTTCAAACTATCGGCTTTAGCTTGATCAACCACGGTCAACAACTCAATGTAGTTCAAACCAAAATACGCTAACGCATTTTCTGTTCCCCAATTTTCATGGTGACCACCACGTTTGAAAGTGATCCCTTGCTGGCTAAAAAAATCAATCGCACGATCCAAATTGTTCACATTGATCATCGTATGATCCCAGTTTAACACTACCATACCTCTCAGCTCCTCTTTCATCTAGTTAAAAGATTTATCGACTAGAAAAATCCTTTACTTCACTTATACCACTAATCAATGCAGTTGGCTAAATTTTTAACAGTCTTGAGAAAATTTGATCAGCTGTATCGAAATTTTTACTTAAAATCAAATCCTGCATGGTACACTGAAAAGAGAAATTTTTTATAGCTACAAAAAAATCAAAAATAAACGAACAAAGGAGTCCGTTCTTATGAACCCAAACTTTTCAACGATTCATCACGTCGCGATCATCGTCTCTGATTTTCAAAAAGCTAAAGATTTTTATGTAACTATTTTAGGATTGCCGATCATTCGGGAACACTACCGCGAAGAACGAAACGATTACAAACTAGATCTCCAAATGGATGGTTGTCAATTAGAAATCTTTGCTGTTGAAAATCCGCCTGAGCGTCTTAGTTATCCTGAAGCTACCGGATTACGTCACTTAGCTTTTAAAACAGATAATATCGAAGCTGCCGTAGCTTATTTAACAGAGCATGACATTTTTTGCGAACCTATTCGAACTGATGACTATACGGGTGAGAAAATGACTTTTTTCTTTGACCCTGATGGACTACCATTGGAGTTACACGAATAACAGAGATAACAATTCTTGAACTATCTGATAAACATCTATATTACTTTTAATATCAACCAAACAAAAACAAACAGCGGATAGTTTATTTATCCGCTGTTTGTTTGACCAGTTCTTTTTTCGCTGCCAGTTCACTGACTAATTGCTGAATCTCATATAATGTCGGATGATTCAAAAATGGTTCAATAATCACCATTGGAAAGTCGAGCGCTAAACCTTGCATAGAACTCGTCGTAATTAGCCCATCATATCGTTCAATTTCTTTAATAATACCGCGTTGACCTTCTTGAAACAACGTCAAATGACTGATCTCAAAATTTCCGTAGATACGTCGTGTGATCTGATCTTTCAAATAAGTATCTTCAGTCGGACTCAAATCAGAAACTAGCAATAAATTGACTTTAGGAGTATGATTGGCGATCTGTTCGATACAGTTGGGAACACTTGTAATCAATAGATACATGTAGTTTCCGATGAAATCAGCTGTTTGATACATTTGATAGCGATCAGTAAAGTCGCTTACTAATTGTTCGATTTTAGCTAGAACTTGACTATGCATATGTCGAATCGTTTTTAAAAAGTCAAATCGACTTCGCCTCAAGATCATAATAAAATCACCTTTTTTAGGGTAAAATGCGACATCATTCATCAAAGTCGCAACTAAAGTATCATGTTTTTCTTTTTCCATACGTTTACCCAACAATTGTTCAAATCCCATCACTAACTCTTTATGTTGAATAAATAATTGACGATAGTCAGGATGCTTCAATGCCAAAGCTAGTTGTTCTGGGCTAAACACGATTTCATTTGCATACTGGCTCCAAAAACATTCTTTCAATAACTCATCAGTCAAATGAAGCTGATAAACTTCTTTGACCGTTTGTCCAAATTCATTGATAAGGTACTTTTTAGGTAAGTCGAACCGAGCTTGATTGATTTTTGCTTCTGCTAAATAATGATCATTTCTCACCCGCCATAAACTGATATATACATTGTAAATCAACCGCTTCTGGAAAATATATAACTGATAAAATCCATTTTGTTGGATGAAATCAATAACTAGAGCTTCAATGGAACGCAGCTGAAACCCTTTGAGTTGCGGTAAAAATAAACCATTTCCCATTTCTTTCTCGTAAAAATAACGATAATACAAATGCCGAATCACGCTTTCATCGCCTTCTAAACGCAAAGGACGATATTTTAATTTTATTTTAGCCTCCTTCAAAGTGCTCTCGATTTTTTTCAAATACCGCTGTGTATTTGAGTCACTTAAAAAAAGTTGTTCTGCTAACATTGTGATATTTTCACATTTTTCATACAGTAATTGTTCTAAAATTTGAAATTCAGGCGATTTGATAATCGTGTCTGAATATAATTTAGCAATACTGACTTGAGAATGAATTTGAAGATGATATAAACCTTGGAATTTTTCGATTTGAAAATATTCTTGGTTATTATTTAATAATTTGATGTCATTTAATAGGATCGGTAAAGAACAATCTAAAATTTCCAATAATTGATTACTCGCTAGCCCCTCAGGTTCATGGTACAAAGATTCTACTAACACTAACCGTCTTCTACTACTTGTCCCTAAAATTTCCCGAAAGTCCATTTCTCCTCCTCCTTATAAAAAATCACTTTTACCCAACTTGAGAGTAGCAAATAACCATTTTTTTGTAAACGATAACTAATTAGTTTTTCCTTTTCTGCTAGTAAATTTCTAACTGGAATCTCAATTTTTATTCTTTACTTTTATTATTTTATCCTTCTGATAATATAACACTAAAACTAGAGTGTGAAATTCACACTCTAGTTTTGCTTAAATTACTTCATGATGATCCCGACGATACTTGATCACAACACTAATCATCAACATTGCTCCGACTACCAAGAAAGCTAAGATTCCCATCCCACCAGTTGAAGGCAGAAATCCTTTCGGAGTGTTGGCTACATCCAATATTGCAGCTTCAGCATAACTACCTTGTGTGATAGTAAATTTAAAGTCTTCATTTAACAGCTGATAACCATTAGGAGATTTAAGTTCTCGTAACGCATAATCACCATATTTCAAACCAGTTACTTCAAGCTCCCCTTTATCATTTGAGGTGTATCTTTTAGCATCTTTATAATCCATATTGTTTCTTACCGATACCCATTTTGCTTCACCAGTTCCTTGATCGATCGCGTTTGATAAATACTCATCAGCACCATTATTGGAACGTACTACGACAAATTCAGCACCTTGTAAGCGTTCATTACGATCACCAGCAGCATGTTTGATAAATTTCTGACCGCCTGTCCCAATCTTTGGTGCATCATCATCTTTACTTTCGTCGTCTTTACCGTGTTGCCCAAGATTAATCACAAGTTTATTCCCGATTGCCTCATCAGCAGCTGTATGCTTCGTTAATGTAATTGAGTAATCAAAGACGATTTCTTTTCCTGCGTATTGTTTAATCCAATCAACTGTGGCTTTAGACATATTAAAATCATCCTGATCTTCGGCTGCAGTTTTATCGCTTAATTTTAAAGCGAATTTAAACCCAGCTTTACTATTGACTGGAAATTTTCCATCTTGATCAGCATCAGTTTTTAAGTTGATCATAGTCAAGTCAGCATAATTTTTATAATCATTCGCCGAGATCTCAGTACCATCAATTTTAACTTTGACTGTATTGAATTGAACTTGCTCATGTGTTACTTCATCTTCAAAACTCAATTTAGAGTAGCGGGTCGCAATCTCTTCACCAGCATCATTTTTCACCATTTCCCCGATTTGATACGGAATCGTGAATCTTGCTTGATAGTGGATTTCTTTACCAATCTCAAAGTCATGGTAGCCATTTGGAGCTTCTGGAAGAGCTTCCGTTCCTTCGCCTAGCAAATCTTTTACTGGTTCATTAGCCACCTTATTTTTAGGATAAAGATGAATATCTTTCAGTTCTGTATTAGAACCATCTAATGCTGGCAACGCTAAAATTAAGGGAGCTGCTTGTGCTGTATAATCTGCCCCAGGTTGTTCAGCAAAATAGTAAACTTTGTAATTCCCATTTTCTTTTGATGGAAGATCATTGAAAGTTAAAATCCCATCTTTACCATTAACATTAGCGGTGATCCCCTCACCCATTGAGATATTATCATTTTCAACAAATTGATAATCTTTCATAACCGCTTTGACTGCGGTTTCCCGCTCCGATTCACTTACATTTGGATAGTTTGGCAATTGTGCCAATTTAGTTTCGATTTGCTCATAAAAAGTCTTGGTAATATCATACGCTTTGAAAGTCACACCGTTTAAACCTTCATAGTGATCAAATTCTTTCATCTCACTTCCCGTATTTTGGACATATTCAAGTGGAAATTCATCCATTTTCTTCTTATGCAATGTAACATTGACTTTATCATCAGGTGCTTCAGCGGCATCTACAATTGAGCTCTTCAGGCCAAACAATCCTACTAATAATGGAATCATCAACATAAGTGTCATAAAGATACTTGAAACTTTTCTTCTTCGTTTCATTCTAACCTTCCTCCCTAATTCTTTGTTTTAGAAACCCTGCTACACAAACTAATACTAGACCGATAATCAAATATTGATTCACCTTATCATTGGTCTGAGGCAATAATTTTCGAGTTGAACCAATAGTATCGACGCTTCCACCACCTGTTGCCGGTAACCTTCCAGTAGAAGTATTTACGATTGAGCCACCTCCTGGAGTGTTACCACTAGGACTTCCGCCAACTGGCTGACCAGGAACAATCGGTTCCTCTGGCTCTTCTTTTGCCGGGACCTTCGAATATTTAGCATATGCTTCGATCACTTCTGCTTCGTCTTTAGAACCTGTCAAGTATTGGGGTAAGTAGATGACAAATGGCAAGAGGTGATCTTCTCCTGTTTCACCACTTGCTACTACTAAATAAGCAGCATCTGTATTATTACGGTAACGATCAACCTGCATTTCCACGCTGCCCGTTTGATTAACTAACATTGCTTCAGGTGTCAACTTAGACAATTTTTCAGTGATGATAAAGTTTTCTACTTTGTCTTTTGTTTTATAGCTATTCATAATCAATTCTTTAGCAGCTTTTTCATCTTTTCCCTCTTTCACTCGCCAATCGGTCAAGTCATAAAGATCAAATGCAACTTTTTCTACTCCTGCGGGGCTCTTACCATCTTCTCCCTTTGTATGGAAAGTGATGGTTACTTGTTCGATAGCTTCCACTTTTGATGAACAAGTTATAAATCCCAACCCTAACAGAAAAAATGTGCAGCCCAGGATCAGCCATCTTTTCATCTTAATTCCTCCTTTCGCTCTACTAGCACTTCACATACTGTGTTTCAATCTTACTTTGCCTAATTAGATGTACTTTCCAAGTCAGATTGAAGTCAAAATAAAAAAGCAAATATCTAGTCCCCCCTTTTTAGGTAGTATGGCTAAACGAATGAAGTTTTAATCGCAATAGAATTTCATTTCTAGCTCGTCTACTTTTGATTACTTACAAAATAATCATTCGGCAAGCTAGCCCAAGACTCTTGACTTAGCAAAGACTTCTATCGATTTTTTTAGACTCTTCTAACCACTTCCACTAAAAACACTGGGCTCTTTATCTTGACACATATGTATTTTAACGAAATAAAAAAAAGCCTGCTCAACACAGACTTTTGTTTTTTCGTTATTTATAAAGCTTAGCAGATGGTAATTTGTCTGAAAAAATTTTTCAGTAATATTCGAGGAAGTTATTCTTTCTATTTCTTTATACCTACTTAAAGTTAATTAATCTTAAAAAAATAAATATTTTATCAAATAAAGTAGTTATTCTTCAATTTGATCATTTTACATCCAATAAATTTAATCAAACAAAGAAAAGCCATCAAAACTTTCACCATCGTAATACTTCAATAACTGATCTGCACTTAACAAAGAAGAAGTCATTTCTGCTTGCTCTTCGTAATGTTCGTCAGACTGTTGCTCTACATAGGTTTGATAGAGTAACACTAAATCATGATATATAGCTTGCCGCGACTTTCCACTTGCACTGATCATCGGTAACTCCTTTAGATAAGCTGTATAAATCGGCTGTTCATTGATTAACTCGATCGGTAATTCAATCACTGTCAAATTGATTTCTTTAAATAGTGTCTCGTACATAAGCTCATCCTTCTTTAATCGTTTTACGATAATTATTTGGTGTCATACCTACCACTTCTTTAAACCGCTTGTAAAAAAAAGCTTTATCTTTGTATCCAAGCCGCTCAATGATTTCTTGGATCGACAACTCGGTCTCTACTAAATATTTTTGAGCTAATTTGATGCGTTTTTCCAGCATGAGCGCCGTGAATGTTTGTCCTGTTTTCACCTTAACAAAGTGGGATAAATAATTGGGATGAAAATGGAATTTTTTAGCTATCTGATTTAATGTTACCGTTGCTAAATTAAGTTCGATATACGCCAACACCTCATTAATCAAACATTCAGAGGAAATGTAGCCATCTCGTTTAAGTAAAGCTAATTCCGCTGATTGACTGATCTCCACTATGAATAAAACAAATGCTGATTTAGTTAATTTATTGTTGAAGTAGCGCATCTTAACGATTTGTTTTAGCAATAGTAAAGCATAAAAGTGGACATCAGGCTGGTGCTGAAAAGAAAAGATATAAAAACGACTAGTCAGTTGAAATTCCATACTCAAAGCTTCTACAAAAAAGCGATATAATAGTGGTTCTTCAACAAATTGAGTGAGTAGTGATTCAGTGAAGTAGCTAGCTTTGAAATAAAAATGTAGTGTAACCGCATCTTGAGCTAGTCGATAAGCGACTGAACATGCTTGATTCACTAGGATGAGACAACCTTGTCCATAAGTAGTGAGTTCTTCCCCAATCTCTAACTCCACCTCACCTTGTAAGACATAAAGGATACGAATATAACCTTTTTTTAACTGCAATCTTTCTTTCGTTTGCTGGCAGATAAACGCTGCAATCTCACGCTGTTCACTTTGTTCAAAGGCTGTTTCTTCTGTAATTAAATTTTCACTTGTCGTATTACAACAATCTAAGGTCGTTAAAAAATCATAAAAATTCGCAAATTGTCGTGCTTCATAATACATTTTATCACCTCACAATCAAACATGTTTTACTGTGATCACTCTACTTCCAATTCTAGCAAAAGCGACTATACTTAAAGTGTAGTGTAGCATAAGTTCTTTTATTCTTATTTGATTTAAGTAAGAATAAAACACTTTTTAAAAAATAAAAATGAGGTGTTTATATGAAAATTGGATTTATTGGAGCAGGAAACATGGCTTCAGCAATCGCAGCTGGCGTCGTTAACAATGGTTACAGTCAAGCAGATGATATCTATATGTATGATATCGCAACCGAGAAGCTGACAGAATTTACTGGTAATCTTGGTGCTCACGCTGTCCACGATCCCCAAGAGTTGATTCAAACAGTCGACACATTAGTTATTGCGGTCAAACCGAATGTCATCAAAAGCGTCTTGTTAGAAGCCAAAGCAGCAATTTTGAAAAATGATCCTTTAGTCGTTTCAATCGCAGCCGGTACAACAACGGATGCAATTTACGAAACCTTTGCAACTGATCAGCCAATTCGAATCATCCGCGTGATGCCAAATGTAAACGCAATGATCGGTGAAGGTGCAGCAGCCGTTTGCGGCAACCAATTTGCTAGAAAAGAAGACATCGATACGATCGTAGCAATGTTCAACGCAATCGGAAAAGCTTGGCCACTAGATGAGAGTCACTTCTCTAATTTTACCGCCATTGCGGGTAGTGCACCAGCCTATGCATACCTTTTCATTGATTCATTAGCTCGAGCTGGCGTTAAAAATGGCTTACCAAAAAATATAGCCTTAGAAATCGCTGCGCAAACTGTTTTAGGTAGTGCCAAAACGTTACAAGAAACCGGTGAAAACCCTTGGGAATGGATCGATCGAGTCAGCTCACCAGGTGGAACAACTGTTGCAGGTTTAGTTGAGCTAGAAAATAATGCTTTCATCTCAACCGTGATCAAAGGAATTGATGCAGCAATTCAACGTGATAAAGAATTAGGTAAGTAGTTTATTAACTTATACCCAACGAAAAGCTCTCCTTTCATAATTGAAGGGAGAGCTTTTTGATAAATAAAGAGGCTATATCTTTTTGCAGTGGTACAAAGATTGAATTATCAATCTTCATACTGCTTTTCATATTACACCTTTGAATTTTTTCGCCGTTCGTTGAAATATAGATATAGACCAACGACTAGTCCTGCTACTGCTAGGCACATCGTCCCTTTTAAGAATTGTCTGATCCCGCTTCCCCCGGTACTCGGTAATGGATTGGCCGGATGGTTTTTGATCGTCAACTCAATTGTTTGGGTACCTTCTTTTGATGTAACGCTAACTTCAGGCGGTCCCGAGACAGTTACTTTGCCATCTCCATCAATTATAATCTTGACAGGTTTTGTTAAGCCAACATGTCCAGCTGGAGCTTGTGTTTCGGTTAAAGTATAGTTTCCTGGTTCTAGTTGATCTTGGTAAATAAACAGTGCGTCTTTTTGCGCTGTTGGCTTTATCTCTGAATCATCACTATCCTTTATTAACTTAAAATTCGCGCCTTTAAGATCTTGACCTCGATCATTCTTCTTAGTTACTTGTAAGCTGAATTTACCTAATTGATTGATCGCTTGATCATTGTTCAGACTACTTTTCACTTCCAATTGATTGGCATCTTTTTGACTCACTATAAGTTTGAATGGCTTGATTGGAGTGTAGCCAGCTGGCGCGTAGGTTTCTTCCACCGTATACTCCCCGATTGGCAGGTCTGAGATAATTACTTTCCCGGTGCTTGTATCAGGTTTTAAATCTGCTACGACCACTTGTTGATTTCCATCAGTCACTTTGAACTTTGGTAAATCATTTCCTGTAAAGTGTGTTGGAGGTGTCCCCGCTTTCAACTTGGTAAACTCATAATCTGTCTTTAATAGCTTGTTAGTGATTTTGATACCGGTCGTTGAAAGATCGGCTGTTTGATTGTCGAAGCTCATATGGTTATAACTTGGCGTACCATAACCTACTAAGTATTCCTCCGTACCATCTGCTCTGCGTTCAATGACCCGGTAAGTTTGATCTGGTTCTAATTGAACATCTGTGAAATTTCCTTTCCATTCATCAGATTTCAAGTTGATCTCAGACAAATCTTGCCAGTCATTCCCACTTTGTTTTTGTAAAATGGCTTTGAGTTGATCCGGGCGTTTCTGCCAATGGTCATTTTCATCATCCCAAATCTTTTGGACTGGGATCGTGAATTTGCTCGGATGATTGAGGACTAGATGATTTTCATTTTCAATCATACTAGTGACGACCAACTCACTCTCATTTTTTTGCGTCACGGTAAACTCAAACGATTGCATCGGCAGATATCCTGCTGGTACTTTCGTTTCTTCAACTGTATAAACTCCGACCGGAACATCTGTGATTGTCACTTTCCCGTTACTGTCAGGTTTTAAATTTTCTGCAACTACCTTACCATTTTTATCGGTCACTTTAAATTCTGGTAAGTCTTTTTCTGCAAACGCTGTCGGTGGATTTCCCGCTTTCATTTTTGTAAATTCATAGTTTGTTTTTAATAGTTTATTGGTGATTTTGATACCCGTGGTTGAAAGATCGGCTGTTTGATTGTCAAAGCTTATATGATTATAACTTGGCATACCATAACCTGCTAAATATTCCTCCGTACCATCTGCTCTGCGTTCAATGATCCGGTAAGTTTGATTTGGTTCTAATTGAACATCTGTGAAATTTCCTTTCCATTCATCAGGTTTCAAGTTGATCTCAGACAAATCTTGCCAGTCATTCCCACTTTGTTTTTGTAAAATGGCTTTGAGTTGATCCGGGCGTTTCTGCCATTGGTCATTTTTATCATCCCAAATCTTTTGGACTGGGATCGAGACTTTTTGATTTTCAGCAGGCGTTCGAACCGATGGCACACCAAAGTCCAGTTTATCATTTGTGGATTCTGGCTGTGGCTCTAAGGTCGTTCGTTGATTAACCGGATACCATTTACCAGGTTCATAGCTAGGATCTTCAGTTTTCAAACGGACTTTATAATCGATCTGTAATTCATCAACAGCGGTCATATGCAGGTTAGTTACTTTGATCGTTTTATTTTTTTGATCAAACTTGACTTCTGGAGTTTCAGCTGGTTGCGGGGTGTAGGGTTTTTGGTCTTTATATGTGGTCACTTTGATGTCTTGTGGTGAACCTTTTAATTCAACCATCTCACCTAATGGATCGGTCACGATCCCATCGCGAATTACTTCGGAGAGTTCTTTATACCAATTTTCCATGTAGCCAGTTATCGATTCATTATCATTAACATCATAATAATGAAAGTCATTTAAGTCATGCCCACTGGAACCATTTTTACGACTAGCCGTATGAGCGATACTTTTTTTCATATCTGCTTCTTCCACTTTATAATACCCATTATCTTCGCCTGCGATTCCCACTCCAATCATGTGGATCTCAGCACCTCTTTGCCTAATATTCAAAGCGGTAGAATTTAAAAGTGTTAAATGGTTGTATACTTTTAGGCCATTCTTAAAATCATAATACGCTCGCGGTAATGACTCAGAACCACCATTCGGCGCCTTAAAAAATGTATAATTAGAAGAATAAGGATTTAGATATATATCATTATTATCATCCGCTCCGTAATGTGACTTAAATTTTCCATTGGCATTTTTCTCTTCAAATTCCTTTACATAGACCGGTTTCAATGTCCGTTTAGTCTGTTCAGTATCTCCTTCACCATCACTATAAATATCTGAACTTTTCGTAGCATTCACACTAGTCAAAATAGGTTTCCAACTTTTATTAGGCTCACCATCGGTAAAGAAAAAAATAATTCTTTTTCTAGGTTTAGTCGGGTCAATTGTTCCATCAGGGACCGGATCGTTGAGTAATTCTTCTGCTTCACGCAATCCTCGTTGTAAAAAAGTTCCACCCCGTCCACGATCTGTTTTATAAATATTTACAAGTTTCTTCCAGTCCTCTGTATTTGTCGAAACTTTGACATAGCGATGAGAAGCGCCGCTATTAGTAAAATCATAAAGTTGATAACCGGAAAAAATTTCCCCCCCTATTCGGAGATCCGCCTTTTTATCCTTTTTTAACTCAATCAATTTTGGGAAGATGTTCTCTAAAGCTTTTTCCACTCTAGTTCTTCGATTATTCCAATTCATAGACGTCGTGCTATCCATTAAAAAGACCGCATCTAGCCCTTGTGCTTGAGAGCGAGCTGCTCGAACATTCAAACGGACATCAAAGACATCTTTTTGATCTGTCGCTTTGGCGTATTTTCGAACGGCAATCGCGGGCTCCTCTCCCGCAGCTGAGTAATAGATATACGAATCATCAAAATTATTTTGATCTGTTGGTGTCCAACCCGTCTTGCCATCCCACTCCCATTTGCTTGCATCATTTTTATCTAATTTTCCGCCTTGATGATTGATGACATTATCTTGACCCGTTGGCTTCCAAGCAGGTTTCGGGTATTTTCCTGGTTCAGGTCCATTTCCGTCATAATACTCCGGCTCCTTATTGATGAAATCTCCTTTTACCATATACGGTGTTGCCAATGGCTGTGCTGGATCAGGTGGTCCGATTGGCTCTGAAGGTTGAGCGCCACTCACCTCAGGCACCAGACTCGATTCCGTTGTGACATCCTCTGTTTGAAGTGTACCTTCTGCTAACTCTACTTCTGGTTTAGCAGAAGTTGAAGTTGTTTTTTCAGCGGACTCTGTGATCCCCGACAACTCACTTACTTTTGTTTTTGACTGTTCAGTGCCCTTTGAATGTTGTTCAGTCTCTCTTGAAGCATCTTTTTTCGTTTTTTGATCGTGAACTAGTTTGCCTTTTCTTAATTCATAAGGTCCCGCTAATTTAGTATCCAGTAAATCGCGGTGAATGAGTGGCACCCCTGATGTACTTTCTTGCTCGTCTAATTGGAGCTCCAATTGTAAATCCTGTTCACTTTTCGGTAATAGTAGTATCACTGTTTTTTCGGCTGTAGAGGTAAACGCTTCTTCTACCAACCAATCTTCTTCAACTGTCAGCCCTTCAACCTTAGGGTAATGGATCGTTTCCCCATCTGCTGTAAGTTTGAACCGTAAACGTTGTGGATTTTCTGCTACTTCGCTGGTCCGTGAGAATGAAAGCTCCCATCGATCCTGATCTCCAGCTGGTTTCTTCTCATAACTGACAGACAAGTTCTGGTTATCCAGCAGCACAGTCTTTTGAGTTTCACCGTAAGCTTTTGTCGCTAACGGAATGATATCGCCAAAGATAGACAAAAGGAGCATCAGTAATAGCAGTAAGTTCCATTTTTTCATTTGTATACCCTCCTTCATTTCATACTTACTTCGCTGCTCTCTTCTCATTTTAACGAAATAAAAAAAGACCGCTTTTTAAGATTTGCGGCCTTACGTGTTATTTATTTTTACTTTCACCTATAATTAAAGTTTCTGAAAAAACAATTCGGTTATCTTATCAGATTATTGAAATTAGCTAAAAATAATTAACCTTCAATTTCTAACTATTTTATAAAAAAAACCAAGCCGCGAACGACTTGGTTTACTAAACTTATTTCTTCCATTCAGCAACTTGTTTTGGATGAGCATCAACCCATTCTTTAGCTGCTTGTGAAGGATCTTTCCCATTGTTGATCTCTAACATGACACTTTCCATATCTTTTTTGTTCCAACGGAAATTATCTAATACTTTGTAGGCTTCCGGTTGGTCTTTTTTAAATCCTTTGCGAACCATCGTATTGATAGATTCAGATGTTCCCATTGAACCTTTTGGATCTTTCAAATATTTCAAATCATATTTAGCAAACATCCAATGAGGTGACCAGCCGGTGATCACGATGGGTTGCTTTTTCTTAATTGCTTGACCTAAGGCAACGGTCATGGCTCCAGAAGAAGAAGTTGAGACTTTCCAGCCATTTAAGTTAGGATAAGCTTTTAGTGTTTCTTCTGCTGCATTCACGACCCCTGCACCAGGTTCGATCCCCGTGATCGTTTTACCAGCTTGATCATTCAATTGATCGATCGAATCGACATCCATATATTGAGGAACGACTAAGCCGACTTTGGCTCCTTTTAAGTTAGGTCCTAAATTATCTACTTTGTTTTTGTATTCTGCATACTGTTCTTTATGGGTATTTGGCAACCAAGCTCCGACCATCGCATCAGATTCTCCTTTTGCGACGGATTCCCACATGATGGCATTGTCCAACGGGGTCATATTGACTTTGTAGCCCATTTCTTTTAAGACTTCGCCTACGACATGAGTTGAAGCGACTTCGGTGTCCCATTCCACGTAACTTAAATTGACTGTGCCACGGTTTTCTGTTTTATTCCCAAAAACAGATGCTCCGATCGCACCTAAAATAACAACGGCAACTACACCCAAACCGATTTTTTTGTTTCGGCTGGCTTTTTTTGCTTCGGTCGCATTTTTAGCTTTTAACTGCTTCGGCTTATTGATATTTTGCGTGAAGCGGTCTAAGACGATTGCTAAGATAACTAATGCCAAGCCATTAACGAACCCGTTTCCGACTTGTGCCCGTTGCAAAGCGGATAAGACGCCGCGACCAAGACCAGGCGCTCCGATCATGGAAGCCGTGACGACCATAGACAAGGCCAACATCATCGTTTGATTGACGCCGCCTAAGATCGTTCCTTTAGCCAGCGGCAATTCTAATTTAAACAATTTCTGCGCGGCAGTTCCCCCAAATGAATCCGAAGCTTCCACTAGTTCAGTCGGAATTTGACGAATCCCTAAATTCGTAAAACGAACGGTCGGCGGCAAAGCAAAGATGACAGAAGAGAAAACTCCGGGTACCATTCCGATCCCAAAGAACGCAACGGCTGGGATCAAGTAAACAAAAGCAGGCATCGTCTGCATAAAGTCCAAAATCGGTGAGATGACTTTTTTGGCCCGTTCACTTTTAGCCATCCAAATCCCAAGTGGAATCCCAATAATCACCGAGATCACACTGGATAAGATGACGAGCGTGATGGTATTCATCAAGTCGCCCCATAATCTCTGGTTGTAAATGAACAACAGCCCGATCAATGTAAAGGCGGTCAGGCCCCATTTTTTGCGGGAAATGACAAAGGCTGCGATGGTGACAAGTGCAATAAACAGCAACGGTGGAATGGCTGACAGTGTATTGGTCATACCGTCCATGATAAATTGACCACCGTGTTGCAAAGCTGAGAACAAACCGGCAAAGGTTCTCGTCAGCCAGTCACTAGCATGTTCGATCCAATCTGCTACTGGTAAACTCTGTTGTAAGAAATTATTCATTTGACTTCACCTCGTTTTCAGCTTTTTTTGCTTCGGCTTGAACGACTTGGTCAACTTCTGGATCAGTATTGTCTTCGTCATCATGAGCTAATGCTGCTAAGACGCTCCCGCGAATCACGACACCTTCTAAACGTTCACCGTCAACTACTGCCAATGGGGCTGGCGAGTCAAAGATCAAATTGAAGATATCGGTTACGAGCATATCTTTTGGAATCTTGCGGACATTTTTATCGATGACATCCTTTAATGGTAGATTCTCGCGGCGCGCTTTGACAGCACTTTCCGCAGTTAAACTACCTTTTAATTTACGTTTCCGGTCGACAGCAAGCAACATGCTGACTTCTTCTTTACGCATCCGGTTCAAGGCAACATTTGGTCCATCAACTTCGATATTCGTCGTAATCGCCGGCATCATAATATTTTGCGCCGTTAAAACTTTAGAACGATCGATATCTTCGACAAAGTCCCGGACATATTGATTGGCTGGATTAGTCAAAAATTCTTCTCCGGTCCCAATCTGAATGATCTGACCATCTTTCATGAGTGCGATTCGATCCCCGATCCGCAATGCTTCATTTAAATCATGCGTAATGAAAATGATCGTTTTTTGAACATTTGCTTGTAAGTCGAGCAATTCATCTTGCATATCATGACGAATTAACGGATCAAGCGCTGAAAAGGCTTCATCCATCAAGAGAACTTCTGGATCATTGGCTAAAGCGCGTGCTAAACCGACCCGTTGTTGCATCCCACCAGACAATTGATCTGGATATTGATCTTTAAATGATAGCAAACCAGAATTATCTAAGGCTTGCTCCGCTTTTTGCTCACGCTCCGCTTTTGGAACGCCGCGAACTTCTAAACCGTACTCTGTATTTTCTAAAATCGTCCGATGTGGGAACAGCGCGAAACTTTGGAAGACCATGTTGATCTTACGACGACGCACTTCCCGTAATTCTTCTTTGTTCATTTTAGAAATATCTTCGCCATCGATATAGATCGAGCCAGATGTTGGTTCGATCAACCGATTCAACAAACGAATCAGCGTGGACTTCCCACTACCTGATAGTCCCATGATGACAAAGATCTCACCTTCATTGACTTCAAAATTAGCATCATATACTCCGACTGTGGCACCGGTCTTTTCTAAAATTTCGTTTTTTGCTTTATTTTCTTTGATCATGGCAAGTGCTTGTTGCTGGCGTTTACCAAAAATCTTCGTTAAATGTTCTACCTTGACTTTTACTTTACTCAAAGTAACTTCCCCCTTTTTCATAAAGTGACCACATCATGTTAACAAGATATGGTCACTTTGTCAAAAGCCATGCTTGAAAACTTTCAGTAAGCCGAAAAAAAGAAACCATCATTTCGATAGTTTCTCGGGATAAAACAAATGATGCATGCGCTGAAAACTTAATTCATTGCCGACAAAAAATAAAATATCATCCGCACAAAGCTTAGCGTAAGGTCCCGGCGACAATAAAATATTTTCTTGTTTTTGGATTGCTACGACAGTCGCTCCAGTCTCATGCCATAAGTTTAAATCATTGATGGTTTCATTTAAATGAGCAGCTTTAGAATCTAACCGCAATTCATAAGGGACAAACGGGGCAAAATTATGAACACGTTTTGTTTGGGAGACCAATTGATCCAGCAACTCGGTAAAGTTTTCCAACTCGCGTTTTTGTTGTTGGACGCTTTCCATGATGGCTTGTTTGACCTCTTGGATCGATTGCACATCTTGATATTTTTCTAAATAAACTTCGGCTTTTTCTTTGGACAAAACGTAGGCTCCGCTGCCGTGGCGCACTTCCATGATCCCTAGATCTACCAAAACATTGATGGCTTTCCGAGCGGTTTCCGGTGAGACGTTAAAATTGCTGGCTAACGTAGAACGTGCGTGGATCTTTTCACCGACTGGATAACGATTATCGGCGATTCGTTCGGCGATTTCGACTGCGATCTGCTGATAGCGCGGCAATTGGATCGGTTTTTTTTCTTTTTCCATCGAAAAATCCCTTCTTCTGTTCAAAATTGTTTCGAGCATATCATAGATTAGCAGAAAAAGGGAATGAAGCAAACGATAACCAACCATATTTTATGAGTTTGTTAGTGCTTTTTCTGTAAAAAAATCCTCATGAAACAAACTTTTTAAGCAAATTTAGTCGCAACTTTGTTAAAAAATCGTTAAGCTGATTCAGGAATTTTTTTAGGAGGGATCTTTTTGCACTATCTTATCGGAATTATCGGACTGATTTTGGTTTTGGGGCTTGCCTTAGTGATCAGTCCAGATCGGAAAAAAATCAATTGGCGCCCCTTGATAGTCATGTTGGTTTTACAATTTTTATTAGGTTTTACTTTATTGCGAACGACTGTCGGAACCACGCTTGTCGCAGGGCTCGCTTCTGTCTTTAATGCATTGCTGAAATTTGCGGGAGCCGGTGTGGCGTTTGTCTTTGCCGGGGTAGCCAATCGTGGCAGTGCGCCTTTTTTCTTAAACGTTTTGATGCCGATCGTCTTCATTTCCGCGATCATCGGGATCTTGCGTTACCTTAAAATCTTACCTTTTTTCATGAAATGGGTTGGACTCGCCTTAAGCAAACTCAACGGCCTGGGAAAATTAGAATCGTATAACGGGATTGCGTCGGCGATCTTAGGACAATCGGAAGTCTTCATCTCCGTCAAAAAGGAACTGCCTTACTTAGCTGAAAACCGCTTGACTACCATGAGTATCTCAGCGATGTCGACCGTTTCCATGTCGATCGTCGGCTCCTACATGGCACTACTAGAGCCGCGCTATGTCATTACGGCTTTAGTTCTGAACTTGTTTGGCGGCTTCATCATCTCTTCAATCGTCAATCCTTATGAATTAAGCGAACAAGAAGACGAACTGATCATTGAAGAAGACCATAACCAGACATTTTTCCAAATGTTAGGCGAATATATTTTAGACGGATTTCATGTAGCGATCACCGTCGCGGCGATGTTGATCGGTTTTGTAGCTTTGATCGCCATGATCAATTTCATCTTCAGCAAAGTGACCGGCTACAGCTTTCAAACTCTGTTAGGTTATCTCTTTGCCCCATTAGCTTTTTTAACAGGAATTCCTTGGAAAGAAGCCGTGGCTGCCGGAAGTCTGATGGCGACAAAACTTGTGACCAACGAATTCGTTGCGATGACCGAGCTCGCTAAAAGCGGTGATTTCAGTCAGCACACGACCGCGATTATTTCTGTCTTTTTAGTTTCATTTGCCAATTTTTCATCAATCGGAATCATTTCGGGTGCGATGAAAGGGTTAAATGAAGAAAAAGGAAATCTCGTAGCAAAGCACGGCTTGAAGATTTTACTGGCCGCTACCTTGGTCAGCTTCTTATCTGCGATTATCACCGGACTGATTTTTTAAAAAAAGAGGAAACTGGCTACCGAGCCAGTTTCCTCTTTTTACATTGTAAACAATAGATGAATATAGCAGCCAGCTCCAATCAAAACCGTTAAAAAGCTGACATAGCGACGCGTATTTTTGCCAAAATTGACATACTCTAACAAGAATAAATAGATCAAGCTGAACAGGCCAAAGGTAAAAATATACGTCCGAGTCGCAGAAGCCCAAATCGTCGGAGAAAACCCCATGACGAGCCGGACACAAAGCCCCGCTACTAAAAATAAAATGGGCACGACACTGATGGGGTCGTAATCTAATAAGTACACTAGACTAACGAGCAAACTGAAAAAAATCACGGATAAGATAAGATCAGGTATCCAAGTCGTCGGTTGATGGATCTTGATCACTGTTCCGTAATGATTGAACATCAGTAATAGTTTTGCGATCAACGGCGTCTTTTGTAGCGACGGCAAGCTGATGAGTCCAGATAAAATAAATGGGAGCATTCCCAAGATACCAACTGCTGAATGTTTTCGCTCAAAAAATTTTGCTAAAGCTAAGCAAAAGACAAAAAACGTCACCAGTAAAATCGTCAATTGCTGATCAAAGAACAAATGCCGCAAAGTCGAAGAATACCCCAGCTCAACTTTTCGGAGTAATGAGAGTTGATCAAAGTCTGAAAACCAATGCCGCACTTCCCGAGCATACCGAGTTTTATTTCCGCCAGCTAAGGCAATAAATAATAAACTCGCACTGTTGACGATTAGATAGGGGAGTAAAAAGAGCACTGATTTTTTCTGATAGAGCAGATAAAACAAAAAGACAATCAAAAAACCAAATGCCAACAACCCCATCTGCTCTTGATTTGAAGCATACACCAAACTCAGTAAGCCGACTCCATAGGCAAATTTGCTGACAGGCTCACGATGTAAAAACTTGGCGATCGGATAAAAGGATACCAACCCTAGACTATAGACCCAAAAATAATTGGTGGTGGTCGCAACCCACCCGGTTTCATTGAAAAAAGTCAGCGGAAAGGTGAAAAATAAAGCGGCTGACACACAGAGATCGACATTTTTGACCGCTCTATTTTTTTTCAATAAATACGGCGGCAAGGCGATCGCACAAGTCAAAAGCACCGAGTTGGCTAAGCGCCAAAAGACGTGGAACTGAACCCCTAACAAAGTGAACAGTTCAATCACGCTCCGCGAGCTCCACGTGCTATAGCGATGCAGTAAAAAAGCCAAATAATCATGATCAAATTTTCGAATAAACGGATGCAAGAACAAAAAATTATCATCTTTAGCTCCGTTGAGTTGCGCATAAGAACTGAATACCAAACAAATGAGAAAGAAAAGTAAAAGCACTAACGGATTAGCTATCCCTTCTCTCACTCCAAGAAATCGCTTTTTCATAAAATCCTCCTTGTGCTATCCCTGTAAATTATATCAATAATTCGCTTGAAAAAAAGAAATTTATGAAAACTTCGAGGAAAATTTTTGCTGATCCGCTTTAGTTCAGTTGAAACTAGTGGCAAATAAATAAAAAACGGTCGTAAAATACAGCTGACTCATGAAAGAGCTGGCTAGTATTTTACGACCGCATCGATTTAGTGTGGCATCACCCAATAATGTTTGGGATCATGTTTTTTCACGTAGTCTTTGAAGGCCTTTGATTGATAGGCTTTTTTGATTGCTTGGGCCCAATCTTTGTTTTGATTTTCTTTTTTTACGGCTGCTACGATCTCTAAATCTTTGGAGATGTTTTCTTTTTTGATCAAATTGATCTGGTCTTCGATTTTTGCGTCTTGCACGTTACTGCCGGGAATGATCTCAAAATCAAGATCGTCTAAAACATGAGGCAATGTGTTAGAATCCATTTCTTTGATTGCGAGGTGATGAGGATTTTCCGTAATACTTTTTGCGCTCAACTCGGTTGCTTTGACTTTAGGATCGACTTTGATCCAGCCAGCATCGGCTAAAAGCGCATAGGCCCGCGCTGCATTGCTGGGGTCTTGGGGAATACCGACACTCATGCCGTCTTTTAAATCAGCTGCTGATTTATATTTTGCTGAATAAAGAGAACAAGGAACTGATGGCGTTGCCACAAGAGGCACGAGGTCGGTTTTCTTTTCGCGATTGAAAACATTCATATAGGCGGTGTGTTGCGCGACGTTTACATCGATACTGCCTTCACCTAGTGCTGTGTTAGATTGCATGAACTGTGAAAAATTGACGCGTTTAATCTTGTATCCTTCTTTTTCTAACATCGGGGCGACCGCTTCATCAAATAGATCATTGTACGGTCCGCCAGTAACGCCCATGACGATCTCGTGTTTCGTTTTTGCTTCATGTTTTCCGCAGCCAGAGACTAAAAATAAAGTAGCTAGTGCTGCGACAGTCAATAAAATCATTTTTTTCATCCGTTAAACTCCTTAATGTTTGATTTTGGTATACAGCGTGTTGCCGATAAATTGGACCAGATTAACTAAGAGGATCAATAAAACGACCGTCACAAAAATCAACGGTGTATTGAAACGCTGGTAGCCTTGAGTGATGGCTAAATCCCCGATCCCGCCACCACCGATCGTGCCCGCCATTGATGACGCATTGATCAAACCAACGACGACATTCGTGATAGCTAACACGATCGCAGGCTTAGCCTCAGCTAAAATAAAAGAAACGATAATTTGGAATCGATTAGCCCCCAGTGTCTTTGCGCATTCAATAATGATCGGGTCCACTTCTAAAATTGCTTGTTCCACTAAACGAGCCATGAACGGGACGATGTACAACACTAAAGGTACGATCGCGGCAGTCGTTCCAATCGATGTGCCTATGATCAGGCGCGTCAATGGTAAGATCGCCACCAGTAAAATGATAAAAGGAACCGATCGGACGATGTTGATAAGTGTCTGCAAACTGACATACAAGAAACGATTGGCTAACACCCCTTTAGGTCGTGTTTCCGCCAGTAACACACCAAGCGGAATCCCGATCAAAATGGCAAACAGCAACGCAACACCAATCATGTAAAGTGATTCATAGCAGGCTTTTAAAATAATAGGCAGTGAGATCATGGCTGCACCTCACAACGTAATGCATTTTGTTGAAGATAAGCGATGGCAGCTGCGTCACTCGTCACATAATACAATGAAAAATAGCGCTGGCCATTGAGGGTCAAGGTCTGACTATCGTAAATATAGCCGTTTAAATTAGCCGTCTGCAATGCGCGATAATGGGCAAAATCTAATAGCACATAATAAACGGATTGGAGACTGTGGGGTGGTTTGGTCGGATAGATGATGTCGGCTAAAAAAGTCTGTGTGATAGGACTTTGAGGAGTCAAAAAAAGTTGGGTCGTCGTTTGTCGTTCAACGATCTTACCTTGATGAATCACGGCTACTTCATCACAGATTTCTTTGATCACATCCATCTCGTGGGTCACTAAAACGATCGTCGTTTGAAATTCGCGGTTGATTTTTTGCAACAGGCGTAAAATCATTTTTTTAGCTTGGGGATCTAACGCACTGGTGATCTCATCACACAAAAGCAATGCTGGATTGGTCACCAGTGCTCGCGCGATCCCTACTCGTTGTTTTTGTCCGCCAGAAAGTTCAGCTGGATAAGCAGCTGCTTTATTTTCTAAACCGACATATGCTAAGATCGCTGTAATTTTTTGCGGATAGTCTTGTTTGGGTGTGGCATCAAAACGCAATGCTAGTTCGATATTTTCATAAACCGTTTTAGAACGTAGTAATGCATAACTTTGAAAGATCATGCTGATCTTCACTTCAGGCGGCAAGATAACACGTCCACTCGTCGGTTGTTCTAAACCGTTGATCAGGCGAATCAATGTACTTTTCCCTGCCCCACTCGTCCCGATGATACCAAATATCTTTTGGTCTGGGATTTCAAGATCGATTTGATCTAGCACGGTCTCTTGTTCAAATTTTTTAGTAAGCTGTTCTAGTTTGATCACAGAAGGCCTCCTGATTGACTAAATTGCTGCTTTTAGAAAACTCTAAAAAAAGGTTGCTGGATCAACTCGTATTAGCAAAGTGTTTCATCTATGAGACCTCCTTTTACTTGCGATTCGTAAGTGCTTCCTGATTATAGAAAAGCTAGGGAGGTAATTCAAATAGGATTTGATTAAATAACCTCTCAGTTAAGTGAATCGAATTGGCTTTTCATCTTGTTTAAGCTAAACAAATCACAAATGATTCTATTATTCCACTCATTACTTGTTGATTTCTTTTTTTCATGAAAGATTCTTCCACAAAAAAAGTGTAAAAAAACAGTCCCACTAATCCTTGCGGCAGCGGAACTGTTTTTTTCTGATCGACTAACGTTGTTCTTCATCTCGTAAATCAAATTCAAAGGGTTCACCTTCATAGAAAAATTCATCTGAGACAGTGGCTTCTTGATCTTGTGCGACCATTTCTTTTTTAAATGGGAATTTGATCGAACGACCATTTTTAGTCTGACTACCGGTTAAAACAAAAGTCGCTGTCTCCGTATTTTCTGGCAGATCTAATTGAGCTAAGACAGCTTCGATTACTTTTTGCGAGTCAAATGGTTCTTTAGCTACCTTTTTGTAATCCGCTAAAAAACCCGATTGGCCTTTAAAATATTCTTTTTCCATTTCACTTCACTCCTTGTCAAACGATTTATTATTTTACTCGGCTAAATCTAATCGGCCGGCTGACGTTTGTAAGACCGGCCAGCTTCCGGCAAGTTCGATCCGGATCACTGGACAAGTGCTCTCAGCCAGTGCAGCATCCAGAGCTACTATTAACGCTGCTTGCTGTTTCAAATGTTCAGTCAGCGGCAAGAGCTGATCTTGATCTAATGCTGCTAAATACGGTTCAAACTGTGCGTGAATTTGGCGAACGATTTGTTTGATCTGCCGCTCATAAGTCCGCGCTAATTTCAATTCATTATCAGTCGTATAAGCGACTTGCTGTTTTTCAACCATAAAGGTCACAAAAATCAGCGGGACTGGTGAAACTGGTTTTTGCGGTGAGACGAAATAAATTTCTTGCGCCAATAGATCGATCGCTCCAGTTACTTTCATCGCGATCACCTCCGCGTTTATTATAGCAGGAAACCTCAAAAATACCCGGTGTCATGCTTTACTTGCTCATCCGTTTATTGTGCTGCGAATTCATTTGAAGTCATTCCAGTTATCGTGGCAATGCCCTACTTTTAATCTCATTTTTTTAAGTATAACAAATGTCGGGCTGATCACGAAAAAATAACCCCACCTCGACTCAACGAGGTGCGGTAGATGCACGGACCTTCAATTGGACCGGTAACTGCTGTTCTTCCCACGCTTTTTTCGGATCGTGAATCCGCGCAAGCAACAATTCAGCAGTCGTTTGCCCTAATTCAAAAATCGGCTGGGCGATCGTCGTCAACTGCGGCGTTACATATTGACACATATCGATATCATCATATCCGATGATACTGTAATCAGCCGGCACTTGTTTGCCAACTTGATTGAGTCCGTAATACAATCCAAATGCCAGCTCATCATTGATGGCGAAAATCGCGGTCACGTCACTTTCTAACAGTTCCGGTACAGCTTGCTGCCCACCTAATTTTGAAAGGTCTGTCTCGACTAATAACGGTGTAGCAAATTGCGTCTTGAAGCCTGCGACGCGATTTAAAATATTTTCCGGCGCAGCTTTTGGTAAGACTACCGCAACTTTTTGATGACCTAAGCTTTTCAAATGCTCACCGGCTAACTTGCCACCGGTAAAATCATCAGTCAAGACCGCATCACTGAAACCCTCTGCCTTTTTTTGGTCCAACACGATAAAAGGCAGATTTTTCGCACGCAACGTTTGATTGATCGCGGTATTGGAAATCGTTGAACTGGCGATAATAAAACCATCTACGCCCCGCCGATTCAATTCGTCTAAATAATCACTTTCTTTTTGCGCATCCAGATCGGCATTGCACAACATCGTGACAAAGTTTTCTCGGTACAATACATTTTCGATTCCGCGAATCAGCCCGCCAAAAAATGGATTGGCGATATCGGGTACGATCACACCGACTGTTTTACTTTTTTTCATGATCATCCGCCGCGCGAAATAATCGGGCTCATAGTTCAAACTTTCCTTGGCCGCTACCACTTTTTCCACTGTTTTTGGACTGAATTTATCGGCATTGCCATTCAAAATCTGTGAGACGGTTGCAATCGAGACTTCAGATAACTTCGCGACATCTTTAATCGTAACTTTTTTCTTCATCAGCTGTTCCCTTCTAAAATTCCGTTTTCATTTTCTCATGAAGTCACAGCTTTTGTAAATCATAAACTTACATCTGAAAAATAGACACAACAAATAAAGCGGTGAGTATCAAAACACATGGCGTGTCCTACACTTGCCGCTTTACTCAGCTCAAGACAGTAACGAAAATAGTTTCGTCACCGCTTTGATTGATTTTTATTTAGGAACAACATCGGCCGGGATCGGTGACTGATATGTCTTACCGGCTAATTTTTGTTGATGCTCGGCTTTAGCTTTTTCGATCAATTGCGGATCAAGTAACGCATCTAGCGCTGTCATGGCGATCATCTTTCCCGCCATCAGCATACCTTTATGAGCAACAGAAGATTTTCCAGTAGCTACCCACTGCCACGAATGCGGCGGTGTGCCTTGTACTTCACAACCGATCGTCGCTTGCGCAGTCGGTACGACCCAGCTCACATCCCCAACATCGGTAGAGCCTGCTGTCTTATCCGTGATCTGATACGGGAATAATTTAGTATTCACTGGCATCGTTGCGATTTCTTTCAGTTCAGCCTCCGTGGCAGTCGGAAATGCGTTTTGAGCACGCGCATATAATGTGTCTTTAGTCACTTGAGGCACCGTGTCGAAGAATTTTTGTTCATAGGCGATTTCTTCCGCGGTCAATTCCAATGGCGTCACTTGTTTTAGATTTTGATGCATCGCTTCAGTCAACGCTGGATTCGGTAAATAATTGGCACAAGCCGAATCAAAATCGATCGTAAGCTCTGTTTCAGTCATAAGCGCTGCGCCTTCTGCGATTTTATTGATCCGTTGATAGATCGGTTCGACTTGTTCTAATTTTGGTGCTCGGATAAAATAATATAATTTTGCTGTCGGTTGGACGACATTAGCTGATTCGCCCCCAGCATCGATAAAAGCATAATGCACGCGCGCTTCATCAATGATGTGTTCTCGTAAAAACTGCACGCCCACATTCATTAGTTCAGCTGCGTCTAATGCGCTGCGCCCTTGCTCAGGAGCCGCCGCCGCGTGAGCAGACGTACCGTGAAATTCATAATAAACTTGATACACGGCCAAGCTGCTGTCTCCCCATGCTTGTGTCACATCCATCGGGTGCCAAGTCAATGCGAGATCTAGCGAATCAAACAAACCAGCTCGTGCCATGAAGGCTTTTCCATAACCACTTTCTTCTGCTGGGCAACCGAATAACTTGATCGTCCCTTTCAAATTTTCTTCTTCCATCAATGTCTTGATAGCTACCGCACCAGCTAATGCGCCGGTCCCTAGTAAATTGTGACCGCAACCATGACCATTGCCGCCAATTTCTACTGGTTTTTTTTCGGGCAGATCAGCGACTTGACTCAAATTTCCTAACGCATCGTATTCAGCTAAGATCCCGATAACTGGACTCCCGCTACCAAACGTTGCGATGTAAGAATAATCCATGTCGGCTACACCTTTTTCAAGTGCAAAGCCTTCTTGTTCTAAAATATGATAATGTTGCGCAACCGATTTTTCAGTCGCAAAACGGGTTTCGGGAGTACCCCAAATATTGTCAGCCGCTGTAATGAAAGCTTGCCGTTTTTCTTCAATGATTGCTTGTAAACGTTCTTTTTGATCCATCTCAAATCACTCCTTCTAATCTTTTTTCACGAGTAACGCGGAAAGTCCACATAATACACTGGCACCAGCCATGAATAAAAAGGCCAACGTAAATGAACCACCTGATAATTTGATCAAATACCCTAAAACCATCGGCGCTAAAAATCCGCCTAATGTACCGCCTGTATTGATGATCCCGATCGATGAACCAATGATCGCCGGATCCATGATCTTATGAGGCCACGTGAAGATCGTGGTAAAAGCTGAAATCGAAATCATACTGATCAAAATCAAAAACACGATCGACAACATGATATTGTTTGAGGAAACAAAAGCAAAAACCAACGCCGCACTGACAAATGTCGCGGTCAATAAAAAGATTTTTTCACGACCTAAGAATAATTTTGACAACAACGAACCGGCAAAGATCGTCGCCAACGTTTGGAAGATCGCGTTGCAAGCTAAGATCAACCCCGTCGTGCTGATATCCAACTGGAATTTAGTCGAGATGTAAGAAGGTAGCCAGGACATGTTGCCATAAAGTAAGAAATTCAGCAAGAGCATCGCCAAAAATAAGACGAAGATATTCTGATTTTTCAACATCGTTAGAAACGAAATCTTCTCGCTCGGTTTAACAGCTTTAGTCGGTTGGACATTTGGTACAAAGCGCCAGACTAAAATAAATGAGAGCAAAAACAAAGTCCCTAATGCTAAATAAGCGTAATGCCAATTTTTAGCAACAAGATTGGCACCTAATGTAAAAGCTAAGATCCCACCGATCCCAGAAGTTGAAAGGATCAACGATTGGACAAAAGTCCGCTTTTCTTGCGGAAAATTATCCGCGATCGCTTTTGAGACACTTGGCGGATAGCCACCGTGTCCAAGTCCAGCAAAAAAGCGAATGCAAATGAACAACATCAAGCCGCTCACCATCCCAAAAGCAAATGAGAAAAAGGAAATGATCAAAAGCGACAACATCAAAACACGTTTTGCTCCGATCTTATCTGCTAACCAGCCGCCCGGAATCTGCATCAATGAATAACCTAAAAAGAAAAAGGACATGATCAGCCCCGTTTGCCCAGCATCTAAATTGAACTGCTGTGCGATAGGGATGATCGCCGTTGAGATCATGAACCTGCCATCAAAGCGACGACTAGCGCGATCCCTTGCTTACCACGTGTTTTTTCCAGCCCTGTGTCCATGTGATACCTCCAAAAGATTTTTATTTTTTATGAAACGCTTTCTTTAAACTCAGTATAAACTGTTATAGCACACAGCAACGGACAACTCTCACCTATTTAGCTGACGTTTATTAGCTGAACAGCTGTTTTAAAAAAATAGAGTAAAAAAATAGCCGTCAAGTTTTGTCAACTCAACGGCTGTAATGTAATCAAGCTCAAACTATTCAATGATAATAAGCGACTAAAAGTCAATTGCTCAGCTTGGATCACTTCACTGCGCACACTATACTCCGGCCGAATGTGATCTTCTAAATAGCGTAATGCTTCATGATCAAGATTTAATCGTCCACCGGCTTTCAACCATTCGTTATACACGCCGCCATGATCTTTATCCAATAAATAGCGACGAACTACATAACTTTTATGAGGTAACTTTTGCAACGTGCAATCGATCAGAAGTGACTGATAATGGACGAGATTTTGACTGACCGATAATGTCGGGTCCATAAATTTTGGATTGGCTAAGAGCAAGATCAGCTGCTCATTTTTTTGGTAAAGCCAGAAATTGGGATCGGCATACAGCTGCGCACCTCGGAGCTGTTGTAGAAAATGCAACGCAAAATACGCTGGTCGCCGCACTAAACCATACATGTAAAGCGATAGACAATTGTCGACATTCTTTCCTTGATTAAGACTTTTTGCTTCGATACTCAGCCAAAATGCGCCAGCTTGAACCGTTTCCTTTTGCAAAACAGCCGCGATCAGAGCCGCTCGAAAAAAAGTCCCTACCGTCGTTTGATCATTACCGGCGATCGTGTTCCAATCATTTAAATAAACTGGCGCTACTGGTTTTAACTGACCTGCCAACAGTTCTTGTAGCTGAGCAACTGTTTTTTCAAAATTCGTTGCTTCAGCAGTGTATTCCCGATAAAAATCAAAATCTAAAGTCAGAAAATGAAACTGATAGTCAGTAACTTGCCAGGCGGTGGCTAACTCATCTTTCTTTTGTTGCGCAGCTTTTGAAAAATATAGTCCGAACCGCTGAAACGGCGTACTCAATAACTGTTGCCACTGGTTTTGATCCAAATCTAGAATACTTTCAGCTGCCAACTCGATTTGCCAATTACTCAGTTCAGTGAAACTAAAATAATCGGTCAGTGCATCGACAGCCGCAAAAAATCCAGGCGTCAAATCTGCACTAGTCAGTTGAATGATCGGCGTCACTCGAAATTTTTGACACGTCGTAAAGAGCAGTAATAAATTTTTGAACGGAGAGATAACTTGGCTTTGATAATGGGTAAGTGTCTGGTGCCCTAGACCGACTAGCCGGATCTTAGAAAATTGCAGTTCATCAGTTAAAGCTGCCAGCTGCTGCTGTGTCTCATGTAACAATAGATTCTCAGCTAAACCGACATTTACGATCCACTCCTTTTCTGGGATCGTCTGAGAAGACAAGCGAGTGAGATCTAACACCACTTGTTTTTCGGTCTGACGATAAGAATCTTCTAGATCGTTCTCGATCAAATAACTAGCTAGGCGTTTCAATGCGGCTGACTTGGTAAGGACTTGTCGTTTAGTTAGCTGGACTTTGACGCGTTTTTTATTGGCGTGCTGCTTGCGATACTCACTGGGAAGCACCCCGTATTCAGCTTTGAAATTACGCGTAAAAGTTTTCGGATTCAAAAAACCGTTGTCGATACTAACTTCTACTAACGGCTTTTGCGTATACAGCAAATCATCTAGTGCATGACGCAAACGTACATGGGTCACGTATTTTGTGAGCTTCCACCCGGTCTTGGATTTAAAAAAGCGCGATAAATAACTGTACGAACTATTTTCGCGCTCCGCTAATTCCGTTAGTGACAACTCTTCACGATAATTTTCTTCGATATACTGTTTGATTCGGGTGATCCGCGAATCATTCACCGCAGTCGGTGCAGCGGTTAATTTGAAATGCCACACTAAAAAATTATATAAATGCAACGCCGATTCAACTACTTGAGCTGAACTTTCTTTTTCCGCTAACGTTTCGCTCATGATCTGATGCAACCGTTGCAAAAATTCCTGCTGTACACTGGCAGACTCCGTCAACTGGGGACAGGTCATGAAACGGGTCGCTAACTCTTGGCTCAAGATCCGCCCTAAGACACTTTTTTGTAAGGTGATCGTCAAAAATAAAGTCGGGGTACTTTGCTGGATCGTAAGGCTTTCCCCTGCATTGACTAAAAAAAATTGATCTTGACTAAGCGAAAAGACTTGATGTTCCACTTGGACTTCAGCTTGACCTTCCAACAACAAATACATTTTCCATTCTTCGCCTACCACTTCACTCCAGGCCGTGATCGTTTCGATTTCGACGCGCATCGCTTGTTTTGCCATTCCTAGCCTTCTTTCAAAACTTTTCTTCCATTCATTATAAATGAAAGCTGTTTCTTTCTATAGTTCTTTTTTCACTGCTTGCCAAGTGATTTTAGTTTTTTTATAATGGGCAAGATAGAAAGGGGTACTTTCGTGACTAAAAAAACTAAAATTTTCATCATCATCTTATTGCTGCTCGTCATTATCTTAGGCGCGGCGGGAAATTATTTTTATAATTACGCAGTCGTCCCTGCCAAAAAAGATTTCTTGGCAAGTGATGACCATAAATCAACACAACTAGTCCAAGCAGAAAAATGGTTCAAAAATAAAAACAATCGGACCTATTGGCACCAACGTTCCAAGGATGGCTTGAAACTGTCGGCGATCTATTTACCCGCGGAAACGACTAGTAATAAAACCGTCATCGTCGCCCACGGTTACATGGGTAATGCAGAAGACATGGCGCAATACGCGGATCTTTTCCATCAACTAGGCTACAATGTCTTAGTTCCCGATGCTCGCGGTCATGGTAGAAGCCAAGGCGATTACATCGGCTTTGGCTGGGATGAACGGAAAGATTATTTAGGCTGGATCAAGCAGATCTTGCACCAGAATCCGACTGAACAAATCGTCCTAGATGGTGTCAGCATGGGAGCGGCTACCGTCATGATGACCAGTGGTGAAAAACTGCCCGCAAATGTCAAAGCGGTGATCGAAGACTGTGGTTATTCTTCCGTAACGGCCGAGTTGACTTATCAATTGAAACAAATGTTCAACTTGCCTGCCTTTCCTTTGATCAATGTTACGAGTTTAGTGACTAAATTACGCGCAGGCTATTTCTTCGGTGATGCAGACACGCTGAAACAGCTACACCAAAACAAAACACCGATACTGTTCATTCACGGTGACAAAGATGACTTTGTACCTTACAGTATGCTCGCTAAAGTCTATGCCGCAACGGATGCACCAAAAGAAAAATACATCGTCAAAGGAGCCAAACATGCGGAAGCTTTGACCAAAGATCCCGTTAAATATCAACAGACTGTCGCTGATTTCTTAGCACACTATGTAAAATAAAAATAAGCGGACTAAAAAGGTGAAAGTTCACACCTTTTTAGTCCGCTCTTATTTTTGACGGATTACGACTTATTGGCCGTAAGTCGCAAATTTTTCGATCACGACTTGCATTTGTTCTTCGTTGAGCAGTACCGGTTGCCCGATGCAGCGCGCTCTATAATCTAATTTGGCTAAAAATTCGATATCTTTTGCGACACTAAAAGCTGACTCAACATCTTTTCCGATCGCCAACACGCCATGATTGCCCAACAAGATACCATGGTCTTGTTGAATAAAATCAAAAGCTTCTTGAGCTAGCTCAAATGTTCCATACGTTTTGTACGCGCAACAGCGTACTTTTTCACCGATGGAGCCAATAATATAATGCAGCGGTTCGATTGCTTGATGCAAACAAGCAAAAGTCGTCGCATATTCCGAATGAGTGTGAACGACTGAAAAAACATCTTGTCGTTCGCGATAAAAAATACTGTGCAATTCGTATTCACTCGATGGCTTGCGCGTTCCTTCCACCACATTCCCTGCTAGATCCATCACGACGATATCTTCAGGTTGCGTCTCAAAATAAGGAATACCACTAGGCGAGATCAGCATGACTTGCTCAGCTGGTAAATACCGACTGATGTTGCCGCCGGTTCCCGTCGTCAATCTTTCGGTGATCAATTTTTTGCCGTAAGCCACGATTTCGGCTCGTTCTGTTTGATAATTCATTTTTTTCTTCCTATTCTTAGTAAAAAGTATTGGTGGGATTTTCTTTTAGATAGCTGGCTAAGTCATACGGTGAAAAGATCCCGCGATCCGTCACGACTGCTCCGATCAATTCCGGCGGCGTGATATCAAACGAAGGATAAATTGCTTTGACTCCAGCTAAAGTGTGTTTGATTCCATTTAATTCCAGCACTTGCTGTGGGTCTCGCAATTCGATCTTGATCTGTTCATGACTTTTTTTATCCGTATCAGGAATACCCGTCACAAAATAAGGGACGCCAAAGCGTTGCGCTAAGATCGCGATTTGATACGTTCCAACTTTATTAGCGATATAGCCGTCTTGGGCGATCGTATCAGCGGCAGAAGTATAGAGATCGATTTTTTCGTGTTCCATTAAGTAAGCAATCATATTGTCAGATACGACCGTCGTCTCAAACCCCATCTCGGCACAACAGCTAGCTGTCAAACGCGCACCTTGCAGATAAGGCCGGGTCTCAGCACAGAAAAAACGCAATGTTTTATTTTGATTGAGTGCCTCGCGTAACAACATCCCGACGATCGTCTCGCCGAAACATTGAGTCAAAACAGTTCCGTTGTCAGGGATTTTTTCCAATAAAAACTTCGCGACTTTGTCCATCGTAAAGTAACGACGGTTCAATGAATCGATCGTATTTTGTTTGATCGCTTCGGTCGGATCTTGTTGATTGGCTAATGCTTCCTCAGCTACCGCAACACATTTTTCGGTGATCAGTGTCATCCGGTTCGCCGTCGTTGGTCGTGCGTTTGCGATTTTTTGGCTAGCTGCACGTAAATAATCCAGTCGCGCTTGATCTGCTAAGTGTTTACTTTGCTCACTGGCTAATGCCATCCCCATTCCAGCGGCGGTGTAAGGCCCGGCACTTTGCGTCACCATATCTGTGATCGCCTGTGCCACTTCTTCATAAGTCGCACACTCGACAAACCGCAACTCTCGTGGATAAATGCGGCGATCTAAGATCCGGACCCGACCATTTTCGTACCAAGCGACATTTTCATACCGCAATAAAGTCGGCATTTGATAATCTTGCCGTTCCATTTAGATTCCTTCTCTCATCAATGCTTTGAAATTTTGAACCAATTGCTCTCCGCTATTTAGTTCATTGCGCTTTGTGATCAACTGGATACCTAGCCGAATCAACAGTCGTTCAGCCGCGATTTTTTCATCCGAAGCAAACAAACTCATTTCTTTGACCTTTGAATCACCTACGACACGGCGGATGATCTCAGTTCCAGCATAGCCAAGTGCATCGTTCATGATCTGATTCAACTGCATTTGTTCAAAAGCCGTGCTTTGATACAGTGGGAAAGTCACTTGTTCTTCGTAGACATGGGCCAGTTTTGTTTGGGTCAACTCATACACTTGGCTGATTGTTTCCAGTAACCAATCCGTAAATGATTCCCCACTAGGCTCCGTAAATAATTTTAAAACTAACGGAAAGTATAAATGAGCCAACACATTGCCAATGTCATAACCGATTGGTCCATAAAAAGCAAACTCTGGATCGATCACTTTTAAACCTGTTTGATTGATAAAAATCGACCCTGTATGCAAATCACCATGAATCAAAGCTTGAGCACAATTCATAAACTGATTCCGTAATTGAGCGACTTCCGTTTGCAACGGTTCATTTTGGTAAAGATTTTCCGTCACGAATTTTTCATTGCCTGGCGTGATCACATTACGCTTTTTATAATCGACATACGGCTCCGTAAAGACTAGATCTTCACTGATATCACACATCTCGATATTGATAAACTCTTTGACTCGTTCTTTTTTCACCGCTCGATCCAAAATCAGATCCGTCGTGGGCAGCAGAGTCCGCGCTAAATAATCTGTGATCGCTTCGGCAAAGTTTGGAAAAATGTTGCCTGCGATCAATTGATAGCGCATATTTTGATAATCGGAAATATCTTCCATCACAACCGCGTACATTTGCTCATCATAATAATAAACTTCTGGCACTAGATCAGGTGCTAATTCATACTGAATCTGCAAGATCTCGGCTTCGATTCGATTTCGTTCAATGTCTAGCGGCCGGCCGGAAGACCGAAGCAACTTATCCGCTTGTTTGATCACAAAACTTTCATTTGTCGTCTCATCCACGACCCGAAAAACATAGTTGATATTGCCGTCACCGATCTCTTCCACAGCGATTGGATCGTTGGTGAAAACCTGTAATTTTTCTTTAGTATATAATGCGACATCCGCTTTAGTCATCAAAAAGTGGGACTGATACCGCGGGTGTTCAACTGGAATGATATTCATCTTTCTCACCTCCATCTAAGTGTCATGGAAAACGAACGAAAATTCAACTGTTTTGCTACGAAAAAACAAAAAAGCCTAGGTTCCCTCTAAAATCTGAAGCGCTGTTTTACTCTTTCAACCTTCTATTTTTCATACGGAGCTAATTGCCGCTGGATCATATTTTGTTTGCCAGCTCGTGGCCAACCAAACAAAATAGCTCGCACCTGTTTTTTTTGGATAAAGAAACGGACATGAGTAACATCGGTCAATTCATACTGGTAATAGGCTTCAAATTTACGTGTGCTTTGTGGCTGGTACCCCGGTTGACGTTTGATCGTCTGCAAAAACTTCGGCGGCAATTCATCCATAAAACTAACTGTTTCATTTTGCTTTTGCCAAGTGGCCATGGCGACTGCTGGCCGAGTCTCGATTTTTTCTGGCGGGCCAAATGTTTGCTCTAAGGCAGCTGTCGTCATCCCGTAAGTGGCTCGCTCATGGACTTGGGTCAGAGTTAGTTGCGGAGTCAGTGTTGCATAATAGCGCCACACAAGCACGGCTACTAACAACACACTGACTAAAAGAACGAATTTTTTCATCCAGCTCCCTCCAACAGTGCATTGGCTTTTTGTTCTGAAGCTTGAGTGTCAAAAAAATCGCGCTCCCCCGGTGTTAAGACCGGGCTGTGCCACTTTTTCATCACTTGATGGCGCACAGTTGGATCATAGTTGCGGACCGGAGCAGCATCTAATAAAGTATGGAGATTTCGAACACCATAACGCGTCGGGCGATAATCGTGACTATCGTTAGCAAAATTAGCACTGTTGCCATCGACCAATTGCCGCTGCGCTTCCCAGGAATAAGACACGGTCGGATCAGACTGAACTCGGCCGTTACTAGTAAAATGATACGCATTCCACTGTGTAACTAAATGACCGGCTTGATCAATGATCCATTCACTGTGAAAATAAGGCGTCGTCACAAATTTGACATTTTCACCATGCGTCGCTAGTAGACGCGGATAATTTTCACTCGGACCTTGGTATTTATTATGAAAACGCGCTTTTTCGCCCGCTAGATTTCCGTAAAGCTTTTGATGAGCTTGCAGCCGTTGCAAATCCGTTTTTTCAGTCGGGTAACTCGCTCGTAGCGCTTGATTATTTTTCCAATCCAAATAATAGCGAAACTGATGGGTCTTTTGAGCAAATTGAAAACAAGTGCTCGTCTGATCATCCGTGATACCATCAGGGTAAATGCGCTGAACTAGTTCCGCTACAAGATGATCAAATGCAATCGCCGCGTTGATTTCAGTCGTAAACTGATACGGGCGTCCGTCGCCACTCTCAGTCAACGCTACATGATCCAATTGTAAAAAAGCATGTTCATCTATCGTTGCTCCTAACAATTCAAATAACCAGTCGAGGGTTTGAGCTGCATCAGAGTAACTCGTTTCCAACATTTCATTGAACAATGCCGATCCAATCGTATAAAGTTGAGCTTGAGCGGTGGCTAATCCACTCCTTTTTGCCGCTGCGGAAAATTTTCGAACAGCCACTGCTGGCCAGCCAGCTGTCCACAAGTTTTCAGCCGTCAAATAAAGTACTGACTCACGATCACGATGGGCCACTCCGACTAGCGCTAGTCGTCGAAAGTGTGGCTGCTTCGCCAAATTTTCAAACAACTGCCGCTTGATCTGATTAAAAGAAAGTTTGATCCGCTGTTTCATGACGTACTCCTTTAGTTTGTTACTTTCAGTTTAGCATAAAAAAGCCGACCCCCATGAGATCGACTCGTTGCTATTTTTACTTGACGGAACCTTTTGCTAGTTGATCGGCCATTTCGTTAAAATCAACACCGGTATGCGCTTTGACTTTATTGAAAACGACTTGGATCCCTTGAGCGATGTGTTGATATTTTTCGACATAATCTTTAGCAATCGCCGAATTAGCTTGCCAATCTTTTTGTGCCCACTTTGCAATCCCCTCATAGTCATAAGAGATCACGACCCCGGGATAGCCATTTTCTTTGGCCCAAATGATCGCATCTAAGCAAGCAAACACTTCCCCTGCGATTTGATAGGAATTAACAAAGCGCGGGTCACTGCCCGCAAACGCGTGCTTTTCGAGCGCTTGTTGATCTTTGACCGCTACCCAACCTGAACCATATTTTTTTTTGTCGGCATTAAACGAACCATCCACGTAGATCTCGATAAATCCAGCTGGGATCTTTGCTACTGAAGTCGCCGTCCCGCCGGTCATAAATGCTTCAGCCGCTTGTTTTGTCGGAAAACTTTTGTACTCAGCACCAGAAAAGCCCGCAACTTGCTTTTGGGCTTCTGGCCAAGTGTGGTAAATTCCCGGCCGCTTCCCTTTTCTCACTGCATAAAATTTTGCCATGGTTAGCCTCCTAAAAATTTCTTCTTAGAGTATAGCAAAGATTATCTTTTAATCTGAAAAAAATCGTTCCTGCTCGTAAAATAATCTTTTTTATTAAAAATATCCGTTATTTTCGCTATTTTCCTCATTTTTGATAGAAATCTTTTCACAATTGACCCCAAAACATGCTACACTAGTGTCGCTAATGTTTGAAAGTTGAAACTAAATCACAAAAATGAATAGGAGTAGAGAAGCACTAATGGCATATTCACAACATACTGCAGATCGAATTCAAAAAGAGATGGAAGAACACTTAGAAGGTTTTTTCCAAACAGATGCTTTTAAAGAAACAAAAGTCACTGAAGACGACGCTCGGGTGTTCGTCTCAGCTTATACAGCTGCTATGTATGAGCAAGAAGACCGCACACCGAAACGTTGGACTCGTTCCGCGACTGAAACGATCATGACGACTGTTTTGCCGGAAAAAATCAAAGCGGACAAAGCTTCCCAAATCATTCCAGTCTTGGAAGGCTTGTTCACTTATTTAGAGAAAAACAGCTACATTAAAAACGGCGAAACCCTGATTAAAGCTTTACACGATTTTGCTGACGAGATGTTCGCAAAATTTGGAACAGCACCGGCTGAAAAAGTAGCACCAAAAACGGCTGAAGCAACACCAAAACAAACAGCTGATACTCCTGCTGTTGCTGAAACACAATCAGCTACAGACGACGAACGTCCACTAGGCTGGGATCGACCTAAATATGTCGCCCCTGAAGTTCAAAAGTTACGTCGTAAAATGGCCGTTAAACAATTCAATAATAAAGTCAATAAAAAGCTCGGCAAGAAAAAACGGAAGAAATAGTCTTCCCGACTGATCAGCGAGCAATTAAAAAATGCGATCTCCTGAATTGATCAGGAGATCGCATTTTTTTAAAGCCAAAAAGATAAGTATTCTTCCCCTACATCCTCCACATAAACATAGTGGTAAAAACTGATCAGCCCTGCAATCCCCGCAATCATCACAAAAAGCCAGCGGAGCTTTTCACTAAAAACAGCTGCTCCAAAAGAAAAAGTTGCGACTCGATCAAAACGATACATCAAGCGTTTATGACTTTTTAATTTTCGCAACTCTTTCGCATCTTGTTTCACCTTGTTTACCATCTGTGCATCCTCCTTTAAAAGTAAATCTAGAGAAAGCCCATAGACCTCACTGATAGCTAATAGTTTTTCAATATCTGGTAAAGTCTTCCCCAACTCCCAGTTTGAGATCGTTTGGCGTGAGACAAATAACTTTTGCGCTAACTCAAATTGAGAATGATCATGATCTAACCGAACTTGTTTTAAACGTTCTCCAATCATTGCACTTCCTCCGTTCTTTTCTAAAGTTTCCCAGACTTCACTGACCTTCGCTAGCAAAGAACCTTTGCATGTTTGATTTTACTGGATTTTTTCTGTGCAAAAAATCTAAGCTAGAAAAATCTCATCCTTTTTTGAATTGGATTTATCCAGCTAGCTCCCCCTTTTCGTCAAATCCACTCGTAAATTTTTTTCACTTTGAAAGATTTCAGCCCTACTATTTTTCCACGTTCAAAAACTAGCATATCATTTCACCTTTTCGCTTTTCGGGCGTATACTTTAGCCAAAATCTTCCTTAACGATCAAACGGAGGTGATCATCATGAAAAAGGTCAGCCTCATCATCCCGGTGTTTAATTTGGAAGCTTATTTAGTTAAGACATTAAACAGTGTGACCAACCAAAGTTATCAAAACTTAGAAATCATTTTAGTGGATGACTATTCTCATGATCAGAGTTTGGCTTTAGCAAAACAGTGGGCGCAAAAAGATACCCGGATCAAAGTATTGGCTTTACCGTCCCATCAAGGAGTTTCCAAAGCTCGCAATCAAGGCCTGAAATTAGCAACAGGTGAATTGATCAGTTTTGTGGATGGCGATGATCAGCTGGCACCAACATTTATTCAAACGCTGGTAGCCCACATGCACACAAATGTCGCCGCCGTAGCAGTCGGTTATCAGTGGGGCGCTCGTTTTGATCGCGCTACTCATCAACACCGCGGAAAAAGTGAGACCCTGTCACGAGCAGAGTTTTATGCGAGCGTCAATTCTTTTGGCGATCCGATCGGCGGCTACATTTGGAATAAGCTATTCCGTAAAGCAGTGATCGATCAATTGGACTTACACTTTGATGAAACATTGGCGCTGGCGGAAGATCTTTGGTTTGTCGCCGAATATATCGCCTATGCGCCACAAGAAAAATTTATTTTTGATCCGACTAGTTTGTATGACAAAATCAGTCGGCCTGGCAGTATCATCCACACCGCTGACCGTTCGATGCGTCAAAAGGAACAGCTGATCCGCCAACGGATTGATCGTTTAGGAGAAAAAGTTGTAAATCATTGAGGAGATGGAAAAATGGCAACATTAACAGCAGCAATGAAAGAGATGTTAAACAGTCAATTAAGTTTTTTAGCGACCGCCGATGAAAACAATCAACCCCAAGTCGGGCCAAAAGGGACGATGCGGATCTTTGACGACCACCATTTGATCTACAATGAACACACGGCAAAACAAGCTTGGCACAATGTTCAAAAAAGTCATATTGCAGCTGTTGCCGTCGTAGATCACGCTGCGTTTAAGGGTTTTCGGTTTGAAGGACACGTCGAGATCCATCAAAATGATCAGATCCATGAAGATGCCAAAGCTTACGCAAAAGATCATAAACTACCTGAACCCGTAGCGGCTAATGTGATTACGATCGAACGGATTTATTTATTAGATGCCGGCCCACATGCAGGAGACTTGATCGAAGAAAACTAATTGGATAACACACAAAAAAGATCCGAATGAGAAATTTTCCCCACTCGGATCTTTTTTTAATTAGCTTCAATTAAAGTAACGCCGTCAACCAATTGCCCGTTCCAACGATCGCATTGCGCTGATCTTTCGTCAGATTCGTCTTTGGATCAAATGTTCCTAAACGAACGGAATGCTTGTTATAAATGACGTATTTGTCATGCTCTTTTTTGATCGTTGCAACTTGTACACCCAAACGATTTTTCAACACTTCTTCTCTCATAAGCTTCCCCTCTATCATTAAAAACACTTTTTAATATCATTATATTTTAATATTAAAGCAGGAGCTTATATTTTGCAATCGATATGGTTAGAGCCAAGTGCTAAAGTTTTACGATCGTATGTGAGCTATCCTTATAAGTGTTGCTTGTTCCCTCACCATTCATAATCAGCTAACTGCTCTTCCAGTTCAGCAATTTGTTCTGTTAGTTGCACTTGTTCTGCTTTGATCTCGGCTAAAGTTGCACCACTTGTACTATACCCTTTATAAAAAGCGGTCATGTAATCAACATCTTCTAAACGTTGTAGGCGATCACGTAAGCGTCCCAACGTTTCCACTGTTTGCTCGTATGCCAATTCATCCATTTGATTCGCCTTCTTTGAAGAATTAGCGCAGATTTTCTTGCGCAAGCAAATAATAAATGCAAACTTCATAGCCGTCAACTAAAAAGGTTAGTGGCTTTTTAAAGCAAACAGCCCCATCAGCTGAACTGACACGGCTCTTTTTTTATTTTTCTCCGATCAACAGCGCTTGCGCATCAAGCTGTTGGATCAATTTTGGTAACTCGGTAAAGCGTTCAAGGACATAGTCAGCACCAGCCGCTTCAAAATCATGACGTACTCGTTGACTGACTTGCTTTTTTTCTGCTTGAGACAATTGTTGATATTCAGCAAATGAATAGCCCGCTTGCGAACTACCTTCCACGATCCCGATGGCGCGGACCCCGGCATTTTTACCTTCTTTAATGTCAGCTAATGTATCACCGACTTTGATGACTTCGTGAGTCGCAAGTCCTTCAAAATACGTTAGATTTTTAAAAATCATATCCGGGGCTGGTCGACCTTTTCCTGATACTTCATCGGGTGTAACGACAAAATCTGGTGCATAGCCTTGCGCTTTGGCGATTTTTTCGACCGTAGCCATCATTTTGCGGGTGTAACCCGTGGTGCTTCCGATTTTTATTCCGGTTTCCCGCAACGTCTCAACGACTTCCAGCACTCCGGGTTTTACTTCGGCATGGTCAGCTAGCGTTTCAAACAGCGCGGTTTCAAATGTATGGTAAAGCTGCTCGACATCACTTGCTTGGGGAAGCCGACCATAAGTTTGTTGCCACATTTCAGCGATTCGAGTCATGCCTAACATGATCTGAAGATGATCACGCTTTTTCATTCCCATCGGTTCTCGTACTTCTTGGCTAGTCACGGCAACTCCTTGCTCCGCAAATGCGCGCTTGAAAGCGGCGACTGGCGCCATACAACCAAAATCGACCGTCGTACCGGCCCAATCTAAGATCACTGCTTTAATCATTTTGTAATTCCTCCATATATGTTTTGATTAATGCGGCGACTTGTTCCATATCACTCGGATAAAGCTCGCCGATGTTCCCGATCCGAAAACAATCCACCGCACTGACTTTTCCTGGATAGATCGCGTAACCATTTGCTTTTAAATACTGATAAAATTGCTGAAAGTCAAATTTTTCATTAGCAGGATATTTAAAAGACGTGATAAACGGTCCTTGATTTTTTTTTACATAGCGTTCAAAACCAGCTGCTGTCATCAAGTGATACAAGCGTTCATTGTTTTTTTGATAGCGTTGCTGGCGTGCGGAGATTCCACCTTCTGCTGCTAATTCTTGTAACGCTTGTTCAAAGGCGATCACGGTATGAGTAGGCGAAGTAAATCGCCATTTGCCATCGATTGCCATCACCCGTTCTTGCTCGTGTAAATCTAAGCTGACCGTCCGTGCATTCCCAGCACTTTTAGCCAGTGCGCTACGTCGGGCGATCACAAAAGCAAAGCCCGGCACACCTTGAATACATTTGTTAGCACTGGAGATCAAATAATCGATCCCTAATTTAGCAACTGGAATCTCGATCCCGCCAAAACTCGACATAGCATCCACAATGAACAACAGTTGATGCGTCTGAACGAGCGTCGCGATTTCTTCTAATGGATTTAAAATACCGGACGTCGTTTCGCTATGGACCATGGTCAATGCCGTGATCGCAGGATCTTGTTGTAACATTTTTTGGATCACTGGCGCTTCAAAGGTCTCATTTTCAGCTACTTCATAAACGACATGGGGAATCTGGTAACGCGTTGCCATCTTCACCATCCGTTTGCCATATGCACCATTTGCGCAGATCAGAAGTTTATCAGCTGGCGCTAAAACGGAACTCAAGACTGATTCAACTGCAAAGCTGCCGCTGCCTTGTAACAAGACCGCTGTGTAGTCAGCCGCTGAAACTTCGGCTAATTCCAAGAGCTGCTGCCTAATTTTCCGAGTGATGCGTTTATAATCTTCATCCCAAGTACAATGGTCGACTAGCATCGCTTCTTTGACTGTTTGGCTCGTCGTCAACGGCCCAGGAGTCAGTAATTTATAATTGATCCCTTGATTGGTTGCCACGTATGTTTTTTCCGCGATTGATTTCATCATAAGCTCCTACTCTGCTAACTCAGCATGTTGTTTCAATAATTCAGGCGTTAATTTTTTAGCAAACACTTTTTGATCTTTCGCAATTTCTAACCCTTGCGTCGATTCATTTTGATACAACGCGCTCGGATAGTCTTTGATCAATTCTTTTCGGCCTTTTGTCACGATTAGATTTAACATCTTTTCTGCAGCAGGATTAGTCTTTTTCCCTTTATCAACGACTGCTAGTGATTCCGTCAATGAATACGTGCCTTCTGTTGGTTCTACGTAATCGATCGGTAGCCCATCTTGTTTATCTTTGACTGCTTGATGCCGTAAACCAAAACCTAGTGCAACTTCACCGACCCGAACTTTTTTCAATGGCCCTGAACCGGATTCTTCAATGTGATCCCCTGCATTTTGATAAATCCCTTTTAAGATCGTTTTTGTTTTATTTTCACCATACTGCTCGATCAAAGCTTGGAATAACAACCAAGCCGTCGAAGAGTGTTTGATATCAGAAATCGAAAGTTGCCCTTTGTATTTTGAATCAGCAAGTTCCGCCAAACTTTTAGGAACGGGTAAATTTGCTTCTTTCAACGCTTTCGTATTGTAGAAGATCACTCCTTCTTGCGTCGTCATCGGTGCTTCAAAATCGGGAACTTTAGTCAGTGGTGTAGCTGCTAATTTCAACGGTTTGAACAATTGGCTTTTTTTCTGCGCACTGTCGAGATAAAACGTACTCATCGTTACTAGGTCAGCTTCGATGTGTTTGCCTTCTGCTAACAGTTTGCCGCCTAACTCAGAAGTGCCAAATGATTGTAAGACATATTTATTTTTGTAGCCGTTCGTATCTAACACTTTTTTGATGACATTGACCGGTTCTTCATCTGCATTCGTGTAGATCACAACTTTTTTATCGCTCGCAGCACTGGCATGACTTTCACTAGCGCTGGATTTTCCGCAAGCTCCCAAAAGTGTCAGTGTTCCGATTAAACATAACCCGGCGAGTGTTTTTTTCAATTTTCTGTTCATTACTTTTTAGTCTCCTTGTAATAAGTTGGGTGATCATCCGCATGGTGCTATTTACCGCTAGCAAAATGATCGAAAGGATAAAAATATCCGTAAAGCGGCCAAAGTGTTGTAACTCTTTGATCTTTGTTGTCATGACCATCGTTTCAGCACTCGTCAAGAAAACGACGGCACTGATAGTGACCATGGCGTTGGTAAAATAATAGCTGAACATTTCGATGATCGTAATCTTTGCATTAGGGACGATCACTTTAAGTAATGTATCCAGCCAGTAATCCCCCATGATCTTCGCTGTATTTTCCCAATTAGGATTCATTTTTTGTAAAGCACTTTTTGCTAACTGATACGGTGTCGCAAAATAATGGACGAGATTGGCAGCGACTAAAATGAAAAGCGTATTGTGAAGTGGCGTACCACTAAAGATCAATAGATAAGCGATCCCTAACACCATCCCGGGAAGCGAATTAGTGATCATCGCAAAGCTGTCGATCACTAGCCCGCGACTCGACTGACTGCGCGTTGTGAACACAGCCGCTAAAAAAGCCGTCAGCGTCCCAAAACTAGCCGTTAAAATGGCGACAAGTAAACTATTTTGCAACGTCAAACGCAGCGTTGGATCTTGGCTGAACGTAATTAACGGTGTCAAACTAAATTGCATTTGATACGGCCAGCTGGCAACAAAGGGAATGAGGAACATGACGAAAAAGATTCCCATGATCCCACCTGCACTCAAGCTTAGGAAAATTGCAAACAGACTGTCGCGCACCCGATTTCGTTTTAAAGGCAACGTTTTTTTTGGCTCATAAGCGACTGGAATTTTTTGTAACCGGTGTAAGCAAATGACACTTAAGATCGAAGGCAGTAACATCGATAACGCGATCACCGAACCACGCGCAAAGTCAGGCAATGAGCCTAAAAAATATTCATATAATAAAGTCGTGATAAACACTTTTTGACCGCCGACTGCAACGGGGATCCCAAAATCAGTAAAGCTCATAAAAAAAGCTTGTACGAGAGAGATGGCGAAAACTTTTAACAATGGCTGCAAGACAGTCGTCTGAAAGCCGCGAAAAAAATGATCCCTCATCAATCGTGAAACGATGAAAAAACGGTGATCAAGGTAATGCATCGCATCATTGAACAACACAAAAGTTACCGGCAAGCAGTAGATCAAAAGGCCTAAAAAGACCCCGGCTGTCCCATAGATATCAAAGATCGTTCGACCAAAGATGCGCGTCCAGAGACCTTGCTTACCAAATGAATAGATCAGTACAAAGCCATACGTGATGGTGGGTAACAACATTGGTAAAACTAAAAAGCGTTCGACGACTTGCTTGAAGTAAGGCGCTAACTTAGTGAAGTGCAAGCCGTACGCCAATAAAAAACCCAGTAAAGTTGCGACAAGCGCGACACTCAGTGCAAAACAAAAACTGTTTAAAAAAGCTTGCAACCATTTGTCTGTTCCCACTAATTCAGTGACTAAATGAAAAGACAGCCGACCATCTGAAAGCAGTGCTTCTTGCAAGACCCGAGCCAGTGGTAAAAATAAAAACAAACCGAAAAAGCAACTGACTAAAATTTTTAATCCTCGTTCTAACCTTACAGTTTGCTTCATCCGACTTTCACAACTTTTCGCTGCGTTTGGGCGAAGATCTTCTCGATATTTTGCCGTTTGATCTCCAACTGTTGCACGATGAATTGTTGGACGAACAAATCAGATGCATTAGTGATGATCTCTTGCGGAGTCCCATATTGGGCAACACAACCATCTGCCAAGACTAAGATTTTATCAGACATCGTCAAGGCTTCTTCTGGGTCATGCGTCACGATGATCGTTGTAAGCTTCAGTTTTTTAGCGATCAATTTGATCCGATTTTTGATCGATTCTTTAATCACGCCGTCTAGGGCACTGAGCGGTTCGTCTAACAATAAAACGTTCGGCCTCATCACTAGCGTTCGGCCTAATGCAACTCGTTGTTTTTGCCCGCCGGATAATTGCTGGACCCGTTTTTGTAAATGTTGCTCTAAACCGAGTAACTCGATCAGTTCAGCCAATTCTTCTGGGCTTGTCAACCCAGGATTTTTATGCAACCCGTAAGTCAAGTTGTCGTACGCATTCAAATTAGGAAATAAAGCATAATCTTGAAAGACGATGTTAAATGGACGTTTTTCCATCGGCCAGTTGGTTATCTCCTGTTCACGATAAAAAAGTTGGCCGCTCGTTGCAGTTTCTAAACCTAAAATCACATTCAGCAATGTCGTCTTACCTGAGCCGGATGCACCTAAAATCGAAACGATCTCGCCATCAGCAATCGTCAAGCTGATATCTTTTAAAATCGGGGTCGTATCAAATGTTTTCGTGATCTTTTGTAATGTCAACATAGTAATTCTCCTCCTATGCCACTGATTATAAAGAAACACTTTTGATTTTTAACCAGGTTTAAGTAAAGGTTGTGATTGAATTGTATCGATTATGTAAAGATCACCTAGACAAAAAAAGCTGGAACGATCTGATCAACAAAATCGTTCCAGCTTTTAGTTAAATTGAATAGGTGCTTTTAGCTTCGTTATTCAGTTGCTTTTTAAGCAGTCGCTTCATCAAGATCTTCAAATTGCGAGTTGTAAAGTTTCGCGTAGTACCCACCTTTTTCCAATAGTTCTTCATGGGTCCCTTGTTCTTTGATGTCGCCATCTTGCATATATAAGATCTTATCAGCATCTTTGATCGTAGACAGACGATGCGCGATGACAAAACTAGTTCGACCGGCCATCAAATTATTCATGGCGTGTTGGATCAAAGCTTCGGTTCGCGTATCGACTGAAGAAGTCGCTTCGTCTAAGATCAAGATCGGTTTATCCGCCAAAATAGCTCGCGCGATCGTCAGCAGTTGTTTTTGACCTTGTGAGATATTAGAAGAATCTTCATTCAGTTCCATTTGATAGCCACCAGGTAAAGTTTCGATGAAGTGATGGACGTGAGCCGCTTTGGCAGCTGCATACACTTCTTCATCGGTTGCTTCTAAATTCCCGTACCTCAAGTTGTCCATGATCGTCCCTTTGAACAACCACGTATCTTGTAGGACCATCCCGATATTTTTACGTAGATCCGCCCGATTGAAATCTTTGACGTTATGACCATCGATTTTGATCGCGCCAGAATTGACATCGTAAAAGCGCATCAGCAACTTGACCATCGTCGTTTTCCCAGCTCCTGTCGGCCCAACGATCGCCACTGTCTGGCCTGGATCAACATGCGAATTGAAATCATTAATGATGATCTTATCAGGTGTGTAGCCGAAATGAACGTGTTCAAAGTCAACTTCACCTTTGGCTCGCCCGATTTTGACTGGGTTTTCAACCGTTTGATCTTCTTCGTCTTCTGCTAAAAATTCAAAGACCCGTTCGGCTGCGGCTGCCATCGATTGCAACAAATTGGAGACTTGTGCCAATTGAGCGATCGGTTGCGTCAAATTCCGCACATATTGAATGAACGCTTGGATATCCCCAACAGTGATCGTACCGTTATAGGCAAAGATCCCACCGACGATCGCCACTGCGACATAACCTAAGTTGCCGACGAAGTTCATGATCGGTTGCATCAAGCCAGAAAGGAATTGTGATTTCCAAGCCGATTTGAACAACACATCATTTTTTTCGCTAAATTCTTTCAACGAGTTTTCTTCATCATTGAACAGGCGAACGATATTATAACCGCCCACAGTCTCTTCGACTTGTCCATTGATGATCCCTAAATATTTTTGTTGCGTAATAAAATGCTTTTGCGAAAACTTGACCACAAATGCGATCAACAACATGGAGATCGGCACGATCAAGATCGCGACCCCAGTCATTTTCACCGAAATCGTCAACATCATCACGATGACCCCGACGATCGTAAAAGCTGAAGTAATCAGCTGGGTGACCGATTGGTTCAATGATTGCCCCAGTGTGTCCACATCATTGGTGATTCGTGATAAGACTTCACCAGTCGTTCGGCTTTCAAAATAATTCATTGGCATGCGGTTGATCTTTTCAGTGATTTCTTTACGCATCCGATACGTGATCTTTTGCGTGATCGTCGACATGATCCAACCTTGAACGATCCCAAAAAGTGATGCGACTAGGTATAAGCCCAACATGAAAAGTAGCGTTTCGCCGATCTTATCAAAATTGATACCACCGGTTCCTTGATATTTTTTGATCAGACCATTGAAAAGTTCCGTGATCGCTTTTGATAAAATCTTCGGTCCCCAAATGTTGAAGATCGTGGAGATCGCAGCAAAAACAATCACAACTCCCAGCGCAAATTTATAAGCGCCCATATATGAAAGTAATTTTTTCAAAGTTCCCTTGAAATCTTTGGCTTTCGCACCAGGCGCACCTAGCCCGCGGCCACCGCCCATCGGACCGTGTCCACCACCTTGAGGACGACTTTGATTTTTTTCTGGCATTTTCGTTCCTCCTTCGTTTTTGATTAAAGTAGAATGTAGCTCCTACTCCGCTTCTTCAATCCCTAATTCAGCATTGCTTAATTGAGATTGTGCAATTTCTTGGTAGACGGTTGAACGTTCCATCAATTCCTCATGCGTTCCTTGATCCACGACCCGACCTTCATTCAAAACGATGATATTGTCGGCATGTAAGACCGTTGAGATTTTTTGGGCCACGATGATCTGAGTCACACCTTTGACTTCTTCAGCCAAAGCTCTCCGCAAAGCAGCGTCCGTTTTATTATCTAGTGCCGATAGCGAATCATCAAAGATCAAGATCTTAGGATTTTTCGCTAATGCACGAGCGATCGCTAACCGTTGCTTTTGTCCACCAGAGACATTCGTCCCACCTTGTGAGATCGCCCGACTATAGCCTTGGTCATTGGCATCGATAAATTCAGTTGCTTGCGCGATCCGAGCCGCTTTTTTCATTTGCTCATCGGAAACATCAGCATCACCGAATTTGATATTCGATTCAATATCACCAGAAAACAGAACGCCTTTTTGTGGCACAAAGCCGATCAACGCGTGTAATTTATGCAAGCTCAACTCACGAATATCAACGCCATCAATCGTGATTCGGCCGCCCGTTACATCAAACAAACGCGGAATCAAATTGACCACCGTTGATTTTCCTGAACCCGTCGAGCCGATCAAAGCCGTCGTTTGCCCTGGTTTAGCTGTAAAGTTGATATGATGCAAGACATCTTCATCCGCATCGCTGTAGTGGAATTTCACGCCTTCAAATTTGACCTCACCTTTAAACTCATGGTCATCTTGCGGTGTTGCTGGATCTTTAATCGAAGGTTTGGTTGCTAACACTTCATCGACCCGCGCAGCTGAAACATTGGCCCGCGGTAAGACGATCGACACCATCGACAGCATCATAAAGGCCATCACGATCATCATCGTATAAGTGATGAAAGCCATCATATCCCCGACTTGCAACTGTCCTTGGTTCATATTGTGACCTCCGACCCAAACGATCAAAACGGAGATCCCATTCATCAAGAGCATCATAACTGGCATCATCAATGACATCGATCGGTTAACGAATAGTTGAGTCTTCATCAAATGCGTATTTGCTTGATCAAAACGTTTTTCTTCATACGCTTCTCGTGAAAAGGCCCGGATCACCGGTAATCCCGTTAAGATCTCCCGCGAAACTAAGTTCACTCGGTCGACTAATTTTTGCAAACTCTTAAATTTTGGCATCGTAAAACCTAATAAAACTAAGACTAATGCTAACACTGCACCCACGGCGACCCCGACGATCCAGCCCATGCCAGTTCCTGTTTTATAAACTTCGTAAACACCGCCTAGACCTAAGATCGGTGCGTATAAAACTAACCGCATCGTCAAGACCATCCCCATTTGGATCTGCTGAATATCATTGGTATTCCGCGTGATCAAAGAGGCTGGCGAAAATTTTTCCATCTCGGTATTTGAAAACTGCAAAGTGCGTTCGTATTGGCCCACTCGTAACCGGCGCCCCGTCGAAGCAGCGACTAGTGAGGCGATCAAACCGACTAAAATCGCAGCTACCGCAGATAGTAAGGTCAAACCGACCATTTTCATCCCCGTTTTGACCATGTAGTCCGTTTGGATCTGTTTTGTATTCATATCTAACGCTTTGTATTCAGCTAGCGTCATTTGAATGCCAACTGTTTTCAATGAATCAGTACCAAGATTCCCTAAACTGTCAGTCAACTGTTTCCGTGCAGCTTTTACTTTTTGTGGCAAAGCAGTTTGTGTTGCTTTTAGCTGTTCACCTAGTTGTTGAGCTTCTGCACCTTTAGCTTGAGCTTGTGCCCCTAGTGTCTGGGCTTGTTGCAAGTCACCACTGGCACCAGCTTGTTTAGCTTGGTCGCCTAAAGTTTTGGCTTCTGCTCCTAACTGCTTCACTTTTTTTCCATCTGCACCTAGTTGTTGGTACGTTTGGAAAACTTCTTTGGCTCCTTTAGCATCCATCGAACTATTTTTTTGCTTCATTTGAGAAGAAGCCAACATGACCATTGGCAATTCAAACGTTTTAGCTAACTTTTTCTTCGTCATCCCATCCGCTAAGTCTAACTGGTAGACCGTTGTCTTTTTACCTTTGATCGTTTCAGTCGTTTTATGGTAATTGTCTTTGACGGTCTCTTTTTCATGATCCGTCATGAACATCTCAATTCCTTGTAACGTTTGGGCGCGAATTTTTTCAGGCGTTGCATTGTCCAATCCGCCTTGTTGAATCCCTACATCCACAATATTCGAGGTGATGTTTGGCAGCGATAGATCACTGGAAGCTTGCACGATCAAAAGTGCTACGACCGCTAACACCGCATACCAATATTTGAATAAGTATTTAAAAATTCTCACGCTTGACTACCTTCTTCCTCATCTGTAATTTTTTGCGAGTAATAAAAGAACTCCTCGATCAATTCAACAAATCGATTCGTGTCTTCTTCTCCCATCTGTTCAAAGATCTGAACGATCCGGGCGGTTGCTTCTTTTGCTTTTTGACTCGCAAACTGTTGTCCTTTTTCTGTCAGCGTCACGGTGATCCGCCGCCGATCTTTTGATGAGATCGTCCGCGTGATCAATTCTTTTTTCTCCAGACCACCTAGAATCGTCGCGATCCGCGCACTTGACAGATGCAATGCTTCCGCTAGCATCTTTGGACTAGCCGGCTGCTGCAAGTGTTCTAAAAATTTGATCACGACTTCTTCACCGCGATTGCTTTTTTCCAGCTTGGCAAATGAACTGTTCCGATTGCTGACCATTAGGCGCGAAAGTTTACTTTCCGCCTCGTTAGCAAATGACATGTGCTTCCCCCTTTTCTTCCGTCAGACGCGTTCCACTCTAACTCAAAAATGTGAACCCACGTTTAACTTTATCTTTTAATAGCTAATAGTGTTAATAATTAACGCTTGAAGATAATAACGCTTTGACAAAAAGAAGTCAACGAAAAAAGATCAATGCACTAAAAGACCACTGAATCATCATACTTTTTTCATAATTGACAACGCTGTAAAACCTAAAAAAAACACTTCCCATCACAGGAAGTGTTTACTGATCAAAAACTCAAAGCTACTGCCAAACCTAGTAGGCCAACTAAAAACAAGCCGTCTTGAAATCGGATCTGATAATCATAAAAATAAGTGCGGTTAGCAGTCCCGGAAAAACCGCGCGATTCCATCGCTTGAGCCAACGTCTCTGACCAACGGATCGATTTGACTAATAGTGGCGTCAATAATTTCGGTGAGATAAATCCAGCTGTTAGCCCACGCGACCGTAAACTGATCCGCGTATTTTGATATTCTTTTTTGATCAACGGCAACATATGAAACGCCGCCATCATCCCATAGGCAAATTGAGCTGGCAGGCGTAGTTGTTGCTGCGCTGAATAAATAAAAGCTGGCAAGGTCGTCGTTGCAGCAAAACTTGAACCTAAAAAACCAAAACAATAGATCCGTGTAGCTAGTTTCAACCCATACAAGACTTGCGGCGTGACCGTTAAATCACCGATCACAGCTTGACCACTTTTTGCTTGTAAGAAGAAGTAACCACTGAAAAAAACGCCAATTGCCGTCACCGTTAAAAGAACTGTTAACTGTAGCCATTGTTTGAAACTTAAATACAGGATGCTAACAACTGCAAAGATCACTGCTAATGTCAGATTCAACCTGAGATTATTTTGAAAAGAGACGAGTAAACCGGTGAGTAAAATACCGCCGAATTTGATGGTCGGATTCAATTTTTTCATGTCGGGGTTCCTCCATTTGATTCAGATCCCAAACTTCATCACAAAAAGTCTGCAACAGTTCTTGATCGTGACTCACAATTAAAATAAGCGTCTCTTCGTTAGCTTTTTGCTGTAATAGACGCATCACTTGCCAAGCATTTTCTTGGTCTTGACCATATGTCGGTTCATCAACTAACAATACGTCTACTGGTCGTTCTAAAAAACAAGCGACCGCTAAGCGCCGTTGCTGACCTTGACTCAATAAAAAGGGCGACTCGGATCGTTTGTCTTCTAATTGCAACTCGCGTAACTTTTGCTCTACCCACAGATCAGCTTGCTGACCATTCGCTAATTCTTGAAAAACAGTCGCCGCTACAAATTGATCTTGCGGATTTTGCATGATCCAACTCAACTGTTTAAAAATTTGCCGACGTTGCTTTTGGACAGAGCGGTGATTCAATTCGATCGTCCCAGTAAATTCTACCGCTCCGATCAACGCCTTTAATAAAGTCGATTTTCCCAAGCCACTGCGCCCAGTCAAGCCGATCATCTGGCCAGCTTTTAACGCACGATCAGGTAAGCGGAGCTGGTGATCGGCTAATGGCAACGAAAAATTTTTCAACTGTAAAACTGTCTGAGTCGGTTCAATTTTTGCCAATCGTGGCTGCCGTCTTTTTTGCTGCTCAGAAGCTGCTGCTAACTGCGCCCGCGTTTTCAAAGTCAGTGTTGTTTGATCCAAAACATACCACTCATCGATCCAACCTTTCGTATTTTTCAACTGATGATCGATCATTAAAATTCCTACACCACTTTGTTGTAGTTGTTGTAATTTCCCAATCACAAAGGCGGTCGTAGCCTCATCAAGATTTGCAAACGGTTCGTCTAATAAAAGATACCGACTCCCCAGAGCAACACAGCAAGCCAGTGCAACAAGTTGTTTTTCACCACCTGACAATACGGCAAGTGACCGCTGGGCTAAGTGAGGGATCTCGCAAAAAGCCAACGCTGCTGTTACTTTACCGGAAATTTGTTCTTTTGGGACGCGCTGATTTTCTAAACAAAAAATCAACTCTTCTGCAGGTGTGGCCATACAAAATTGCGTGTCAGGATTTTGAAACATCAAACTGACAAACGCTACTTTTTGATCCGCCCGTAACTTCTCCAATGACTGACCATCATAGCAGATTTTTCCACTAAAAGTCGACTGACCTTGACCCGCTAGTAAGCTGAATAACGTACTTTTCCCGACCCCTGAGACCCCAAAAAGTCCGCGAACAGTTCCTGGAGCAACTTCTAATTCAGCTGCGATCTCGCGTGTATCGACTTGAAAGATCAACTGTTCAGTTTGCAAACTCATACATGATGCGCCCCGATTGGATAACTTTTCAAAACACCCATCTTCACTAAATGATCACACGTAAGTTTTACTAAAACCGCTGAGAACAATAGTGCTGAAGCTAAACGAATCACAAAAATCGCTAAAAGCATCTGCCACTGCAACCCGGTAAAACTTGAGCGAACGATCCCCCAAATGAAACTCGTGATCGTAGCAAACACGGCACCTAAGATCAATTGGATCCAACCAGCACGTTTGTAACGTGTCGTTAAAAAGCCTGCCTCTGTTCCGATTCCTTGAACAAAGCCGCTAACAAACACGATCGGTCCATAAAAATTCCCCATAAAAACTTCTAGTAACGCCGCGATCATTTCAGTGATCGTCGCAGCTCCCAGTCGCCGAATCACATACCCTGCAAAAGCTGCCGCCATAAACCAAACACCAAAAATAAATTCGTTAGCTAAAATCGACAAACCAAGTGGAGCCAAAATCGCACCTAACAAAACGCCTAAATGAACCGCACCTAGATAAATCACACCAAATACAATTGAAACGATCCCCACCATAATGACATCTTTTAATTCCCATTTAAACATCTGTACTTCCTCCTAATGATGGACTGTTGACTGAAACAGTCGCTTCGATCACATAATGATTCAAGTGCGCGTGGGCATAAGCCAAAGCTTTTTCAAAATAAGCAAATAATTGCGTTGCTGAGCCAGTTAAGAAAGTCGAATAATGTGCGCTTTGCGGCTGTAATCCCATTTCATCAGCCAGTGTTACGATCTGTGCAATTTCCTCCATATAAGATTCTTTTCCAAACGTATAAAATGAATACTTACAATGGATCGGGAAATCACCTTGGGCTTTGATCTGAGTTTGATTCGGCTGCCGCTTTTCTCCAGTCAAATAACTATCGCCAGCAATATCTCCCGGACAGCCTTTTGAAAATGTGAACTCACCGACTAGATGCGTCGTTGGTTCATAAGCATTGATAAACAAACCAGCCGCCGCATCCACCACACTTTCTGCTTCACCACGATATAAGGTGCTAAACAGATCCGTTTGACTCCACACGGCTGTAGTATTCGTTTTTTTCACACTGTTTAAAATCTGATCAGCAAACGCATCTTTCATCGGATACAAACTTACGCGGACACCCGTGATATCAATGCCATCAATCGTACAGCTTTCCATATTTAATTGTCATCCTCTCAATTTTTCTTTTCTGTCCACTAAAAAAAGCGCCCCTCCTTTTTCCATATCCACATGCAGACAGAAAAAAGGTGAGACGCTATCATTCAACAAACGTCACCACTTTCCTACGTTAGTACTAACTAAATCAGGTTCAAAGGGACCAGACTTTCGTCTATCTCAGCATCAGCGCCCCTAGTGGATAATCTACTATTTAATTTTCGCTGTAAGTTTAGCACTCTGGTAGAAGAATAGCAATCATTTTTTATGTTTCGATAGATTGACTACTTCGCACACTTGACTTTTCAAGCGCGCGTAATAACGCTGCTACTCCGGTGCGGATTTTTGATTGGGGTGCACCTAAGTTCAAACGCAAATAATTTCTCCCCTCGATCCCATACGTATCACCACGCATGATGGCGACTTTTTCTTCGTGAACGAGAATATCTTGGAGTTGGTCCATTTCAACTGGCAAATCTTTTACTTCAAGCCAAGCTAAATACGTTGCTTCAGGCAAATAACAATCAATATGGGGGTGATTTTCTAAAGCAGCTAGCACATATTGAAAGTTCTGATCAACATATCGATTCAATTCAGCCAACCAAGATTTTTCATTGTTATAACAATCTTGCAAAGCTATCATCCCTAAATAGGGAGCTGACGATAAACCATCCCGTGCTTTTAAAATAGTCAGAAATTCCTCACGTAATGCCTCAGCTGGAATCAGTCCGTAAGAGCAGCCTAAGCCTGGAGTATTAAATGTTTTTGACGCCGACGATAATAATACGACGGGGACTTCAATCTCATGATACAAAGCCAAAATCGGGTGATGAAAAATCCCCGGTCGCCGAATATCCATATGAATCTCATCACTGATAATTGCAACTTGATACTGATTACAAAGTTCAATCAATCTCGTCAATTCCGCTAGCATAAAAGCCCGGCCTGTCGGATTATGAGGATTACACAGTAAAAATATTTCTGGTTTTTCAGTTTTAAACAAATTTTCTAGATCAGCAAAATCAATTTCAAAATGTCCGTCATTCTTTTTGAGACTAGCTGAAAACAATTCTCCTGCGTTTTCTCGAACAGTACTAAAAAACGCATCATAGCACGGCGTAAACGTCACAACTTTGTTACGACCTTTGCCTAACAATTGGATCAGAATCGATAAACTGTAAATTACACTGGGACTAAAAACGATCCAATCCTCATCTACTTCACAATTAAACTCATGGTCGAACCAACGACTAATTGCACCTTTAAAATCAGGATGATTCCAACGAGTATAGCCAAAAACACCGCGAGCAACTGCACTTGCTAAAACATCTTTTGTCCCTGCTGGAATTGCAAAATCCATATCTGAGATTGAAAAGGGCAATAACGCTTCTTCTCCAAAACGATCTTGAACGTAATCCCATTGTGTTGAATACGTACCATAACGATTTACGACTTGGTCAAAATCAGTCATTACAGCTTCCCCCCTTGTTGATCCAATTGTAAAATCGTTTCAGTTAACAAATCAATCGCGCTTTGACAATCCTTAAGCTTGACTTGTGAATACCAAGAATGACAATAACGAACTGGTAAGCTGATGACCAAAGTGGGTTTCCCATTTGTCAATTGGACAGAGCCCGCATCAGTCCCACCACCAGTTAATTGATCATATTGATAAGTGATCCCATTTTTTTCTGCTATGTCCCGTACAAAATCAGCTAACGGTAAATGTGCTAACGCAGTTTTATCATATAAACAAATTCCTGGACCTGCCCCTAAAATACGTGTTTTGCGGGTTGCTGCTTTAGGGGTATCTTTCCCATCTGCAACGTCTAAAATAAAGTTGAGATCACCCTCCACTTGAGTTGCGGCAATTTTTGAACCGCGTGTTCCGGCTTCTTCTTGAGCTGTTCCAATCCCGATCACTTCGACTGATGTTAATTTTCGTTGCGCTAAATTGTTTAGTACCCCTGCCATGATGACACAGCCCACACGATCATCTAGTGCTTTACCGATCAAATATTTTTGATTAAAGCTGAGTCGTGCTTGAGACGCCGGAGTAATCATATCCCCAATCTGAATCCCAAGTGCTAAAACTTCATCACGACTCTCACAGGCTAAATCAAGGTACATCTTATCAATTGGAACAATGTGCTCACCTTTGATTGAGCCTTCTGGTAGCGTACCAATAATTCCGGGAATCGTTTTGCCATTTTTTCGACAAGTGACTATCACTTCTTGCCCCAACATCACATGTCCCCACCAGCCACCAATTGCTTGAAAATAAACAAATCCTTGAGCATCAATCTCCCGAATAAAAAAGCCGACTTCATCTGTATGCGCATAGAGTGCAATTTTTTTCTTTTTAGTTTGTAAATTCCCATAATAATGATTGCCAAAATCATCAATGGTTACTTTTTGCGGAATGATTTGGTCTAAAAAAGCGGCAATTTGTTGTTCTTGACCAGCAATTCCAGCAAGGTTAGACAACTTCAAAAGATCGCTTGTTAATTCCATCAGATATTCATCCACTCTTTCTTTGACTTTGTTAAAATTTCGACCTTACCTTGCTCATCAAGGTAAACATCATCTTCAATCCGGATACCATATTGACCGGGGTAGTAGATACCTGGTTCAACTGTAAAAACCATTTGCGGTTGTAAGCGCGTATCATCAATTTGATTTATACTAGGATATTCATGACAAGCTAACCCGATTCCATGACCTAGCCCATGGGTAAAATATTTTGCTTGATCACTTTTAGCTAAATAGTTTCGAGCAGCAAGATCAAGCTCAGAGACGGAACGGCCGACTTCAACCAGAGCAAGTGCGTGGCGTTGCGTTTCTAAAAGTAATTGATAACTATTTTTGATCGTTTCGGAAACTTCTCCCAAAGCAAATGTTCGCGTCAAATCAGAATAATACCCTCCTACTGTACAACCGAAATCAAGCATGATTAATTCATCTTGTTCAATTTTTTTATGCGTAGCATGGGCATGAGGCAGCGCAGTTCGAGTCCCAGAAGCTACGATCGTTTCAAACGCTGGACTATCACTTCCATACTTTTTACTCAAATAATCGATCTCATTAGCTAATGCTAGTTCTGTCATCCCGGGTTTGATAAGAGTCAAAACGCGCGAGAATGTTTGATCGGCTAACATTGCAGCTTGTCTAATTTTTGTAAGTTCAGCAGAAGTTTTAATCATCCGGAGTTGCTCAATGAGATGGCTAGTTGGAATCAATTCCACTGAAATCGCGAGCTTTTGCTTTAACGCTTGATAGTCCCTAAAGCAGAGAGAGTCTTCTTCAAAGCCGATTTTTTTGAATTTTTCTAGCAAGTGCGCAGCAACACCCCAATAAGATTCTCCAAATTTTAATGTATAGATTGCTACATTTTGAGTCTGCTTGCTAGCTTGCTCAGTATATCGCCCGTCAATAATCAGTGTATTTTTTCCTGGAGTGACCACTAATAGACCATTAGAGCCCGTAAAGCCGCAAAGATAGCGCCGATTAATCTTATCTGTTACCACAAAAGCTTCAAGTTCCGCAGTTGCCATTGTATGATAGAATTTTTCAAATCGAATTTCCATTTATCATTCCTACTTTACTTTAAGAATAAACTAAAAATTTAGCGCAAATGCTGAACATCTGCGCTAAACTATTTCTAAAAATCTAAGTCTGCCAATAATGCTTCATCTTCATCACTGATAACTTGAGTGATCGATTGATCTTTATTAGCTGAGACTACTTTTTCTTGTTCTAATTCTTGTCTTTCTAACACTTTGAAAAATGGTAAATATAAGCCAAACGAAAGTGCGATCTGCAACAATTGGATCGGAATCGAGCGCCAGTCAAACCCTGTCAAAAAGCCTTCCATGAACACGGGTACATAAGGGGGATCAAAAATAGGGTAGTTCAATAGTCCTAATTTCATAAAGATCATTGGAATCATTCCCACAAATGCTCCTCCAAAAATGAACGGAATCATCAAAACAGGATTCAAAATAATGGGCACACCGAAGAGAATCGGTTCATTGATTCCAAATAAAGAAGGTAGTAATCCCACCGCTCCAACTTTTTTATACCGTTGAGAGCGACTCACTAACATCGCAATCACTAATCCCATTGTTACACCAGAACCAGTAAAGTTCGCAAAAGCAGACAACGTTCCTCCAGTTACTACGTGAGTTAACGGCTGACCGGCTTCATGATTAGCCAAATTTTCAGATAAGTATTGCACCATAATAGGTGATAAGATCGGTGATAAGACTGCCGAATGAATGCCAAAGAACCAAAAAACTAATCGTAATACAAGGACAAAATAAATGACCCACAAAGAATCCAACGATCCAATAGCTGGCGCTAAGATATTCATGATGACTTGCGGTAATAAGACTCCTCCAGATAATGCATCAGTAATTGCACGCACCATAATAAATAAAGCTCCAATTGCAGCAGTTGGTGTAATCAGCTCAAAAGAACTGGAAACAAAGTCAGGGACTCCTTCTGGCATCTTAATGACCAGTTTGTGTTTGGTAAAGAAACGATAAATACTCACACAAATGATTGAAATAAAAATCCCCGCAAACAAGCCTTTTGAATCTAAATAACTAGCTATGATATTGCCATCTTTATCCAAATCCATTGAAACTAGTAAAAAGCCGATCGCTGATAAGATCATAGACCCAATCGTATAGAGTTTCCATTCTTCACTTAAAAAATACGCGATCGCTAAAACTGCATACAAGCCGACTAACCCTAGTGAGACTTTTGATAGCAAGCTGAAAATATAGCCGTACTGCTCAAACCAATTTTGAACGCTAGCAGCTTTGATGAACTCTGGAATCGATGGAAAAATCGCTGCAATTGATCCTAATAACAAAGCCGGTGTTAAAACGACCATTCCTTTTTTGATTGCCGTTAAATAGGGATTGTTGTCCACTTTATTGGCAATCGGCACCAATGTTTTTCGAATAAATCCTTCTACTTTATCAAAAGTAGACTCTTTCTTACTTTCCATTTCATTGCTCCTCCTATTTCACAGTAGTGGTGTGCAGAACTTTTAGACCGTTTGTAAACTTTTACGATAAGCTAAGATAGCTTGTTTCATTACGGTTGCACCATCCATCGAACCATAGATATCAGAGGTCAATAAAACGGTGGGTTTATGCAAACGATCAGCAGTTTCTTTGATAAAGTCATATTTATGACTCAATTGCGGACCGACTAAGATCACATCATAATCACTGACATAACGATCCAATTTATCTACACCAATGGCTTCCATTGGGTAATCTTGTTCGGCTAACTTTTCCGATTGCTTGACTACTTTTTTCATTGCTTCCATCATCATCGTCGTCGAAAATCCTCCGGCACATACTAATAACGTTTTCATTTTGTTACGCTCCATTCCGAGGACCTTTATTCGGCCCTCTGTTTATTTTTTTAATGTACATGATTAATTAGATGGCATTTGAAACAAGGCGTTGTTCTTGTAACATCTCGATCATCTCTTCGATCAAATCTCGAGCTAAAATACTACCCATCAAATGATCTTGAGCATGGACCATTAATAATGAAGTCTCCACGCCTTCTCCATTGATTTCTTTTGTGATCAACGATGTTTGAATCTCGTGAGCGGCGATACTGCGTTCTTTAGCTTCCCCCATCTTTTCTTTAGCTGCTGAAAATTTTCCCGCTCTAGCTAATCGCAACGCTTCAAAAGCTAAGCCCCGGCTGTCACCAGAAGCAGAAATGATTTGGAAAATATTTTGTTCTTGTTCAGTCATTTTAGTTACCCTCTTTCAATAAGTTTTTTAATATAATATAAAAATTGATTGAATTCTTTGATCGTTGCCAACTGTTCAGCCAGCTGTGGATCTTCCATCAATTGGATCATTAACCGGCTGATTTCTTTATGTAATACTAGATGGCGGTTACTGATATTAATCAAAAAAATCAATTTGACTGGTTTCCCATTAAATTGACAGCCATCATGACATAAAATCAAATCGATGCACTCTCTTTTGGCCTTTGACTCCATTGGATGGGGTCCTGCAACTCCTTTGTGATAAATCGTATCTACAAGTTGTTCTCGTTCTAGTACTAGTTCGCTATAGCCTTGAGCTGCCCAACCAGTTTGTTCTAACTGTTCGCCGTGTTTCTTCAGCAAGCTAAGGTAGTCAGTCTCCTGCGTTACGTGGAAATGCTCTGCTGAAAACAACGTTAGGATTTGTTGCGTCAGCTTTTGTTCCTGACTTGTATCATCTTGAATCAACAATAGGTCTTGTTGAATCTGGTATAATTCTTTTTCAGTCAGTAAAGCATGGGTCTGGATCACTGGGATAGCCACAAAATCCCACTCCAACGGAACAGTCGTAATGACCAAATCATACGAATCATCGATTTGCTGAACCTCGGCTAACGCAAAGGTGTTCACTTTAGCATTAGCAAAGATCTGTTCCAACTTGATCTTTGCAAAGTAAGAAGCTCCGCCACCAGTCGCGCAGATCACTGCGATTTTTTGATAATGATCTTTAGCTTTTTGCAATTGTTGTTCTAAACTGGCTGCAAAGTAAATTGCTAAATAGCCAGCTTCATCTTTACTAAGGGTCAATTTAGCTTCACTGCGAATCGCTTCAATGAATTCAAAAGCAATATTAAAGACATTGGCGTAGCGCGTATACACATCATCAATAATCGGATTTTCCAATTGTCTTCCGACGTATAATCGCTGTAAAAGTGGTGCTACATGCAACGTTAGTGCATCAATCAACTCTTGATCCGCTAAAAAAGCAGTTTGATATTTGTGATCGATCTGCGTTAAAGCTTGTTCAACTGCTTTGGTCAACTCTCTATGTTGCTGCACATCATTCAAGGTAACGATTTTGCCAAATAATTGTCGGCTCAGATACAACTGCTCATCTTCTGTCAACTGGGCTTGTTCATGCTCTGCGATATAAACTGCGATATCAGCGGCCAATTGCGTGTAATCTGTTTGGATCGTCGGTAGATCCAGTTGCTCTTTAAGCAAATTATGCTGCTTGATACGAAACACTAATAAAAAAATATGCTGGACTAAATTATCTAAAACTAAGTCATTGACCCGAATCTGTAAGTCGGCTACGCGTTTGATTAGAAACGCTTTCAATTTTTGCGTGTCAAATCGTTCACTAAAAACTTGATATTCCGGTGTAAAGACCGGCCGTGCCAAATTTTTTCGTAACAGCTGGATAATGAACAACCGCTTTGCTTCTTCTGATCCACTGACTCGGAATCCATAGTGCGCTTTTGACGTCAATTTCAAATTCATGCCAATAAAATCCTGTTTCACTTCAACTAAGTCACTTTTAACCGTTGAAAGACTAACATTTAATGTTTCGGCAATTTGATTCAACGTCATGTACTCATTAGCAAACAACAACAATAATTCGATATTCAGCTTGCGCTCTTGCGGATCCCTGATTCCTTCAGCCAAATTTTTTTCCACCTGACTAAAATACTGCTCAAACTGTACTTCATTACTGATAGCTAGCCGATAACCTTTACCACGAACATTTATTATTTGAAAACAAGCTTGTTTTCCCAAAGCATTGATTGCTTTTAAATCATTCGCAATCGTTCGTTTCGAAACGCCAAAAGTCTGCGCTAGTTCAGCTAGAGGCTGAGGAGACGGATTATTCTTTAAAAAATGAACAATTTTTTCCTCTCTCATAATGTCTTCCTCCTTGGTTCTTATCATAGAATGTTTTAATCTTTTTGAAAACGCTATCTTTTGCAAATTGAAAATGCAATCAATAACGGATATGAAAAGTTCATTCTCACTATATGTTTTTCCAACTCGAGAATTATACTGTAATAAAACTGATTTTGATAGTTAATTAAAATAATTAAATAGAAATATAGGGATTAAAAAAAACAAATATTATCAATCAAAATAGTAGAAAATAAAAAAGCGTCTCACAATTTGACTTGTGAAACGCTCATAAACTTATTTAGCTGAAGTTTTTAATTACGAAAACAACTGTATCAAGAATCCTGAGATGATCAGTACTAACGCACCGCCTAGCCGGTTACCCATCTGCGCAAAAGCAATCAGGCCCATGCGATCTGAAGCTGACAGAACTGCAACATTTCCAGTTCCGCCCATTGAGTTGTTACAAAATCCTGCCGCAATCGCCGCTTCGATTGGATAAAGGCCAAATAATTTCCCGACAAAGCCAGCTACAAGTGAAATCGTTAAGACACTAGTCAAACATAAGACAACGAATTGCCAAGTGAAGGCATTTGCCAAGACATTCAAGTTCAACAACGCGATCCCGATACCGGCAAGGACTGCCGCCGTCAAATTTTTCACGATCAATTGATTAAACATCGTCGCCGCATTTTCATAGTACTTCGGTAATAAATTACCAACTTTACAAATGAAAACGAAAATGATGATGAACGCATACGCATGAACTTTAGGTACAAAGTAGTTTCCGATTTGTCCTAATAAGAAAAATGTGATCGCAACGAGTAAACCGACGCCTAGTTGTTGAATGTCAGGTTTGACCTCGGTCGTTTCAACATCACCTAGATCACCTTTCGCCATCATTTTTCCTTCACCGTTAAGTTTAGGCACAGACTTCCCAAGCCGAGAGACTAAAGCAGCACCAATGATTGCTAATACATTGGTCATGGCAGTAGCTGGGATCAAACGCGAGATGATTTGAGAGGCATCCCCATGTAAGGCATGCGCATAAATCGAAGATAGTGGGACTGCGCCGGCACCAACTCCACCGGCCATCGCTGGCATCGAAATGTATAGAACCGAATTACCAAAGCCATTGCCGATTAAAGCGCCAACTAATCCAACTGCGAAAAATGATGCCACCATCGAGATCAACGCAACTGGAATAAAACGAACGGACGCTTTAATCAAGAGATCTCGATTCATACCTAAAATAGAACCGGCGATCAAAGCAGCGATATAAAAATCAAGAAAACCCATACCGCCAACAAAATTCTTGGTTGATTCAACTACTTCATGCGGCAAAATACCAAATGTTGCCAGTGCGGCTGAAGCAAAAATCGCAAATACCGAGCCGCCACCTAAATAGTCTTTGATGATGGGAAGGCGATTGCCGATAAAGTGAAATAAATTACCTAGGATAACTAAAACCGCGATTGGGCCCATCATTGAAGTAGGTAATTTTCCTAACGCCATCACGACGATCAAAACGACGACCATGATCAAATAAAGCGGTAATGAAATATTGCTGATTTTAGTTTCCCAGAACCAGCCTGTTCTTTTATTTGATTTTACATTCTGTTCCATTATATTTTTATTCTTTCCTTTCTCCTCTACGACCAAAACAAAAGTTGAGCATCAAGCCGCTAACGCTACGGTAGTTCCGCAACTGACTAGAGCTTGATGCTGTTCTTCTGATCGTTTGAGTTTCTTTAATTAAATAAGTGAAAAATTAAACTTGGTTTGCATTTTCGTCACCGTAAACGGGATACCATTTTGCTTGTTCCACCGCTTCTTTGACCGAACCGATCGTTTCCCGGTTCAAACCTTGTTTCACAACAGAAGCAGCTACTGTTTCAGCGATCGTTTGTGAGAATTCATTGATTTTTGAAACAGGAGGTAAAATCGATGCACCTGGTTTAGTGACATCCACGATTCCGCCTAGCGCATGGCTAGCATCTGAAATCGTTTGGCCAGTGACCCGAGTTGCAGTTGATGCAATCAGGCCTAGGCCTAAACCTGGGTACATCAACGCATTGTTTGCTTGGCCGATTTGATACGTGACACCGTTGTATTCCACATCATCAGCCGGGATACCTGTTCCGATCAAGGCTTTACCATCCGTCCATTTGATTAAATCAGCAGCAGTTGCTTCCGCTAATTTTGTTGGGTTAGATAAAGGCATGATGATTGGACGAGCAGTATGAGCTGCGATTTCTTTGACGATTTCTTCTGTAAATGCACCAGGTTGAGTCGACGTTCCGATCATGATCGTTGGATGGATCGCTTTAACTACAGCTTCCAAGTTCGTTAGTTCTTCTGCATTTGCAAATTCACTGCGTTTTCTGACAAATGGTTTTTGACCGGGTGTCAAATCTGCTGTGTCTTCAAACAAGAGACCTTGTTTATCAACTTGATAGAAATGGGTGCGGGCTTCTGCTTCGGGAATTCCAGAACGCACCATTTCATCTAATAAGATATTGGCGATTCCGACACCGGCAGTTCCGGCACCATAAGTTAAGATCGTTTGGTCTTTTAATTCTTCTTGAGAAATGTTCAAGCCGCCTAAAACACCAGCCAAAACTACGATCCCCGTTCCTTGGATATCATCGTTGAAAGTCGTGATCTTATCTTGATAACGCTCTAAGATATGAGCAGCATTTCCACGACCAAAGTCTTCCCAATGCAATAATAATTCAGGAAATAACGTCGTTGAAACATTCACGAATTTTTCGATGAAGGCATCGTATTGTTCACCATAGATCCGTTCATGACGATTGCCTAAGTATAATGGATTGTCGATCAAGGTTTGGTTGTTGGTCCCAGCATCGATTGAAACGGGTAAAACTTGGTTAGGGTTGATCCCTGCAGCAGCGGTATAAACCATCAATTTACCGATTGCGATATCGACACCATTAACGCCCCAGTCCCCCATACCTAAGATTCCTTCAGCATCTGTGACTACGATCAAACGAATGTCACGACCATCCGCAGCATTTTTTAACGCTACTTCAATAGAATCAGGATCATCGATTGATAAAAAGGCAGCATCTTGCGGTTTCAAAAATAATTCATTGTATTGCTCGATGGAATCAGCCACCACTGGATCATACACGATCGGCATGAATTCAACTAAATGTTGCCCCATCAATTTGTAGAATAGTGTCCGGTTTGTGTTGAAGACGTTCATTAGGAAAATACGTTTTTCTAAATCAGATGGTTTGCTTAAATATTGACCATAAGCTTGAACTGCTTGTTGTTCTAATGTTTGAACCGTTGCGGGTAACATCCCAGTCAAGCCGTATTTTTCTCTTTCTTCTTTTGTAAAAGCCGTTCCTTTATTTAGAAACGGATTATTTAACAAGTTAGCACCTTTTAACATGGATTATTTCCTCCTCAGATTTGATTACGAGAGCTAGTATAGAAGGCGGATGTTATTATAGTCAAAGGGGCGGGTTTTGATAATAAATTCTTATATGACAAGACGTCAAAGAAGCCGAACTTCAAAATTAGAGTTTTAGTCTAATTTGAAGTTCGGCACAATTGTAGAATTTTGAATCACATGATCGTAGTAGTAAAAGGTAAAACACTCGATCAGATTTTTTAGCATGATGATATAACGACTCTCTTAAATTTTCTCATTGTGAAAAAAGGATGCCGCAAATCAACTTAGTCTAGCTAAATAAAACTCATTCATAAAAGCTAATCTTATCAATCCTCGTCTTCTTCTTTTAACCGACCAAGTAAGTATTCGGCCAAAGTATCCGTAACAGTGATAATATTAAGTAAGTCAGCTTTTAGCGCAGTATACAAAACATTTTGCTTATCTTCTTCAAAACAAATTGCTGCGACTTTTTCAATTTTTTTCAAATCTGCCAGATTGATCCCCATCACATATTGATTGATTTGACACTCTGACTCATTTCCCTGTTCGTCAAAAAATCGTGAGTTGATGTCGCCTACGACTTGCGCTGACTTGAGTTGTGCTACATCTTCCGTATTAATATAACCGATTTGCAACATCGTATTATTTTTGCTGAAAGGTGATGCAAGTCCAACTAAAGCAAGATCAACCTTGCGACCAGCTCCTAAGACGGCTTTGATCGCTTCATTTTCTAATAAATAAGACTTAATTGCCTGGTTGTCAACTAATGCTGGGACATATAAATATTTACATTTTGCTCGTAACTTCCGGGCAAGATCATAAGCTAATTGGTTCGAATGAATATCTACATACTCTGAGCCCATCCCACCGATCAAGGGAATGATCGTCGTCTCAGGATCGTTTTGATAGGGATATTCATCAATGAAACGGCGTAACATCTTTCCCCAAGACAAACCGATTGTATGAGCTTTAGCAATATCCTTGCGAAGTGCTTGAATCGCCGTTTGAACAATCAAGCGTTCAATTTCATTTTCTCGAAGATTATTAGTATCTAAGACGACTGCTTTATGTAATCCAAATTTTTTTTCGAGTTCAATTTCTAACTCAATGGAATACGCACTCTCACTGCGAATATAAATATCAACAATTCCTTGATTTCGGGCATCAATCAAATACTTTGAAACTAACGAACGCGAAATCCCTAAATGTTTTGCGATTTCTGATTGTTTCATATCTTCTTTATAATACATCGTCGCAACTTTTACTAAGTCACGGTCCCCACTATTTGCCATAATCTTTTCCCCTAAACTAGAAAACACCGCAGTTACTTTGGCGGTGTTTTCAAAATAGATTTACATAAATTCAATCTCTGCCCCAACTTCCAACTGAGGAAATTTTCCCGGGCTAGCAATGATCGCTCCCGGCAATACTTCACCAACTTCATTTCTAAAATAAATTGAAATATGCCCTAACTCATCAAAATTCGCATTGGCTTGTGAGCCGACTTCTTCAATCGTAAAAACATCATCACCAAATTTGATCTTCCCCCCAGCTTTCAGGACTCCATTGGGCTGAGACGCTACTTCATGAATCACTGAGATATCTCGTAATTCCGGTGTTGCTTTAGGTCCAAATAAAATCACTAATTGTTCTTCTTCAAAAGCTGGCACCATTGAGCCGATCTCGACGATTTTTGTTTTAAACATCTTTTCTCCTCCTTAATACATTCCAAAACTAAATACCCACGCGATAATAACCGCCGCAAACCCAGTAAACATTCGGCTGTAAAGAATCGCTGGCACCCCAACTTGAACCGTTTCAGGTTTGGCTTCTCCTAATGATAGCCCCACTGGGATAAAGTCGCAACCAACATGAGCATTAATCGCAAATAGCGCTGGCAACGCATATTGAACTGGAATTGAGCCGTTCGCGATTTGAGTTCCGATCAAGACACCAATTACTTGAGAAATAACAGCACCGGGTCCTAAAATTGGTGACAAGACTGGAATACTACAAACCAATGCTAACACAATCATCCCTGGCAGTGAACCTGCAAGTGGTGATAAGACTTTTGCGATCCAATCACCAATTCCAGTATAGTTGATAATCCCGATCATCATACTAATAAATGCCATAAACGGAATAATATTTTTCAATAACATATCAACTGCATCCCGACCTGATTGATAGAAAACACCCATCACACCGCCAATTCCACGAGAGAATCGAACTAGAAAGCCATCTTTTTTCGCATTTTCTTTTGCATGTACTTCTTTTGCTTTGGCGTACTTCGTCTCAAATTCTTCGTCATTTGGTTCGGCTTGCTTTGTAATGATTTTTTCAGTCGCGGCAATCGATTCTGCTTCACTTTTGATTCTTTGATTGATTCCTGCAGTTTCTCTATCCGCAATATTCTCTTTTAAGACAATATTTTCCGGCTTAACGCCTGAAACGAAAATATCTTCGGTAATGTGTTTAGCTAAAGGTCCTGATGGTGACGAAGGTAAGATATCAACGGTTGGAATTCGTTTCATCGGATACACGCCGATACGGGCTGTTCCTCCACAATCAATTACCGCACACAACATTTCATCTTCTGGGATTTGATTTTTGAAACCATCCCAAGCTTCGACTCCGGCTAAGTCAGCAATTTGTTGCGCGACTGGATGGATGCCTCCTCCTGTTACAGAAACGACTTTATTTCTTTTATCAGTTGGAGTTAAAGTTAATCCGATGCCCCAACCGCTACTTCCCGGCTCAACAAAGACTGTTTTATACATGTCTCATCCTCCTTAAGATTCCGCGACTTGCGCTTTTTTGGCTTCTTTCGCGATTAAAAACTTCGTCAATTTTTCAGTGACGATCCCTCGCATCAAAATGACAATCACACCCACTAAAAAATAGCGAACAGCTAAGCTTGATTGACTATGACCAGCTTTCATCACGCCATTGGCAATTCCGAGATAAACAAATAATTCTCCCGCATTTGCATAAGGAAATAACCCCGTCACTGGATGTAAAAAAGAAACGACTGAATCATAAAAGGCCGGCTTTTCCTCTTCACGAACAAATTTTCCAAATGTATAAGCCATCGGATTTGTTAACATCAACACTGATAAAATTGGCATCACAGAATAGCGTAAAAGTAAATATTTTGAACAATAGCGAATTGCTCGATCTACCCGTTCTTCACCAATAAAAGCAATCACAGAATACGTGAAGGTCAATAAGACGATCAGTAGTGGCACGATTCCAGTCATAAAGCTCATAAATTGTTTACCGCCTGCTTCAAAAAGACCAATAAAGTTTTTACCTAGCCACTCAATGTATTTCATAAATAAACTCCTTTCAAATTAAGAGGTTGCTTGCAGCTTTCGGGAATAAATTTTATTTAACAAAGTTTCCGCTTGAGTCAAACGAACTTGTTCTATTTCTCTTTGATGAATCTCAGCTAATGATCTTCCATTAAAATCTTTCAGCTGTCTAAATTTAGCAAAAATCGTAAAGCCACGACACAGATAACAAGTAATAATTTTTCCTTTTTCATCTAACACAACTGCAATCACGGTCTTCATTAAAAATCCTTTTGAAACATCGGTATAAAATTCATAATTCGATCGTCCCTTATATGCTTCCGTGACTTGTTGAATAAATCTTTGGTAATACTTTACTTGTAACATACTTGCCAAACTTTGCAGTGCCATGAATGCTAAGACCACAATCAAAACTGAATTCATATGAACCCCATTTCTAAAACAGATAGAGCCATAGCTCTATCTGTTTTACTTTTATTCCACAAATGTCTGATCTTGTAATTTCCGCAGACGATAAACGGTAGTTGATTCATCTAGTTCAATATCATCCAACGTTAGGAAAGAACCATCTTTAATATCACGTTTTGCAACTGAAGAACCGCCAACCAAACCGATTGGAACATTATTGTTTTTCACCATATCAGCATGTGTTTCTAATACACCGCGGACACAATAGCCACCGATACCATCGATCTTTTCACCTTTTTTGATATCCTTTTTAGCAACAGCAACTGTTTCAGAAATTGGAGCCCCTAATGGAACGATCGCATGATCATGATTTAAGACTGCTTTCGCAATCGTTAATGGCGTTTCTAAACTTGCTAAGTGGAATGGCCGGTATAGGATATGATGATCCCGATCACCTTTTTTCATTAAGTAGCTTAATTCGTGGGCCACACCATCATTTTGACCTTTGACGATTACGAATACCCCTGGAGCGAGCCCATCTACATATTCAACTACACCAAAATTATCTAAAATTCCGCCATTTTCTTTCGTATTTAAATCAGTAATCACAGAATCCAGATCTCCTTTGATTCCGTGCATACCAACTTTATCTGGTACAAAACCAATTGCATTAGATAACAAATTCATCTCAGCCATCGTCTTCGTACCATCTTGGAAAGCCGCTAGCATATGACTCGACATTTTTTTTGCATCCGCTTCTGCTTGAGCAGTATCTGGATTTGCCCCAATTTTTAATTTGTTATTTTTCCCTTTACCAGCGACTAAAACTTCCATTCCCATCGTTTTCGCAAATTCGAATAGCTCAGTTGTAACGGCAGGCTCATCACCATCTGATCCTGTGTAAACTAAACCAGCAGAATCATATAATTTTTTCATCAAAGGACCAATTGTGATATCGACTTCGACATTTAATAAAACTAAATGCTTTTTAGCTAGTAAAGTCTCAAACGAGATTTGAGCACCTACTTCAGGAACACCAGTCGCATCAACGATCACTTCAACTCGATCGGAATGAATGATCTCTTTAAAATCAGCACTAGTCAAAATGTCAACTTTCTTGTTAGCGCTTGCATTATAAGCATCAGCTGCTCGTTGTGCTGCTGCTGGATTAATATCGCTGATTCCAGTTACAGCCATTCCTGGAATCGTTGAGATCTGAGCGATCATCCCAAACCCCATCTGACCTGCACCGATCACCCCAACTTTGATAAGTTCGTTATTTTCTTCTCTTTCCAAAAGCTGTCCATATAACGTCATGATTCTTCCTCCTAGTTTTTGTCATATGACAATTTATTTGTCATTTGTTAATTACGAGTTTAGTATAACACGGACCTTATTTTGTCAACGCTTTCTTTTCTGGTTTTTTAAATAAAAATAGCAAGTGAGTATTCTCACTTGCTTGAGTCCTCCTTGCTATTTGAAACTACTCCTCACTCACCTCGTTCACCCATTAGCATTAAATTACAGGTTCGTTGACGTTTTCGATTTTGATCCCAATCAATATAATACAAAGAGCCAACTGAGCCAATCAATGGTTTGCCCGCTTTTATGATCACAAATTCACTTGAACCAAACAAAGATGCTTTGATATGCGCATCTGCATTCAAAATCGTAGCGGGATCAGCTGGATAATCGGGATTAGCTGCAGCTAGTTCCTGCAAAAACTGAACATGCTTAGGACCGGGATACAAATAATCAGATTCTGTCAATTGACGAGGAATCATTTTTTCTAATAACCGATTTTGATCGACTTGCAAAAATTCATCCCCGTTCCAGTCCTGGTCATGGACGAATTCTTCTAATACGATTGAACAAGTGGTGTGCGGCGTAGTGATCACACAAAAACCATCATCGATCCCAGAAGTTTTAATAGCTTCAGTGACTTTTTCGGTAATATTATGATACGTTACACGCCGGCCATTTGACTCAACGAAAAATTGCGTGTGTACTACTTTCATCTGCTCACTCCTCACTAGCTTCTACTAAAGCGGCGACCATTTCGCGTAACATTTGGGCTGGATCAGACGCTTTAGTAATCCCACTCGTACAACCAGTTCCATCTGCACCTAATTGGATCGTTCGATAAACATCAGTTGGACTACTGATACCAGCTGCCTGCATGATTAAAATTTTTGGATCGATCAACCGAATTACTTGTTGTGTTTGTTTGATGTACTGTTGACCGCTCGTCTTTCCAGTTCCAATCAATTCAGTTGGCTCACATAAGATGATGTCTGGTGCTAAATTAGCAATCATTTGCGCTTCTTTGATCGAATCAGCACACACGATCGTCAAAATTCCTAACGCTTTAGCTCGCTTGACTGCTGCGACTAAAGCCGTGATTGTTAACGGATGTTCCGCATGATTTAAAAAAACTGCTCGAGCACCGGCTGCATAAAGTGATTCTGGTAAAATTTTTCCCATTCCACGACCTGGTAAGATCCCATCAACATGCTGAGCTGTCACGATGATTTTTTTCGTTTGAGCAGCAATCGTTGCCATTTCAGCAACTGGAACAGTCATAAAGATTGAATGCTGTGGATATTTTTGCGCCAAATCATCCGCTACCAATGCTAAATCCAATAATTTTGCTCCATAGAGATAAGACTTAGGATTAAAGACAAAAAAAGGATTTTCGCGCTTCATAAGCTACCTCCTCAATAAAGTTCTTCTCTTTGATAAAGTTCTAACCAGTCAGCCGTAAAACGATCTACTGCTTGATCAACCACTGCCAGATCCAAAGCAGTTGCTAAAATAGCCGGCGCACAGGTCACCGCATCAGCACCATTTTCAATCGATTCAGTGATTTGTGCCACATTTTTTATGCTAGAGGCCATGATTTTGGTCGCCAAATGATTGGTTTGAACAAACTGTTTACTCGCTTGGATAATTGCAAATGGATCGACACCGACATTTTCTGAACGATTGGAATAAACCGCGATGTAATCTGCTTTTGATTGTAAAGCTAAAAACGCTTGCATTTTAGTATAGACGGCCGTCGCAGTTAGATGACAACTGGGATTTTCATGTTTTAAATAGTTGATCGCCTGCAATCCCGCTTTAGTCGTTGGGATCTTGATGTAAACTGCCGGATCGATCTTTTCCCAAACTGTCTGCGCATCTTTGATCAGACCTTCCGCATCGCGAGCGACCGCTTGCACATGTAAGGTTCGAGAGGTCCCAAGCACTGCTCGAATCTTTTTCATGTGCTCGATAAAAGCGACTTTTCCTTCGCGCTTGATGATACTTGGAGTTGAGGTCAAACCAGCAACTGGAATGATCGTTAAATAGTTGTTGAGTTCCGTTAAGTTGATCGTATCTAATAAAAATTCCATTTTAAACTTCCTTCTTTTGGGGATAAAGCATGACTTTGTTGTAGGATTCGGTTTTATTGACTGTTAGATCAAAAGCTTGCTGGATCTGATCTAATCCAAACCGATGGGAGATCAACGGTTTCAATTTTATTTTTCCTTGTTCAATAAAAGCGATGGCATTACGCCATTCATTACCTGGAAATGGCGCAGAATAAGAATTCCAAAAACCTTGGATCGTATATTCCCGCCGAAAAATATTTTCAAAAGCTTGTTGATGGAGCAAAATATCGGCATAAGCAATCCCTAAATAACCGAGTTTTCCTCCTTTTCGCAAAACCAGTAATGCTTCTTCTTCAGTTAGCGGCGAGCCGGCACATTCTAAGACTAGATCAGCACCTAATTGATCAGTCAAAGCTAAAACTCGTTGCTCTAACGGTTCGCTTTGCGGATTGATCGTTTCGGTAACACCAAACTTTTTCGCAACTGCAAGTTTGGCTGGATCAATGTCGATCCCGATAATTTTTTTGACTCCGGCTAATTGAAGCCATTGGAGGACTAAGATCCCGATCGTTCCTAGACCGAAAATAACCACCGTATCACCTAGTTGGGGATCAAGTCCCATTACTGCATGAGCCGCCACTGCTAATGGTTCGATCATGGCTGCTTCTTCAAAACTGATCTTCGGACTGATTTTGAGCACATTCGTTGCTGGAACGACTGCAAATTGTTCAAATCCACCGTAACGTTGTGAGCCGATCATTTGGTAGTGTTCACATAATTGAAATTTGCCGGCTTTGCAGTACACACACTGATTACAAGGCATAAAGGGAACTACAACTACGCGATCACCGATCTGACTTTGGGTAACTTTAGTACCGACTGCTGTGATCACACCGGAAAATTCATGTCCCATCACCATTGGAAATCCATACTTCCAGCCACTTTGCATTTTATGAATATCTGAACCACAAATTCCGGCTGCTTCTACTTTGACTAACACTTCATTTGCTTTGAGACTCGGCTGCTCTAATTCTGCGATTTCAAAGTGATTCAAATGCGTTAACAAAGCTGCTTTCATTTTTGGACCCTTCCTTTCTTATGACAAATAAATTTTTAGCTAGTTGCGTTAGAAACCTTCAACGTGAATTTTAGCCCCGCGATTTTCCACCCGCGATATTAGTGATCACACCGGTTAAATAGCTCGCTTGATCAGACAAGTAAAAGGCTACTACAGCTGCGACTTCACTTAATTTTCCAGCGCGTCTCAATGGGATGCTCGTCGCTTGCTGATAACCGGCGCGTAAATCAGCCACACTCTCATCACGAATAAATGCTAGTGCTTCTTCATAGTCGTGTGAACGTAGCTTAGTTTCTTCCATGATCCCAGGTGCCACACCTAAAACACGAATATTGTACTTTCCTAATTCTTTAGCCCATGTACATGTCATACTGTTGATCGCACCTTTTGTTCCCACGTAAAATCCTTGTCCGATCGAACCTTCTCGTGCACTTTCAGTCGACATATTGAGAATCACACCGGCTTGTTGTAAGACCATTTTTCGCGCAACTGCTTGACTCATCAAAAAAACACTTTTTTGATTTACCGCCACTGTCTGATCAAACAGTTCTTCTGTCAGTTCATACTTCCCAGTTCCATCCGGATTCACCAGCATCCCTGGCAAGGCGATACCGGCATTATTGACTAACCCATCGATTCGTTTAAATTTTTTCCAGACTTGCTCCACACTTGCTTCAACTTGTTGTTTATTTGCGACATTGGTTTGAAAAAAATAATAATTAGGATTCGTATCCATTTCAGCGGGGGTCAAATCAAAATTTACTACGATTGCTTGTTGTGCTAATAGTTCAGCGATGATCCTTTTACCGATCCCTGAAGAACCACCTGTTACAATCATGACTTTGTCGTTCAACTCTAACCATGTAGTCATCTGCTTTCGCCACCTTCTCTTTCTACCTTCATTATAAGAAATCAGCACATTTTTACTGCTAGCTTTTTAAGCCTCTCTATACAAACGCTTACAAGTCAACTAAAATAAGATTACAAAGATTATCTTTAGCACATTTGTGCAGATCGGCAAATGAAGGAGTTTTTAACATGTACAAAGATGAATTACTTTCTAAAATTGCCTACTTATACTATCTCGAAAATAAAACGCAAGCTGAGATCGCAAACGAATTAGGAATTTATCGCACTAGTATCAGTCGGCTATTGAAACAAGCTCGGCAACAAGGCATCGTAAAGATCGAGATTTCTGATTTCGATCCTGCAATTATGGCATTAGAACGGAAATTGAAACAACTTTTTCCCCTCAAAGAAGTTCAAGTCACCGCAATCGATCCTTTGCTTTCGAGTTCGCAAAAAGATCAAAGGTTAGCCGAGTCAGCCGCTAGCTTTTTAAAGTATCATTTCAAAAGCGGGCAAACGATTGGACTATCGTGGGGTTCAACGCTTGGTTTGACGATCGCAGCGTTAGAACCTAAAAAGTTGAACCATGTCCAAGTCGTTCCTCTCGTTGGTGGGCCGGGATACATCGATACCCAATTTCACGTGAACACTTTAGTCTATGAATTGAGTAAAAAATTAAACGGGACAGGTACGTTTATCAATGCCAGCATCATCGAAGAAAGCCCACAAACTAAAGAGGCGATCTTGCAATCAAAATACTTCCTTCCTTTACATCAAGCTTGGCAACAGATCGATCTAGCTTTTGTAACTGTCGGCGGCGGCTTGACTGAAAAAAGTCAGTGGCGTGATTTATTGACCGTAAAAGACGTTGAAGAGTTGAAATTACGAGAAGCCGTCGGTGAATGTTGCGGGCGTTTTTATGATCGTACGGGTAAAGTGTTGAACAGTCCAGTCAATGAGCGAACGATCGGATTGACACTAGCTGAACTAGCTAAAATCCCGACTACGGTTGCCATCGTACGTTCAAAACAAAAAGTGCACTCCCTCTTGCCATTACTAAACAGCGGAACTTTCAATACATTATTAACCGATCAAGAAACAGCAACAGAGCTAATAAAAAGAGCTGAACAAACGCGTTCAGCTCATAAAATCTGACCTAAAAAACGTGGTCACCATTTACTGGCGACCACGTTTTGATTTTAAAATTCACCTGGGTTTGATTCCAACATAACTTTGATCTCGTTACCTTCCATTACTTTTTCAAAGGCAGTCCGCCAATCATCTAGGACGAATTTCTTCGTGATCATTTTATCGATGTTGATCGCACCTTTGTCTAGTAAATGGATCGCAATTGGCCAATCGTAAGGGTTTTGAGAACGACTACCCACATATTGGATCTCGCGTTGGATAATGGATTCCGTATCTAATTCCACCATCTTTTTAGCAAATAGACCAACTTGAACGAAACGACCCCGTTTTCTCATTAATGGCAAGCTAGCATTGATGGCAGAAACAGCACCAGAAGCATCATAGACTTTATCGACGCCATAACCATCCGTTGCTTCATTAACGACTTTCGCTAAATCTTCTTTTTGTGTATCGACTACGATATCAGCACCAAGTTCTTTTGCTAAAGCTAAACGTTTTGCATCTTTACTGATCCCAGTCATGATGACAAATGAACCGATATCTTTTGCAATTTGTAATAAGAACAAGCCAATTGGTCCAGGTCCCATGATAATGATCTTGTCTTTCAATTCCAAATGACTCTTTTGATACATCGCATGGACACCACAAGCCAAAGGTTCAGTCATAGCAGCTCCTTCATAGCTCAATGTATCAGGTAAGATATGAACGCTTTCTTCGCGAGCTAAAACATATTTTGCCATACTACCATTTTGTTGTGTCCCGATTCCTTTACGGTAAGGGCATAAGTTGTATTGGCCTTGTTTACAATAATCACATTTGCCACAGACATAAAATGTCGTTTCACTTGTAACCCGATCACCAACTTTGACTTTCGTTACTTGATCGCCGACTTTGACAACTTCTCCTGAAAACTCATGACCTAAAACGACTGGCGTTGTTGGGTTTTTGTATTCCCCTTTAAACGTATGGATATCTGATCCACAAATCCCAGTAAATGCTACTTTGATCAAAATCTTATCTTCAGTTGGTTCTGGAACCTCGAAATCTACATATTCCATCTTATCGTAACCAGGTTCAGTTTTACATACGCCTTTAATTGTCATTCCACTCATTTTAAATATGCCTCCATTTTATTTTAAAATACTGAAGCCATCAATTGAGATAGTTTCAAGAAAATCCAGTTTAAGAAGTTACCACCAGTATCTAAGTTACTGATCTCAGCGGCACCTTTAGGGAATTTCACGATCCCATGGGCCATTTGAGTCAATACTGGTGCGAAATCAGTTGCCATCAATAATGCTAAAGCGATTACAATCGTTAATGAAATAACCGAATGTAAGATATTCCCTTTACGGCTAGGAACAACTAATGCCGCAAAGAATGGAATCGTTGCTAAGTCACCGAATGGTAAGACCCGGTTGCCTGGTAAAACAACGGCTAAGAACAATGTGATTGGTACCATCAAAAGACCAGTTGCTAAAGCGGCTGGTGACCCAGTTGCTAAAGCGGCATCCATCCCTAGATAGATTTCACGATCGCCATAACGTTTTTGCAAGACTTTTTGAGCACTTTCTTGGATTGGGATCAGACCTTCCATCAAGATCTTCACCATTCGTGGCATTAAGAACATGACACCACCCATGGTCATCCCGATTTTCAAGATGTTAGGGAAATCATAGCCACCTAGCAATCCTAGGAACGCCCCAATAATAATCCCCATGATCATAGGTTCACCGAAAACACCAAACCGTTTTTGAATCGTTTCTGGTTTGACATCTAGTTTGTTGATGCCAGGAATCTTATCAACGACCCAACCGATCGGTAATGCTAACAGTGCATAACCTTGAGCCGAACCAGTGGTAAGACTGATCCCCTCTAAGCCATAATACTCTTGAACTTTCGGGGCGGTTTTATCTGCGATGACCTGAACGATAACCGTGTAAACGACCCCACAGACGATCCCAAAAATAAAGCTTTTCGTTACGATATAACCTGCTGCTGCTGCTGCACTCATATGCCAGTAGTTCCAAATATCAATATTTAACGTTTTCGTCCAATTCATAGCTAGCATGATCAAGTTGACGATCAAAATAATCGGAATCATCACCGCTGCGATCGGTTGTGCCCATGTACCTGCGGCCACTGCTGGCCAGCCGGCATCAATGATCGTTAAATTCAAACCAAACCGTTTAACCATCGCTTGGGCGGCCGGTCCAACACTGGTCGTCAATAAATTGATAACTAAGTTGATCCCGATCATCCCGATCCCAACTGTGATCCCTGAGATCAATGCTTTTTTAACTGGTACTCGGAAAATGATCCCCACGATAAAGATGATGATTGGCAACATAACACTAGCGCCAACATTCAAAATGCCTTGAACGATATTCATCAATGCATCCATTGATTTTCCCTCCTCAAATTACCTCTTTGATCTTATTCCCCTACTTGTTTTGCAGTGTCTAAGATCTCCTTTTCGATTTTGTCTGTTCCGATCCCGGTTAAAAAGGCCATCGCTTTGATTGCTGGGATTTTGTATTCTTGAGGCAACATGGTAGTTGAAATCAACATGTCTGCGCTATCTTGTTTTGCAGCGGCTTCAGCGATTTTGATTTGAATAAGGTCAGCAGGGACATTATTTTGCTTAAACAACTCTTCCACTTTTTTCATTACAACAGTTGAAGTTGCGATCCCGGCACCACAGGCGACTAAAACTTTGATTTTTTTCATGATAATTCTCTCCTTTAATAGTTGTTTTTATAGGTCATTTTTTTTGAAAATCTCGATTACTTCTTGCGGTGTTGAAGCTAGTAACAATTCTGATAAAAGGCTTTCATTCTGTAGAACACCCATCAATGATTGCAACATCGCCAATTGTGCATGGGGTTGGTTCAACCCTAAAACAAATTCGATATCTGACTCAACAACTTGTTCACTGTCATCCATCCGTTTGAAAGGGATCTTATTGCCGTTTGTAATGACTGCCACAAATTCATCTAACACACATTCAGCATCTGTATGTGGGATCGCAGCGCCGAGATTCACTAATTGGATCCCCGTTGGAAATGTTGCTTCTCGCGCTTTGATCCGCTCTAGAAAATCATCGGTTACCCAGCCGAGTGATTTTGCTTCGTTGTACACTTGCTCAAATAATTCCCCACTCGTTTTAAAGTCAGCTTGTACAAAAACAAGCGGTTCTTTGATATAATCACTCAACTTTGTTTCTTTTACTTCATCTTCCATCTTATTTACCTCCAATAATCCTGATTAAAACTCAGCAAAACGCTGCGCACTTCTTCAATACTTTGAGCAGCTTCTAAAACGGCTAATTTCTCTGAGCCAGCCAAACTCATCAACTCAAAAATCAAATCGATATGTTCTTCCTTATCGTTGGATGCTAACAACACCACGGTATGAATCATTTTATTATCTTCTAGTGGGATTCCTTTTTTAAAGATCCCTAAACTGATTCCCACTCCGGTCGCACCGGCTTCTGGCACGGTATGCGGTAAGACGATTTTTTCTCGCAACACACTATAAACCGGAATCTCAGGCATTTCTTGTTTCAATGTTTTGACGTAATCTGGTGTGATGACATGTTGTTTTTCTAACGGTTCGCCTAACTTATCTAAAGCAGTCAACCAATCCACTTGATCTTCAAAAATTTGGATCGTTTCTTGATCTAATAAGTCAATCAGATGAGGCCGTTGTTTTAAGATCTTAGACTCTTTAGGTGTAAACAAGCTCAAGATCTCCGAGTAAAGCCGATCTTCATCTTTGATCGTGGCATATTTTTTGACCGTTGCCATGATCTTTTCCGGTGAAACCGTTTCTTGATAGATCAAAGCCGTTGACCGCAAAACGCGTTCACGCAATTCTCGTTTTTCTTGTTCCGACAAGAAATTACTGACGATAAATAATTTTTTAGCTGTCTTTAACGGAACGACTGAAAAAACAAAATCAACATCATAATCGGTTCGATCAAAATCACGTTTTGACATCAAAGCGACAAAATCAATCTCTGGTAACAAATTACGCAACGTATTTTCTAGTAAAACTGCGATCGAGATGCCGTTGGGACAAACCACCACGGCTGTCTTTCGATTTTCTGGATGAACGATCTCGGTACTTTCAACGATGTGACTCCCAATAAACAATGAGATAAAGAACAGTTCAGCATCTGGGATCGGCTCACCAAAGAAATCTTCTAACGGCTGGCTCGCTTCTTTGACTAAATACAACATGGAAAATAAATTAGCATCTTTATTTTCTTGGTAATATTTCGTTTGCAAGTTTAAATGATACTTGATCCGATAATATGCTGGACGCATGTGGACTAATAGACGTTCCAACAGCTTTTCTTTATTTTCTAACTTCACGCCCGCGATCTTTTCGAAATTTTGAATGACGCCTTCTAACGCTTCTTTCATTTTGTTGATTTCCTTTGCCGAAAGGATATCGCCTTTTGATAAGTTCGTCGTCAGCAGCAAGAGCGTCAAATAAACTCGTTCGTTCTCGCTGATGCCATCGACATCCCAAATGACACGTTCGGCTGCGAAATATTCTTCGGTATCGGCTAACTCGCGGTAATTGATTTTAAAACTATACGAGATCAGTCGTCCTTTTTGAGCTCGCCGAATCAACAAAATGATCAAAAGTGGTAAGACTTTCAAACGTTCATCGGTAAATTGGACATTCAGATCTTTTTCTACCATCTCAACTCGTTGACGATACGTCTCAACAGCTTGCTGATCGATCTTTGCAAACTGAATAATGAATTGGATCCCATCGTAAATCTCAGCCAAATTATTTAACGTATCGGATAATAAACGCCGTTTGTTCCATTCATCACCATCAATAAAATAGCCGTGCTTTCGCGTATACTTCAAGGTCAATTCGTAATGCGCCAACTCACTGCCTAAATCTTTTAGATCTCGTAAAACAGTGTTCCGGCTAACTTGCAGACTGTCGATAAAGTGATTCAAAGAAAGATATTCTTCTTTACTCAACAAGATCAACTCCAGCAAGTAGATCCGCTCTTTACTGGAAAAAACATAATCTTTCGTTTCTTCCGTGGGTTGTTCTTCACCACCTTTAAAATTCATTAAAGTTTCATTTGGAATGATAAAATGACCTTGCTTCGTCCGCTTGATACCATTTAGGTTTTCCAACTGTAATGAATCGTTGATTTTTTTGATGGCGTAATTCAATTGCCCGCGACTCAATTGGAACTTCTCACATAAAACTTTACTCGGTATTTGTGGATTATTTAACAGCTCAACAAAGATTTGATTTGTCCGTTCTTCTAAGTTCATTTCAATTCATCCTATTCCCTTTCACAAACATAGCTTACACCTAAAACGCTTACACTACTATTCATTTTGTTCCCAAATTATTCACTACTCTTTATGCAACATGGTACTCTAGATTCATTAGCATAGCCAAATAATCGAACTGACAAATTAAAAACCTTTATCTTATCGCAACTATTGTACTTAAGTCTCAATTACACAAAAACCGTTTTATGCAACGTGATACTTTTATCGTTTTGTTTTTAATCAGAAACATTCATTATTTTTACACTTTCCAGTTATTGTCAGTCACTAAAAAACAGACATTTCTTTTTTTGTTTCACAAATTGACCAAACAAAAAAACGAAACGACTAAGGAATTCCTTAATCGTTTCGTTTTTTAGCTAAACTTGCTTTACCCAATCGACACTTGCGTTCCGATTTTGATCGTAGGCAGTGTTTTATCTTCCACATAGATCGTTCCGGGTAGTTCTGCTTCAGTCGCGCCATTGAAGCGCAACGAGATATGGCCTAGATCATCCAGATTTTTTTTGGCCACATTCCCGACTGCGGTGATTCGGTAGCTTGTGTCATCAAAGTATATCAGCATTCCCGGTGTGATCGCCCCAGTGGACGGGCGCAGTTCAATATTGTAACAATAATCAGCTAAAGTCGCCGGTGCATTCTCTCCAAATAAAATCAGCATATTTTCTGATTTGAACATTTCGGCTTCAGGTCCGATGTTGATTACTTTCGTTTTAAAAATCATCATTAACTCCTCCAATAAAAAAGCTTAACTATATAAACCAAAACTTGCTAACCATGCCACAATCACCCGTGGAACCCCATTTAAAAATCTCGAATATAAAACCGATGGCACCCCAACTTCTACCGTTTCAGCTTCTGCTTCTTCTAACCCTAAACCAACGGGAATGAAGTCACAAGCATTTTGAGTATTGATCGCAAATAAAGCCGGTAGAGCTAAATGCGGTGGGATATTGCCTTTTCCGATTTCAACACCAATCAAGGTCCCTAAGATCTGACTGATAACCGCCCCCGGTCCTAGTAAGGGTGACAAGAAAGGTAATGAACAAATAAAACCAATGATCACTAGACCGACGATATTTCCGGCTAATGGTTTCATCAAATTAGCAAAAACTTTCCCGATTCCAGAGCCTTGAATGATCCCGATCAAAAGTGAAACAAACGCCATGAAAGGAATGACCGTATTGATCATCGTTTGGACTCCATCGCGAGCAGATTGGTTAAAAGTTGCCACGACTTTGCCGGCACCCATCCCGATTTTAGCGATAAAACTTTGTTGTTCAGCTCGTTGTTCGGTGATTTTCTTATCCGTTGAATATTTAGGTTGCTTTTCGGTTTTTGTTTCGGGAACGGTACCCGCTGCCGATTGACTGCTATGACTGTCTGCGGTGGTAATTTGATTGACTCCGACTGCTGAAACATAAATATTTTCAGTAATATATTGTGCTAGCGGTCCACTTTTCCCAGTTGGTACGATATTGATTGTCGGAATATTTTTTTTAGGATAGATCCCGCAACGCAATGTTCCACCACAATCAATCACAGCAAGTGCGATTTCGTCATCTGGAATCGATGTTTTAAAACCATTGACTGCTTCCATACCAGTTAAATCACTGATCTTATCGACGATCGCCGGTTTTTCACCACCACCAGTCACATAGATGAATTTGTGTTTTTGATCCGTCGGTGTAATTTTTAAAGGCCCACCAAAGCCACCTGAACCTTTGACGACATTGATACTTTTGTAAGCCATGATTTATTTCCTCCTTATTGTTCAGTTGCGACTTCGGTGACGTTTTTACTCAATGTGATTCCTTGTTGCTTGCAAACAAATGCTGTAGTAAAATCAGTGACCCACCCACCGATGAAGTTCATGATCAACCCAACTAACAAATAACGAACAGCTAGTTCCATCGAATTTAATCCTAACTTTTGGATCCCTTGTGCGATTCCCATCCAAACGAATAGTTCACCTGGATTGATATGAGGGAAAACACCATTACTCGTGTGACAAAATTGAGCTTGAGCAGCATAATAACTTGGTTTGTAATATTCAGGCAAAAAGCGCGCCATCGTAAACGACATTGGATTTCCCAACATAAAAGCGGATACAAAAGGTAAAATCAAATAACGAGTTAAGACATTTTTAGAAGATGCCTTAGCAATCGTTGTCACGCGTTCTTCTCCTAAAAATGCGACTAATGTATTCATGGCGACCATCAACATTAAAACTAGTGGAACAATACTGGTCATCCAACCAATAAACGTCGTGGCCCCAGTCTGAAAAAGCTTCATGAAGCCTTCTGCAAATTTTGTAACATATTCCATGATCAAACACTCCTTTTAGTAAATTTTGAAGTCAATGTCTGTTCCCAAAGTTTTAATTGTAACCCGACACCCATGATCGGCGAGACGGGTTTTGTCTCTTGATAAGTTCCTTGCTCAACTTGTAAATAAACTTCCTTTGCATTCAAGATTGCTTTTTTAGTAAAGCGATTTTCTTTGGCTAGTTCAGGTGACGTGGCCGAAAGTGAATGGATATTTAAACCAACGAAAGCTGGCTTAGCTTTAAAACGAGCTAAGACACTCACACCTTGCATCATTTCAGCTTCCGTAATCTCTCCTAACTGGTTCACCGCGCATAACAAGAGTGTCCCTGAAGTCAGACGACCCGGCCGTCTGCCGATCGCGACTTTACCAGCTTTGCGCATCCGAGCATAGACTTGATTAAAATTTTTGATCTGGCGCAATCCTAAAATGATTTGACTGAGATACGCGATGATCGCAATTGCTCCTAAAAAATAAAGATTAATCATCCTTATCAACTCCTTTCGTAACTAGTTCTTGATATTCTGCTTTTGAACGGACTGTTTTCAATGCTTGCCGCAACGATCGATCAGCCGCGATCGCAAACATCGTATCATAAAAGCGTAACAACTCATCTTCCAACTCTACCGTCAATTCCACTGGGATCGCCACTAAAAAAACGAGCTCGATTGCAGCTGGGTCTGGTGTCGCGTAACTGCCGATTGCAACAACTACTTTATTCGTTGCATGATTGATCCCATGTGGAAAAGCAATACCGTTATCGATCACGGCCGAATCTTCTTGTGACTTTTTCAAAATATAGCTCGTAAAAGTCGCATTGACTAAGTGCTGTTTTTCAAGTAGCTTTAGCATGATCGTCAGATTCGTCTGATACTCTTTTTGCGGGTCTAATTGTACAAATTCAAACTCAAAACGTTCAAAAGAGACCGCCTTTTTGGCAATGATTTTTTTCCATTCACTCAGCAGCCAATTATCATTGAATAAATTTGTTAACTTGATGACTGATGTTGTCGCTTTCGTATGTTTTAACGGAATAGTCGTAAAAACAGCAAAATAACGATCCAAATCCTTCGTTTCATATTCTTCTTCTGAGTAATGCGAGATCCTAATGTTTGGGCCTAAAACATTTGCCAATTGTCGTTTGATCATTAGAGCCGTCCCTTTACCGGTGTTACAAACGACAGCGATTTCTTTCATTTTACTATGTGTGTCATTTTTTAATAATAGTTCAAAATAAACTGCTAAATAAGAGATCTCATTTTCCAAAGGCGGTTTATCTAAATAATCAGCCAAAGCTGCGATCCCAATCTCAGCTAATTCATATGAAAAAGCATGTTTTTGCTTAAATTCCGTTCCGAAAATATCGATCGTTTGGACCCGAAAGATGACTCGATTGATCAAAAACATAAAATGGGCTCGAAACTTTTTAAATAATGCTATTTCGTCTACCGAAAAAATCACAGCTTGATGGATACGGTCCATCATGACTTGGAACAATTCTTTGACTACTTGATTATCCGCTAGCGTCTCAGAAACTGCATTGTTGTTGAAAATATTCAACGGAAAACACAGAAAATCCCAATCATAATAACTCAGGGTCACATTGCAACTAGTCTCAATCGTGACAAGTAGCTGTTCGATCGTCGGATCATTAGCAAAATAGTTGCAGTAATACGCGATCGAACCAGTTAAAGTTTTTTGCTGCCGGATTCGTTGCAGCGTGATCATGATGACTTTTTTCAACAGTCCGATCGTTCGAATATCCAACTTTTTTGCTAGTCCAACTTGTTGGATCACATGTAAAACCTCTGCTGGTAAAGTCGGTTGTGGCAAATAATCAAATGCATGATACAAATACAACATTCGGATCGCGGATTCACTACCTTGTAAAATCAAGCCTTTGTTAGGAGTTCCAATCAGCGAGAGTTGGTAATCAGCGAGCAAGTGTTTTAAGTGCCGCAAATCTTTATTGACTGTCGAACGGCTGACTTCTAATTGCTGGGCTAGTTCATCGATCACTACGTATTGATCGGTTTGACTGAAGTAATCAATCAAAAAAGCGATCCGTTTCAAACCTGAGTTAAAATCGGTTTGCTGCTTAAGGCTACCGTTCATCACGATCTCGAAGCGTTGTGAATCAATGATCTCTAATGTGTAAACTTGATTGTTTTCAGTGATCCGTGCGATCTGCTCCAGCTGATCATTCAATAACTGGATATTTTTTTTGACTGTTTGCGTACTAGCTTGAGTTATTTCTTTCAAATCAGCTAATGTTAAGTGATCCCGAGTAATAAAATGCTGTAAAATTTGATACCACTGATTAACAAGTGTCACTTTATTACCCCCTCACTGTTTAGCCTCTTGTCTTACCACCGGCGACGTTCGTAGTCACACCGGTGATATAACTGGAACGATCAGATAAATAATAACATACCAAATCTGCAACTTCACTTAATTTACCACTGCGTCCTAACGGGATCGTCGTTGTCTTGCTATAATTTCTTCGAAGATCTTCAACCGTGATTCCACGAGTATAAGATAACGCTTCTTCATAAGCTGCTGTTCGAAGTCCTGTCGCTTCCATAATCCCCGGTGCAATCCCGACGACTCGAATCCCTTTTTTGCCTAACTCTTTAGCCCATGAACGAGTGTAACTATTGACAGCTGCTTTCGTTGCAGCATACGGACTTTGACCTTCCGAACCTTCAAGTCCACTTTCAGATGACATGTTGACGATCACGCCACGTTTATTTTCAACCATAACTCGAGCAACGGCTTGACTCATTAAAAAGAGACCTTTCTGGTTGATTCGGAAAATTTTATCAAAGACATCTTCGGCTAGTTCGTATTTCCCATGGGGATCATTTTCATCAACTAACAACCGAGGAATATTGATTCCGGCATTGTTGACGAGTCCGTCGATCGTACCAAACGTTGCTTTGACTTGTTGGACATTTTTCTCGACTTGTGCGCGATCTGAAATATCAGTTTGATAAAATGTTAACTGTTTTGCCGTTTGTTTTCCGGCCTTCAAATCAAAATTTGCGACCGTCACGCCTTGCTCCAAAAGTTCTGCGACGATACTCGCCCCAATGCCTGATGAACCGCCTGTTACAATGACTACTTTCCCTTGAATCGCTAACCAATCTGCCATGTTTACTTCCTCCTCTTTCGTTTACTCTTTGAATATAAAGCGTTTACAACAAAAGATTAATACACACTTTTTTTAGCCGAATGAAAAAAAGATGCACTAATTGATTTCAAATGAAATCTTTAGAGGACCCGAACATTTATCAGAAAATTTCAACTTCTTTTAGATTAAACTATTGACAGAGTTTATTAACCATGTTTTAATTAGTAAAAATTTTCAGAAAAAGAGGTGTTGAGCATGGGAAATGCAAAAGCAACAACGTCAACTAAAGATGTCGTCTATCAAGTATCAGCGGGGGTATCAAATGCCATTTTAGTCTGTCTGGGAGTTGGCTTGTTATTACAGTCGATTTCCAATTTCGTTCACTGGCAACCTTTAAGCCAAATCGGACAAATCGCGCAAATCCTCTTGCCAGCCTCTTTTGGCGTTGCAATTGCCAGTATGCTGAAGACTAATACACTTGTCATCTTCAGTTCAATGATCGCTTCGACAGTCGGTTCAAATGGTGTCTTTTTCACCGGTGATAAAATCGATGCCGTAACTGCGACTGGGCATGCAGCCACCCAAGCAGCTAGCGCCGGCGTGTTTACCACTGGTCAGCCAATCAGTGCCGTGTTAGCTGGACTAGCTGCCGCTTTAATCGGGAAATACTTAACAGGGAAAACCCCGTTGGATATGATGTTAGTTCCTTTTACCGCTACCTTAGTTGGTTCATTGATCGGTTTAGGCCTCGCCGCCGTTACGACGCCTGCGTTGATCTGGGTCAGTCATTTCATCGCGCAATCTATGGCGGTAAATCCACTAGTCGGCTCAGTCTTGATCGCACTTGCGTGGGCGGTCTTCTTGATGACACCTGCATCTTCTGCCGCGTTAGCTGTTGCGATCATGTTGGACCCCGTTTCATCAGCGGCGGCTTTGATCGGAACGACCGCCCAGTTCGTCGGTTTCACTGCGATGTCCTTTAAAGAAAACAACTTAGGGGCCAACATCGCCCAAAGTGTCGTGACTCCAAAGATCCAATTTCCAAACTTGATGTTGAATCCTCGCCTGGTAATCCCACCATTTGTCGCTGCGATCGTTTGTGCTCCAATCGCTACCATGCTCTTTCATTTTGAAACGAGCTATAAGATCGCCGGTCTTGGTTTGAATTCATTCATTGCGCCGATCAATCTTGCTTCAAATGACTTGCGTGGCTTTATGATCTATGTTGCTTGCGGAGTTGTTTTACCGATCATCATCTCCGTAGTCGTTCAAAAAGTACTCGTAAAACTAAAATGGATCGAAGCTGGCCAACTAAATATCGAAGTCGTTTAAAACGAGCAAAAAGCCCATCTAAAATCAGCAGATTTTAGATGGGCTTTTACTTTACTGACTAATAGTTCGTCAGTTAGGGCGAACCGAATCTCGTTCGACTAGCTGTGGCTCATAGATAATATTATCTTGAGGTTTTTGAGTCGTGATTGTTTGAATGATCCAATTCGCTGCATCGATCCCCATTTTTTCTTTCGGGTGAGACAAAGTCGTCAATTTAACGATTCCAGTCTTACTCAAAGCAGAATCATCATTCCCGATGATCGAAAGATTTTGCGGGATCTGGTAGCCTTCTGTGATGAGTTCGGTCATCAATGCATTCGCGATTTGATCATTGTAGCAAATGATCCCCGTGATACTAGGATCATTTTTTAACTGTCGAGCAGCTTGTAAAATAACCGTTTTTCGCGTCTCAGTCGTATAAGTCAAAATCGCTTCCGGTGAAAATTGTAGATTGTATTTCTCACACGCTTCGATAAAGCCTTTCATACGATACTTTCCTTGCAAGTCATCGATCTTCGTCAAAAATAATAAGTGCCGATGCTTATGATGGATCAAATACTCAGTCGCTAAAAAGCCACTTTGGACATCATCTACTCGAATATAGGGTGTCGCTAATTCTTCATAGGCAGCATTGATCATGACCATTGGAATCCCTTGCTCTTTTAATTGAACATAAGAAGCTAAATTAGGATTGTATTGATTACTTTTAGTCGGCTCCACGATCAAGCCTTGAACGCCATAATCGATCATTTTTTGCAAGCAGTCTTTTTCTAATTGATAATCGTTGTTCGTACTAGCTAATAGTAATGAATAGCCTTGGGTACTCAATGTTTTTTCGATCCCGCGTATGATAGAAGGAAAAATATAATCCGAAAGATAGGTAGTGATCACACCGATCGTTTTGTGTTCGACATGAGTTGCCACTGCTTGCTTATAACGATCATCAACATACGTCCCTGAACCTTTTTCGCGCCGCAAATAGCCTTCGTTGACTAATAAAGCGATCGCTTGACGGACAGTATGACGACTGACCGCATAATCTTTTTGCAGTTGTAATTCAGGTGGGATCGTCGTATCAACTGGATAATCGCCAGCCAAGATCTTTTCCCGCAATTCATCTGCGATTTTTTGATATTTGGTTTGCGTCATGTGCGTGCTCCTTTAGTTTTTTCTTTACTAGCTTAACAAACAATCACAAAATTTACTATATTTGTACGAACAAGTTGGTTTTTTTTTAGTAATTGATAGTACTTAGGCTAAATAAAAAGGCATCCCAAGTTCAGGATGCCAATTGACTCACTTTACGCTTGATTACGGCGAATCAATAACTCATGCCGAATCTGTTCTTCATTTTTTTCATATTTGCGATAGGCTAGCATCACTAAAGCACCGGCTGCAAAACAGATCGCAGGTAACCAAACAAATGAGAATTGAATTCCCCGCAAGGCACTTGCACTTTGACTTTGATTGGCTACATAGCCCATTTTTTCCATGATGATCGAAGGTAAAAAACCTCCGATCCCAGAACCCATTTTAATACAAAACGAGCTACCGATCGCGGTCAAAAAACCACTTGCTCGAATCCCGGTCTTCCACTCACCATAATCAACTGTGTCTGATAACATTGCAAATGGCATCGAAACTGCGATCCCTGTTCCAAGCGCAGTTAAGATCCAAGACGCTGCGATCAGTGGGAAATACGTGCCTGAAAAACCGATCAGTAATTGGCCGATCGCAGCAATCGACATTCCCAAGATCATAGTATTTGTTTTCGATAATCGTTTGATGATCAATGGAATCAACGCCACACCGACTACTTGAGCCAAGACTAAGCCGTTTAAAACAGAAGCATAATTTTTACGACCTAAATTATATTGCGAATAATAAATGACCGTCGAAGTTCGAACCGTATTGCCTAACCAATAAAACACATTTCCTAAAATGATGATCACCCAAGGCCAATTCCCTTTAATCGCTTTGAAGCTATCTCGAATCGGCATTGATTCAGTTGAAGCTTTGTTGATCTCTTCTGTCTTAGCAAAGGCAAAGACGAACATCAAGATGGCAACGACGGAATACATCCCAGCAGTCATGGCAAATCCTTTTTGATCATTGCCGCCACCTAAAAGGGCAACAAGTGGCAAGGTGAACGAAGCGGTTACAAAATAGCCTAGATTACCACCGATCATTCGGAACGTATTCAGTTGGACCCGTTCGGCCGAATCATTGCTTAAATTAGGTAAGATCGCCGTGATCGGTGTCGAGATCCCGGTGTAGATGATCCCAGTCAATAAATAAGTCGCCATCGCATAGATCGCTTTTTGACTCGTTGATAAATTCGGTGTGATGAATGACAAGGTCAAAAAGATGGCAAATGGTAACGCGAGCCATAAAAACCAAGGACGGCTTTGTCCGTATTTTGAATGCGTATGGTCAATGATTAAGCCCCAGATCGGCGCATCGAGCGAATCCACGATCCGAGCGACTAACAAGATCGTCCCAGCAACGCCGACTGAGATCCCAAATACATCAGTATAAAAATATAAAATAAAACTTGTCAATGTACAATACAACAGATTACCAGCCGTATCCGTACTGGCATAAGCCAACTTATTGACCAGCGACAATTTGTGCTTTTTACCCGCTACAGCCGTCGCTTCGGTTAAGTTTTGTTCCATTCTGAGTTCCTCCTAATTATTTTTATAATGCCTACGATATTTTTGTGGGGAATACCTCTCTTTTTTCTTGAAGCGGTTGGAAAAATAAACTTCGGAATTAAAGCCAACTAACTGCGCGATCTCTTTGATCCCTAAATCAGTATTCAGTAAGTAATTTCGCGCACGATCAAGTCGGATCTCTTCTAATAATTCCAACGGCGTTTTGCTGAAGGTCGTTTTCATCGCGATCGCAATGTAGTTGCTATGCAAGTGAAAATGCTGTTCTAAAGTTTTATTTGTGATCGTCTGATTGAAGTGATTTTCTAAAAATAAGTGAACTTGTTCAGCGATCACAGTCAATCGGTCTTTATAAACGCCTTGATTTTCAATAAACTTTAAAAACCGTAAGAACAATTCTTCAGTCCGCCAAATACTATCCAATGAGTCAACCGAGGTACTAGCTAAAATCTCTTGGATCAACTGGAATAACAATTTAGGTTCTTTGATCGTCGCTTGTTTGCGTAGATGCAGTGTATAAGAACGTTGGTGAAAATGTCGATCAGGAATTGGGAGCTGCGATTCTAGACGACTAGAACGTGGCGCTTGTTTCCACGGCGCTGTCGTATAAAAATGAATCCAATAAAATTCCGTTTCTTCAGCCACCGGTTTCCAAGCACAATGATGCTCATTGGGCAGTAAGATAAACATTTGATTTTCTCGGATCGTATACTTCTGGTCTGCTTCAGCCAGAAAGAGACAACCTTTTTTGACAAACAGCAGATCAAAGTAGCCGAGATTTTGTCGATCTGGATGATTTTGCCCTGGTTTAAAAACGCGGACATTGCCTTCGATAAAATCTGGAAACGGTGGGATTGAGATCGAAATGATCTGATCTGACATGATCTACCAACTCCTTTTTAAGAATTTAAGCGAGCACCTAGAATATCAGTAATGACTTCACGAATATCATTTTCTTTCATTTGCTGAAATTGCTTCTCTTCCAATGAATTGAAGCGATTGACCGCGATCACAGCTTCTAAATAAAGCAACAAATTTTCTTTGATGAATTGCTCGTTACTCATCCCAGCTGGTTTTTCTTTTTACATCAGTGAAAGCGCAAATTGTTTTTCATCAATCGTTAATTTCATTGTATGGCAACTCCTTTTTTTAACCATAATTCCTTTTCAGAATTCTCACAAGCAATTTTTGTTTCGTTACCTGCTTCAATGAGAACGAACTCTTGACAGTAAGGTGCGAAGCTTTTGATCAAATACCCATCAGATGTCGTTTCGCAACTACCATTGATCACTCGGATCTGTTCGGCATTTTTCAAGATAAAGGTTTTTTGACCAAAACTATCTAAATACGCTACGAGTTCTTCGCCCATATCCCAATCCGGCGTTTGCGTATCATTTTCAAATAATCGAGCAAAGATCCCACCATCTTTAAAGAAGGTTGCTTGACCGAAACGTTCGCGAGAAAGATCTAGACGATTGAGATGCGGACCAGCTACGGCGTAAGTCGAAGCCGCCATCCCTTTAGCTAATGGCAACGTGGTCGTGGAATGCGTGTCATAGCAATACAAAATCCCAGCTGTGGCCCGATAACTCGCTTCTAAATACGCTGGATCTTTCAAGAATTCATACACTTTGTACGTGGCTGCTGCCGTAACACCGCCCCACAATGAATGGATCATATAGGTCAAAGCTTCCCACCAACGATCCGGATTTTGAGCTCGGAAATCGTTGGAATAACCGATATTCGCTAACAATAACTGACCATAACGTTCAGCACCCGCTTGTAAACGAACTTCACTCAAAGCTCCCGCGCTAGGACCAAACCCAGCATTATCATAAAAATGTTCCGTGATCGCGGAACGATACGTGACACTTTCTGCATTGACCCGCTGAGTAACTTGTTCCCATAATTGTTTGATCGTTTGATAAGTCGCTTGTAACTCTGAATGTTTGAGTTTTTCTAACAGTTCTTGGATGTATAAGAAGTAGACTCCTAACATTTGCGCTTCTTCTTTCCCACGTTCACCTTCATGCAAGTCTGGATTCACCCGTAAGTTAAAGACATCGGCTGTCCATTGTAAGTAAGTGACAGGATCATTTAGCTGTAAGACTTCCGCATCAAATTCAGACAATAATAAGAACAGATGACCGATATACTCAAAATCCATTGGGCGGTAAAATTCTCCGTACAGTTTACGTGGTCGTTTGAAGTCGCCTTCGATGAACCACTTTGGTCGAACATAGTTGACTGCGCTGGCCTCAACTTTTCGAACCTGTTCAACCGATAAATCCCCTAACAGATTCTTTTTCAAAACTAACGTCAATTTACCTAATGACTCCCCTTGATTGGAGATCGGTTCAAACGCATAAGGTGTACTGCCGGAAGCACCGTTATAAAGTGTGTCGCAAATATAAGCGACTCTTTCTTCGATCACATTTGCCAAGTCATCCATCACATTGAAAACGACAAAATCTTCTGTGCCATCAGTTAACCGTAAGATTAACTGATGCTCTCCTAAAGTTTCTGGGGTAAAACGCAGCTGATACGTGGTCGGAGTCAATTGAGTGACTTGATCGGTCAATCCCGTTGCGGTTAACGTTTTGGCTTTGTGCACTAAACGAACCGATTCAATCGCCTGCTCTGGCAAAGTAAAGGTCACTTGAATCGGCTGAGAAACAATCGTCAAAGGTTCGAATTCGATCTTTGGATGCTTCAAGTCAAACGCTTGTTGATAAAAATCAGCTTGCGAATCATTGATCACAAAAGCATACTGCCATTTTTTACTAGACTGTGGTTCCAAAGTAAAGCCGGCTTTTGAGTAGATCCAATCACGATTTTCAAATCCTTCAGGGTAACCACCGGCTAAGATCAATTTATGGAATAATAATCCATCTAGTGAAGGAGAGACATTTTCGAAAAAGAGATTTTCATACTCGCAATACGTCCCGATTGAACGTGTCTCACCGCTAACTTGATACAAACCAAGATTAGCGCCTTCATTATCCCGTCGCACTGCATTTACTTTCGTATAGTTAGTCGAGATCGCTGGAAAAACAGCAGCTGAATCATGAATATTTTTAGCGACTTCTTTATCACGAAACATGACATAAGCAAGTGAGAGCCAAACACCAAAATCTGTTATAGCTAATGGTTCCGTTGTTTGATTGATCAATTCAATCGTCCAATCAAAGCGTTCGGACTTACCAGCTGCTAAATCATAGCTCACTTTAACGGTCACTGGTCCGAAAGCATAATAAAAATGGATTTGTTCGCCTGTCTGTTCAACAGTCGGACGAACTTGTTGGCTAGTGTAAAGCTGGTCAGTAAGCTTCAACTCAAAATGACCAAACACTTTATCTTTTCCTGGATACCCTAAACGTTCTAAATAATTTTCGTCGATCACCCAGTTCATCTGATGGGGATCTTCTTTCATCAGCAATTGGACGAGTTGTCCGGCTGGTCCAAATGTCAGTTTAAATTTCTGATTTTCAATCATTTTAGCGCCTCCTCTTTCAACACTTTAAGATTACCATCGAAAAGAAAGCGCTTCTATTTTCTATCACAAACAAAAATTAAGATATTTCACACTTTTGTCTATCCTCTTTCCAAACTTCTAAATTCAACAAATAAGCAAAAAAAAGGAAGTGAACACCTTGTTACGTTCACTTCCTTTTTTCAATCTAAATCAGATAAATAAAGCCATTATTCACTGCAGGATCCAGGCAATTACTTCAACTTAGGCAGCTAATTACCCGAATCTGCTTTCATTTCTTACTGTCAGTCAAAAAAACAAATAGCGGGTACAATCAACGTTCATTGATTGTACCCGCTATACTCAAGCTAGCTGAGAAGCAATTAGTTTAATTTTTCCCATTTCCAGTTGTTGACTTCTGGAATGTCTTCACCGTTTTCACGGATGTAGTCATGGTGATAATTAACTGTGTCTTCCATTTTTTGCATAAATTCAGCAGCTTTTTCGCCGTAAACAGCTTCAGCAGCATCTTGAGCTAAGTGGAAGCGATCCATTTCACTTAGAACACGCATATCAAATGGTGTTGTGATATCGCCGTTTTCACGGTAACCATGAATCCGGACGTTATGATTATGACGATCAAAGAAGATATCACGAACCATGCCTTCAAAACTATGGAAAGCAAAGACGATTGGTTTGTCTTTTGTAAAGATCGTATCGAATTCTTCATCTGATAAACCACGTGGGTCAACATCAGGGTGACGTAATTTCAAGATATCCACGACATTGACAAACCGGATCTTCATGTCTGGATATTGTTTGTTCAAGATCGAAACTGCAGCTAATGCTTCTAAGTTAGGTTCTGTCCCAGCAGCCACTACAACAACATCTGGTTCTTGACCTTTGTCTGTTGAAGCCCAATCGATCACTTTCAAACCATCGTTGACTAATACTTCAGCTTCTTCAGCTGAGTAGAATTGTGGACGAGGGTGTTTACTTGAAACGATCAAATTGATTACTTCTTCTTCTTGTAAAGCCTTATCCATCACAGCCATCAATGAGTTTGCATCAGCTGGTAAATATTCACGAATGAATTCAGGTTTCTTCTCAGCTAAATGAGTCAAGACACCTGGATCTTGGTGAGTGTAACCATTGTGATCTTGTTGGAAAACAGTTGAAGTTGCGATCACGTTCAATGAAGGATAATTTTTACGCCAAGATTGTTCTTTGGCTTTCCGTAACCATTTGAAGTGTTGGGTCAACATTGAATCGACAACACGTAAGAATGATTCATAACTTGCAAAGAAGCCATGACGTCCAGTTAAGACATAACCTTCTAAGAAGCCTTCTGCTTGGTGTTCTGATAATTGACCATCAATTACCCGGCCAACAGAAGATTGCCATTCATCAGACGATTCTTTTGGCTCTAACCATTGACGATTCGTAACTTCAAAGATTTTGTTCAAACGATTTGATTTCGTTTCGTCTGGTCCAAAGATTCGGAAGTTATCTGGGTTTTTCACGATCAAGTCACGCGCTTGTTCCCCAAAGACGATCATATCTTGTGCTGTAACGGCACCTGGAGTTGAAGTATCGATCGCATGTTGTTTCCAATCTGGCATGTTCAATGCTTTTGGATCAATCCCGCCATTTGTGATTGGGTTAGCTGACATCCGTTTGTCGCCTTTTGGTGCAAAGTCAGCGATTTCAGGTTTTAACTGTCCATCTGCAGTAAATAATTCTTCTGGACGATATGATTTCATCCAATCTACTAATGCATCGATATGTTCCATATGGTTAGCATCTACTGGAATTGGCACTTGGTGAGCTCGGAAAGTTCCTTCAATTTTTTCGCCATCCCATTCTTTTGGTCCGCCCCAACCTTTTGGTGTACGAACAACTAAGACTGGCCAATGAGGCATCGTAGCAGCTTCAGCTTTGCCTTTACGAGCTTCAGCTTGGATCGCTTTGATTTCTTCAATGGCTTTATCCATTTGTTGCGCCATGATTGGATGAACTTTTTCAGGGTCAGTTCCTTCGATAAAGTAAGGTTTCCAGCCAAGACCTTCAAAGTATTTTTGTAAATCTTCATCACTTTTACGTTCAAAGACAGTTGGATTTGAGATCTTTCCGCCATTTAAGTAAAGGATCGGTAAAATCGCACCATCATTAACTGGGTTGATAAAATTATTTGATAACCAGCCAGCTTGTAATGGACCGGTTTCTGCTTCGCCATCACCAACAACAGGTGCTGCGATCACATCTGGATTATCTAAAACGGCACCGACTGCGTGAGACAATGCGTAGCCAAGTTCGCCACCTTCATGGATCGAACCTGGTGTTTCAGGCGCCGCATGCGATGCGATCCCGCCTGGGAATGAGAATTGTTTGAATAACTTTTTCATTCCTTCTTTATCTTGTGTGATTTTAGGGAATTTTTCAGTATAAGTTCCATCAAGGTAAGCATTTGAAACCATAACTTGCCCACCATGACCAGGACCTGAAATATAAAACATGTTCAAATCGTACTTATTAATCGCACGTAGTAAATGAGCATAAATAAAGTTTTGACCTGAGATAGTGCCCCAGTGACCGATTGGATGAACTTTTACGTCAGAAGATTCGATCGGACGATCTAATAAAGGGTTATCTTTTAAATACAATTGGCCAACTGAAACATAATCAGCAGCGCGCCACCAAGCATCAAGTTTTTTCAAATAGTCTTTTGAATCAAAGTCAACGACTGTCATATAATGAATCTCCTTTTAAAGTTAAATTTACTTTTATTACTTCGTAGTATATCGTGAAACCGTTCACCTGTAAATACTTTTTTGGTTAATTTTACTCAAATATTTTTTTTGCTCCAAATAAACTAGAAAAAAGGAGCGGAACATTAACATGTCCAACTCCTGATTTTTGGATAAACAGCCGGCCAGAAGACGACTTCTGACCTAGCCGCAAGTTAGGAGGAACTCAGATAAATTAGTTGATCAGCACAGTTTCTAAATCAACTAATTTCGCCCAAGTTTGGATCTGATCAGCTGTCAAATTTAAAGAAACAACAGTATGATGACCGCCGCCAGCTTCGATCCAGGCATGGATACCATCGTAAAAGTTAGGTTTTGGTGTCCACATCACACGTGCAACTGGTAAGTTTGGTGCAGCTTCTGTTGGTTCAAATGCGCTGACTTCATTGATCAATAATTTGTAATGCGTTCCAAAGTCAGCCATTGAAACGACGACACCTTCACCTGCTTTACCATCAAAAACTAAACGAGCAGGATCTTCACGGTCACCCATTGAAAGTGGTGAAACGACGATTTTTGGTTTGTTGGCAGCAAGCGTTGGATCAACTTCCATCATATGTGATTCTAAGATCGCTTCTTGGCCATTTGTTAATTCATACGTGTAATCTTCCATGAAACCAGTGTTCTCGTTACGTGCCATGACTTTCATCAAACGATCGATCGCCGCTGTTTTCCAATCTCCTTCACCAGCAAAACCGTAGCCTTCCTCATTCAACCGTTGAACTGCTAGACCAGGTAATTGTTGCATTCCGTATAAATCTTCAAAGTTCGTTGTAAACGCATTGTAATTACCTTGTTCTAAGAAACGACGCATCCCGATTTCTTGTCTCGCTTGAACTTTGACGTGGTCTTCCCATGTTTTTTGATCGTAATCGCCGTACTCAAAGTCATACAATTTTTTATATTCTTCAAATAATGCATCTACTTCTTCATCGGTTACCGCATCGATCACTTGAACTAGATCACCGATCCCAAAGTAATCCACGACCCAACCAAATTGGATCTGAGCTTCAACTTTGTCTCCTTCTGTAACGCCGACGTTTCGCATGTTATCACCAAAACGCGCAACCCGGATATTGAAGCTTTCATCAAATGCCACGGCAACATCCATCCAGTCAGCAATTTGAGTTTGGACTTTTTCAGCTTGCCAAAAACCAACTACGATCTTGTTTTGTTTTTTCAAACGCGCGTTGATAAATCCATATTCTCGGTCGCCATGAGCACTTTGGTTCAGATTCATGAAGTCCATGTCGATCGTTTTCCAAGGAATACTTTCATTGAATTGGGTTGCTAAATGTAGCAATGGTTTTTGTAATAATTTTGTCCCGCGAATCCACATTTTAGCTGGCGAGAAAGTATGCATCCAAGTGATGACTCCAGCCACTTCATCGCGATAGTTGATTTCTTTCATGATTTTTGTGATCGTATCAGCGGTAACGGCTAATTCTTTCAAAACGATCGGGTAAGGTAATTTGCCGCTGTTGTTCAAGCCTTCCACAATTTTTTCAGCGTCTGTCCGGACAGATGCCAACGCTTCTTCACCATAAAGATACTGAGACCCTACAACAAACCAAAACTCTTTTTTGCTTACTTCTAACATTTGCGATTCTCCCTTAAAATTTATTTTTTAATGATTTCCTTGACCGTAATACGCATTTTTACCGTGTTTCCGTAAATAATGTTTATCTAACACGCGTTGTGGCAACTCTTCTGCATAGCTGTTCAATTGCCGAGTGATAAAATTCATCTTGCAGACTTCATCTAAGACGACTGCGTTCATCACCGCACTGCTGGCATCTTTGCCCCAAGTGAAAGGACCATGACCGTGTAATAACACACCCGGAACTTCTAACGGTTTCAAACCACGCTCTTTAAAAGTCTCAACAATGACGTTTCCTGTTTCATGTTCATAGCCATCATCGATCTCTTTTTGTGTCAAATACCGCGCGCAAGGGACTGAGCCGTAAAAGGTATCGGCATGCGTGGTTCCCATTGCTGGAACGTCCAATCCGGCCTGTGCCCAAGAAGCTGCCCAAGTGGAATGCGTATGGACGACACCACCGATTTCAGGGAAAGCTTTGTATAAGACAGCATGTGTCGGTGTGTCAGAAGATGGATTCAGCTCCCCTTCAATCACGTTGTTGTCTAGATCCACCACGACCATGTCAGATGCTTTCATCTTTTCATAGCTGACACCACTTGGCTTAATAACAAAGTAACCCGTTTCTTTATCAAAAGCACTCACGTTGCCCCACGTGTATTTGATCAAACCATATTTAGGTAATTCAAGATTGGCTTCAAAAACTTCTTCTTTTAATTGTTCTAACATGCTTTATTGCCCCCGTTTTAAATTTTTAAATGTTCGATCGCACTTTTTTCAATTTCGATCCCTTGACGATACCGTTCGATGAATGCTTCATACCCTTTCAGATCTGCTTCAGTCGGTTCGATCGTCTGACCTTGATCAGCGCCAAAGACCGTTTCAGCTAGGAACTGTTCTAACTCTTTCCCTTTTGCCTGTTCCATGTACGCTGCTAATAACGCGATCCCCCACGCGCCACCTTCACCCGCTGTTTCCATCACTGTGACGGGTGCTTCCATCGCAGCTGCTAAAATTGTTTGACCAACTACCGGTGTTTTAAAGATCCCACCGTGGCCCACGAGTTTGTCGATCGTGATATTTTCTTTTTTCAAAATCTCCATTCCGATACGCATCGCGCCAAATGCACTGGCTAAATGAACTCGCATGAAATTCGCTAAGTTGAAATTGCTTTCAGGTGAACGGACAAATAATGGCCGACCTTCATTGACTCCTGTGATATTTTCGCCTGAGAAATAGCCATAAGATAGTAAGCCACCACAATCTGGATCACCTTTCAACGCTTCATTGAACAAGATCGAAAACAATTTGTCTTGACTGATTTCTAAGCCTAAACTCTTCGTGAATTCATCAAATAATTTCATCCAAGCATTGATGTCAGACGAACAATTATTTGTATGGACCATTCCAACTAAATCACCCGCAGGCGTCGTAACTTGGTCGATCTCTGGATAAACTTCAGCTAATTCATCTTCCAACACGATCATGGCAAACGCTGACGTGCCGGCTGAAACGTTACCGGTTCGCGGTGCTACGCTGTTAGTGGCTACCATTCCGGTCCCCGCATCTCCTTCAGGTGGACAAACAGGAATCCCAGCTTGTAAATTACCGGTTGGATCTAATAGCGAAGCACCAGATTGTGTCAACTTCCCGCCTTTTGCTCCTGCTAGTAGAACTTTCGGTAAGATCACATTCAAATCTAGATCGAGCTCTTTATCTGCGATCAACTGACTGAATTTTTTCACCATTGCTTGGTTATAATTTTTAGTTTCTAGATCGATCGGAAACATTCCCGAAGCATCGCCTACACCTAATACTTTTTCCCCAGTCATTTGCCAGTGGACATAACCTGCAAGAGTCGTTAAAAATTTGATTTTTTTAACATGTGGTTCATCATTTAAAATCGCTTGATACAGATGTGCGATACTCCAGCGCTGCGGAATATTGTAGGCAAACTCCTTTGTTAAGATCTTTTCGGCTTCTTCCGTAATCGAATTACGCCACGTCCGAAACGGAACTAATAATTTGTCGTCCTGATCAAAGGCCATGTAGCCGTGCATCATCGCACTAAATCCGATTGAACCGATCGTCTTTAACGTTTCCCCGTAGTTTTCAAATACTTCCGCTGCCATTTTGCGATAACTGATTCGTAATCCTTTCCAAACATCTTCTAATGAATAGGTCCAGATTCCATTTTCTAATTGATTTTCCCATTCGTAACTTCCAGCTGCGATCGGTGCATAACTCGAATCAATCAAAACTGCCTTGATCCGCGTTGAACCGAACTCAATCCCTAAAGCTGTCCGACCATCCATAATATCTAATAGTGCTTGGGCTTTTTGTTCTTCTGCTGATTTAATTGCAGCCCCCTCCTTTACAACATCGATCAATCTACTTAACTTCAAACTAATTTAGTAGCGCTTACAACGTAAATGTACACCAGATGTACGTACATGTCAACCGTATTTTAGCAAACGGACGAAAAAATAAGTCTTGTAATGTACGTACAATTGAGGTAAGATTAAACCGCTTACAAAACAACGATCAATCTCAACTTATTCTTTACTTATTTCAACACTTGGGGGATTGTTTCATGGAAAAAACTAAACAGACTAAAAAAATATCGTCATCTTTTATTTATTTCTTCGGTGCATTTGGTGGGATTTTATTTGGTTATGATATCGGCGTAATGACGGGTGCTTTGCCATTTCTTCAACGAGATTGGCATTTGACAGGGGATGCTTCCATCATTGGTTGGATCACTTCTTCTGTTATGCTAGGTGCGATTTTTGGCGGGGCGTTAGCGGGCGTTTTATCCGATCGCTTAGGACGAAGAAAAATGATCTTGATCTCTGCTTTGATTTTTATGATCGGTTCGATTTTATCCGGTTTGTCACCTAATAATGGTCAAATCTACTTGATTGTTGTCCGGACTTTTCTTGGTTTAGCTGTAGGAGCAGCCTCAGCACTGGTCCCCGCTTACATGTCTGAGATGTCACCGGCTCACTTGCGGGGGCGACTTTCCGGGATCAATCAAGTCATGATCGTTTCTGGAATGTTGCTATCTTACATCATGGATTATTTATTAAAGGGCTTGCCACATATGATCGCTTGGCGTTTGATGTTAGCGCTTGCGGCAGTACCAGCGCTGATTTTATTCATCGGCGTCTTAGCCTTACCGGAATCACCACGCTTTTTAGCTAAATCAAATCGCTTAGCTGAAGCCAAACAAGTCTTGAGTTTCATTCGAAAACCAGAAGAAGTCGCTGGTGAATTAGAACAAATTTTGACCACGACTAAACGAGAAGAAAAAGCGTTGAAAACGACTTCTTGGTCAACCTTGTTGGACAGTCGCTACCGTCCTTTAGTCATTGCTGGGATCGGCGTCGCTGCCTTCCAACAATTCCAAGGAGCGAACGCTATTTTTTACTACATTCCATTAATCGTTGAAAAAGCGACGGGGCACGCTGCCAGTGAAGCATTGATGTGGCCTATCATTCAAGGGATCATCCTCGTGATCGGAGCACTCTTTTTCTTAGTGATCGCTGACAAATTCGATCGGCGGACATTGTTGATGCTAGGTGGAACGATGATGGGCTTATCTTTCATCTTACCTACGATCTTGAATGCGTTTGTTAAAACTCATCCAATGGTGATCGTCGTCTTCTTATGTGTGTATGTTGCCTTTTATTCCTTTACTTGGGCACCTTTGACCTGGGTTTTAGTAGGCGAGATTTTCCCACTTGCGATTCGAGGACGCGCTTCTGGTCTAGCGTCTTCTTTTAACTGGATCGGTTCCTTTTTAGTCGGTTTGCTCTTTCCGATCATGACAGCTTCTATGCCACAAGAAATGGTCTTTGCGATCTTTGGTATCATTTGTTTATTAGGTGTCGCGTTCATTCGCTTCTGTGTCCCTGAAACTCGTGGGCGGAGCTTAGAAGAAATCGAACAAGAAGCTGCTGGCAAGTTGAAAGTAAGTGAACTCGATACGGATTATGACGCGTAACGAAAATATTTTTCAGCAACTAAAAAACGATCATCTCCTCAATGGGTGATCGTTTTTTTAGTGTTATTTAGTTTGTTCTTTAAAAATCATTTCGATCTCAGCGGCCCCTACCTCATGAAATGAAGTCAGTACAGCATCGGCATTGCTGAGGTCTTGTGTCGGATAACTGGGATTGGCATAACCTAAACAAACCATCCCCGCGCGCTTAACGGCTAAACTTCCATTTTGCGTATCCTCAATCCCCAAACAATTTTCCGGCTTGACTTGAAGTCGAGCAGCCGCTTCTAAATACACATCCGGTGCAGGTTTAGAATGGGGGACTTCTTCACTGCTCAACACGACACTAAATGCCTCGCGCAAACCAAGCGCCGCTAGGTTTTCTTCGATCTCGGTCTTAGCCGATGATGAAGCGACTGCCAGTGGAAAACGTTTAGCCAACCGTTTAACTAAAGCAGGGGCTCCTTCGATTGCCTTGACGCCATTTTCAGCTACAAGTGTTTGGCGTGCTTGATTCATTTGCTGGACATAGTGGGCAACAGACTCTGGCAACGCAAATTCGGTTTTCATCTGCTGCCACATGTATTCTCCCGTCGTTCCCATAAATTGATAATGATACGTTTCAGTTACTGGATGACCAGCCGCCGCTAAAATCGCACTTTTACTTTGAAAATACGTGTATTCCGAATCAACTAATACGCCATCCATATCAAAAATAATCGCTTGTAACATGTTTTCACCTGATCTTTTTCCTTTACTTTACCATAAACGCAAGTCAAAAAAAATCCTGCTTGTAACTAGCAGGATCAAATCGTTTTTTCGACTTTTTTTTCAGGGATAAACCACAGCAACAACACTAAAAAGTTGATCACCAAAACAGCGATCGGCGCGATCAATTTGCCCGCTAGTAAGGCGATCGCTGCAGAAGCAATCGATAAATAAGATTTCGGATAATGATTGAACAAACGTGCGACTCGTGAATCACTGCCATTTGCGTGGATCAAAGCGCGCACTAACAAGTAATAAGCGATATCCGTTCCTAAGATCACCAAGCCGTACAACGCTTGGGGCGGCCAATCAAGAGGATGATCTCCTACCCAAGCTGTTACAAACGGAAACAGCGTCATCATCAAAACTAAGAAATTGTTGGCCCACAAAACTAAGCCGTCCACTTTATGGACACTTTGGAACAAATGATGGTGATTGTTCCAGTAGATTGCTAATGAAATAAAACTGATAAAATAAATCAAAAACTTATGTCCGACTTCGCTAAACGCACTCCACGTTGCCGCTTCTGGCACGTGAAGTTCTAAAACGAGTAAGGTCATCACGATGGCAATCACTGCATCCGTGAATGCTTCGATCCGTGATTTCGACATTTGGAACACTCCTTTAACTAGATCCTTTATTTTTCTTTCATTTAAGCAAAAAAATTGGTCATTTGTCTAGAAATACATCTTAAGTTGGACGAATCTCAGCTTTAGACTTGGTATACTATAAAAAAAGCAAAGGAAGGGATCCAAATGAAAGATTATCCATTTGTTGTCCGTATCTTGATGGTGATCGGCTTGTTTCTAGTCGCTAGCCTCGCGTTAAAAATAATCATCCCAGTTGTTACTGGTTTGATCGGTCTGATCTTTAAAATCGCGATCCTACTATTGATTGCGATCTGGCTAGTTAACTGGCTAACTAAAAAAAGACAACGCCGCTATTAGACTAACGAACAATTGAATCACAAAAAACGACGGGCCTAAAAATCGGTCCGTCGTTTTTTAGTTCGGACTTCCCATGATCACCCAAGGGCCACGTCCAAGATCATCATGATGATAAACCCTAACATCGTCCCAAAAACGCCGAAGTGATGGTGGCTATCTGTTGTCACTTGTGCTTCGGGGATCAGTTCTTCCACCACGACATAGATCATCGCACCTGCGGCAAAAGCCAACGCGTACGGTAAAAGCGGTTCAACTTTAGTAACTAAAACCGCGCCGATAACAGCCGCAATTGGTTCCACGATTCCTGAAGCTTGTCCGTATAAAAATGATTTCGTCCGACTCAACCCTTCTTGACGCAACGGGATCGCAACGGCGGCTCCTTCTGGAAAATTTTGGATGCCGATACCTAAAGCAACTGAAATTGCTGCTAACACGGCGACTGTCGGATTGGCAGCTTCACTAGCCGCACCAAACGCGACTCCGACTGCCAAGCCTTCCGGGATATTGTGCAACGTAATCGAAAAAACTAATAAGATCGTCCGCTTCAAATGGCTGGGGATCCCTTCTTTTTCTTGGTTTGGTCCAAAGTGCATATGAGGAATCGTCTTATCTGCTAAATATAAAAAGACACCACCCAAACCAAAACCTAAACTTACGACTAGCCAAGGGATCGAACCATTTTCCTCTGCTGCTGCGATCGCTGGATCTAGCAACGACCAAAAACTTGCCGCGATCATGACTCCTGAAGCAAAACCTAGCATCGTATTTAAGACATTCCGATTGATGTTTTTAAAGAAAAAGACCATTGCGGCTCCCGCAGCTGTCATCCCCCAAGTAAATAACGTTCCAACAAACGCTTGCTGCCACGGTGCCAATGTTAATAACCATGCTTGCATAACATTCTCCTACTCCTGATTTTCTAATTTTATTTTACCATATCTGCTGCTAGTAAGTTTGAAAAGACACTTTCTTTGGTACTTTCAACAAAAAAAGCTATACTAGTTACAGAGATACTTACAAAAAGAAAGTGAGTGGATAAGAAGATGTCAACAATTAATGCTGGTATTGCAATGGTAAAAGTATTTGAAGCATGGGGGATCGATCATATTTACGGGATTCCCGGCGGATCATTCAACTCGACGATGGATGCGCTTTACAAAGAACGCGAATCGGTAAAATACATCCAAGTCCGCCACGAAGAAGCCGGCGCGATCGCGGCAGCTGCGGATGCGAAATTAACTGGAAAAATCGGTGCAGTCTTTGGTTCAGCTGGACCTGGTGCAACCCATTTGATCAATGGACTTTACGATGCTCAAATGGATCACGTGCCAGTCGTTGCCTTGTTAGGCCAAGTCGCTTCGACTACGATGAACTATAATTCATTCCAAGAGTTAAATGAAAATCCGATGTTCGCTGATGTGAGTGTTTACAATCGGACCGTCATGACCCCACAAAGTTTGCCGCATGTCGTCGATGAAGCGATTAAAGCCGCCTATAAACACAATGGTGTCGCAGTCGTTACGATCCCAGTCGATTTTGGTTTTGCTGAGATCACCGAACAAAAAGAAGCGACTGCCGAAGTACACAAGACTGGCGTTTTACAACCAGCCGAAAAAGATTTAGCAGCAGCGATTCCTTTGATCGAAGCGGCACAAAAACCGGTTCTTTACATCGGTCAAGGGTTACGAGATGGCTTTGATGCAGTCAAGTTATTTGCAGAACACTACTCAATGCCAGTTGCCGCAGCTGTTTTAGCTAAGGGGATCGTTCCAGATAGTTACGAAAACTTCTTAGGCTTTGCGGCTCGAGTAGCAACTAAACCAGCAAATGAAGCATTAGCTGAAGCTGATTTGATCGTTTTTGCGGGAAGTGATTTTCCATTTGCCAATTACTTCTTCAACCCAGCTGCTAAATTCATCCAAATTGATATCGATGCTGCTAAATTTGGCCGTCGCCATAAAACAGACGTTTCCATTTTAGGAGATGGTGCTGCCAGTTTACAAAAATTAGCAGAAATGGGTGCCGCACGTCCAAAAGATGACTGGTTGACAGCCAATCAAGAAAATATCAAGAATTGGCATAACTGGCGCAAGAGTTTTGAAAATGATGCCGAAAAACCATTGCGGCCAGAACCAATCTTTAAAGAAATCAATCGGATCGCTGAAAAAGATGCTATTTTTGTCACCGATGTCGGAAACGTGACCGTCAATGCGATCCGCCATTTGGATCTCAATGGCGCGCAACTCTTCACGACATCTGGTTGGTTCGCTACGATGGGCTATGGCGTTCCTGGTGGCCTAGCTGCACAATTGAGCTATCCAGAACGGCAAGTGTTCACGTTAAGCGGTGATGGCGGTTTTGCCATGATGATGCAAGATATCATCACGCAAGTCAAATACAACTTGCCAGTGATCAACGTCGTCTTTTCTAATGAGGCATTTGGTTTTATCGAAGCTGAACAAGAAGACACAGAACAACAAAAATTCGGTGTTTTCCTAGAAGGTGCTGATTTTGGCAAAGTCGGTGAAGCACTAGGAGCTGATAGTTTCACGATCACTGAGTATGATCAATTGGAACCTGCTTTTACTGCTGCTAAAGCTAGCAAACGGCCAGTCGTTATTGATGTCAAAATCAAAGACGAACGACCATTGCCAGTTGAAGCATTAGAATTAGATCCTGAAAAATTCTCCGCTGAACAGATCCAAGCTTTCAAAGAAAAATACCAAGTCCACGATATGCCAACGTTGAAAGAATTATTGAAATAAATAGTCAAAAAAGTGGAAGGGCCTGAAAAGGTCCTTCCACTCAGACTGTAGACAAAGTCCCTTTTTGGATGATGTTTACAGTCTTTTCTTTTATAATAGAATTGAAAACGAATTCAATGCTATTGAAAGGAATGAGAGCGATGATGTCAAAACATCCGTTAGATGGTCGAAAACAGACGGTTCAAATTTCTTTAGATGAGTTAGTTCCTAAAGATCATCTAGTCCGTAAAATTGATGCTGCTATTGATTTTGATTTTGTTTATCCTATTGTTGAATCAACGTATTCTACTTTAGGGCGTCCAAGTATTGACCCCGTTGTCTTGATCAAGTTAGTGTTCATTCAATATTTATTTGGGATTCCATCTATGCGTCAAACCATTAAAGAGGTTGAAACGAATCTCGCCTATCGATGGTTTATTGGTTATGATTTTCAGGAAAAAATTCCTCATTTTTCTACCTTCGGTAAAAACTATGCCCGTCGTTTTCGAGAAACAACCTTATTTGAAGAAATTTTTGCTTATATCTTAGAACAGGCTGTTAAAGCTGGATTTGTGACAGAGGATATTATTTATGTTGACTCAACTCATATTAAAGCGAATGCGAACAAGCACAAATTCAATAAAGAGCGAACTCACATTGAGGCGAAGGCTTACCAAACTGAATTAGAAGATGAAATTAATGAACAACGTAGAAAAGAAGGAAAACGTCCTTTTACATGGGGCATTGAAAGGTTGTGGTCAAATCAATTTGTAGAAGAATTAAAGGAACGAAAAGTCAGTACGACTGATCCTGAAAGTGGCTATTATGTAAAAAGTGAGCGGGAAAAGCAATTTGCTTATTCCGCACATATGGCATGTGAAGATCACGGATTTATTATTAGTCTTGTCGTAACACCAGGAAATGTCCACGATA
>NZ_CACSLH010000001.1 GCF_902706605.1 Enterococcus sp. CSURQ0835 | reverse complement strand
TCTTTTAGAATCAGCGAGTAGAAGTGGTGCGGAAGGGAGACCTTTCAGAGGGCCTTTTAGGCCGTGGCCGGTAATAGAGGCTTTCAGCCGAAGAGCAAACCACCCGTTCACACGGGTGGTTTTGATTGGAGTAAAGCGGTTGAGACTTACAAACTATTTTTTTAGCTAGATCGCAAGGAGACTGACAGCTGTCCTAGTAACTTGCAAGTGAAAATGATAAAATAAGAGACAAATCGAGGAGAAAAGAGGAATTTTTGATGTCAGAAACGGTCAAAGTCAAAGAACTCGTTGATAAACTTTCATTAGATGTTTTGACCGGTGATAGTAAAAGCTTGGAGCGTTTGATCAAAACGGGCGATATTTCGCGACCAGGTTTAGAATTGACCGGTTATTTCAATTATTATTCCCATGATCGTTTACAACTTTTTGGAAATAAAGAGATCACGTTTGCGGAACGGATGATCCCAGAAGAACGTTTGATGGTGATGCGGCGGATGTGCAGTGAAGATACGCCAGCGTTTATCGTCTCGCGGGGGCTCGTGCCGCCAAAAGAAATGATTCAAGCTGCCAGTGAATACAATATTCCTGTGCTAGGTTCACCGATTGCGACGTCGCGCTTGTTAGGCGAGTTGTCGAGCTTTTTGAATGGCAGTTTAGCACCGCGGACGAGTGTGCATGGCGTGTTAGTCGATGTGTATGGTCTAGGTGTCTTGATCCAAGGTGATAGTGGGATCGGGAAAAGTGAGACGGCGTTAGAATTAGTGAAGCGTGGCCACCGCTTGATCGCCGATGATCGAGTGGATGTCTACCAACAAGATGAATTGACATTGGTTGGGGAACCACCGAAAATTTTGCAGCATTTGATCGAGATCCGCGGAGTCGGGATCATCGATGTAATGGATCTGTTTGGGGCGAGTGCGGTTCGCGGCTCGATGCCGGTTCAACTCGTCGTGTATTTAGAAAACTGGGAAAAAGGCAAAAAATACGACCGTCTAGGCAGTGCCAATACTTTTGTCGAAATCGCGGAAGTTAAGATCCCGCAAGTTAAGATCCCAGTGAAGACCGGGCGAAATGTCGCCATCATCATTGAAGTTGCTGCGATGAATTTCCGCGCGAAATCAATGGGGTATGACGCGACGAAAACTTTTGAGAGTCGTTTGACGAACTTGATCGAGGAAAATTCAGAAAAAGGGTGAGTAGATGTTGGCAATGATTAATCGGGTCGCCTTTGAATTTTTCGGCTTACCGATCTATTGGTATGCCATCATCATCGTCTCTGGCATCGCGATTGGCTTATGGTTAGCCAATCGCGAAAGCTTGCGAGTCGGGTTAAAAGAAGATGACATTTCAAATTATATGTTGTGGGCGCTGCCACTTGCGATCGTGGGAGCCCGACTTTATTATGTGTTGTTCGATCTCAAGCCGTATTTAGCCGATCCGATCCAGATTTTTAATACTCGCAGTGGCGGGTTAGCGATCTATGGCGGCTTGATCGCGGCGTTGATCGTCTTGATCGTGTATACGCGGCGTAATTTTATCGATCCATGGTTGTTTTTAGATGTCTGTGCGCCCAGTGTGATCTTAGCGCAAGCGATCGGTCGCTGGGGCAATTTCATGAATCATGAAGCGTTCGGCGGTAAGACCACCGAAGCTTTTTTAAATCGGTTGCACTTACCTCAGTTCATCATTCAAAATATGCGGATCGAAGGTTTCTATCGGCAGCCGACTTTTCTATATGAATCTAGTTGGAACTTCGTCGGCTTTTTATTGCTGATTTTTTTGCGAAAGTATACCCAGCTGTTCAAAGAAGGCGAGCTCTTTTTGAGTTATGTCGTTTGGTATAGCTTTGGTCGCTTTTTCATTGAAGGGATGCGGACGGACAGTTTGTATTTGTTTGCAAACTTGCGGGTGTCGCAACTGTTGTCATTTGGTTTGTTTTTCGGCGGACTAGTTTTGATCTGGCTTCGGCGGCGTAAAAATGTGAAGAATTATCGGAGAAGTTTAGGAAAGAATGAAGCGCTTTTGTAATCATTGCCTAAAAAAAATCAAGTGTGTTATGATGAAAAAGCGAGAGAGCGTAACAGAAACAGCTTTTGTTACGGCATTTAATTAAAGAAGTGAGCCTCAGTTTAAATGCTCACGTAACAGGAACCACATCAAAGGAGGAGCTACGCGTGAAACAAAAAGTTGCAGTCTTAGGACCGGGTTCGTGGGGGACGGCACTGGCACAAGTCTTAGCCGAAAATGGCCATGAAGTAAGGATCTGGGGGAATAACCCCGCCCAGATCGATGAGATCAACACGTATCATACGAATCGCCATTATTTACCGGACTTAAAGATCCCCGAAAGTATCGTAGCGACGAAAGAATTAAAAGCTGCGATCAAAGATGTCGACGCTGTTTTATTTGTAGTACCGACTAAAGCGATCCGTGCAGTAGCGCAACAATTCAGCGCAATCGTCGAAAATAAACCGGTGGTGATCCATGCCAGCAAAGGCTTGGAACAAGAAACCCATAAACGGATCTCAGAAGTGTTGAAAGAAGAGATCCCCGAAGCAAAACGCCAAGGAATTGTGGTGCTTTCTGGACCAAGCCACGCCGAAGAAGTCGCCGTGCATGACATCACAACGATCACGGCAGCCAGTCGCGATGAAAAGTTAGCGCTATACGTGCAAAAATTATTCATGAATGATTATTTGCGAATCTATACGAATGACGATGTGATTGGTGTGGAAACCGGTGCTGCGTTAAAAAATATCATCGCAATCGGTGCCGGTGCACTTCACGGTTTAGGTTATGGCGACGATGCCAAAGCGGCGATCATGACGCGCGGTTTAGCTGAGATCAGTCGGCTAGGGGTGGCGATGGGAGCTAACCCATTGACCTTTATTGGGCTGTCGGGCGTTGGTGATTTGATCGTCACGTGTACATCAGTCCATTCGCGGAACTGGCGCGCGGGAAATTTATTAGGAAAAGGTCACAAATTGCCGGAAGTCTTAGACAATATGGGCATGATCGTGGAAGGTGTGGCAACGACTAAAGCAGCTAAAGAACTTTCGGAACAGATGAATGTTTCGATGCCGATCACCGAAACGATCTATGATGTGTTATACAATGGCAAAGAAGTCAAACAAGCGTGCACGGATCTGATGACTAGAGAAGGCACCAATGAAAATGAATTCACTTTAAAATAGCGGAAGGGCAGGGATGACGATGTGTTGTGAAAAAGTTAGAAAAGCGGTGATCCCGGCAGCCGGCCTAGGTACGCGATTTTTACCAGCGACCAAAGCGATGGCCAAAGAAATGCTGCCGATTGTCGATAAACCAACGATTCAATTTATCGTAGAAGAAGCACTTAAATCAGGGATCGAAGATATTTTGATCGTGACGGGTAAAGCGAAACGGCCGATCGAAGACCATTTCGATGCGAATATCGAATTGGAAATGAATTTAAAAGAAAAGGGTAAGACTGATTTGTTGAAATTAGTCGAAGAGACGACCGATGTCAATCTACATTTCATTCGGCAATCACACCCCCGTGGCTTAGGCGATGCAGTCTTACAAGCCCGTGCGTTTGTTGGAAATGAACCGTTTGTTGTCATGCTGGGCGATGATTTGATGGAAGACAACGTGCCGCTGACCAAACAATTGATGAATGATTATGATAAGACGCATGCGGCGACGATCGCGGTGATGCGCGTACCCCACGAAGAAACGTCAAAATATGGGATCATTAATCCTGGTGAAGAAGTGGAAAAAGGCGTATTCAATGTCAAAAACTTCGTGGAAAAACCAGCACCAGAAAAAGCTCCAAGTAATTTGGCGATCATCGGCCGCTACTTGTTGACCCCAGAAATTTTTGAGATCTTAGCTACGCAACAACCAGGAGCCGGCAATGAGATTCAATTGACTGATGCGATTGATCGTTTGAACAAAACGCAACGGGTCTTCGCCCATGAATTTACCGGCAAACGTTTCGATGTTGGGGACAAATTTGGTTTCATGACTACCAGTATCGAATATGGCTTGCATCATCCTGAGATCAAAGACCAATTGCGAAACTACATCATTGAGACTGGAAAAAAATTAGCGGCGGAAGCTCCAGAAGCTAAACCGAAAAAAAATAAATAAGCACAGCTCTAGACTTGCTCGAAGGCTGTGTAGCACAAAAACTCACTATTTTGATCAAAATAGTGAGTTTTTGTTATATAACTTTTGCTTTGTTAGTGGTGTTTCAAAAAATAAATGACCAGCAAGGTTTTACGAGTTGTTTTTTCAGCTTCCGCAAGGGTTTACTTTTGTGATTTTCATTAGAAATGATATAATAATAGTCAGAATAAGAGGATTATTTTTTGAAATCATATAAATCCTGAAGGAGTGATCAGATGAGTGGAGGGGAAATCGCTGCGTTGATTGCGGCAATCGCCTTTGTAGTGTTAGTTATTTTTATCGTGCGTTTGCTGATGCAAGTCTCAAAGACGATGTCAAAAGTCGATACGACGGTCAAAGAAGCGAACAACACGATCGATGTTTTGACGAAAGATGTCGATGTTTTGATGCACCAAGTGGAAGGTCTGCTCGTTAAAAGCAATCATTTATTAAATGATGTCAATGGGAAAGTCGAGACGATCGACCCGTTGTTCCAAGCGGTCGCTGACTTAAGTGAGAGCGTGACCGATCTGAATTCAGCTAGTCGAGGGCTCATTGGCAAAGTTGGCTCAGTCGGCAAAGGCAAATCAAAAGTCAAAGTCGCAGGAAAAGTCGGCCAGTCTACGATCAAATATTTTAAAGGCCGGAAGCAGACCGCTAATCAAACAAACTTATAGGAGGGATCAGTAAGATGGGTAAAAAAACAGGTGGATTTTTAGCAGGAGCAATGATCGGTGGGGTTGCAGCCGCAGCCGCAGCATTATTGTTTGCACCAAAATCAGGGAAAGAACTACGAGATGATCTAGCTAGCAAGACCGATGATTTGAAAGATCAAGCTTCAAGTTATACAGAAGATCTAAAATCAAAAGGTAGCGAAGTCGGTTCAGTGGTGAAAGATCGCGCCAGCAATATCCAAAGTCAAGCGAGTGACTTAGCTTCTTCTGTCAAAGAAAAAGCGAGCAACACAGCCGGAAACGTCAAAGGGATCAAAGACGATGCCAAAGATGATTTGAAAGATCAAACGAGTGAATTATCAGATCGTTTCCGCAAAGCTGCTGACGATGTCAAAGATGAAGTGATCGATGAGTCAGATGATATCGTAATCGATGCTAAAGAAGCAAAAGAAGACATGCAACACGAAGTCAACGCGGGTAAAGCTGAGGTCAAAGACAAAGTTGATCCTAACGACAAGGCTGCCGATAAAGCGGACGCCAAAGCTGAAAAAGTCGAAGCGAAAATCGAAGAACTAAAAGAAAATGTTGAACAAAACAATCCTGATTCAATGGAAAAATAAAGTTATGAACAACATCAGCCCCTCACAGCCGAAGTGTTTGCTGTGAGGGGCTGATGTTTTACGTTTGAAAATGTAGTTTACAATTTGATCACTAATCCTAGTCCGCGAGCGAAGACGAGCGCTTGTTCCGGTGTAACGATGGCGCCTTTTAATTGTTCTTGGCTGACTGCGATCGCGTCAAACTGATTACTGGAAAAATCTAATTGCGCCAGTTTAGTAGCTGACCAATTACTGCGGGTCAATTCACAATGTTGTAGCGTGAGATCTTTCCAGCGGCTGTGATAAAATTCTGCTTCTGTCAGCCGACAAGTTTCAAAGGCGGTAACGTTTAGATTCGTCTGGCTAAAAGAAGTAAAATCTGCGACACAATCTGTAAAACGACAGTCACGTAAATAACTTTCCGCGAAGTTAGCGCCGGTCAATTTGCATTGATCGAACCACACTTGGTGGAGACTAGCACCCAGTAGTTCTAAATTCGAAAAATCACATTGGCGAAAAATCACGTTACTGGCTTCAAAGCGTTCTAAGCGCGACTTTTGCAAAGTCACACGTTTTAAGAGGGCATCGTGCAAAACTAAATTTCGACACGTCAAGTAACTGTAATCAAAATTTTCGGCTGCTAGTTGTTCGAACAACGCTTCGTCTTCCAAATAAAAATCTGTTTGAATTGGTGGGGTGAGGAGTGGAGCAAGTGGTTGTTTCATCGGATCATCCTTTCAAAAACAAGTATAACAAAAAAAGAAACGGCTTGCGCTTAGTCGATTGCTAAGAACAAGCCGTTTGAGTTTTAAGCGTTGCTCGCTTACTCATTTTATAAAACGATTAATTCTTTTGGTGTTTTAGTGAATGGAATGCAGCCGTCTTTTGTTACATAGACACAGTCTTCAATCCGGACACCCACATCGTTTGGCAAATAGATCCCTGGTTCGATCGAGAAGCACATACCTTCTTTGATCTCCATGTCATTGCCGGCAACGATCGAAGGAAATTCGTGGATCGTCGTCCCGATTCCGTGGCCTAAACGGTGATTGAAGTATTCACCGTAGCCGTAGCCTTCGATAACATCGCGAGCGATCTTGTCTAATTGCGCGGCAGTGATGCCCGGTTTGATCGCAGCTTGGGCTTTCATTTGCGCTTCATAGACGATCTCAAAGATTTTTTTCCGGTGGTCTGATGGTTTGCCGCATGCTACCGTCCGAGTAGCGTCAGAACAGTAGCCGTTGACGATCGTCCCAAGGTCAAATAAAACTAATTCATTTTCTTTGACTGTGTTTTTACCTGGAGAACCGTGGGGGCTAGCAGCATTTGGTCCGGCTAAAACTTCAGTTGGGAAGGACATTTGTTTGATCCCTTGTTTTTTCAATTCATATTCGATTTCTGCGACGATCGTTTCTTCTGTCACGCCGGGTTTGACTAATTTAAAACCGATCTCAAAGGCTAAGTCAGCAGTGGAGCCGGCTTGGATCAATTTTTGACATTCTTCTTCAGTCTTATATAGTTGAAGTTGTTGGATCAGTGGCGTCATATCTGCAGAAAAATCAGTTCCCGTAAACGCATCGACTAATTTTTGGTAGCGATCTAAGACGAGCTGGCCCTTTTCTAATGCCATTTTTTTCGGTGCACCGTAGCGTTTTTTGATCTCTTCGACGATGATCTTCCAAGGATCTTCACTATCTAAGTAGCCGATGACGTCATATTCCCATGAGCTGGCTTTGGCATCTTCAACTTCAAGGCCCGGTGCGAATAGGAATGGCTCTTTTTCTAGTGGAATGAATAAAGCTAAGATGCGTTCCATTGGATTTGACTCAAAGCCGGAAAAATAACCGATATGGCTTGGGTCTGAGATGTAAGCGAGCTCGACTCCGTTTTTTTCCATCCAATTGCGTAATTCTTTGACTTTTTCTTGATTCATGAGAACCCTTCTTTCCATTTGATCTAGATTTATTGTAACACTAGTGTTTATTTCTTCAAACTAATATCTGAAACGCTTCCAAAAAAAACTCTTAAGTTAGATAAAAACGGTTGCAATGCAAGAAAGGAAATGCTATTATCTTTAGGAAATGTAAATGACTTTTTCTGAAAACAAGAAAAAAGACGGGGGAAAGATAATGGAAAAACAAACAATTACAATTTATGATGTTGCCCGTGAAGCAAATGTTTCAATGGCAACTGTTTCGCGAGTGGTCAATGGCAATCCAAATGTCAAACCAACGACGCGTAAAAAAGTGCTGGAAGTGATCGATCGCTTAGATTATCGACCAAATGCGGTAGCGCGAGGACTAGCTAGCAAAAAAACGACGACGGTCGGGGTGATCATCCCGGATGTCAGCAATATGTTTTTTGCTTCATTGGCCCGCGGGATCGATGACATTGCGACGATGTATAAGTATAATATTATCTTAGCTAATTCAGATGGTGAGACGCAAAAAGAAGTCAACGTCTTGAATAATTTGTTAGCGAAACAAGTCGATGGCGTGATCTTCATGGGTCATCGCATTACCGATGAAGTGCGGGCTGAATTTTCACGTTCAAAAACGCCGATCGTCTTAGCTGGTTCGATCGATCCAGATGCGCAAGTCGGTAGTGTCAACATTGATTACGCGGCAGCGGCCAAAGAAGCGGTGGATTTGTTAGCTAAACATGGCAATCAAAAAGTTGCGTTTGTCAGCGGCGCGTTGATCGATGAAATCAATGGGCAAGAACGGATGGGCGGTTATAAAGCAGCCTTGACTGAAAATGATTTGACGTATAATGAAGGCTTAGTGTTTGAAGCAAGCTACAATTTCAAAGACGGTTTGAATTTAGTCGATCGTTTATTGAACAGTGGTGCGACAGCGGCTTACGTGACGGACGATGAATTAGCGATCGGGATCTTAGATGGTTTATTAGACAAAGGGATCAAAGTTCCTGAAGATTTCGAGATCATCACCAGCAATGATTCATTGTTAACTGAAGTGGCGCGTCCTCGGTTGACCTCGATCACACAACCGTTATATGACATCGGTGCGGTTGCGATGCGTCTGTTAACGAAGATGATGAACAAAGAAGAAGTCGAAGAAAAAACGATCTTACTTCCTCATGGCATCGACGAAAAAGGAACGACCAAATAAAAATATGACTAAAAAAATGTGCCCCGTTTTGAAACGGCGGCACATTTTTTAGTGGCGACTGATCTAGGTGGCAACCCAAAAGATCCAGAAACTAAATAGACTTAACGCAGCGACGATCAGCATGATGAGGCAGGCAGCCCCGATTTTTTTCCAATCGATTCCAGTCGGTGATTTTCTAGCGGGAAGTGTTCGCCCTTCATAAAAAGCCACGATCTCAGCGTACGTTTTTAAGTCATTATTTTTTTTGAACTGCTCCAATTTGAACGCTGCGAACATGGAAACGAGAAAGATCGGAAAGACGAGGGCTAAGCCGCCACCTAAGCCAAAAGTTAAAACCGCCGGCACACCCGCTAAACTTTCTGCTACGATCGCTATGATCATCACCCACGTCCAGATGTTCATTTCCTGCTTACTTTTAATTTTTTTCTTCATGCTGTCCACGTCTCCTTTGACTAATTCATCTAACGAAACGTTGAATAAGACACTCAGCAACAATAAATTCGCCACATCGGGATAGCTGCGTTCATTTTCCCAGTTGGAGATCGTCTGGCGCGAGACATAAATTTTTTCGGCTAATTCCGTTTGGGAAAATCCTGCCTGTTCCCGAAGTTTTTTGATTTGTTGTGGTAGTTGCATCGTCAACGCTCCTTTAACTTTAATTTAAGTGAATTAGTCAGCCGTGACTAGCTAAAGTCTTGGACATTACTGGTTTGGCGGTGTCAAAACATTTTGACACTTGTAAAATCAGCGATCGTACTGAGGTTTCGTCACGAGTTTACAAAAAATAGAGCCGCGAGTGGGCTCTATTTTTTGCTTATTGACCATAGTTGTATTGATTGTATTGGTTGTATTGGTTGTTGTACTGATTATTGTTGGATTGATTATTGTTGTACTGATTCGTGTTTTGATTTTGGTTCGTGTTCGTCTCCGTATCGTCATCGTCTTCCTCATCATTGCTGGAAGTCCGATTGCTCGTTTTGCGGCTACTGCTGCTTTGATTGCGTTTCGCCCAATAATCGCGATAATCATCGGAGGTGCCTCCGATCCCAAATTCATAGGCATTTGCTCCTGGACCATCTTTCGCCCAGTAAGACGTTTTTTCTTTACCTGGATCAGAGTAGCTAGAGCCAGTATCCGTCGTGACGGTTTTTGGTTGCAGTTGCAAACCGGTAAAGGAAGAGACTTTTGATTTTTGGACATCGTCGGTGAGTTTGAATTTCTCATCGGTCTTGAAAATATCCGGATCAACGCTATAGATGCGACCGGCTAAGTACGCCATAAAATTCGCAGTTCGCGTGCCGGCATTATCATCCATCGGTTTGTTATCATCGCGCCCAGTCCAACCGCCTAATGTAATTCCTGGAGTTGAGACGACTAACCAGTTATCGACGTAGTTATCTGTCGTCCCAGTTTTTCCGACCCAATCTGCAGTGCTTAGCGGATAACTGACACCGCTCAACAAACTTTTGAAAGGCGTCGTTTTTTCTTCGTCAATCACACTGCGCATCAAATTGTTCATAATCGAAGCTGTGGCCGGTGAGTAAACTTGGACCGGATTAGCTTTGTGTTTGTAAATTTCTTTTCCGGTACTGTCAGTGATGGAGTCGATCACATAACCTTCTTGATACACACCGCCGTTTGCCAAGGCTTGGAACCCGTTGACTTGGGTCGCCGTCGTCATGTCGGTCGTTCCTAGCGGTGCGGCTTCAACGCCCCAGTCATGGGAAGCGGGATAATTCATTTTCTTCAAATAATTATTGTAGACGAACTGATCAGAGCCGCCGCCTTTTTTCTCCAATAGATCTTGGTAGACATGATAGGCAGGGATGTTGGTTGATTCTTCTAGGGCTTCGCGAACAGTTTGGAAAGTTTTAGAACCTTTGTTTTCTGCATTTTCCAATTGCTTACCAGCATTTTCGCCCCGTTTGTAACGCATCGGATAATCCGCGACTCGGGTTTCAGAACCGATCAAGCCTTGGTCGATCGCTGGACCATAAACTAAGATCGGTTTGATGGAAGAGCCAGCTTGACGTTTCGTGTCAAAGGCGTGATTGTTTTGGTTTTTATTATAATTTCGACTGCCGATGAAACCTAAAATTTTTCCGGTCTGATTGTCCATTAAGACATTCCCGGTTTCCGTCGTCTCACTGGAACTGTCATCGAGGTAATCGCCAGCTTCAGAGACAGCCAGCTGCATCGCGTCATGAACATCCTTGTTGATCGTTGAGTGGACTTGCAGCCCTTGGTTTTGCATTTTTGTTTTTGCTAGTTCGACATACCGGTTGTAAACAGGCGTCGTGTTGAAATCTTTTGCGCTGACTTTATCTTCATCGGCCAATTGTTTGGCAATGATGTCGACCGCTTGATTGAAGACGGTGTAATACAAGAAACCGTGTTTTTCACTTTGACGTTCTTCCCGTGATTGAAAATCTTTTGATAGATCGTATTGCTTAGCTTCATCGTATTGTTTTTTAGTGATCCGCTTTTGACGATACATGTTGAACAATACATTATCTTTCCGATCCATCCCGATCGAATAATCATCTTTCAAATCCCCCGTGCTTGTGTAAGGCGTGTAGACGATCGGGCTTTGAGGGAGACCGGCGATAAAAGCAGCTTGCGGTAAATTCAAATCAGCTGCGTGGATGCCGAACAATCCGACTGCCGCTTCTTCTACCCCCGCAATGTTTTGGCCTTTGTTGTTGCGACCAAATGGTGAGATGTTTAAATACGCGGTCAAGATCTCATCTTTAGATAAATATTTTTCCACGTCTAACGCTAGTAAGATCTCATTGGCTTTTCGTTTAAAAGAAGTCTCACTGGTCAACACTTGCTGTTTGACTAACTGCTGGGTCAAGGTTGAACCCCCAGAGCCTGCGCCAAAACCAACTAGTTCGCCTAACAACGCGCGGACGACCGCTTTTGGTACGACACCGTGGTGCTTATAAAAGTATTCATCTTCAGTCGAGACGATTGCTTTTTTGACCCAAGGCGAGATCTCGTCAGATTTGACTTTGTCACGGACCGGATCAGATGTGATCGAAGCGATCGTGCGATTGTCAGCGTACAACAACTTAGATGATTCTGCGACGTCGCCGACTTTTTGTTTGATTTCTTTTTTCGTCGGTGTCGGCGTTCCTTCCACTAAACAAGCAAAATAACCCGTACCGATCCCAGCAACTAACATACCACCTAAAAATAAAGTGACGATAAAAACCAACAGCAGTGACTTGATGACTTTTAACGCGACGTTGATATGAAAAACTGGACCCAAACGCGTAGCCGGTGTCGGGGTAGTCCGTTTCTTTTTATTCGATTTTTTTTCGTGACTCAAAAGGTTCACCTCATACTTCTAATTCATTATCTGTTGAATTATAACAAAAACTATCTTCTATCTACAAGCGCCTCAATCATTTGTAATGAAAACTTCAAATAAAAAGCGAAAGTTTTACGGGGAATGCCTTTTATTCGGCGACTTTTTCAGTTACTATGAAACAGTATATATAAAATAAGGAGGCAATACTATGAGCTTGGACTTTTTTCAAGAGTTGGAAGCACGGGGCTTAGTCTTCCAAACCACGGATGAAAAGGCATTAGAAAAACTATTGAATGAAGAGTCTATCAAATTGTATATCGGCTTTGATCCGACTGCAGATAGTTTACATATCGGACACTTGCTACCGATTTTGACCTTACGACGCTTCCAACAAAATGGCCATGTCCCCATCGCGTTAGTGGGTGGCGGAACTGGGATGATCGGAGACCCTTCATTTAAGGATGCCGAACGTCAACTGAATACGTTAGATACAGTGCAAACTTGGTCACAACGTATCAAAGATCAATTGTCACGGTTTATCGATTTTGATAATCGTGAAAACCCAGCGATCATCGAAAATAATTACAACTGGCTTGGCGAGTTGAAGATGATTGATTTCTTGCGGGATGTCGGGAAAAATTTCACCATCAATTACATGATGAGTAAAGAAAGTGTCAAACGCCGGATCGAAACGGGGATCTCATACACCGAATTTGCTTACCAATTATTGCAAGCTTACGATTTTCTTCAATTAAATGAACGCTACGATTGTAAATTGCAATTGGGCGGCAGTGACCAATGGGGCAATATCACATCGGGGATCGAACTCGTACGCCGTGAAAAAAGCAAACAAGTTTACGGTTTGACGATGCCACTTATCACCAAAGCCGATGGAACAAAATTTGGGAAAACAGAAGGCAATGCGGTCTGGCTTGATGCGGATAAAACTTCGCCGTATGAGTTTTACCAATTTTGGATCAACACCGATGACCGTGACGTGATCAAATTCATGAAATACTTTACGTTCTTGCCATTAGCTGAGATCGACGCGATTGAACAAGAATTTGAACAAGCACCGGAAAAACGCTTGGCACAAAAAACGTTGGCTAAAGAAATGACCACTCTTGTTCATGGAAAAACAGCCTATGAACAAGCCTTGCACATCTCAGAAGCACTATTTTCTGGCGAAGTGAAAAACTTGAACGCCGCAGAGATCCAACAAGGTTTCAAAAATGTGCCCAGTTATCAAGTGAGTGCGAGTGATGAGTTGAATTTAGTGGAGATCTTGCTGACTGCTGGCATCGAAAAATCCAAACGGCAAGCGCGCGAAGACATCACAAACGGCGCGATCTATGTCAATGGTGACCGCGTGCAAGATGCCGCGTATGTCTTAAGTGACACAGATAAATTAGCCGAGCGTTACATCGTCTTACGCCGCGGCAAGAAAAAATATTTTGTTTTAGAATTTTAATCACTCTAACAAGGAACGAGGATAGCAACTAGGCTGTCGCTCGTTCCTTGTTTCATAATCTGTGTGCGGCTGGATTTTTTAAGCAAATGATAAAAAAATTGAAAGCCGTAGTAACGGTGGGGAAAATCAACTCAGCTGAACACTTGGTTGATTTGAAAAACGACTCACCAAAGTTGCGACTGAAATAAGTAAATGCTAAAAAATTAACTGATCAAAAAAGGAGCTGACTTAAAAACGCATGACCACTATTTTATTAAATTCTGCCGGATTATTTTTGATCATCGTGCTCGCTTATCTTACTAAGCGCGCCAATTTGTTGAGTAAAGCAGATGGCAATACGCTTTCGCTGATCGTGATCAATGTGACTTTGCCGGCTGCCATCATCGTCAATTTGACGCGTTTAGAAGTCAAACTGAATTTATTATTGTTGATTGTTTTAGGAATCGGGCTGAATTTGTTGTTCGTGTTGTTAGGCGGTGCGTTTTCTCGCAAACAAAAACCCGTTGAACGTGCGTTTATCATGCACTGCGGTTCCGGTTATAATGTAGGGAATTTTGCTTTGCCGTTTGTGCAAAGTTTTTTGCCCCAAGCGATCCCGCTGTTGTCGTTGTTTGATATCGGCAACAGTGTGATGTTAGCAGGTGGTTCAAATGTAGTCGTCGAAGCACTCACGGGCGATGCGGAAAAGCGTCCCAGTCCGGCTTTGATCGCTAAACGTCTCGCACGCTCGGTCCCATTTTTAGTCTATCTGGTGATGCTTATATTGCGCAGTTTTGCCATCGAGTTGCCAAAAGAGGTGACGCAAGTAATCCAGCCGATCGCAAGCGCGAATACTTTTTTGTCGATGTTTATGATCGGTTTGTTTTTAGAATTACGCTTACCGCGAAAAGAATTGAATTTAGTCGGTCGCCTGTTAGCGATCAAGTATGGGTTTGGTTTAGCCATTGCCGTTTTGTTCGCGCTGTTGCCATTGCCGGCGATCATCAAGCTCGTCTTGTGTTTACTTGCGATCGGTCCGGTTCCGACATTTGGCGTGATCAGCAGTGTCAATGCGGGAATGCGTGCGGAAGTGGTAGGCTTTACTTCATCACTGAGTTTTTTGATCAGTTTGCCACTGATGACGGCGATGCTGCTAGTGACACTATAATAGGAGGAAGAAAATATGTTGATCGGATCACATGTAAGTCTGAAAGGAAAAGAAATGTTACTCGGCGCGGCTAAAGAAGCAGCGAGTTATGAGGCGACGACGTTTATGATCTACAGCGGTGCGCCCCAAAATACGCGGCGCAAACCAATTGAAGAGATGAATATTCCAGCCGGGGAAGCTTTTATGGCCGAGCATGGCTTGTCTAATATCGTGATGCACGCGCCTTATATTATCAATCTCGGCAATACAAAAAAACCCGAGATGTTCCCGTTTGCAGTCCAATTTTTAAAAGATGAGATCATGCGCGCTGAAGCATTAGGCGCAACGCAAATCACGTTGCACCCTGGAGCTCACGTCGGTGCAGGTGTTGAAGCGGGCTTAGATCAGATCATCAAAGGGTTGAATGAAGTCTTGACGGAAACGCAAAAACCAAAGATCGCTCTGGAGACGATGGCAGGAAAAGGCACGGAGCTTGGGAAAACCTTTGAAGAACTCGCGTATATCATCAATGGCGTAACGCTAAACGAAAAACTTTCCGTGACCTTTGACACTTGTCACACTAACGATGCCGGCTATAATGTTAAAACTGATTTTGCTGGGGTGATGGTAGAATTTGATCGCGTGATCGGCTTAGAGCGCCTGCAAGTCTTGCACATCAATGACTCGAAAAATCCTATGGGTTCCCATAAAGATCGCCATGCCAACATTGGCTTTGGCACGATCGGTTTTGACGCGTTGAATCAAATCGTCCACGATGAACGGTTTTCTCATGTTTCCAAAATTTTAGAAACACCTTATGTGGGAGCGGATAAAAAGACGGCGTATCCCCCTTACAAAAAAGAGATCGCGATGTTTAAAACGGAAACTTTTGATCCCAATGCCTTTCCAGAATTGTTAGAATCCTAGAGCTGTGCTGGAAGTGTTTTTGAGGGAAAGTTGAAGTTGGATTCAGCTGAGAACTAAACTGAATTTTAAACTGCGGCGCGACAGATAAATAACGCAGCAACTTTAAGGAATCTTTGAAGTTCGCGAAAACACCTTTTCTTTTGGCAGAAGTTTTAGTAAAATGAGGTAGCAATTCCATAGAAGGGAGCGGTGAAAAAATGTCAACTGGTTTAGTTGTGTTGATTGCAGTGATTGCTTTGTTGTTAGGAGCAGTCGGCGGCTTTTTCTTAGCCCGTAAATATATGCAAGATTACTTCAAAAAGAATCCTCCGATCAATGAGGACATGTTACGTCAAATGATGATGTCGATGGGTCAAAAACCTTCCGAGAAAAAAATTCGTCAAATGATGCAGCAAATGAAAAATCAAAACTAAGTTACGCAAACGACGTGAAATGTTTTCGCGTCGTTTTCTTTCGATTGATCGACACTTGACAGCTTAAGCAGAAAATTCGACAGAATGCCTGCGGGGCGGTAAAGTAAAGCCGAATGGGGGAATCACAATGTATGACGTAATCGTTATCGGCGCGGGCCCAGCAGGGATGACCGCGGCGTTATATGCTTCACGCTCGAATCTATCTGTTTTATTGATCGAACGTGGCGCGCCCGGTGGACAAATGAATAACACCGCTGAAGTAGAAAATTATCCAGGCTTTGAATCTATCATGGGGCCGGAACTCGCTCAAAAAATGTATGATGGCGTGACGAAATTCGGCACGAAAAATGCGTACGGGATCGTCCAAGATATCAAAGATCATGGCGATTATAAAGAAGTGATCTGTGAAGAGGAGACGTATCAAGGGAAAACCGTGATCGTCGCAACTGGATGTGTCCATCGTAAACTGGGCGTTAATGGTGAAGAAAATTTTGCTGGTCGCGGCGTTTCGTATTGTGCGGTCTGTGATGGCGCCTTTTTCCGTAACAAACGATTGCTCGTTGTCGGCGGCGGTGATTCAGCCGTTGAAGAAGCGATCTATTTGACACGCTTTGCTTCTGAAGTTGTGATCGTGCATCGTCGGGATGAGTTACGGGCACAAAAGATCATCCAAGATCGTGCCTTTGCCAATGACAAAATTTCTTTTCTTTGGGACAGTGTCGTTGAAGAGATCACTGGAAATGACATGGTCGTGACTGGTGCCAAAGTCAGAAACGTCAAAACAGGTGATGTTCACGAAGAGCCAGCTGACGGCGTCTTTATCTATGTTGGGTTGGAACCGTTGACGGAACCGTTCAAAGAGTTAGGAATTTTAAATGCAGCCGGTTGGATCGAAACCGATGATCACATGAACACGAAGATCCCAGGTGTCTTTGCAGTTGGGGACGCGCGGGAAAAAGATCTACGTCAGATCACGACCGCAGTTGGCGAAGGCGGGATCGCCGGTCAACAAGTTTATAAATATATCGAAGAAAATCATTAAGCAAGCACGCTTTGAATAAACAGTAAGTTCAAGCTGCGCTGAGTAAAGGAGTGGGACGAGATCGTGCCACTTCTTTTTTGATTGGTTTTGCTCAAGTAGACTAGAAGCAGCCGCTGTTTTTTTATTAAGCTTTTCTTTGCTGAATATCTGAGGAATGGTATACTTTATAGGTAAGAAAAATTGAAAGAGGTGTTCTTCATGTCTTGGGAACAAGTTTATGAACAGTGGGTTAATTCAGACAAATTAGATGACAAAATGAAAGCGGAGTTAAAGGATTTAGGAAAAGATCCAGAATTAAAAAAAGATGCTTTTTATAAACCGTTAGAATTCGGAACGGCGGGGATGCGCGGAATCTTAGGACCAGGTGTCAATCGGATGAATATTTTCACAGTGCGACAAGCGACAGAAGGTCTGGCACGTTTTATGGACACACAAGATCCGGAAACGCGTCGGCGGGGCGTTGCGATCGCGTATGATTCACGTCATATGTCACCAGAGTTTGCGATGGAAGCAGCAAAGACATTAGCGAAACACGATATTCCAGCCTTTGTTTTTGAAAGTTTGCGCCCAACGCCTGAACTTTCATTTGCGGTTCGTCATTTACAGGCATTTACGGGAATCATGATCACGGCTTCGCATAATCCAGCTGAATACAACGGTTATAAAGTATATGGTGAAGACGGTGGCCAGATGCCGCCAGAAGACGCGGACGCATTGACCAAATTTGTCCGGGAGATCGATGATCCATTAGAGATCCAAGTTTTAAGTGATGAAGAAGTAAGACATAGCGGACTAGTCAACATTATTGGAGAAGAAGTCGATGAAGCGTATTTGAAAGAAGTCAAAACTGTGACCATCAACCAAGCTTTAGTCAATGAAATGGGCAAAGATCTGAAATTGATCTACACACCATTACACGGGACTGGGAAAATGTTAGGCGAACGGGCATTGAAACAAGCAGGCTTTGAACAGTTCAAACTCGTTCCAGAACAAGCGGTAGCTGATCCTGAATTTTCAACGGTCAAATCACCAAACCCGGAAGATCCAGCAGCCTTTGAATACGCGATTAAATTAGGCGAACAAGAAGACGCCGATTTGTTGATCGCAACTGACCCTGATGCCGATCGTTTGGGAGCTGCGGTGCGTTTGCCAGATGGTTCTTATCAAGTCTTGACCGGTAACCAAATCGGGGCGCTAATGGTGCGCTACATTTTAGAAGCGCATAAACAAGCGGGTACTTTACCGGAAAATGCAGTCGTGTTGAAATCGATCGTCTCAAGTGAATTGCCAACTGCGATCGCGAAAAATTATCGCGTGGGCATGGTGAACGTCTTGACTGGATTCAAATTTATCGCTGAAAAGATCAAACAATACGAACAAGATCACAGCCACACCTTCATGTTTGGGTTTGAAGAAAGTTACGGCTATTTGATCAAACCATTCGTACGCGACAAAGATGCGATCCAAGCGTTAGTTTTACTAGCTGAAGTTGCTGCTTATTACAAAAAACAAGGTCAAAACTTGCACGACGGCTTAGAAGAAATTTTCAAAGAGTACGGCTATTACGCTGAAAAAACGATTTCGGTCACTTTCAGTGGAACAGAAGGCGCTGAAAAGATCCAAGCAATCATCGAAAAATTACGCGAAGAAGCACCAAAAGAATTTGCCGGTAGTGAAGTATTATTGACCGAAGATTATTTGAAACAAGAATCGGTGGATGCAAATGGTGTAACGCAAAAATTATTGACGCCAGCTGCAGATGTGTTGAAATACATCACACTAGATGAAACTTGGATCGCGGTTCGTCCGTCTGGAACGGAACCGAAGATCAAATTATATATCGGGGTCAAAGGTCATTCCCCTGAAGAAGCCAAACAAAAATTAGCCGATTATGAAGCGGAGTTACGCAAAATCACTGAATAACAGAAAAGAGGGAGCGGATGTCAGATCACGCCGCAGAGATCCAAACTGTCAGTCAGCTATTTAAAATTTTAGGCGATCCGACGCGTTTGCGAATTTTATTATTTTTAGAAAAAGGGGAGCGTAATGTCTCGGCCATCAGTGAAGCTTTGACGATGGAACAGTCGGCCGTTTCCCATCAGTTAAAATTGTTGCGGGACAATCGATTGGTAAAAGCTCGCCGTGACGGCAAAGCGATGTTGTACAGTTTAGATGACCACCACGTGTTGGATATCTTAGAGCAAACCTTTGAACACGTCTCACATCATTAAAAAAACGATCTGCGAATTTTTTCGCAGATCGTTTTTTGGTTCCATTATTTTCACTTCAACGGTTGGATTTTAGCTAAAAGATTCGTTTATAAAGATGAGAGGAGCTGTTGAAGATGAAAAAATATGTTTCACCGTGGACGGTCAAACAATTATTTACGCTAAAAGTCAAAACGTTAGAGCAGCGTTTTACTAAATTATATGAGACTGAGACTGATGGCGTGTTGGTGATCAAGTTGATCACGATTTTACACGTTCGAAATAATCTTTGTAACGAAGTGATCGATCGACCGTGTCTAGCTTTAGCCCGCGAGATTTTCCAAACGCAACGGTTGCGCCGCCAGCTAAAACGCAATCTTTTTTACTTTGTCGATTATTTTTCTGCTGACGAATGGCAAAAAATCTTAGTGCGCTTGCAGACCTTTGCCGAAAAATTCAGTTCACAACTTCAACTGTTGTTAGCTCAAGTCGTTGGTTGCTTAGTCGTCTTCAATGACAAGATCCCGAGTAATAAGGCGATCAAAGACAAGATCGTAGCTAAGATGAAGACATTGCGAAAGGCAGTTAAAAAAGTCAGGCCTAAAGTCGGCGTGATCACTTTGACGTGGCCGAGTTGGCTAAAGAGTAAGGTCGCACCAAAACTGTTACCGATCGTCATCCCGAGAGTGCGGAAAAAGGAATTCAACGAGCCCGCCACACCGGAATGGGCTTTAGAAATAAACGACATCCCTAGCGAATTGTTCGGAGATAAAAATAATCCCAGACCGACACCATTCAATACGATCGGCGTTAAAATCACCCACCAATTGAAACGGCCGCCATAAAAAACATACGCCGCTTGGGAGATGGCTAAGATGGAAAGCCCTGTCAACGTCAGCCAGTGACTGTTGATCCGATCGGCTAAAAAACCAGCGACGGGGGTGATAAACGCCATCACGACTGACTGAACGCCGATGATCAAACCAGTTTTAGCAGCTGGTAAGCCGAGAAAACTTTGCAAATAAAAAGGTAATAAAATATTGGAGATCATATTGATCAGCATCGCAAAAAGTAAAATCGTGACCGTTGCCATGAAGCCGCGATTATGTAAGACGGAAGGTTCGATCCAAGGGTGAGGTGCGTGGTCGTCTTGAAAGAAAGAGTAGATGGTCACGACCAGTCCAATGACGAGCATCGCCAGTCCGAGCCACATTTGACCTGTTTGGTGTAAAAACAAAGTGCTGACAAAAAAGAGGACGATCCCACCCATAAATAAAAATTGCCCGGTCCAATTGGCTTCTTGCAAGACTCGTTTCGTTTGACCGGCAGCAAGGGGCGAAAAGGCAAAAATTTTACGGGTCAAGACCATCAAGATCAGACCAGCTGGAACATTGATCAAAAAAATCCACCGCCAACTTGCTGCCCCTAAGATCAAACCGCCTAAAGACGGTCCCGCGATATTTCCGAGATTCATGAACAACGAGACAGTAGCGATCGCCTCGCCGCGTTTACCTGGCAACGCATTGTCTGAGGTCAATCCCATCGAAGTCGCTAAGATCATCCCGCCGCCCACGGCTTGAACGATTCGGCCGAAAAGCAACATCAAAAAATTCAAACTCAGACCATCGATCAATGAACCGGCCGTAAAAAAGATCCCGCCCCAAAAAAAGACGCGCTCTTTTGACAGCTGATCGCCTAAATAGCCAAATAAAACTAATAAGATCGTTGTTGTCATGAGTCCTGTTTGAACGATCCAAGTTGAAGCGTTGTTTGAGATCGCTAACTGGCGACTGATCTCTGGCAAAGCCAAATTAGTGCTGGCACCAGATAAACCCGTCAGCAGCGAAAAAACACCTAAGATCAAAATGATCGCATTGCGATTGCGTGTTGTTTCCATTTGAATCAGCTCCTAAATATGGAGAGTTCCCCTTGACTGGAAAATAGCACCGAACGAAGCGATTTGCAACTATTCTTACTTTTAGTACGAAATGATTTGTTCAAGCAAAAAACCGCGAACATGATCGTTCACGGTTTTTTAGTGTTACTCCTCATCGTCGTCTTGCATAAAGTAATAGCTGTGGTCTTCGAGATCTAAGGCGCTCATGATCATCGCGGCGGTCTCTTCAATTGAAAGGGACGCGACATTGATCACGACACAACCTAATTTTTCGTACAAGTCATTAGCAAAATCGAGTTCGGCTTGGATCTTGTTGCGATCGGAATAAGCAGTTTCTGGATTTAAACCGTATGCCCGCATCCGTTCTTTGCGAATATCGATCAAGACTTCAGGATCGTTGGTCAAGCCGACGATTTTTTTAGGATCGACTTCAAAGAGTTGTTTGGGAATATGGGCTTGCGGAATCAGCGGCAAGTTGGCGACTTTTAAATTTTTGTTTGCTAAATACAAACTCAGCGGCGTCTTGGAAGTCCGAGAAACACCCAGTAAGATCACATCGGCTTCTAAAAAACCGCGGGGATCTTTTCCGTCATCATATTTGACTGCAAATTCCATCGCTTTGATCCGCTTGAAATAATTGTCATTCAAATGGTGGAGTGCGCCGGCTTCATTAGCTGGCGCGATCTTAGCCCGGTGGGCGATCTCAGTGACGACTGGGTTCAATAAATCCATATGGAAAAGATCTTCTTTGATACAAAATTCTTCCGCGATGCTGGAAAGCTCCGGGTCGATCAACGTATGGATGACCATACCGTTTTCTTGTTTTGCGTCTTGCAATGCTTTTAGCAATAAGTCTTTTGAATGAATGAAGGTACGGCGGAAAAGACAAAACTCCACTGTCGGATATTGCGCCATACAAGCTTGCGCTAATTTAGTTGCCGTTTCACCGGCTGAATCAGAAATGACGAACATCGTGACGAGGTCAGTTTGTTTTTCATTGTTCATGAAAAATCCTCCTTGCATTTGTCGATAGCTTATTATACCATAATTTTATTCAGAATCATTACGGTTTGGAGGGCGACCCATGATGGAGACGACACTATTAGAAAAAGCACTAGTAAAAGTCAAAGAAAACGGCTTGAAGTATACGAAAAAACGCGAAGCTTTATTACAGTTTTTGATCAAAAACAATCGCTATGTAGCAGCAAGAGAAATTTATGATTTTCTTAACGAATGTTTTCCCGGGCTGAGTTATGATACCGTGTACCGCAACTTGCGGGAATTTTGTGATATCGGGATCGTAGAAGACACCGAGTTTCAAGGGGAGATGAAGTTCCGTTTCAGTTGCAGCGGAAATTTTAGTCATCACCATCATTTTATTTGTACGGTGTGCGGCAAAACGAAAGAGTTGGAATTATGCCCAATGGATTTTTTCCAAGAGCAGCTGGATGATTACGAGATCGACGGCCATCGCTTTGAACTCTATGGGAAATGTCCGGCATGCCGAAATAAATAAAATTTTTAGACTAGAAGTAAGCGGCTACCACTTCCTTAAAAAATGTAAAAAGGCAATCAAATGGCGCTACAGTAGTAAGAACAGCCAAACCATAACGAATGCAGACTGACCTTGTGAAAATTAATTTAAGCTAGCACGCTAAAAATCGTCAGACTGCCTTGACTGAAAAGTTGGGATTAGCTATAATGACTTATGGACGGTCTTGTTTTTTTGAACGTAAATTCAATAACACAAACGGTTACTTTTTAAGCTCGGAGGGAGGGAATTTACATGTCAAAAACAGTGGTTCGTAAAAATGAATCTCTTGACGATGCTCTTCGTCGCTTCAAACGTTCCGTTTCTAAAGCGGGAACTCTGCAAGAATCTCGTAAACGTGAATTTTATGAAAAACCAAGTGTGAAACGTAAGAAAAAATCAGAAGCAGCTAGAAAACGTAAAAAATTCTAGTCGTTGATGGGAGTGATTAGGTGTCACTACTTGCAACTTTGAACGCGGATATGAAACAAGCGATGAAAGCTAAAGACAAAGAGACTTTGCAAGTCATCCGGATGTTAAAAGCCGCACTTCAAAAAGAGCAGATCGATGCTGGACGGGATTTGAATGACGAAGAAGAATTGACCGTTTTATCACGTGAGATGAAACAACGGCGCGATTCTTTAGCGGAATTTGAAAAAGCTGGCCGCGACGATCTCATTGCAGATGTTAAAAAGGAGATCGCGATCGTAGAGAAATATTTGCCGGCACAACTTTCTGAATCAGAAATTCGTGATATCGTAAAAGCTGCGATTGAAAAGACTGGCGCGACTTCACCAAAGGAATTCGGCAAAGTCATGGGTGCTGTGATGCCGCAAGTCAAAGGCAAAGCAGACGGTAACCAAGTCAACGCGGTCGTCAAAGAACTTTTAAATCAGTAATGGTTAAACCACTGAGCTTCGGCTTGGTGGTTTTTTTGTGGTTTCAGATAGGAAGTCACGCATGTTGATCGAACATAAAGTGGTAATTGCCTTTTTGTTGTGAGGCGTTTATAGTATAACAGTGGAATAAATTAGTTTTTGGCGGACTTCGCTCAACCATGAGGAGGAATGCCATGAAAAAATACGGTGCTTTTTCTCTCACTGCAAAGGAGAACAAAGTGGAATTTGTCAGCATCATCAGAGCGATTTGTATGATGAGTGCGTTAGTAGCCAAAATTCCTGGCGGCGTGATGATCTTCGAATCAGCTGCTTTAGTCTATCTGCTTGTTTCATTTAGGAAGTGCATTCGCGATGAGCGAATAGCAAAGCTTAAATATAAATCCGACTCGGAAAAATCCAGTCGGAGCAACAAGCAAAAAAGGCATAAAAAAAACCGTATTCGCTAGGCCAGCGTACGGTTTAAGATAAGTAATGAAAACCTGAGCGAAGTCTAGCAAAAAACTAGCTCCACACGAGAAGTCTGATGGCAGTCAGGCTTCTTTTTTATCGCAACGTCATTATAACATATAGTAAACTGAAACTCTAGTACAGGTGGTTGCCTCTCGTAAGCTCCCCAAGTAGACAAATCCGGGCTCAAACGTTTAGACTAGCGACATCTTTTAATTTCTTAAGTTCCGTTTTAGGAAGATTTTTCTTTCATGGACATTGTGGTATGATAGGAAAGAATATGGTTAGAGGAGATGAACTTTTTTTGGAAAATAACGATTTCGAGTCGTTGGAAATAAAATTGAATGAAAAAGATGACATCAGCATGCTGTTGGGAACGCACGACAAGCATGTAAAATTTTTAGAAGACAACACGAATGTGACCATCAACACGCGCGGTGAGATGATCCAAGTGATCGGTCCAAAAGCAGAGATCAAAATGGTAGCCGATATTATTCGGTCGTTGCAACTTTTGATCAGCCGCGGCGTAAAAGTAACGACGCCTGATGTGATGACGGCATTGCGTTTAGCGCAAGAAAATCATTTAGATGAATTTGTCATGATGTATGAAGAAGAGATCTTGAAAGATCGCAACGGAAAACCGATCCGACCGAAGACATTAGGGCAAAGTCAATACGTCCATGCGATTGAAAAATCAGATGTCGTGTTCGGAATCGGCCCGGCCGGAACTGGGAAGACTTACTTAGCGATCGTCATGGCGATCGCCGCTTTGAAAAAAGGCCAAGTTCAACGGATCATTTTGACGCGGCCAGCGGTAGAAGCTGGCGAGAGTTTAGGTTTTTTGCCAGGAGATCTGAAAGAAAAAGTCGATCCTTATTTGCGGCCAATGTATGACGCGTTGCACCAGATTTTTGGTGTCGAACACACGAATCGTTTGTTAGAACGGGGCGTGATCGAGATCGCACCGCTAGCTTACATGCGGGGTCGGACGTTAGATGATGCATTTGTCATTTTAGATGAGGCGCAAAATACGACGATCATGCAGATGAAAATGTTTTTGACGCGTCTAGGTTTTAATTCGAAGATGGTAGTTAATGGCGATGTCAGCCAGATCGATTTGCCAAAAGGTCAGTTGAGTGGCTTAGTTCACGCTGAGCGAACGTTGAAAGGAATCAAAAAAATCAAATTTATCACATTTGAAGCCGGCGATGTAGTCAGACACCCTGTCGTTGCGGAAATCATCCAGGCTTACGAGAAAGAAAATCTGCGTCACCGCGAAGCCTAGATCGGAGGATGTTATGCTAAATCAACCCATCGACGCATTGCGCAAAAAATTCGGCGCAAACTTTATTCCCCTTATCTTAGGGATTTTTTCCTTACTTTTGATCGCCCTCATGGTTACGAGCGTGCGGCAAAAAAGTGTCGATTATAAAGAAGGTCAAGTAGCTTCTGAGAGTATTCGAGCCAATAAAACGATCGAAAATAAAGCTGAGACCCAACAAAAACGCCAATTAGCAGCAGAAGCTGTGACTCCGGAGTATACGTATCAGCCGGACTTGGCCAAAGAACAACACGACCGGATCAGCCAATTGATCGACTTGATCCAAAAGACGAACAGTGAACTAGATAAGAGTTATCAAAATAAAATCGCGCAAGCTAAAAATGGCGAAGGCGTGGCCCAGCCAACAGTGGATGAACGAGTAGCGGCTGTGAAAAAGAATTTTGAAAACCTCAATCAAGATGATGTCAGTTTTTATCAAAAGCTGCCAGACGGTTTTTATCAAGCGATCGTTCAGCTGGACAGTGATTCATTGAATCAAGTGGAAAGCGACAGTTTGAAACTGATCGATGAACAGATGGCTAAGCGGATTCGGACGGATAATTTAGCGAGTTATAAGCAAGAAGCTGTCGATAAAATTTTGGAGTTGAACTTGTCTGATGACAGCAGTGAAGCGCTCCGCTATTTGATCGAAAGCGGGATCGTTGTCAATGATTCGTTAAATGAAAAGCGAACGGATGAATTAAAAGCACAAGCGAAAGCTTCCGTATCACCGGTCATGATCTATCAAGGAGAGATCATCGTCAGAGAGGGCAGCCAGATCGATGCCAATGCCATCAATAAATTGAAATTATTGGGCATGACGAGCTCCGGCACGTCGATCTTTCCATTAGTCGCCATGATTTTAGCCGTGGGGTTACAAGCCATTGTCTTACTGTATTACAGTCGGCAGTACGAAGTTGAATTTCAACGGGTCCGCTTCATTTTATTTTATGCGGCGACCATGACCTTTAGTTTAGTTTTGATGAAATTTTTGCAAGTTTTCCAAAGTGATGGCTCCAGCAATCTTGGTTTATTTTTCCCGGCGGCTTTTACGCCACTTGTGCTGACGGTTTTTGCTAATCGCCGTGCCGGTAGCTTAGCGGCGGTTTTTCAAACGATCTTTGCCTTATTCGTGTATTATAATGCGATCGGGACGAATACCTTGACGGTTATGCTGATGACCTATTTATTTGCTGGGATTTTAGCGATCATGGTCAAACAGCAAAAAATCTCCAATCAAACAAAACAGGCCTTTTTGTGGATCGTGTTGTTTCCACTGCTATGGGCATTAGTCCTAGTGATCTATCAAGGCTTATCGTTTGGTGATGGCAAAACGTGGGAGACGATTTTTTGTGCCTTAGCGGGCTCCTTATTGTCCTTTTTACTCGGGATGGGCTTGCAACCGTATATTGAATTATTGGTCACTGATAACGGGGTGATCACGTTGAATGAATTGAGTAACCCGAATCATCCGTTGTTGAAACAATTGTTAGAAGAAGCACCGGGAACGTATCATCATTCCATGATGGTAGCCAACCTTTCAGCAAATGCCGTCGCTGAGATCGGCGGGCGCTCGCTCTTGACGCGGGTGGCTTGTTATTACCACGATATCGGCAAGATCCGTCACGCGAATTTCTTTGTAGAAAATCTACCGCCGGGTGCGGAAAATCCCCACAATTTCTTATTGCCAGAAGATAGTAAACAAATCATTTTCGGGCACGTGATCGAAGGGGCGAAGATCTTAAAAGAATACAAGATGCCAAAGATGGTGATTGATATTTGTTACCAGCATCACGGCACGACTTTGATGAAATATTTTTATGTGAAAGCTAAAGAACGCAATCCCGATATCACTGAAGCCGAATTTCGTTATCCAGGACCAAAACCGCAAACACGCGAAGCTGGTGTGGTCAGTATCGCAGATAGTTGTGAAGCGGCGGTGCGAGCGATGGATCATCCTTCTATTGATAAGATCACCGAATTTGTTCACAGCTTGATCGAAGAACGGATCTCTGATAGTCAGTTGGATGAATCAGGACTGACGATGGGAGAGATCCGCGTCGTAGAAAAATCATTGATCAGCAGTTTGAGTTCGACTTTCCATTCACGGATCAAATATCCGAAAATGAAATCAGAAGCCGAAAAGATGAAAGAAGAACAAGATAAAGGAGCCAACTAAATGGACGTCACATTCATTGATGAGACTAACCAAGTCTCAGAAGAAAAAATCAAAGAAATCGATGATCTGCTACAATTTGCAGCTGATTATTTGAAGTTACCGGAAGACACAGAGATGTCCGTTACTTTTATGGACAACGCTGCGATCCAAGTGATCAACCGTGACTACCGTGGCAAAGATGCCCCGACTGATGTGATCAGTTTTGCTTTAGAAGAAGAAAGTGATGATGAGGTCCCCGTCGTTTTTGAAGATGGCGACGATCCATTGCCCCGTAACTTAGGCGATATCATGATCTCGATCGAACGGGCAAAAGAGCAAGCGCAAGATTATGGTCACAGCTATGATCGCGAGTTAGGTTTTTTAGCGGTCCACGGATTTTTACACATCAATGGGTATGATCATATGAACCCGGAAGATGAAAAAGAGATGTTCGGTCTGCAGAAAGAGATCTTGGATGCCTATGGACTTAAAAGATAGAACGAAAAAAAATAAGCACTTTATCAATTCACTGGAATTTGCGATCCAAGGCGTCAAAACGGTCTTCAAAGAGGAGCGGAATATGCGCAAACATGTGGTGTTCGGCGGACTTGCGATCATTGCAGGCCTGATCTTTCAATTGAATCGAATCGAATGGCTGTGGTTGCTGTTAGCGATCTTTCTCGTTTGGATCGTCGAGATCATCAATACGGTCTTTGAAAATGTCGTGGACATGGTGACGGATTATCATTTCCATCCGATCGGTAAAAAAATCAAAGACATGGCAGCCGGAGCGGTGTTATTGACGTCGCTGTTTTCTGTGGTCGTGGGCTTGATTTTATTTATCCCTAAACTGATCGAGCTAGTGAAAGAATTGTTTTAAGAGCGTAGTTGGCTATTAATACTACGCTACTAAGGAAGGAATAAATTATGACAGAACATAAATCAGGTTTTGTAGCGATCGTTGGTCGACCAAATGTCGGCAAATCGACGCTTTTAAACCGCATCGTAGGTCAAAAGATCGCGATCATGAGTGACAAAGCGCAAACGACGCGCAATAAGATCCAAGGTGTGTATACGACAGATGACGCGCAAGTAGTCTTTATCGATACGCCAGGGATCCATAAACCAAAACACCGGCTGGGCGATTACATGGTGGAAGCCGCCTATAGCGCATTGCGAGAAGTCGACGCGATCTTGTTTATGATCAGCGCAGATCAAAAACGCGGTCGCGGCGATGATTTTATTTTAGAACGGTTGAAAAAGCAAAACGTCCCCGTCTATTTGATCATCAATAAGATCGATAAAATCCATCCCGATGATTTGCTTGGGATCATTGACGATTATCGGCAAGTGATGGATTTCAAAGAAGTGATCCCGATCTCAGCGACTGAAGGCAACAATGTCGATAACTTGTTGACGACGTTGGTCAATCAAATGCCTGCTGGTCCCCAATATTTTCCTGATGATCAAGTGACCGATCACCCCGAATTTTTCATCGTATCTGAATTGGTGCGGGAAAAAGTTCTGTTTTTGACGCGAGATGAAGTCCCTCATTCAGTGGCGGTAGTGACTGATTCCATGAAGCGAGATGAAAATGACAAAGTCCATATCCAAGCAACGATCATCGTGGAACGGACGAGCCAAAAAGGGATCATCATCGGTAAAGGCGGCAAGATGTTGAAAAATATTGGCACGCAAGCTCGAAAGGATATCGAACGGTTACTAGGGGACAAAGTCTATCTCGAATTGTGGGTCAAAGTCCAAAAAGATTGGCGTGACAAACAAGTCTACCTTAAAGACTACGGTTATCGCAAAGATGATTACTAAAAAATAGCTGTGACCACATTTGTCTTACCGATTAGCAACGTGGTCACAACTTGAAACGAACAACTGGGATCGCCATGCGTTTCCAGTTTTTTTGAACGAAATTTGCTAATGGAGGGGTGCAGATGGCGAATCTAGTTGAATCAAAAGGCTTGATCTTATTTACTCGGGATTACAAAGAAAAAGATAAACTGGTCAAAATTTTTACGGAATCTGCCGGAAAGCAAATGTTTTTTGCCAAAAATATCCAACGGCCCAATAATCCGTTGCGTTCGGCGATCCAGCCGTTGACTGAAGCAGTCTACTTGGGGAATTTCAAAAGTGAAGGCCTGTCTTTTTTAAATAGCGCTAAAGAAGTCACGCCGCTGCGTCGCTTGCAAGCGGATATTTTTTTGAACGCCTATGGGACTTATATTTTAGGGCTAGTGGATGCAGCGATTGACGACCACACGTATGATCCGCAGCTATATCAGTTTACAAGTGAAGCACTGCATAAAATGAATGACGGCGAAGATGGCGAGACGATCTTGAATATTTTTGAATTGCAAGTCATGCAGCGTTTTGGGGTTAGTTTGAATTGGCAGCGTTGCGGTGTTTGTGGAAAGACGCAAGGACGGTTTGATTTTTCTTCGAAGTACAATGGTATTTTGTGCGAAACCCATTGGCACTTAGATCCTCATCGCTATCATGCGGATGTGCGGGCGATTTATTTTTTACGGTTGTTTGCGGCGATCAGTTATGAAAAAATCAGTTCGATCAATTTAAAACCAGAAACGAAGACCGCTATCCGGCAAACGCTGGATCAATTGTATGAGGAATACATCGGGCTGCATTTGAAAAGTAAAAAGTTCATTGATCAGATGAGCAGCTGGCAAGCTGTTTTGAAAAAGCCGGAACCAAAAGAAAATGATTGACAAACATCTAGACTTACGACTATCATAGAACACAAGTGAATAGGTGCGTTGAACAAAAAAAGACGACGAGCTTTTTGCCTAGCGAATCCGGGATAGTGGGAGCCGGAACAAGAACCGTCGCTTCGAAGGCGTTTGGGAGCATCAGCTAAAAGAGCTGCCAAGTTTTTGCTTGGAAGTAGGGTGGAACCGCGTTTATACGTCCCTATGTCGATTGTGACATAGGGCTTTTTTATTTGTTCAAAAACGGATCGCCGTTTAATCGCCACGCATTTTGCATGATGAACTAGAGGAGGAAATACGATGAGTCAACCATTAACGTTACAAGACATGATCTTAACTTTGCAAAAGTTTTGGTCAGAGCAAGGCTGCATGTTGATGCAAGCTTATGATACTGAAAAAGGTGCCGGCACGATGAGTCCCTACACATTTTTACGCGCGATCGGACCAGAACCGTGGAATGCAGCGTATGTGGAGCCTTCTCGGCGGCCTGCAGATGGACGTTACGGCGAAAATCCGAATCGCTTGTATCAACACCATCAATTCCAAGTCGTGATGAAGCCATCGCCGAAAAATATCCAAGAATTGTATTTAGACAGTTTACGTTTATTAGGAATCGATCCGCTAGAACACGATATCCGTTTTGTAGAAGACAACTGGGAAAATCCTTCGATGGGTTGTGCTGGTGTTGGTTGGGAAGTTTGGTTAGACGGGATGGAGATCACTCAGTTCACGTATTTCCAACAAGTCGGCGGTCTGCCTTGTCATCCCGTGACGTCAGAGATCACATATGGGATCGAGCGGTTAGCTTCTTATATTCAAGAAGTGGAAAGTGTGTATGACTTAGCTTGGACAAACGGGGTCAAATATGGCGAGATCTTCCAACAGCCAGAATATGAACATTCTAAATATTCCTTTGAAGTCAGCAATCAGCAAATGCTCTTAGATAATTTTGACAAATTTGAACAAGAAGCACGTCGCTGTCTGGATTTGAATCTCGTGCATCCAGCGTATGATTATATTTTAAAATGCAGCCACACCTTTAACTTACTTGATGCGCGGGGGGCGGTTTCGGTAACAGAACGGGCCGGTTACTTAGCTCGGATTCGGAATATGGCTCGCAGTGTTGCGAAGATCTTTGTCGCGGAACGGAAAAAAGCCGGTTATCCATTGTTGGATCGCGCGACAGCTGAAAAATTGATCGGGGAGGAAAAATAAGATGGCGAAAAATTTATTACTAGAAATCGGCTTAGAAGAAATGCCTGCACATGTCGTGTGGCCTAGCATCAAACAATTAGAAGACAAGACCGCAAAATTTTTAGAAGACCAAAAATTAAGCTATGATTCGATCGAAACTTTTTCCACTCCGCGCCGTTTAGCGATTCGGGTCACCAATATCCCAGACAAACAAGACGATGTGCAAGAAGAAGTCAAAGGTCCTGCTAAAAAAATCGCGCAAGATGCAGCCGGTAATTGGTCAAAAGCTGCTGAAGGATTCGTTCGCGGTCAAGGTTTGACGACAGACGCGATCACATTCCGTGAATTAAATGGCACCGAATACGTGTATGTGACCAAATATATCCACGGAAAAACGAGTGCTGAAGTGTTAACGGGATTAGCTGAAGTCGTTAAAAGTTTGAACTTTCCAACCGAGATGCATTGGGGAACGTATAACTTTGAGTATGTCCGGCCGATTCACTGGATCGTGGCACTACTAGATGAGGAAGTGATCCCCTTTGAAGTAGTCGATGTAAAAACCGGTCGCACGACGCAAGGCCATCGTTTCTTAGGGGACGCGGTCGAACTAGCTGAACCGAAAGCCTACGAAGAAAAATTAAGCGAACAATTCGTGATCGCTGACGCCAACAAACGTCAAGCGTTGATCGTGGCACAAGTTGAAAAAATCGCAGCAAAACACGATTGGCAGATTGAACTTGATCCGAGCTTATTAGAAGAAGTCGTCAATTTAGTGGAGTATCCAACCGTTTTTGTGGGGGATTTTGAAGAACGTTTCTTAGCGATCCCAGAAGAAGTGCTCGTAACGTCCATGAAAGAACACCAACGCTATTTTGAAGTCCGCAATCAAAAAGGCGAACTCTTGCCGCATTTTATTTCCGTTCGTAACGGCAATGATGTCAAATTAGACAACGTGGTCAAAGGCAATCAAAAAGTTTTGACCGCTCGTTTGGAAGATGCCGATTTCTTCTATCAAGAAGATAAAAATCTGTCGATTGAAGACTGTGTGGAAAAATTAAAAAATGTGACCTTCCATGAAAAAATCGGTAGTATGTATGAAAAAATGCAACGGGTGGCAGTGATCAGCCAAATCATCGGAACACGGGTCGGTTTGAGCGAAACGGAACTGACTGATTTGAAACGCGCTGCTGAGATCTATAAATTTGACTTAGTAACGAACATGGTAGGGGAGTTTCCAGAATTACAAGGGATCATGGGCGAAAAATACGCACTGTTAAAAGGGGAGACACCGGCAGTAGCCCAAGCGATCCGCGAACATTATTTACCGATCGCTTCAGAAGGTGCGTTACCGCAATCGGCTATCGGGGCGGTTCTAGCCATCGCCGATAAGCTCGACAGCATGCTAGGCTTTTTTGCAGTCGGGATGATCCCAAGTGGTTCCAACGATCCATATGCGTTGCGCCGCCAAGCCTACGGGATCGTCCGCATCATTGAAGATAAAGACTGGACGTTCCCATTCACTGACATGCAGCATGCGATCGTTGATGCGATCAACGAAGACGAATTGAACTTTGGCCTTCACTTTGATCCAGAGCAAAAAGAAGTGTTCGACTTTTTCAAAGGTCGTTTGCGTCAACGGTTGTCATTGAAAAATATTCGCCATGATATCATCGATGCAGTGGTGGATTCAACGCAAGATGATTTGACTCGGATTTTCAAAACGGCCCAAATTTTTGATCAGCATACAAAAGATGAAAACTTCAAACTCGCGATGGAAGCGTTGACTCGAGTGATCAATTTAACTAAAAAAGCAGAGCCTGAAAGCTTGGACGGTGCGATCGATCCGAAATTATTTGAAAACACTGCGGAAAACGACTTGTATGAAGCAGTCAAATCAGCAGAAGATAAATTTGGTGATCAGTCGATGGCGGAAAACTATCAAACATTGACTGACTTACAACCAGTGATCGAACGCTACTTCGATCAAACGATGGTCATGGTCGACGATGAAAAAGTCCGCAACAACCGCTTACGCCAACTAGCAAAAATCGCCGATATGGCCCAAGCATTAGCCAGCATCGAAAAATTGATGACGAAGTAAAGACTATGCTAAAATGGTTTGGATTCGCGAATTTGACATCTTATTAGGAAGTTAGTAAGATAAAACTATAAATAAGTAATCCATATCTACACAAAAAAAGCCAGTGGCGGCCACCACTGGCTTTTTAAATTGGGCTAGCTGCCTTAATCGTTTTCGGAGTCTAGCCACTTGTTAATGAGATGGTCAATCACACTAACCGTGATTCCAAGCAGGAAATTAAATAAGTAATTCACATCTGACACTTCCTCTCTAGCTGAAAAATTCAACTGGAAAGCAGGCAGCACTTCATTATAACTTGAACCGATCTTATTGCCTAAGTGAGGGAAGATTTTGGGTCTTACAACACCAATTTCAACAACAGTGGGATATACGCTAAATAGATCAAGACGGAATAGCCTAAACTAGAGGCGGCATATTCTTGATCCCCATCATAAGACCGGGCGAGGATCGGCACGGAATTTTGGACGGGCATCGCCGCTTGAATAATGAAGACTGAAAGCATCAATTGCGGGACCTGGATGACTTGACCCAATCCCCACACGATCGCAGGAGATAAAACGAAACGACCGATCAAAACGCCAAAAATATCTTTGTTCATTTTCAAATTTTTGATCCCAGTGGCATAGACGATGATCCCGATGACAAACATCGACAGCGGTGTGGTCAAATTTGCGAGATAACCTAAAAAAGTATCGAACGATTTTGAATGGGGCAGTTGGAGTAAGACCCAAACTAAGCCGATCATGAAGCCCAATAAAGCCGGCGTGAAAACTTTTTTTAAGATCGGTAATAAGTGGAAACTGACTTTGGCTTGTTGGATCTTAGGATGGTCGCTTGCGATCATGTAGACACCGAGCGTCCAAAAGATCGTCGTATTCACGATATAATACAGCAACACATACGGTACCGCTTTGCCACCAAAGATCGCCAAGTTGATGGGCAGGCCGATAAAAATCGTATTGGAACACGTGAACATCGTGGAAAAAGTCCCGTAACGGCTTTTAGTGATCTTGAACAGCCGCGCGTAGATCAGACTCAAGCTAAACGTCAACATCATGGATAAGATCGGAATGATCATGCCAGTAAATAATTGCAAAAACTCTTGGCGCGAAAAATTTTCCGTGATATTCAAAAACATACTGCACGGTAATGCGATCTGCAAAATCAATTTAGAAAACGTATCCCCGACTTGGTCTGTGAACCATTGTTTGTAAGTTAAAAAATAGCCGATGAACATCAACGCAAAAATCAGAAAAATATTCAAATAAGCTGTTAACACCACGATCACCTCAACCAAAACTATACGCTAAAAAAGTTGAGATGAAAAGTTCGACACGGGGAAAACAAAAACGCGTGAGCAAAAGTAGTCAGGCTACTCATGGCTTACGCGTTTTTTATTATAGTACTTCTTGATAGTGTAATAATCCAGTCAAACTTTCGATTTGTTCTTCTAAGCTTTCGCCGATCGTCGTGTCTTTGATCAAAGTCCGGGTCAATTCTTGGTCGATCACTTTTTTCAGCGACGTCTTGTCGGTCTGCTTTTCCAATAGATCTTGAACGGAGGTGAAGACATCGTGAGTCACCAGTTGGAACCCATAGGAATTGTTCAACAGTGAGTAGCCGGCGATCCCTGTCGTTTTGTGATAGGCCTTGGACAAGCCGCCATCAATGACGAATAATTTACCTTCGCCTTTGATCGGTGACTCGCCTTTTTTAGCTTTGACCGGTGTGTGACCATTGATGATCCGAGAATGAGGGGAATACAAAGCGAACTCAGCTAAGATCATGTCACACGTTTCTTTAGTCTCACGAAACCGATAGTAACTATTTTTTACTTCTTCATGTGTCTTTTTATCCGCGATAAAATACCGTTCGAAAGTCGTCATGGCACTCTTGCCAAATTGCGGTGAGATTTTACCGGTCCAGCAATACCAGATCAAATCAGCCGCCGGACTATCCGTAGTCTGTTGTTCACAGCCGATGCGGATCTGTTCTTCAAAAAAGTTCAGTAAATCTTTGCCGGCGTGTTCTTTACCAGCGATTTTCAGCGGTAAAAATTTTCCGTCATCCGTCAGCGGGATACAACCATGAAACAAAAGGTGATTGTTGTAGACGAGGTACATGGAACCTTTGTCCAGCAGCAATTGCATGTGACGCTGCAAGTTGACAGAACCTTGGAAAGAAGCCAGCAGACTTTCCACCACATACTCTTCTTGGGCGGTCAATTCATAAGGATCTTTTTGCAGCATTTGGAAGCAACTGCCTTGTAACGGATAAGTTTTACCATTTAAGGTGATCGTGTTGGTTTTCAAATCTAATTTGTCGAACAATAAACGATCTGTCATCGCAAATTCAGGATGGCGTTTGATCAGTTGACCTTCTAGTTTGAACTGTAAAATCGCTAAAGCTTGATGCACCTTTTCTAAAGCTAACAGACTTTCACTGGAATAGCTTTTCGTTGCGTTTTTTTCTTTTGGTGTGAAGATCGGATTTTTCCCGTAATGTTCTTCCGCATACATGAACAAAGGTCGTAAATTCAAAGCGTAAGCGCGTTCAATATCATATAAATAATTATAACGTGCTGCGATTCGCAACAATGTCAAAAGACACGCCCGCGAGCCAGCAAAAGCGCCCATCCACAAAATATCATGATTGCCCCATTGGATATCAAGGGAAGGATGTTTCGCTAACTTGTCCATGATCCGCTCTGCACCAGTCCCACGGTCAAAAATATCGCCCACCACATGTAAATGATCCACGACTAAGCGCTGGATACTTTGACACAACGCGATGATAAACGGCGTTCCTTGATCCAGTTCTAATAGATGCTGTAAGATCTGATCAAAATAAGTCGCTTTATCGTGGTAATTCGTATCGGTGTACATGAGTTCTTCAATGATATACGCAAATTGTTTCGGCAACGCTTTCCGAACTTTTGACCGTGTATACTTAGTAGAAGAGTAGCTCAATAACTCTAGCAATTGGCGAATTTTTTTCCGGTACCATGAGCAGTCTTTGTACGCGTAAAATTTTTCGTCGGCTAACGCTTCTTGAGGGTAAGCTACTAAGATTGCCAGTTTATTTTTTTCGTATTCGGTCAATCGATCATGGAAGAGGTCATTGATTTTTTCTTTGATATTGCCGGCACCGGTGCGTAAAATGTGATCAAACGCGGCATCTTCCCCGTGGATATCACTGATAAACAACTCGGTTCCTTTCGGTAAATGCATGATCGCTTCTAAATTGATCAGCTCCGTCATGATTGCTTCTTTGGTCGTGAATTCTTTTTCCAACATCTGGTAATACTTATCCCGCGTCGATAACATAAAAACTCCCTTCTAGTCTGCTTGGTCGAGACTGTCTAAATAATCAACGATCAATGAAGCCGCTTCTTCCACCGATTTGTTCGTGACATCGATCGTTTTAGCTCCCAGTTTGTCAAACGTTTCTAACGAATACGCCAATTCTTCTTTGATCCGTTCCAGATCCGCGTAGCGTGAGTTTTCATTCAAGCCTAACGAGTGCAAACGATTCGCTCGAATTTTTTGCTGGGCTTCCGGCTCCAAGATCAGACCGATCAATTTTTCTTGCGGTACTTTTTTGATCTGCTCTGGTAACGGAACTTCCGGGATCAGCGGCAAGTTCGCCACTTTATAGCGATTGTTAGCTAAATACATCGAAAGCGGTGTTTTAGAAGTCCGTGAGATTCCTAGTAACACGATGTCGGCATCTAAAAAGCCTTTTGGATCTTTACCGTCATCATACTTCACAGCAAATTCGATCGCCGCTACTCGATTGAAGTATTCTTGGTTTAATTTGTGGACGATTCCCGCTTCTTCCACTGGTGCGACGCCCGTTTTTTTGTGGATCAGATCCATAAAGGGACTCATCAGATCGATGTATTGTAAGCCGGTGCGTTGGCTAAACTCAGCGACGATTTTTGTCAATTCTTCGTCAACTAATGTTATCACGACGATCGCGCTGTCTTTTAACGCATCTGCTAAAATAGCTTTCAATTCCTCGGGGTCTTTCGTAAACGGGAAACGATACGTTGAATCAAAGGAGACCGTCGGAAATTGGGCGGTCACGGCGTTGACTAACTTCAATGAGGTTTCACCAACTGCATCAGAGATCATATAAAGCGGAACACTTTTTTTCATCAAATCTAACTCCTAACGATTAGTTTCAGTTTGTTTTGCTTGCTGCATGATATAATTAAAAATGCGAGACTTCGTGATCTTGCCGACGACTTTTTTCGGATTGTCTTGACTGACTACCGGCAACGAATCGACTTGGAAATCTAGTAACACGGTCCCAGCTTCTAACAACGTATATTCTTGAGTGCACGTCTTAATGTGGGGCGCGCGCGTCATCACGACGGCTACGGGTGTGTTTTGTAAATTACTGTTCAACGCTGCTCGCAATAAATCTTTTCGCGAAAGCAGACCGACTAGTTGTTGATCTTGGTCGGTCACATAGATCGAACCGACATCATACATAAACATATTGGTGATTGCGTCGTGGATTGACGTATCTTGTGGCGTCAACAAAGGCGGCACCATGATGTCTTCTACTTTGACGGAAAACACTTTATCAAATAAAAATTGCTCGATCCCCACGCCGGTATAGGTGTAGCCGACTTTGGGACTTGCTTCTAAGATCCCTGCCATCGTTAAAAAAGACAAGTCAGTCCGCAACGTTGCATGTGAGATGCCTAACTGATCGGCAATCTTTTCGCCGCTCAACGGCTGTCCGTCTTTTACGATCGCGATGATCTTTTCTTGCCGTTCTGATAAGTTCATAATTCCTCCTGGAAATTTTACTATTGGTCTACGTTACATTATACACCGCTAACAGTTATAATCAACATAATGAATAAAATAAACGCATATTTGGTTTGCAAGTAAAATCTTTTTGAGTGCTTTTGCTTGTCAAATCAAATCAAAAGAGTATAATGACTTTTGTTGGTTCAAACGTTTCACCAAAACAACCCGTTAGTCAAGGGGTTAAGACGCCGCGTTCTCAGCGCGGAAACACGGGTTCAAATCCCGTACGGGTTATTCCAAGAGTCAAGATCTAATAGAGATCTTGACTCTTTATGTATCTTGAGTAAAAATCAATAGTTTTCAATGGTTAAAGGTGATAAACTTAATAAAAATAAGTAGGTGCTGTGTGAAAACGATAGATGTAACTGATTGGGAAGTCGCAGCAGAAAATCCTTCCGGTGCTAGAGAAAAAATTTGGTTGATTAATCCTTCAAATAAAGAGAAATATTTATTTAAAAAGCCACAGAGTGAAGGAGAAAGAATTGGAGAAGTCGCTTCTTATTGTTTAGGGACAGAAATATTTAATTTGAAAATCCCAGAGACTGTTTTTGCTGAACGAGCTGGAGTATTAGGAACGATCTCCAAATCATTTATTCCTGAAGGGGAACAAACATACTTGGAGTTCCAAGAAATCGTGGATTATTTTGGAGACGATTTTGATGAATATGATTTAACTGAATACACATTAATGAAATCACTGGAAATTGTTAAGCAATTAGGTGTAAAAGAAAACTTTTTTGAAATGTGTCTTTTTGATTATTTGATTGCCAATCAAGATCGTCATGTGCAAAACTGGGGAATCCTAACAAATCAAAAAACAAATGAGAAATATTTTTCTCCGCTCTATGATAACGGTTCTTCACTTTTCTCAGGTTATAAAGATGAACAATTACTTGATTTTTTACGTGATAACAATAAATTTCAAGCATACACAAATAGAGCTAGATCATTATTTTTTTATGAAAAGAAAAAACCTAAGTTTATATCAATTCTCCAAGCGCTTTTAGCAAATGATCAGCAGTTGTTTGTTCATACGTTTAAAAAATTCCAACATAAAAATTCTGAAGTAATATCCGAATTATTAGTGCAGCGAGTTGGTGTTAGTGAGCTTAGGAGTAAACTAATCGTAAAGCTAATTATTTATCGCACCCAAAAAATTGAACAGCTAATCAACGATTTCGAGGTGAATTAGAATGGAAAAAAAATTGTATTTACTTTGGCAAGATCGAAAGACTCGTTGTTGGTACCATGTAGGAACGTTGTTTCAGCATCAAGATCAAACTTTTTCTTTTGCTTATGAGCATGGACAAGAAAAAAGTTTGCAAGCTGCAATTGCTGCAGGTTATGCGGGGCACCCGGCTTTTCCTGATTTAACAAAAACGTATCATGCGACTAAACTATTTAGTGCTTTTAATCGACGTTTACCAAATCGAAGACGTAAAGATTATCACTTTTTGTTTGAGATCTTTGATCAAGAGAAAAAGCAGGGTAATTTTGATTTGTTAGCAATTACTGGTGGGCGGTTGTACGGAGATGCATACGAGTTTGTGGAACCAATTTATGAAAAAGAAAATCGTTTTGAGATTGATTGTTTTTTACGTGGCTGGCGACATTACAACAATGAAACTGCTACATTGGAAAATGCGCAACTCATGTTAGTCAAAGAAGAAAAAAATCTCTATGATCAAGATGCAGTTTTTGTATTTGATCAAACACAAAATAAAAAAATTGGGTATATCCCTGCTTTTTATTCTACTTTTGTGCGAACGATCTTAGATGCAGATGTGGCGATTAAACTTGAGTATCAATTTTATAAAAACGCGGAATCCCACTATAAGGTGCGGCTGAATTTGACAGGGAGAATCCCAGCACAATTGAATTATACATTGAAAAATGAATTACTATTAAGTTAGCTCGGATAAGTAGTAAAGCAGTAAAAAGTAATCGTGCTTAAGTAAAGTAACGATTACTTTTTTTATATTTGCTAGTGAGTTTAGCTTTTAAAATTTCTAGTAGCGAGTTTATTTCAAAAACATCACTTCGGTTATATAAAATATGTTATACTCCTAATCTAGGTTTCAAATTTGGGAGGATAGTTTGATGAAAAAAATTGTATTGAGTGTGAGTGCGTTAGTTGGGTTAGGTATCATCGTCGCCACGAGTCAGACGGCTGCGGCTGCTACGAAAGAATTATATCGGCTGTACAATCCGAATAGTGGCGAACATTTTTACACGTTAGCTGTCACTGAAAAAAATAATTTGGTCACAGCTGGATGGACGGCAGAAGGGATCGGCTGGTACACGCCCACTCAAGGGGATCAAGTGTATCGTTTATATAATCCAAACGCAGGTGACCATCATTACACTGAAAATAAAGGCGAATACGATAATTTGGTTGCACTTGGTTGGAAAGGTGAAGGCGCTAGTTTTTATTCTGCTACGACCGAACCGCGAGTACCGATTTATCGCGCGTATAATCCAAATGCCAAAACCGGTGCGCATAATTTTACCGCTAGTCTGACCGAACAAAATGGGTTGGTCAAAGTTGGTTGGCGAGATGAGAAAATTAGTTTTTACGGCGTTGCTCAAAATGCAGTCGATAAAAATGAATTGAACGCAGCGATTGAAAAAAATAAAACGATCCCAGCAGATGGCTATACTAAAAAATCATATCAAGTATACCAGGCCGCATTAGCGACAGCTCAAACGGTTGCTCAAAATAATGCTGCCACTCAAGAAGAAGTCGATGGGGCGACTGCAAAATTAACGACGTCAGTCAATGAACTCGTTTCCTTAATGCCATTACAGACGATGCTCGACCAGCTGGGTGCTTTGTCGATGGATCACAACGCCAATGAATTATTCGTGACTACGCAATTCAACGCCTTTTTAAGCAGTGAATTGTTTAGCGACATCTTCCAAAACGTTCTCAATAATCCTGACGTAACAAAAGCCCAAGTTACAGACGCCATCCAAAAAATCAATGCCGGCTATGCCAATGTCGTCTACAGTGGTGACTTGAACAAATTAAAGCAAATGACCTATGAAGCAAGTGATTTTATTTCAAGCACAGCTCAAAACGATTACACTGATAAGTTAGTCCCTGCACTGACTCAAATGTTAGCAGACACTAACGCGGGGAAAAAATCACAAGCGGAAGTCGATCGCTTCGTCCAAGATTTTATCGTCAAAGTCAAAGTAGATCTCACGCAAGCAGCTCAAACTAAAGTACCTGCTAAAAGTGAAAAACCGCAACTGCTCACTAAACAACAAAACTAAATTTCAACTAACCAAATCCTCCAAGTTGATTGGGGGATTTTTTTGAATGGAAAATCCCGCTTTAACTAGTTGATGAACTACGTATCATTCCAATAAATGAAGTGAAAATTTTTAGCTAAATAGGTGAAGCCAGCTTTTTGAACAATCATTTTCCAAAACAAAAAACTACTATTTTTTGTAAAAAATAGATGAAAAGCCAATGAAATGTTACGAAAATTACCATTTTTATTGGTTATTGAAATTTTTCTCTCATTAAATTAAAAAAAATTCTGTCGTAAATTACGCGTTATTACACGGTTTGCTTTTTATGAAAATACAATTAATTTTTTTGATTCGTGTCAAGAGTAGGCGCTATATAATAGTAGAAAAGCGCTAGAAAAAAATTAAAAAAAAAGTTGATTTTGGGTTACAAAAATTTGGTAATGTGATATTCTATATACATAAACGTTATATAAGTTATCGTTTATCAAAACTTTTTTGAATTCGGAAGGAGATTTTTATGAAGAAGAAAGTTATTTTAAGTTTAGGAGCTATCGTTGGGTTAGGCCTAGTTATGGCTTCAAGCCAAGACGCATCTGCAGCTTCTGCTAACGAATTGTATCGTCTTTACAATCCAAATTCAGGCGAACATTTCTACACATTAAACGCAGGCGAACGCGATGGCTTAGTTAAAGCTGGTTGGAACAATGAAGGCATTGGTTGGTACACACCAGAAAAAGGTGACACTGTTTACCGTTTATACAACCCAAATGCTGGCGACCACCATTACACTGATAACAAAGGTGAATACGACAACTTAGTTAAAATCGGTTGGACTGGCGAAGGCGAAAGCTTCAAGTCAGACACTGCTAAGACTGTTCCAATCTACCGCGCTTACAACCCTAACGCTAAAGCAGGTGCTCATAACTTTACACCAAGTAAAGATGAACAAACTGGCTTAGTTGCTAAAGGTTGGGACGATGAAGGTATCGGCTTCTACGGTGTTAACAAAGAAGACGAAAAAGTTAACAAAGACGCTTTGAACAAAGCGATTGCTGACGTTAAAGGTGCTAACGATAACTATGATCGTTACACAGTTGATTCATTTGCTCCATTCCGTGTAGCATTTAACGAAGCTTCAAAAGTAGCTGCTGACGATAAAGCAACTCAAGCTGATGTAGATGCAGCTAAAGCAGCTTTAGACAAAGCTGCTGCAGGTTTAGAATTCGAAGCTGTTAAAGATGCTACTGCATTAAAAGGTTTAGTTGATGGTTTAGATGGTCAAGATTATATTGATGCTAAATATACTCCAGAAGAATTTGTTGCTGGAACTGCTGATGCTTATGTAAAAGCAGTTGATGCAGCGAAGAAAGTTCTTGATGATCCTGAAGCAACACCTGAACAACTTACAACTGCTTTCTATGATTTAACAGATGCTAAAGCAGCGCTTAAAAAACCTTTCTCAAGCACTGATGCTTATAAAAACTTAGATAAAGCAGTGAAAGCTTTAGCAACGCTTAAAGCTGATAACTACACAAAACTTACTTGGGATAACTTACAAGCAGCTTTACCAGCAGCTCAAGCAGCTTTGAAAGCAACTGAAGATACTCCAGAAAATGAAACTGCTGCAACTACAGCATTGACTAACTTGGATACTCAATATAAAGCTTTAGCTTTCATTAATACCGCTAAATCTTACAATGATCAATTTGGTAAAAAAGCTGACAAATACGTTTACGCTGAAAATCAATTTGATAGTGCAGCTGACTACAATGTTTACACAGCAGCAGCTGATGACTTAGCTCAAAGTCTTAAAGACGTAGCACTTAAAGGTGATAAAACTGCGACAGATGCACTTGCAGCTAAAGAAACTACACTTTACAACACACTTGCTAAATTAACTGCTAACGTTGATAAAACAGCAGCAGCAGCTAAAAAAGCTCAAATTGATGATGCCAATGCTAAAGAACCAACTGTTGCTTACACTGACTTAGCAGCTTTTGTTGCAGCACAATAATTCAATTTATTTGAATTTCAAAACCAATCTCATTTTGATGAGGTTGGTTTTTTGTTTTCTCAGGCAATTGTTTGCGTCTTTTCATTTTTTTTGCTTAAATAGAAGTAATGACGGAAAAGTTTGGAAGGAGCAGTTTGATGAAGAAAAGTTTGATTGGTTTAAGTGTGTTGTTTGGAGCCGGAGTTGTTTTTGCGGGTGCGCATGAAGCACAAGCGGATTCGAATTTGTTGTACCGGATGTATAATCCTAATTCTGGCGAACATTTTTATACGGAAAGTGCGGCTGAAAAAGATGGCTTAGCTAGTGTTGGCTGGCATGAAGAAGGAATCGCCTGGTTCACACCAGATAAAGGGGATACAGTCTATCGCTTGTACAATCCAAACTCTGGTGATCATCATTACACTATGAGCCAAGACGAATATAATTTCTTGGAAAAAGTGGGTTGGAAAGGTGAAGGCAAGAGTTTTTACTCGGCGGATAAGAGTGTGAAGAATCGTCAAGAGATCTACCGCGCCTATAATAAAAATGCGAAGATCGGCAGCCATAATTTTACCGCGAATAAAAATGAACAAACTTTCTTAGCGAAAAATGGTTGGACTGATGAAGGCGTTGCGTTTTACGGCAATGATTATGTAGCGGACCAAGCGAAAAACAAATTAGCCAATGTGATCAACGAAGCGAAAGCTTTAGACGAAAATAATTATACGAGTGATTCTTGGGCAGGCTTTGCGGTTGCCTTGACTCAAGCACAACGAATCTTAACGGCGGATAATTCTACCAAGGATGATTATGCAAAGATGACAACTGAATTAACGGACTACATGAATAAGTTAGTCGAACAAGCCAGTAAATTTGCTTTAAAAGGTGCTTTAGATCGTTATAATGATTTCAGTAAAAATTCTGCTTACACAGCAAAACCTGAATGGCAAGTTGCTGTTAAGCTCTTGCCAGATGCGCAAGCTGTCTATAATGATACGAATGCAACACAAGCCGAAGTCGATGCGATCGCCAATAAACTCTATGATGCGTTGACGGCTGTAGCACAAGCGTAGATTCTGATTCCTCAGAAGTTTATTCTGGGGGATTTTTTTGTACTTCGAACAAAGCTTACAGCCAAACTATTTTTTGATTAAATGTTATTGTAAAACTGATTAGCGAATGGTAACTTATTAATAAGAAGAAATTTTTACGATTATTTTAATAAGGAGTAAGAAGATGAAAAAAAGTTATTTGTTAGGCTTGAGTACCATGATTGGGCTGAGTTTTGTGATGGCAGTACAAGATGCTTCTGCGTCATCTGTTGCTTTGTATCGGTTATATAATCCGAATTCTGGTGAACATTTTTACACGGAAGATCTAGGCGAGAAACAGTTATTGATCCAAGAAGGTTGGCATGATGAGGGGATCGGTTGGCAAGCGCCGACTACAGGAGATGCTGTCTATCGTTTGTACAATGAACATGTTGGGGATCATCATTATACTTCTGACCGTGGCGAGTATGATTATTTGATCCGTCTAGGTTGGAAAGGTGAAGGAGAAAGTTTTTATTCTGCCGATCAAACCCAGCAAAATCGTGAACCCGTCTATCGGGCATACAATCCCAACGCGCAAAGCGGGACGCATAATTTTACGATCAGTTCGACTGAACAAAAAACGATCGTTGATTTAGGCTGGAAAGATGAAGGCACAGCGTTTTATGCTGTAGGAAAAATAAATAGTGTGGACAAAGAATCATTGCAAGAACAAGTCAGCTTTGGCCAACAGATGGACCCTGAAGAGTATGGTGCGGATTCATTGAAAGCCTATCAAGTCGTCTTGAAAAAAGCGGAAGCTGTCTTAGCAGATCAAAACGCGACACAAGCCCAAGTCGATGCTTCAGCTAAAGAATTGTCGGCTGCCTTTGAACAGTTAGCGAAGATCGGTGAATTAAAAAACTTGCTGCGCAAAGTGGATGAGTTAAAAGCAGAAGATTATGGCAAGCGTTCGTTTGAAAACTTTTTAGCAACGCCCGAACTAGTAAAATTACGTGAGTTGATTACGGATCCAGCGGTTACGAACAAACAAGTCACGGCAGCCAGCAATGCATACACGCCAGCTGCTAAAACAGCTTACGATAAAGTGGTGTATGTCGGCTACTTGAAAGCACTAGTTGCCGCGCAATATGCTGCGACCGATTTCAAATTTGGAGCGGAAGCATCTTATCCTACTTCACTGGCGTTACTGCGCAAGACGATCGCAGGTGCGGATGATGGAACATACAGTCAAGCGCAAGTCGATGCGATCGTGGAGATCTTCGCCACAAAAACATTGCCTGATCTGTTGAATGACAATGGCTTGAAAAAAGTACCCGCTAAAACTGACAAGCCGATATTATACACGACAAATGAAGAAGGCGCAGAAAATTTACCTGACAGCAATAACTAAATAGTTAAAGTAAAAACCAAATGCAAACTGCGTTTGGTTTTTTGCTTGTTGCGGAAGTTGGAGAAATAAAAAAATCCCACTCAGCTTCGAGTGGGATGAAAGTGCGATGTTATTTTTTATTAGGTTGCTTTCCGGCATTGCGTCCGGTTTGTTTCCCTGTGTTTCGGTTATTTTTCTTTGCGGGATTTTGAATATTTTTTGGTTTTTCTTTAATCGGTTCAGCTTGTTTGACGACAGGCTTCACGACTTGTTTTGGTGGATTCTTTTTTAGTTCCGCTTGAATCTTCGCTTTGATCCGTGGTCGCATCATAACGTTTGTGATGAACGTTTGGATACAACTGAAGACCCCGCCGACGACCCAATACAACGCGACCCCAGCTGGTGAGGTGAACGACATGAAGACGATCATCAATGGTGAAGCGATCATCATGGAACGCATCGTCTTTTTCTGCTCTTCAGGGACACCGATCAGTGAGATGTAGCCTTGAAGCAAGTAGGCGACACCAACAAAGATCACCAGCATGTAACTAGGTTTTGACAGTTCGATCCCTAAGAAAGTCGAACCTTGGATACCGTGAGAAAAGCGCGCGGTGTAATACAAGGCAGAGAAGATCGGCATTTGGATCAGAAGGGGCAAACAACCGACCCCACCAAGCATACTGACACCATTTTCTTTGTACAAAGCTTGCATTTCTTGTTGGGCTTCCATCTGTTCCGCTTGCGTTTTAGCTGCTTTGACTTTTGCTTGGACGACATCCATTTGTGGCTTGATAGCGGCCATTTTTTCAGTTTGGATCAATGATTTTTTTGATTGATGGATCCCAAGTGGCATAATGATGATCCGCACGATGATCGTTAAGACGATGATCGCCAAACCGTATGACCAGTCAAAGTTTTGCACCATCCATTGCAAAAAGTTCTCTAATGGAACTACAAAGATGCGGTACATAAAACTGCTAGTGTCGGGGCTGCCATCTTTGTTATGCGGTACACAGCCGGACAAAAAGATGATCATGCTCAATAGGCCTGAGCCTAAGAGCCATTTTTTTAATTTATTCAATTGATTTCTTCCTTTTCTGATTGGATTCACACAAGAGATACTATACTAAAAATACTACGGCTTTTCAATCCAATTCAGAAAAATGCAGGAAGGTTCACAAATTCTTAATAGTAGATCACATTAAATGAAGTGTAATCTTTGATCGTCTCGTCTTCGTTGATTTCTAAGTGCTGAACCTGCGCAAATGGATTGCGGGGTTGTTTTTTTAAAGCAGCGATGAAGTGATCAATCGCCGCTTTTTCGCCCACGGCTTCGATCGTGACACTGCCATCAGTTTCGTTTTTGACTGTTCCAAAAATCCCGGCGTCTTGTGCTAATTGGACTGTGGTATAACGAAAGCCGACGCCTTGCACACGACCGGATGCCTTGATTCTTACTTTCATAAAAAATCCTCCCTCACTCTTTTCTTAATGATAGCCGAAAAAATGATATAATGCCAAAGAGGTGAAGTCAGGTGAAAGAAATTTCTTCCGTTAAAAATCAAGTGATCAAAGAAGCAAAAAAATTACAGCAAAAAAAATATCGACTCAAAGCCGGCGCCTATTTGTTAGAAGGCTTCCATCTGATCGAAGAAGCAGTCAAAGCCGGTAGCAAACTGCAGGCGCTGTTTGTCAGTGCACGGGGAGTCAGTGAGTGGCAGGAATGGTTGGAAACTTTTGGTGAAGAGTATTATTTAGTGACCGATGAAGTGTTGAAAACTTTAGCGACTGAAAAAACGCCGCAAGGGATGATCGCAGTGTGCGAGTTGCCGACAGAAGCAGCCTTTAAAGCCAGTGGAAGTTGGTTGTTATTGGATACGATCCAAGACCCAGGTAATTTGGGGACGATGATCCGCACGGCAGACGCGGCGGGACTGACCGGAGTAATTTTAGGTAGTGGAACGGTGGATCTGTATAACCCTAAAACATTGCGTAGCATGCAAGGCAGTCAGTTTCATCTGCCAATCATTTCCCGTGAATTAGCTGAGGTAATCGAAGAATTCAAAGCTAGTGACGTGCCGGTTTACGGCAGCGCGTTGGATCAAGCAGCTGTCATCTTTTCTGAAGTGGCACCGCAAACTGATTTTGCATTGATCATGGGCAACGAAGGCAATGGGATGCAGCCAGAATTGTTAAAGGTGACCGATCAAAATTTATACATTCCGATCAAAGGTGCAGCGGAATCGTTGAATGTGGCCGTTGCGGCTGGAATCTTATTGTTTCAGTTGAACCGATAAGCAGTGGCAGTAAATTTTTGCTTTGAAAATTTACTTGCTGCTTTTTATGATCCCAAGTCTAAAGATGTCTAGCCGTATGAACTAGTACGCTTCGGAAATAAGCTGAGAAAAAACCACTGATCGCTTTTTTGCTCAATTCGTAAAGACAATTATAAAAACATGAAACATTTATTACGTTTTGTTAGCGCTGTTTAAGGATGTATTAAACTTCCCGGTCGGCTTTTCTGTAAGCTAGTTTAATCACAAAAGCCGTGCTATACTTTTTTCAACGAAAGAAAAAGGAGCCTAATTATCCATGACAGAAAAATGGCGTGAAGATCAAGAATATATGTCTTACATTGAGGATTTATTAGCTACCGATGAAGTTCAAAAATTAGCAAATTACACTCAACATATGAATTCAACTCGTTTGGAACACTCGATCAGTGTTTCTTATAATAGTTATAAAATCGCAAAAAAAGTTTCTGGCGACGCTCGAGCAACGGCGCGGGCAGGTCTTTTGCATGATCTTTTTTATTATGATTGGCGCGAGACGAAATTTGATGAAGGCAGTCATGCGTACATGCATCCGCGGATCGCAGTAAAAAATGCGGAAAAGATCACGCATTTGTCACCGCTGGAAAAAGATATCATCATCAAACATATGTGGGGTGCGACGATCACACCACCGAAGTACAAAGAAGGTTATATCGTAACGATGGTGGATAAGTATTGCGCGATCAAAGAAGCAGCAATGCCTTACACTGCTAAGTGGCACGCGTACAAACAACGCTTGAAAAAAGAATTTATCTAAACAAAACGATCGACTCCTAGTAGCCGATCGTTTTTTTGTTTGCTTTGGATTCAGTTGTATCGCTCGTTTTTTAGTGAATAAACAGTTGTAACACAGCGGTTAAGACGACAAAGAAAGTCAGTACGCCGCAAACGATGAAATGCAATTTTTTGTTTAGTAAGATCACGGCCGCAAATTCACGTAAAAAAGCATTCGGCAAATAGTAAAAAGCTGTTTTGGCACCGATCCCATCGGCTTTTAAACCGACTTGATGGGCAAAGATGCCGGCGCGAAAAATGTGGTAGTTATTAGAACTGAAGATCGCGTGGTAATCAGGCACTTCTTTTACGATGATCTCACGACTGAATTTCATATTTTCATAAGTCGTGGTGGAATTGGCTTCTAGCACGATATCGGTTTCGGGAATTCCTTTTTCGATTGCGTAGTTACGCATCGCGGCAGCCTCGGAAATTTTTTCATCAGGACCTTGACCACCAGACATTAAAAGTTTAGGCGCTTTTTGTGTGACTTGTTTTTGCAAGTGATAAAAGGTGATCGCCCGCTCGATTCGTTTAGCTAACAGCGGAGTCACCCGTTTGCCATCGATCAGGCCGGCGCCTAAAACGATGATAAAATCTTGTTCGAGTTTCGGTGAATTGAATTGATATAAAAGTGAGACCGATAAAAAGTTCCAAAAGACAAACGCGAAATAAAACAAAATAATCGATGGCAACGTGAGCAAGGCAACTAGCCAACTAGGAAAAAGTTGGGGACCTAAGCTATTGATGACTAAAAGCGCGATCAATCCCAGTGCCAACAGCAAGGTCAATAAATTGGCTAGTGAGCGGGATTCGCGGCGTAATACTTGGACGCTGTTCCAGATCAAAAAAATGATCAAGCCGTAGATGCCAAACGCAAGTGCCAAGATCAACAGCACGGCTAAGATCCCTAACACACCGCCTAGTAAGATCGATTGCTGGAGGACGAACAAGACGGACCAATAGACGAGTAGACTGATCAAAAATAAATTGAAGACAAAGCCATTGATCAAGCGGGTTTTGTTACGAAAGTACAGCAGACAAAATAAGAGCAAAAATAACAGCGGGACGACGAGGTAAAATGAACGGTTCTCAAGCTCTAAATATAATGAATAACTCAAAAAAAAGATTCCTGTCCACAACAGGCTGTGACGTAAAAATTCCGGCCGCTTTTTTTCTTTAAAGATGATCCAAGCAAAAATGACTAAATAAACTCCTAGCCAAATCAAATCGCGTTTCCATTCCATCAAAAACAACTCCTTCATGTTTCTAGTATAGCAAAAAGCCGTAAAATTCCGCTGTCAAAAGCATAATGAATTGGTTTTCAACGGGAATTCGATTACAATAAAATAAGAGGAGGAGAGGCGTGTGAAGTTAAAAGGTGTAGAACGAAAGCAGATCCCCGGCTTTACGGTGATCGGTAAAGAAGGCAATGGGCAAGCAACAGAAGCTGATTCATGGGTCCCTTTGCTGTGGGATCAATTGAATCAACATTTTGAAGAATTAGCTGATTTGATCGACGCGAGCCAGATGGAAAACCTTCACTTATGGGGCTTGATGAGCGATAAGTATCAGTGGCTGGCTCCTTGGCAAAAAGAAGGGCGCTACTTAGCCGGTGTGCAAGTCAAACCGGACGCCATCGCACCAGCGGGTTGGATCAAATGGCAGATGCCGCCGCTAGAATTTTTGACGATCCGAACGAGTGGGGATAAGATCGATCAAGCAACGCAACTGATGCTCGGTGATATTTTTGATTTGGAAAAAGTTGAGTTAGCGGGCGCAGTCCAAGAACATTATTTACCAAGTTTTTCAGAAAATGAAGTTGAATTGTATTTTCCAATTGAAGAACGCCGTTAAGCGGTTGAAACGACTAGCGTGTAGCTGGTCGTTTTTTTATTCGTCGTGAAAGCGCAAGTTTTTGGATGGAAGCAAGTGATTGGATTGGCTTATTTTTCGCTCAAAAAATAACTTCATGCTATACTTTTAGTAAGAAGAATGAAGGGATCAGAGGAGATGAAAAAAACATTTAATGGAGGGATTGATTTTCACGAGACTCCCTTAGCGTTAAAAGGATTAGCTGATTATAAAAACGTTCGAACAATCGCCCCGAAAAAAGTTTATTTACCCGTCCAACAACATATCGGTGATGCAGCGGAAGTGGTGGTCTCGCCAGGTGAACACGTGTTGCTAGGACAAAAGATCGCAGATATCGGTGACAATCTAGGTGCTCATGTCCATGCGAGTGTTTCGGGAACCGTTCGTGCGATCGAAAAGCGTGATCAAGGCCAAGGGGAAGCTTTAACGTGTGTCGTGATCGAAAATGATTTCCACGATCAGCTGGCTGAGCAAACAGTACCGGAAACGTTTGACCGGGAAACGATCTTAGCCCAAGTCAGCGCGGCTGGCGTAGTCGGTTTAGGTGGTGCGACGTTTCCTAGTCATGTGAAATTAGATCCGGCTGAACAAGTCGAGTGGTGTATTTTTAACGGTGCTGAATGCGAGCCGCTTTTGATGGCTGATGCAGCACTGATGGTCAATGACGGTGAAAAGTTATTAGGTGGGATCCAATTAGTTTTAGCTGCAGTGGCGGCAAAGCGCGGTGTTTTGGCGATTGAATCCGATAAGCAAGAAGCGCTAGCCGTGATGCGAGTGTTTGCGCAAGCTGAACCGCGCTTGACGGTGGTCGAAGTGCCATCAGTTTATCCGCAAGGAGCTAGCGAGATGCTGATCAAAGCCGTTACAGGCAAAGAATTGCCACTAGGAGCATCGGCTAGGGACTTAGGGATCTTGATGATTAACGTGGCGACGACAGTAGCGGTCTATGATGCGTTGCATTTGGATCGAGCGCTGAGTCACCGGATCTGTTCAGTCGTGGGAGATGTCAAAATGCCGCAAAATATTTTATTTCCCCTTGGAACGACTGCTGAGGAATTGATTGCGGCGTGCGGTGGAGTGGAAGGCCAGCTAAGCCGAGTGATCGTTGGTGGATTTATGATGGGGAAAAGTATCGATACGTTGCATGCTAGTTTAACTAAAGCGGCGAATGGCTTGATCGTGATCAATAAGGCCCATGACCAAGATCGCACTCCTAAACCTTGTATCAAATGTGCGCGGTGTGTGGCGGTCTGTCCCATGAGATTATTACCGTTGTGGTTAGAAAAAGCCGCTTTGAAAAACGATCATACCCGGTTACAAAAGTTACGAGTCGCCGCGTGTATCAATTGCGGTTGTTGTACGACAGTCTGTCCGGCGCGTCGTCATTTGGCTGAACATATCGTAGCCGGACAAAAGGAGGTAAAACAACATGCCGACTAAATTGACTCAGGTTGCCTCTCCTCATTTATTTACTCAAACACGGACTTCAACCATTATGAGAACAGTGTGTCTCGCGCTTTTGCCCGCAATTTTTGCGTCGATTTTTTTCTTTGGATTAGCAGCGGTAAAAATTTATGTAGCTTCGATCCTCACGTGTTTCAGTGCAGAATTTATTTGGCGTAAATGGCGAAAGCGAGAGACTTTAGCCGATAGCAGCTGGCTGGTGACGGCGCTGCTGTTAGCGATGAGCTTACCAGTGAGTGTCCCGTTTTGGTATCCGGTCATTGGAGGCACAATCGCAATCATTGGAGCAAAAGAACTGTTTGGCGGCTTGGGGGAAAATTTTTTGAATCCTGCTTTAGCTGGGCGGGCCGTGTTGCGTTTAGTCTTTGCCAAAGAAATGACGGAAAATGTCCAACCACAATTACCGTTTGGTTTGCCGCAAGTCGATGTGGTGAGTTCGGCGACACCGTTGATGATCGTGGAAAAAGGTGAATCGTTGGATCTGTCTCAGCTGCTGGAAAGTATCGTGGGTTTTGTCGCTGGAAAAAATGCGGAAACGTCAGCGCTTTTATTGTTAGCAGGTGGGATTTTTCTCTTGATAAAAAAAGTCATCACGTGGCAGATCCCAGTCAGCATGTTAGCTACGATTTCAGTAATCGCACTTTTTACTAGTCATGGCGATCTCACACAAGTAGCGGGACATCTATTAGGGGGCGCGACACTACTAGGCGCCTTTTTTATGGCGACGGATTATTGTTCGTCTCCGAGTACGCCTACTGGAGAAATTATTTTTGGGATCGGTTGTGGTGTAGTGGTGATGGCATTTCGTTTGTTTAGTTCAATGCCAGAAGGAATGACGTTTGCGATCTTGTTGATGAATTGTACGACGCCGTTACTGGATCGTTGGCTGATTCCACGAGTTTTCGGTGAAAAAGCTTAAAGGAGGAGGTAAGATGAAAAAGTCTCAAGTGTGGAAGTTGGTAAGAAGTTTAGGGCTCGTCAGTATTTGGTTGCTACTTAATCCATCGGTCAGTCAAGCAGAATCAAATGGAATCGATCAAGCAAATGGACAACCGGTAGCCCAAGTTGAGGGAGCCGACCAAAATGCAGCGACTGAAACTGCTACTCCAGTAAATGCAACGGCTGACGCGATCGATGTTTACCGCATTTATAATCCCAATTCAGGTGAGCACTTTTATACGCTAAACGGCTACGAAAAGAATCAATTAGTCGAACTGGGCTGGTGGTATGAAGGGATCGCGTTTCGTGCGACAGCTACTGGAACGCCGATCTACCGGCTCTATAATCCTAATTCAGGTGAGCATTTTTATACCCATCAAGCACAAGAACAAGCTCATTTAGTCAGTCAAGGCTGGCAAGCAGAAGGGATCGGCTGGCAGACAGTGGCAACAAGTGACTATCCTGTCTACCGCGTTTATAATCCTAATGATCACGGAGCTGGCGCCCATCATTATACGATGGCAAGTGAAGAACGCGATCATTTAGTTGCTAGTGGTTGGCAAGCAGAAGGTGTCAGTTGGTATAGTGTCACCGCGGCAGTCCCGCCACCGCCGCCGGTCCAAAACTTTGCCGCGCGTTTTTTAGGGACCAGTCGGGCGCGGGTCCTAAACGAGTTGTCCGCCCATGAAAACGATCAATTTTATTTGACGACGCCGACGCGGAGTTTAACGGCAAATGCCCAAACTTCTATGAGTCCTAATGGCGCACCGAATCAGTTTGGACCTCGGATGAATTGTACGGGATTTGTAGCGACGGTGATGGCGCGATCCGGTGGTGATATTGGACGTGTTACCCAACTAGCCAATGCGTGGGGCGGTGTCGCTAACGGCTATAATTGGCGCGACGCACTAACCAAAAAATGTCCGCATCATGTTTTTAACTCAGTCGGTGAGCTGTTGCAAAGCGGCCTAGCAAAAAAAGGGGACATCATTTATTTTGAAGCTGATCGCAGCAAGCCTAATCCAGATTGTCATTTAGGATTTTTTTGGGGCAACGATCCAAGTCATGATCGATTCTGGCACAGTACTTTTCCGGCCAATCAATTATCTAATATCCGTTCCGGCACACCATTTACTAAAATTTATTTATTCCCCCAAGATTAAAGGAGCTCTCAGTAGCTTTTTTTTTCAAACGCGCGTTATAGTAAAGAAAAAGGGGGAGCTTGCATGGAAACATATCAATTACGTGATGGGCTGCAATTGCCTAAGATTGGTTTTGGAACGTATCAATTAAATGGTCAGATCGGCGTCAATGCCATGACGTCAGCGCTAGAAAATGGGTATCGCTTATTGGATTCGGCGTTCAATTATGAAAACGAAGGCGCCGTTGGGGAAGCGATTCGCCGTTCCAGTGTGCCACGTTCTGAGATCATCGTCACGTCTAAATTACCGGGACGTCATCATCGTTACTCAGAAGCGATTACGACGATCCAGGAATCACTGTGGCGCGCTGGCTTAGATTATTATGATTTATATTTGATCCATTGGCCAAATCCACAAGCAGATCATTACGTAGAAGCGTGGCAAGCCTTGATCGAGGCACAAAAATTTGGCTTGATCCGTTCGATCGGGGTCTGCAATTTTTTGCCGGAACAGATCGATCGCTTAGAAAAAGAGACCGGTGTGTTGCCAACCGTCAATCAAGTGGAGCTACATCCGTATTTCAATCAAAAAACGCAGCGTGATTATGATCGTACAAAAGGGATCTTGACCCAAGCGTGGAGTCCATTAGGGCGTGCGAGTCACGTCTTGCAAGAGCCTTTATTACGGGACTTAGCTGAAAAATATCATAAAAATGTCGGCCAGATCATTTTACGTTGGGAACTGCAATTAGGTACGATGCCGATCCCAAAATCCGCTCACAGCAAACGCCAGATTGGAAACTTACAAGTTTTTGATTTTGAGCTGACTGCAACGGAGCTAGAACAGATCAATGGCTTGACGAAAGTTGATGGCCGTAATAAAGACCAAGATCCAGCGGTGTATCAAGAATTTTAACGCAAAAAGAAACGGATGAAGGTTCAGCCTTCATCCGTTTTTTTAGTTGTTTGCTTAGAAATGTAAGAAGAAATGCACAAAGGCAGCGGCGAATAAAGCACCGACAAATGGCGCAGTCCCAGGAACGATCAACCCATATTGCCAGTCATTGTTCGCTTTGTTGTTGATGGGTAAAATTTGATAAGCCATCCGCGGACCTAAATCACGCGCTTGGTTCATGGCAAAACCAGTGGTACCACCCATCCCCATCCCGATGGCCCAAACTAAAAGTCCGACTGCGATCGGTAATTGAGATTCATAAGAGTGCGCGATGGCTAAAATGGAAGTTAAAAAGACGAACGTCGCAAAGGTTTCGACAAAATAATTTCGTGGTAAGTCCCGTTGGTTTGGATTCGTTGAGAAAATATTGCGGATCGCAATTGGATCAACGGTACCTTCTGAAATTTTAAAGTGATCGGCATACATAATATAGACGATGATGGCACCGACTAAGCCGCCTAGCATTTCAGCCACAACGTAAGGAATAAAATAACTCCAAGGAATCATTCCTAAGATCGCTTGCGCTAACGCCATTGCGGGATTGATGCAGACGCCGCCGAAGATGAACAGCACTACAGAGATCCCAAAAGCCCAAGTTGTGATGGCAAATAAATGACCTGATCCAGCGTATTTAGTTTTTTTCAAGACATCGTCACAATGGACGCCGACCCCGAAGATAATCATTAATGCGGTCCCCATAAATTCTGCTAAAACATGATGCAACATAACTAAAAACTCTCCCTTATCGATAAATTATTTGATTGCGGCTTCAACGAGCCGATAGACGTCAGCGATCGCTAAGTCGTGTTCTTTTGCAATCTGCTCACAATCTTGGTATTCAATTGTTTTTTTGGTGATGCCTTGATAGGTGTTGACTTTGATGTGGACCGCGCCATATGTCGTCTTGACCACTTCAAAGCTGCGTTTCATGATCGTGCGATCTAACGTTGCAAAGCGCATCCCGATCGTTGAAGTATGTTTGAATAAGAGCTTCGTAAAAAATTCTTTTTGATCTGGGGTAGTCAGCACGGTCAATAAAATACCGCTCCGATTTTTTTTCATCTGGATCGATGTATAAAAAACATCTAAAGCGCCTTGATCAAGTAGCACATCCATGACGTAGCCTAACTGTTCCGGTGTTTGGTCATCGATGTTCGTTTCGATCTGCAAAACTTGATCACCAGTAGCTTGGACGATTTGGTTGCTATGTGTCGCACTCAACAATGAACCGCGGAGTGCGTTGAATTTTCCTGTTTCACGTTTGCCAAAACCGTAGCCGACTTTTTCGATCGTGCCGAGGGGTTTCGTAAAACGCGGTGCTAATTCTTTAAAGATCGCAAGTCCAGTGGGAGTCACGAGTTCCGTTTTGATCTCAAAATCTTGCTGGATCGGAATCTGACTATTTTTTCGCAACTGCATCACAGCGGGGACTGGAACCGGCATGACACCATGAGCGACCGTGATCGTGCCGCTGCCTTCTGTAACTGGGGTAGCGTAAACGTGTTGGAGGTCCAATTGTTCCCACAAGATGAAAAAGCCGATGACATCGACGATCGAATCTAAGGCGCCGACTTCGTGAAAATGGATTTGATCAAGCGGCATTTGATGGACCGCGGCTTCTGCTTTTGCGATGTCGGTAAAAACATTCGTACTGTGTTGTTTGACCGTTTGCGATAAGTCACTTTGTTCGATCAATTGTAAAATATCTTGCAGATTTCGAGCATGACCATGACTGTGCGAATGATCATGGAGCTGTTCTGCGTGGTGGTGATGGTGTTCGTGCGTCATTTCCGAGGGATGCTCAGCGTGGCTGTCAGCAAAATCACCTTTGATCCCGTGATCTTTTTCTGCTGATCCTGCTGTCAAATGCACATCAAAGTCCGTGCCATAAATACTGCTTTTTTCGATGCGTTTGGCGTGTAAATGAAAGCCTTTGACGGATAGCTTGTTCAATTCTTGTTCCATTAAAGCGAGATCGCCGCCTAAATCAAGCAACAATCCGTTCAACATATCACCACTCAAACCGGAAAAAGGTTCTAAATATAAATTTTTCATCTGCTTACTCCTTCATTTGATTGATCATGCTGGCGTTGTAGGCGGCACCGAAACCGTTGTCGATATTGACGACGCTCACCCCGGATGCACAACTGTTCAGCATGCCCAATAATGCGGTGACACCATTTAAATTACTTCCGTAGCCAATGCTAGTAGGCACTGCGATCACAGGAACACTGACCAATCCGCCGATCACAGAGACGAGCGCACCTTCCATCCCGGCGATGACAATGACGACAGCCGCATTTTGGATTTCTTCCAGCCGAGCAAATAGCCGATGGATACCGGCAACGCCCACGTCATAAATGCGTTTAACTGAATTGCCAAAAGTTTCCGCGGTAACGGCGGCTTCTTCAGCTACTGGGATGTCAGATGTTCCGGCAGTGACGATCGCGATGTAATGATCCGTCGTTACGTCTGTTTGGTTCAAGACAAAGCAACGCGCCGACGCATAATACTGACCGGCCGGAAAACTAGTTTGCAACGCGCTCGCTTTTTCAGGGGCGATCCGAGTAGCTAAAATCGGTTTTTGCTCTGTCAACAAGACTTGGATGATGCCTACGATTTGTTCGCTCGTTTTGCCCTCGCCGTAGATGACTTCAGGATAACCATTTCGCACGTTGCGATCCGTATCGATTTTTGCAAAACCTAACTCATTGAAACCGACTAATTTTTCTTCCGCTTGTGCGACTGATAGTTTACCGGCTTTGACGGCTTGTAAAATTTCAATTGTTTCCATTTTAAAAACTCCTTGCTTTGCCTTTCAAACAGACAACCCAGCAGTAGGACTTAGCTGATGTCCTGCTCCTGAGCTGCTAACGATCCTGATGCTAAAAATTATTCAACGATTACAGATAACCCATCACGGATCACGGTAACTTTTGCGTCTTGGCCTTCAATTTCTAACGCTCGTGCAAGTGCTTCATCAAATGTTTTCGCAAGTTCCATGTGCATATCAGTGATCAGTTTTGGATCGACTAAGTCTGACACAAAGATCACGTGATGATGAACTAAGATCCGGGCTAAGATTTGTGAGGTCCATTGATCAGGTACAGTTTCTAACCGTGGTGTGTTGATCGCCTTTTCTAAAAATTCTTTTGGATCAGCAACGTCTGCGATATTATGATAAAACCCTTCACCGCCGTGACCATCTTGACTGCCGGCGACCATAATGATGACGCCGCCTTCTTTATTGGTTGCTTCGGCTGCGGTCATCCCTTTAACGGCTTGGTAAATATTTTGATCTAATGGGAAACCACCATTCGTAGAAACTGCGATATCACTTGGGATCTTTTTGACACTGGCCAAATCTTTGACAAAATCACAGCCGACTTTATGAGCGTCGACCATGTCTCCTGCAAAGGAACCAATGATTTTTTTATCGCCGTCTAAGACTACATTGACGATGAAAGCTAAATTAGCAGTGCGAGCCGCATACAACATATCTTCATGGATCGGATTGTGTTCAAGGTTACCAGTCCGTGATTTGTTCGAATCGATAAATTCACCGGAGTGGTTGGCCATGATCGTTTTGTAAGATGCGACCCCAGGCAGAACAGATTTACGACCGCCAGAAAAACCAGCGAAGAAATGCGATTCAATAAAGCCTTCTGCTAATAGTAGATCTGCTTCAGCAGCGATTCGGTTGATGATACAATTACCACCAGAAGGCAATTGACCGATTTTGACCATCGCAGCATCATCAGTAGAAACGTGCATCACGATCTCTTCGTTGTCGACGATTTCTTGACCATATTTATTGATCAATTCCTCGCGGCTAGAAGGGCGATGAAAACCAGTCGCCACTAAAATTCGAATGCGCGCATCTGGTGCGACCGACCGAATCCGTCGTAAAATGATCGGTGTGATGATATGAGAAGGGACTGGACGCGTGTGATCGGAACTGATCAACACGATATCTTTTTTACCTTTCGCTAATTCTTCTAGCGATTGGCTACCAATGGGATTATCCATTGATTTTTCCACCGTTTCTTGTTCAGAAAGCGGATTGGAAAAACTTTCGGCTTTCGATTCTAAAAGCCCAGCGAAATTCTTATCCGGAATTTCGGCTGTTATCATTTGTTTGTCATAGGGCAGTTTAATTTCTACCACAACAGTCATCTCCTTGTTAAAATCTTGACGAAAACCAGTATAATGAATTGAGAAATCTACGTTCACACGATTGGTAGTAACAATTGATAACAAGCGTTTTTGTCAAACGTAGATAATAGGAAACGGATATTTTCCAAAAATAGTGAGTAAAGGGTAGCAACCTAAACAGCGGTAGAATTTTTTACCAAAAAATTGTTACATTGAGTGTGAAAAAGGATGCCAGTTCGTCTGCCTGCTTTAGCAAGTTATGCTAGTGCCACTTTGGTTTTATTAGTGGCTTCTGTATGCGTAACAAAGTGTAGCAGCCGAATGGTATACGGCTTGAACAGCGGTAGAATTTTTTATCAAAAAAATTGTTACATTGAGTGTGAAAAAGGAGTGGAAGTAAAAATGGAGTCAGATTATCTTGTTTCAGTTTTAGAAGAACGACAGACGCCGATCATCAAGAAAAAACGCCATACATATTTGACCTATCATGGGTTGGAAGAAGCCTACACGTATGTGCTGAAAGAAGGCGTTGTGAAGACGAGTATTATTTTGAAGGACGGTCGTGAATTTAATTTAGCTTATATTGTGTCACCAGATATTATTTCATTACTACGCGATGAAGTTTCAAATTATACGTCTTCACCTTTCAATGTCCGCATCGAATCGGAAGAAGCAAGTTTTTATCGCGTGCCGCGCATGGTTTTTTGGGAATATGTCAAAAAAGATAATGTTTTGCAAGATTATGTCCGCGATTACTACCGTCAAAAATTATCGGAAAATATCGAGGCGTTGCAAAACATGACGATGAATGGCAAAAAAGGTGCCGTTTGTGCGTTCATTTATAAATTGATCCAGCTGTTTGGTGTCAAAACTAAAGACGGTCTTTTGATTGATTTCCAAGTAACTAATGAAGACATCGCTGGCTTTTGCGGAATCTCTACCCGTAATAGTGTCAACCGGATCATCCATGACTTGAAACAAGAACAAGTCATTGGGATCGAAAAACAAAAAATCATCATCTACGACCAAGAATACTTGGCCGATTACACTGCAAGATAGGAGCGTATTATGCATATTCCAGAAAATTATTTAAGTCCCCAAACGTGTGCCGTGATGGCCGGGGTGATGGTCCCTGTTTGGTATAAATCAGTTCGCAAAGTCGAAACGCAAATCAAATTAAAAAAAGAGACGATCCCCATGCTGGGTATCTCCTCTTCATTATCTTTTTTGATCATGATGTTCAACTTACCGGTGCCTGGCGGAACCACCGCTCATGCAGTTGGCGCGGTACTATTAGCAATCTTGATGGGGCCGTGGGCGGCGTGCCTGTCGGTGACGGTCGCGTTGCTACTGCAAGCTTTTTTATTTGGTGATGGTGGGATTTTGGCCTTTGGTGCCAACGCGTTTTCGATGGCTTTTGTGATGCCGTTTGTCGGTTATGGGATCTATCGTTTGTTCGCGCAATCGAAATGGTCTAAAGTCGGTGCTTTTTTAGGCGGTTATGTGGGGGTAAATGTCGCGGCGTTTTCGACGTCAGTCTTATTAGGCATCCAGCCACTGCTGTTTCATGAAGCCAATGGGACACCGCTGTATAATCCGTATGGGCTAGCGATCACGATCCCAGCGATGATGAGTGTCCATCTGTTAGTCATTGGTGTTGTGGAAGGCCTCTTTACCGTAGGGGTCTACCAGTTGGTCAAAAATGTTTCAAGTAATTCGTTATACACTGAAGAAAAACAGACTCAAACGAAATTACACCGCTTAAAAGAATTATTATTAGTGCTCGTCGTGTTGTCACCGCTGGGGCTGTTAGCACAAGGGACCGCTTGGGGAGAGTGGGATCTTTCGGAATTGACGCAAACGTTGAAAGCTTATCACTTACCTGCTGTTCAACCAAAAGGGATGGTCCATGGTTTTTCGTTTCATTCGTTGTTCAGTGATTACTCGATCCCCGGTCTGCCCGTGACTCTGGGTTATGTATTGAGTGCGGCCACGGCGGTTGTTCTATTTCTTTTAGTGTACCGCTTGCTCTTTGAAAGAAGGAAAAATTAATGCCTGATTGGCTGAAAGAAACGCAAGTTGAATTCACTCCGAATAAAAAAGAGGCTTTTCTGATCAAAAATCAGAAAGGCTTACTTTTTCTATTGCGTAAATTTCAAAAAAAGGAAGAGACAGCTGGAAATCCGCTGCGGACGATCCATCCGACCGTCCGATTATTGACTGTTTTCTTTTTGATCATCCTCATCAGCTTGACGCGACAAGTCATCGTCTTATGGTTGATCGGATTATATTTAGGTGGCTTGCTACTGCTCCTTGATCCCGTCAGTTTGCGCCTAGTCTGCAAAAAAGCTGGCCTCTTGCTTGTGATGCCGCTAATGATTTATTTACCGACTTTATTGTTCAATCAAGGTAGTCATTTATTTTTATTGCGTTTGCCGTTACTGAGTATCACCCTCGCTAATTACACGGAGACCACCAGTGTCTATGAATTATTGGTGACGTTGAAACGGCTACATTTGCCTAACGTCATTTTGCTGCAGCTGGATATCACGATCAAATATATTTATTTATTTGGTCATTTGCTCCTTGAGATGTTACAAGCGGTGGAAGCCCGAGCTGTAGGCGGGAAAATCAAATTGGCAGTTGGCAGCAATTTGATCGGCCTGATTTATTTAAAAGCGATCGCGTATGGAAAACAATTGGATCGGGCGATGACGGCGCGCTGTTTTACTGGTGAATATTATGGTGTGCGTCAACCGTTGCGCAAAAAAGATCAGTTGTTCGTCCTAGCACACAGTATGTTGTTTATTGGATTACTTTGGATCGGGAGGATTTAAGATGTATCAAATCAAAGCTCTAACGTATCGTTACCAAACGGAAGTATTTCCTGCGTTTGATTTGACGATCGAGTCGGGAGAATATTTGGCCTTGATGGGAGAAAATGGTAGCGGCAAATCAACTTTTTTAAATTTACTAGCCGGTTTTTTGACGCCGGCAACTGGCGAGATCTGGTTTGAAGGAAAAGATTTGACCAAGTGGCAAGCAAATACCGTTCAAAAAAAGAAATTTTACAGTCACTTAGGAATTTTATTTCAAGAAACCGACAGTCAGCTATTTAATTCCACCGTCTATGATGAGATTGCTTTTGGTCCGCGTCAATTACAATTAGCACCGGAAGAAGTCGAGCAACGGGTGAATGATTGTCTGGCACTGCTAAAACTGGAACCGTTAAAAAAACGTGTGCCGTATCAATTGTCTGGTGGTGAAAAAAAGAAAGTTGCGTTCGCGAGCATCTTAGCAATGAATCCGGCTGTTTATTTATTGGATGAACCGTTCAATGGCTTGACGAAAGAAACCGAAAAATTATTTAAGCAAATCTTGAAACAGCTCCAGCAGTTAGGCAAGACGATCATTTTATCTTCCCATGATTACGTGAGTATCGCCCACGAAGCCGACGCGGTTTTATTGTTCACCGATCCAATCAAAAAATATTCGACTGAAGAGATCACCGCTGATTCGACACTGTATCAACAGCTGATCAACTATTAAGCTGATACTTTAAAAATGGTAGTAACAATTGTGACTATCAATGGCGGTTTTCACTAGCCGTAGATTTCAATATACTTACACTCGTCAATCAGTAAAAATTTAGGAGATGTTTCATGTGAGTTTCGCAAAAGCAAAAGAAGAAAATCTAATCCAAAAAATCCAAGAACTAGGTAAAGTCGCAATCGCGTATTCCGGCGGGATCGACAGCTCATATTTATTGAAAGTGTCCCTTGATACTTTAGGTTCTGAAAATGTTTTAGCGGTCGTCGTCAATTCTGAATTATTTTCCGATGATGAATTCAATAAAGCAGTCGACTTAGCTGATGAAATGGGCGCACAAGTGTTAGGGCTTGAAATGAGTGAACTAGCCGACAGTAAAATTGCCGCTAACACTCCTGACAGCTGGTTTTTCAGTAAAAAATTATTGTATCAAACGATTCGGGCTTACGCTGAAAAAGAAGGCTTTGAAGTGATCGTCGATGGCATGATCATGGATGACAACGCTGATTTTCGTCCAGGTCTTAAAGCCCGGGATGAAGAAGGCGTGCTGAGCGTATTACAACAAGCCAATCTTTATAAACGCGAGATTCGCGAGTTAGCGAAAACAGCTGGTGTAGCGAACTGGAATAAAGTCGCATCTTGCAGCGTAGCTTCTCGTTTCCCTTATGGAACAAAATTGTCGCAAGCCGCTGTGGATCAAGTCTTTGCCGGGGAAAAATATTTACGCGAAGCTGGTTTTGCGACTGTACGAGTTCGGGTCCATCATGATTTAGCTCGGATCGAAGTGCCAGAAAATCAATTGCTTTCATTGTTGAATCAAAAAGCAGAAATTTCTGCTTACATGAAAGAACTAGGCTTTAATTATGTAACCATTGATGTTGATGGTTTCAAATCTGGTCGAATGAACGATGTGTTAGCTGAAGAAGACAAAGCTGCTTTAGCTTAGTTTTTCTGCCGCTAGCAGTTTAATAATGATTTATTAGTTGATTGAACTGATCTGAGTAGGAGCTTTTTAGCTTATTAGCTCAGATCAGTTTTGTTTTGTCAGAGATTAACTAGTCAGCTCTCGTGTTATTTGCTACAATAAGAAAGCTTGAAATGATTGATAGAAAAAGGAGAGTGTCCTATGATTGCAGCAAATGATTTACGTTCTGGCATGACGTTTGTCCAAGATGGCAAACTGATCAAAGTCTTAGAGGCAAGTCACCACAAACCAGGAAAAGGGAATACCGTGATGCGGATGAAATTGCGTGATGTCCGGACGGGTGCGACGTATGATACGACTTTGCGACCAGATGAAAAATTTGAAAAAGCGATGATCGATACGAAAAATGTGCAGTACTTGTACAGCCAAGATGATATGGCGATCTTTATGGATCTGGAAACGTATGAACAATATGAGATCCCAACAGCTACCATCGTAGAAGACATGAAATATTTATTGGAAAACATGGAAGCTAAGATCCAATTTTTCGGTTCAGAAGTGATTGGGATCCAATTACCAACGACTGTAGTGTTACGGGTCATTGAAACGCAACCTTCAATCAAAGGTGCAACGGTGACTGGTTCTGGCAAACCTGCTACGATGGAAACCGGTTTAGTCGTCAATGTACCGGATTTTATCGAGACTGACGAATTACTGGAGATCAATACGCAAGAAGGTACGTATTTGAAGCGTGCGACTAAATAAAGATTTGCTGATCACACACCGTAGATCTGATAGAAAGAGGCGAGCAGAAATGTTTCGCTTTTTTTGTTTTTTTTAATTCTATAAAAAGTTTCGAGAGGTTGCTGAAAAAGTAAAAAGAATTTAAATAGAATCTAAAAAAGAACATTTACTTCTTTTGCTCACCCCAGTAACATTCCCAATGAAAGGACTTTCTTTCAATCAACAGTTCTCTTATTACATAGCAATAAAATCACATCAAGAGGCCTGAGTCAAAGGAGCTAAGCTATGGAGATTTCAATCACCAATTTCAGAGACCTCGGCGGGATCTGCAATCAAAAAGGCCAAAAAATCAAAGATAAAAAATTGATCCGTTCAGGTCAACTCACTAATGTCAGTAAAGAAGATCGGCAGTTGCTAACAGAAGACTATCATTTACGGAAGATCATTGATTTTCGGATGGCAGCTGAAGTTGAGTACGCGCCGGATACGGTCTTGCCAGGTGCGACTTACGTCAATATCGATCTACTAAGTCGGATCGATGCTAAAAATGCTAGTTTCACTGATTTCTTAAAGCTTTCATCAGTTGAAGAAGTCGATTGCTACCTATTAGGTGTTTATCGGGAGCTTATCTTGAGTCCAGCTGCTCAGACAGGATGGCGCGAATTTTTAGAACATGCATTAGAGATGGAAGAAGGCGCGCTGTTGTTCCATTGCTTTGCTGGGAAAGATCGGACGGGCTTTGCGGCTGCTTTGTTACTGGCTTTGCTGGAAGTTGAACCACGAGTGATCTTTGAGGATTACTTGGCAACGAACCACGCACGCCGCCAAGCGAATTTAGAATTGCTGGGAGTTTTAGAAAGACAAGGCTTTGACCCTAAAAAACTAGCGGTGATCGAAACTACGCTGCAAGTCAAAAAAGATTATTTAGTTTCGGCTTTCCAATTGATCGAAAAAAAATTTGGGACCTTTCAACACTATGCGCAAGTGCTAGGTTTTGATCACGAGCAATTGAAGGCATTACAGAAAATTTATTTAAGTGATTGAGTGATTGACTGGGTAAACGCCAATGAATGCGTTGTTAAAGCTAGTCAGTTTTCAGTCAATTAAAAAAGGATTCTCCAACTTGCGGAGAATCCTTTTTTAGTCCTGTTTATTAAGCTTAAGCCAAGTTGCCGGCTTCTTTAGTTTCAGCTGTTACATGTTGGCTGTTTTCTTTTGAAAGTGACGCTTCTAAATCCGCAACGATTTCAGCGTGGCGTTTTTCAGACAGCGTAACTTTTTTGGCGAAGATCACAGCTGAGATGATCAGTAAGATCGCAGGTGCTAAGAAAGCATAGAATTCAAAGGTTGCAACACCTTTTGATGTAATGTCATGAGCGGTTGCATTTCCAGTCATACCGGCAGCAACAGCAACGAATCCGACGATCCCGTTTGATAAAGCACCGGCGATTTTATCTAGTAAAGGCCGAATCGATAACGTGACAGCTTCGTTACGAGTCCCATTTTTCCATTGACCGTATTCCACTGAGTCAGTCAAGGTCATTAAAGCCGACAAGAAGATTAACTGGATCGGGAAGTAGAATAAGACTAAACCAACGATGACCATTGATAAGTGACTTGCTCCGAAATGTAAGAAGACGTAAGACAGTAACATCATGGCGATCCCGCCTAAGTAAATGATTCGCCGGGTTAAGACCCGCGTCAAGATCGGAAATAGTGAGACGGAGATGAACCCTAAAACTGCAGCAATCAAGCCGACTAACCAGAATTTATTTGCCATGTTCAACACATATTTGAAGAAGTAAAGTAAAACGGCTGTCGTCGTTACATTGGCGATGGCAAAGCCGATATACGACAAAGCTAACCATAATAATTGATCATTTTTAGAAATTGCTTCAAAGACTTGCTTGATCCCAGCTTTTTCATCAGCATTTTGTTGACGGATCGCACTATCATTTTCTTTCGTGAATAAAGCCGCAACGACAGCGGAACCACCTGAGATGACAGCGACCACCACGGCAAACCAGAACCAACCTGAAGCCCCTTGGTCACGGTTACCAGTCATCATGAAGGTGAAGAATGTAACTAAAGGAACCACTACTAACGTCGTACCGTTTGCCCCGAGTGAAGAGCCTAAACGCGCGAAAGTTGCCAAGTTTTCACGTTCTTTATTGTCGGTACTGATCGCTGGGATCATCGACCAAAACGCGATATCTTTAAATGAATAAAACGCATCCAAAATGACAAAAACGATTACAAAAGCGATGATGAAAAGGGTCGTGTTGTGTGTTGCTAAACCAAAGAAATTGGTGAAGATCGCAACGAGTGAGACGGCACTGACCAATCCGCCGATGACTAACCACGGTTTAAATTTTCCAAATTTTGTTTTCGTATTATCGATCACACCACCGATGATCGGGTCAAAGGCGATCTCGATCAAACGAATACCAACAACTAAACTAGTGACGATCCCGATCATTTTAGCATTTGTTTTTGCATCGGTACCAGCAAACATACAACTAGTGACAAAGATCATAAAATAAGTGCTGAGTGTTACGTAATACGTGTCGTGTCCGAATGCTCCAAACGCATAAGCCAACCGCTGTTTCAATTCCTTCTTCATTCTTGTTCCTCCTAAAAAATTTTCCTTAAACCGATTACATTTCAAATTATTTGTTGAAATATGATTGATTTATTTTTCTTGAGTTCATAATAAATCGTTTTCAAACAATAGTCAACACGTTTTTCGTTTTTTTTGTTTGAAATAGTTGTAAATAAAGAAAAATTAAATTTTATTGGCGTAAACGGTTTCTTTTTGGGGATAAACCAAACAAAAATCTACAAAAAAAGAGCACGAAAGACAACGTTCGTGCTTTCGTGCTAGCGGATATTCGTTATTTTTTAGTGATGGGTTCGGTGATTACTTTGACTTGCTCCGCTAATTCTAAATAACTTTGTTCAGGGTCTTGGTTCATCACGACGGCACTTAACTGATCGAGCTGATAAAACGCATAGAAGTCGCGTTGATTGAGTTTAGAAGTATCAGCAAGTAAAAAGCGTTCTTGGGAATTATTAAAGGCGATCGTTTGGGTTTGACCCTCTTCAAAGCTTGCGGTCATCACATTGCCGTCTTCGATCGCGTTGCAACTGATGAAGGCTTTGTGGAAAAACATTTGCGCGAGATTCACATTCGCTAGTTCACCGTAAAATGCATTGGTTCGCTGCCGCATCGCCCCGCCTAACAAATATAATTTGATGTCTTCATGATGGATCAAATGATTGAAGACCGGCAAGCTATTGGTCACGACTTTTAAATTTCGTTGGTCGATCTGTTCAGCCAATAATTCGATCGTCGTACCAGGTCCTAGAAAAATCGTATCTTCATCATTGATCAACGAGAGTGCTGTTTTAACGATCGCTTGTTTTTCATCGATGTTCAAAATTTTCTTTTCTGTATGAGATAGTTCCAAATATTTATAACTGTGGAGACTTTGAGCACCACCGTGGATCTTGCGTAATTTTTTTTGGCGATCTAGTTCAGTCAGATCGCGCCGGACAGTCATATCTGAAACATCCAAGTGATCCATGATCTCGTTAACTTTGACCGTTCCTTTTTGATTGACCAAAGTTAAGATTTTTTCGAACCGTTCTTCTTTTAACACACGATCACTCTCCAATCGGATAAATTTTTTGCGGGTTCCCGCAGTTTTTCTTAATTGTAAGCTAAAAGTTAAGTAAACAAAAGCAACTGGTTTATGAAACGAAAAAATAGCATGAAGAGATAGAAAAAGGGAGAGAGACATGCCGAATGTCCCACTCCTTTTTTCGTTAGTGACTGTGCAATGTAAAACGTGCGAGCCACTGTTTATACGGTAACACGGTTCCTAAAAAGTAAGTCGTGATACTTTGCAAAGGGACCCAAATGATTGATTTGATCAGCCGCGGAGTCCAGATCGCCCAACTAGTCAGCGGTACTTGGTATAACATAGCTAACCATAGCGGGGTCAAAATCAAATTGATCACGACCGTGGTTACAAGAACTGAACCGATCGCATTTTTCCAAGTGATTTCTTTTTTATAAAAGAAAAAGCCGTAGATCGCACCTTCTAAAAACGCGTTGATCGTAAAACCGATGAAAAACGGCGCTTTCGCAAAAAGTGACATCCCTACTAGGTCGGCGATCATCGTGCCGATGCCTGTCCATAACGGACCAAAGAACATCCCCATGATCATCTCTGGAACAAAGGTAAAGCTGACTTTCAAAAATTGTGTCTCGATTCCGAAAAGCCGAGACATGACGACCATCATCGCGATCAATAAGGCCATCGTCGTGATGCTACGCGCATCGAGGTGTTTTTTCATTGTGAGCATCTCCTTTTAAGAGCTGCTACATCTGCATGCAGCGAATGCGAAAGTAAAACCGCAGAAAAAAATTCTTTCGTCCAAAAGGCAACATCCCATCCTTTCAGCACTTAACGCTTTACTTCCTACTCTGATTTTTTTGGCCGAAGCCGCCTTTATCCTAGCACAGATTAGAATTTGTGACAATTGATGAAAAAGCTTCCAATAAAAAAAGCTGTTTCTTCCTCAAAAACTTTCTTTTTTTATCAGTGAAAGCATTGTATGATAAATCCAGTCAAAAAATCGAGGGAAGTGAACGAATGTTTTCTCCAGCAGAAACCGCAACAGTTTGTATCCATAAAGGGATCGAAAAGACACAAAAGAATTTACTTGCTAAATGTTTATTAGGTTTTATCGGTGGCGCGATGATCTCATTAGGTTATCTAGCTTACATGAAAGTCGCAGCCACCGCACCAGTGGAGTTAGGTTTTTTAGGAACGTTATTAGGGGCTGCCGTTTTTCCGATTGGACTGGTGGTGATCTTATTAGCTGGTGGGGAATTAGTGACGGGCAATATGGTCGCTGTCTCGATCGCGTGGCTGGATAAAAAAGTCAGCGGCTGGGAAGTCGTAAAAAATTGGGCGGTGATCACGCTAGCTAATCTAGTCGGTGCTGTGTTTGTCGCGTATTTTTTCGGGCATTTGGTCGGATTGACTGCTAGTGGAGATTATTTACACGAGATGTTGCATGTAGCAGACAGTAAACTTGCTGCCACGCCGCTTCAATCTTTTGTCTCAGGTATCGGCTGTAATTGGTTTGTCGGCCTTGGCGTGTGGTTAAGTTATGGCTGTAAAGACTCTGCCGGTAAGATCTTAGGGATTTGGTTTCCGATCATGATCTTTGTTTTATTAGGCCTTCAACATAGTGTGGCGAACATGTTCGTTTTATCTGATGCGATCATTGAAGGCCACATCAGCTTAGTGGACTTTTTTAAAAATATCATTCCCGTTTATTTCGGCAATATTTTAGGCGGCGTCGGCTTTGTCTCGTTTCCGTATTTTGCTTCGTATGTAAAAGGCCATGCATAATTCAACCACAAGAAATCTGCTGATCAGCTCGATCAGCAGATTTTTTTAGTAGCGCAAACAAATGATTGAAGCTGATAATTAGTTCACATTAAAAGCTATGATAAAAAATAGTCGCACTAAGTGGTAATAATTGCTGGTGACGATGCGCTTTTTTTTCAGCGATCTTTTCTTGTGGCAACGCATTACTCAACAGTAGCTCCGCCCGTTTGAAATCGATCAGAGGAAGCTTGCGAGTAGCGGTGCTGGCATTGAAGGCAAGGAGAAATTCATTGTGCCGATCAAATAGCCGGATCACGATCAATTGATCATACGCTGCAACAAGTCGTGCATGATGGCGGATATCTTCGTAACTTTTTAAATGAAACAAACGATGCGTTCGGCGCAATGCGATCAGTTGTTTAAAATAATTCGTGACGATGTGTAAACTGGCCGCTTGCTCCCAGTCCAACTGGTTGATATTATCAGGTGAACGGTAGCTGTTAGGATCACCTTGTTTTGTCCGTAAAAATTCTTGACCTGCTTGGATGAAAGGAATGCCTTGCGCTAGTAAGACTAAACTGGTCCCTAACGTGTTTCGTTTGATACGCTGTTGCGGTGTATCGTTGGGGTTCGTCTTAACGAGTTTATCAAACAAAGTCAGATTATCATGGGCTTCTGCATATTGGATGATTTGCTGTGGACTAGTGTAAGGTGTTGTAGGCGTAAAGGCGCCAGCTAATAATTGCTGAGCTAGATCGGGTTCAAATAAGACGCCGCCGTTGATGAAGCCGGTATGTTGATCTGAAAAGACATCGCCTTTGATTTGATCTCGCAAACGGTCATTGAAAAAGGCGATGCGCGGAATCTGCTGGGCATTTTGTTGGATCGCTTTTTTTTCAGCCGGTAAAGTAGTTGCTAGATCCCAACCTTCACCTAAAAGTAAGATGGTCGGATCGATCTCATCTAAGGCTTTTCGGATCGCTTGCATCGTCTCTAGATCAAGATTGCCCATCAAATCAAATCGGAAGCCATCCAAGTGGAAATTTTTAGCCCAATACACGACACTATCCACGATGAATTTACGCATCATCTTGCGTTCTGAAGCGAGATCATTGCCCACACCAGTTCCATTAGCAAGTTCACCATCTGCCTGATAGCGGAAATAATAGCCCGGAAATGTTTTGTGGAGCGGATGTTCTTTTGGTTCATACACGTGGTTGTAGACGACATCCATGATCACTCGAATCCCAGCAGTGTGTAATTTTTTGATCATTTGTTTTAACTCGCGAATGCGTACTAAAGGATCGTAAGGGTCAGTACTGTAAGAGCCTTCTGGGACATTGTAATTCAGAGGATCATAGCCCCAATTGTATTGCGCTTCTGCTAAGTGTGTTTCATCGACTGTCGCAAAATCATAAAAAGGCAAAATTTCGACGTGGGTGACACCGAGTTCTTTTAAATAATCAAATCCAGTCGCCTGACCCGTGGGGGTAGTGGTCTGCTCTTCAACTACGCCCAAGTATTTTCCTTTTTGGCTGATCCCGCTGTTTGGGTCAATGGAAAAATCGCGAATGTGCAACTCATAGATCACCGCATCAGTCGGCGGGATTCCTTTTAGACGCTTGAAATTTTTGAGCGCGACGTCATCAGGTGCGATGACGACTGATCGTTGCCCATTGACTGTCGCACCCGTAGCATAGGGATCTTGACTGTAAACTGAGGCGTGCGGCGCATAATAAATCAAATAACTATACACGAGATTGCGACAATCTTGTTGTAATGTGACTTCAAAGGTCCCCAAATAAGTTTCTGTCATCGTTTGAACGGTGGCGATGGGGCTATTTGGTGTCGCGTCTTGGTAACAGATAAGTTCGACTTTCGCAGCTAGTGGTGACCACACGCGAAAAGTAGTTTGTTCAGCTGTGTAACTTGCACCGAGGGGGCCATCGTAATAAAATGCTTCATCAAAGGCCTGGGAACGAATCAAACTGCCAAGCACTTTTTGACGAATGGTCGTGTGCTGGAGCGTTTCGAAGGTTTCTAGCGACATAAGTGCAACTCCCTTCTAAATAGTTTATAATTATTATATCATAATTATATCATAGTTTATTCATTTTATAGGGGCGGGTCTAGTTAAGGACTAGCACGGCGAGTGAAAGTTTTACGAGGAGGGGCGCGATGAAAAAGGTGATCTTTACTAGTTTGGGGGCGCTGACTTTTATGATCGGGACGATCGGGATCTTTGTACCGTTAATTCCTACGACGCCACTTTATTTAGCAACTGCTTTTTTCTGGTTACGCAGTTCAGAAAAGTTGTATCAGCGTTTCACTGCTTCTAAAAATTATCAGCGTTACATTCAACCGTTCGTCACCAAAGAGCTTTCGACTAAAAGTTTGCTCAAAATGTTTGGCGGGATGTTTTTCGTTTTTGCACTTTCTTTTTTAGTAGTCGACCATCTCTTTGTCCGCTTACTATTGATTGGGATCTATCTAGCTTTATTGGTGGGGTTGACGAGCTATTTGAAAGGACCGCAGCTGATCAAAAAAATTCGTTCCAAAGAGTGAGAACAATTATTTTCCAGATGTAAGCTTTTTCTTTATAATGTAAGCGAGGTGAAATAAGATGGAAAAAACGACCCAATTTGAAATGATCGTCAGTAATTTAGCAAATGATTTTTTGTCGAATGCTTTAGAAGCTCCGCAACGTTTATTGCCGATGGCGGAAAAGATCGCAGGTGAGGCACAGACGATTAGCCAAGCAACGGAGCCAGTCAAAGCAAGCGCGGAAAAATTATTGTATGTCTCAGAAGGAAATATCATCATCTTAGATCAATTGAAACAAGCGATTTTGACTGGTGATACTACCACCGTGACTGAAGATGAACTCCTTAGCTGGCTTGATCCGCAAAAGATCTCACAAGTCAATCATTCGCAGGCTTTACTGAACCGTTATGAGACGAGTATCCAACAAAATGTCGATCGCGGAGTTGATTTGGCCGAGATGTATTATCAAAATTATTTTATTGAATATGTCACGGGTTTGATGTTCATCTCCGTGATCAAAAATTTATTGGAGCGAAAAGAATTGCTTTCGGATTTAAAAACGGAAGTCTCTGGAGATGATCGCAGTGGGGCAGTACCATATGGGATCTTTAACACAGTTGCAAATAATTTCAAAAAAGAACTGGTTCGGCAGTATTATAATTACCAAACGATTTTAAAGATCAAAGCGATGGATGATAAGGGTCAGAAATAAATTTAGAAAGGAGAGCGGAATAGAATCTGATTGGTGTGTTTGATAAATAAAAATATTAATAAACTTTATGCACAGTCTAAACACCCTAGTGAAATACAAAAACGTCATCGTAAAATCTCTTGTATTATTGAAGTTACTAACAATCAATAATACAGGAATTACGATGACGTAATTTGTGAATGTCATAAAATCAAGTACAGAGTGAAATTCAAGCGAATAGTCCAAGACTGAGGTTAAGATATATGTGGGAATCTTCTTCTAATTGTGAATCAGCTGACTAGACACTTTTGCTCTAATTCTATTAAACATAGATTTGATTGCCAAAAATATGATCAATAGACTAAACTCTGAATAACTAATAAATTTTACCAAGTGGCTGAAATTTACACTTGCTTAATAAATGTCTTATCGTATTTTCAAGAGTGAGAGTAACATGCATATACCAGTAATTACTAAAATAACTTTCTGTATTATAGGGTATTTTTTTATAATAGGATTATATTCAGCTCCTAAACATAGAACTACCAGGAATATACCAAATGATAATAAAAATACTGGGTCAATCATGTTATAACCAACTTTCAAATAATTATTGTGCGGCAATCCAATGCACTATTGGGGGAGGCTTTAATTGATTTCCTAAAAAAGCTATAATTACGCCATTTCCATTATTGACCCTATTAATTACTACTGCCACTTGCTGCAGCTAAACCTCCAAGTACAGCTCCTAAAGGACCGCCAACTATAGGAGCTATGATACCCGCTATTTGTTGTGCGTCAGGAACGTTTTTAGCATCAGAGTCTTTTAGGTATAAGTCAAAGCCTTTCCAAGTATTAACGATTTTAGTTACACCTCCGCCAGCTCGTAGTAGGAGATTAGTTTTGTCTATTAGAATTATTGAGGCACCTTCAGCAATAACGTCATAATTAGGGGAGATATTTTTCTTTATTTTTTCAATCCAATGTTGAGTAACTTGTAAGTTTCCTTCAGCATCCACAACTAAATCACCAGAAGCTATCCGTTTTTTAGTAAAGGATTCTCCAGCTTGCCGAGCCTGTGAAATAGCGTCTTGGTTGTTAGGTATATATGTTTTTTCTGAGGGAACGTTTTCTGAAGCAGAGACAGCATCAGCATTAATTCCAAAGTTCAGCAAGGGAGCAGTTGACATGAGTAATGTAGTTAAAAGACAGAGCAACGTTGTTTTTTTTTCTTGACTTCATAATAATTTATCACCTTTACAATTAGTAATTGAAGCACCTTGATATTAGCATAGATATATGTCTATGTTAATGAGTTTTTCTACATTTGTCAGTAATTATAATAGGGGTATAAAGCGTTTCCAATTAATTTTGGTACACAGTTATCAATCTACTAAGGTTTCATAATAATCATGGGCTAGTTTGTCTTTTTAAAGTTATTTTATATCTGTGAGCGTGCCAATAAACGCAATACTGAGCAAAAAATAAATTCGTATTAAATTTATGCATATTGGATTGATGCACCTAAACAGTTTATATATTTCATTGAATTATAGATGTTAAGTAAAGTTAGCAGATATTAAACAGTATCTACTTAGTTCACAAAAATGTGAAAAATGCTGGGTAGGACTAAAATTTTTCTTGATTTAGTAAATACGGAACTTGGTATATAGGTTTCCAAACCTAACTATTTTTATCACAGGATAGTTTTTACTAACATTGATTTTAGGTTAATATCTTTTTGCAATCAATTACCAAACGATCTTAAATATCAAAGCAATGGATGATAAAGATTCCGAACAATCCTAAAAAAGTTACTCGGCTTTGAGCTGAGTAACTTTTTTTATAGCCTAAGGGATGATAAAGTTGTCTAGCTTCCAGAACCAACTCTCAGAAGAATTAAGTCGAGTTTGACTCCTGATAAAGCGCATCATGCGTCAAATTCGGCTTAATTTTCGAGAGCTGACCGGTTCTGTTAGCTTTTGATACTTACCAGATCTGAACCCGGCTTTCTGGTGGCAAGTACATGCCATCATCAGGCTGGATGTCAAAGGTTTCATAAAAATCAGCCAAATTTTTGACTTGAACGTTGGCTCGAAGTTTATTGGGCGCGTGAACGTCAACGGCTAACAGCAATTGCGTGTATTCAGCACGTGCTTTCATCCGCCAAATCGTGGCCCAGTTGATGAAAAAGGCGGAAAGATCGACATCTGATTCTCGTTTAGCGGCTTCGAGCGCGCAGCTCAATCCGCCGGCATCGGCGATATTTTCCGAAACGGTCAGCTTGCCATTCACGGTGCCGCCCGCGATCTCAAGGCCATCAAATTCTGCGACCATATCTTGGGCTAATTGTTTGAAGGCTGCTTGATCTTTTTCTGTCCACCAATTATTCAAGTTGCCGTATTCATCAAACAAGGCGCCATTGTTGTCAAAAGCGTGAGAGATCTCATGGGCGATAACCGCTCCGATCCCGCCATAATTTTGACTGCTGGACTGTTTCAAACTGTAAAACGGTGCTTGTAAGATGGCAGCTGGAAAGACAATCAGATTGCGAAACGGATGATAATAAGCGTTGACCGTGTCAGCACTCATCTCCCATTCATTGCGATCCACCGGTTGATCCCATTTGCTGAATTGATCTTGTCGGACTAAGAAACTAAAATGTAAGGCATTTTCCAGCAAACTTTTTGCCGGATCGACTTTGAACTGGTGATAAATCGCAGGGATCTCATCAGGAAAGCCGACTTGGATGCCTAATGTATTTAATTTAACGATCGCTTTTTGACGAGTCGCTTCACTGAGCCAGCTGGTAGTTTGCAGCCGCTGTTTGTAGACGTCCACCATCGTTTCCACCATTTGCGTTACATCTTGTTTGGCTTTTTGGCCGAAATAAGTTTGACCATAATAGTCGCCAACGATTTGATCAAAGCGACCACGAGCTAAATAAAAAGCGGCTTTTTTCTTGGGACGCGCTTCGGTTGCTCCTGACAATGCTCGGGAGTAGATCCCGCCAGTTTGCCGAAAATCTTCACTCAAGTAACCGGTCAAAGCATTTAAGGTCATGACGAGCATCCAGTGTTTCAACAAGGTGAAATTTTCTGGAGTGACCAATTGATCGAATGCTGCGAAATAAGCGGGTTCTGTTACGATGATTTTTTCTGGTTTTGCACCGATCACAGCTAGGATTAACTGATCAAACGCCAAATAATGGGAGTGACTGGTAAATTCTGCCAATGTTTGTGGATTGTACATTTTGCTATAATCCGCATTTTCTTCCGCACTTTTTACGTGAGGCGCTAATAGTCGGTCAAAGGCAAGGGCGTCTTCAGTGATCGTTTGAGCGGCCGCCGCATCGTAGTCAGCTAAAGCAAACAACTGTAAGGTCATCTGTTTAAAGATTTCGCTTAACGCTTCTGCTTGCGGATGCTCTGGTTCGTAATACGTTTTATCGGGCAAGATCAAGCTTGGAGCTGCCGCAAACAGCGCGTTACGTTGCGCGTTTTTCATGTCCGCATCGATGTCTAAGCCAAATGGCAAAGGCAATCCCGCCAGTAACCAGTCAGCTAGCTGATCATTCAAATCAGTTAAATCTTGTAACGCTTCGACGCGTTGTAGTAACGGCTTCATTGGTTCGGCACCTTGAGCATCTCGCGTCTGGTAGTCACTAGCTAATTGGAAATAATTGACGTATTCTTGCATCGCCGCGTTCAATTTAGTTGGATCAAGCTGGAATTTTTCCGTTTCTTCCAGCAATAAATCATCGATCTGATCCACTAAGTCTTGAAAGCCGCCAGTCGCCGGTTTATCGGCTGGGATCGTCGCTTCTTTGAGCCATTGTCCATTGACTGCTTCATAGAAATCTTCTTTGATCAAACTTGTATCCATTGCATCACGTCCTTTTTTTAACTTTCACCTTCTATTATGGTATATTTGAAAAAAAGCGCCAACCAAAATGACTTAGGAAGTGAGTCAATGTATTATCCAAAAAACAAATGGGTCGAGTTGTCCCCGGAAAATTTTGTGCGTTACACGTCTTGGCAGACTCCCAGCGGTTTTTTGTGTGGAACGTATGCGGCAGCAGTTTTACTGGCATACACCCAAGACCACTTGCAGCCAGATTTACTACCAAAAACGATCCGAACCCCAGGTGAAGCTGCTCCAGATCGTTTGATCAGTGTGTTACAGCCAGTTTTACAACCGGTAGATTTGCCCACAATCCCAGCGCAGATCGCGGTTTTGTTGAATCATTTTTTAGCGCGTTACAGTCAGGCAGCACCTCGTGTGCGTTTTACCAGTGTCGGCGGTTGGTATCGCGCGGTTAAACGCATTACTAGCGGTCAGCCGGTCATGATCGGCTTGTTGAAATTATTAGGCAGCACGTATGGCAATCACTGGGTCGTCGCCTATGGTTTTTATGAAAATGAACGCGGTGAACGATTTTTCAAGATCCATGATAATTGGGGTCACAGTGATAAAATCATTCCGGCTAGCTGGGCCAATGGGACGATCAGTTTTGCGCCAGATTTACGTTTCTAGCAAAATCGAAAAAATATGGTACACTATGGGTAGAAAAATGCTTGGAGGGACACCATGTCAGAACAAAAAAGCGCTACGAACATGAAGATTTTCAGTTTAAACGGAAATGAGCCGTTAGCGAAAAAGATCGCGGAAGTTTGTGGAAAAGAATTAGGAAAGTGCGAAGTCAAACATTTCAGTGATGGCGAGATCGCAATCAATATCGAAGAGACGGTCCGCGGTTGTGACGTTTACCTCGTCCAATCTACAAATGAGCCGGTCAACAATCATTACATGGAACTATTGATCATGATCGATGCGATGAAACGGGCCAGTGCCAAGACCGTCAATGTCGTGTTGCCATATTATGGCTATGCGCGTCAAGACCGCACCGCTAAGCCTCATGAACCGATCACCGCCAAATTAGTGGCGAACCTTTTGACTGACGCTGGTGCTACGCGCGTGTTGACCTTAGATCTGCATACCGTTCAAGTCCAAGGTTTCTTTGATATTCCAGTGGATAATTTATTTACGATGCCACTGTTTGCTCATTATTACCGTAAGCGTGGCATGGTAGGAGAAGATTATGTTGTCGTCTCGCCTAAAAATAGCGGTGTCCAGCGTGCTCGCAGCTTAGCTGAATATTTGGATTCAACGATCGCGATCGTTGATCAAGCCGAAGAAGGCGATCCAGATTCCGGTTATGTGATCGGTGATGTCGAAGGTCGTTTTTGTATCATGGTAGACGATATTTTAAATACCGGTGAAGTCTTCAGCAAAGCAGCTAAGACGTTGAAAAAAGCGGGAGCCAAAGAAGTCGTTGCGTGTGCCTCCCATGGCTTATTGTCACCGCCGGCTAAAGAGATGCTAGATAATGCTGCGATTGCCGATATTTGTATTACGGATTCCGTTTTGACGGATGAAAGCCGTCATCCAGAAAATCTGTCGATCGTTAGTTGTGCTGAGTTGATGGGAGAAGCCGTTAAACGGACTCACGAAAATGTTTCGGTCAGCCCGCTCTTCACAGTCGAGAAAAAAGATTTTGATTAAAGCGTGGATGAAAAGTTAACACATTAAAAGGCACGGAAATGGTTTCCGTGTCTTTTTACGTTGTCAAAGCGTGCAGTTTTGTTTCTCAAGATCAATTGTGCTAGAATGACTCTACTACTAGTTTAGAAAGGTTCGAGAAGGCGTGGAAAAGATATATTTAGATCATGCGGCGACCAGTCCGATGCACCCAGATGTAATCCAAACGATGAGCGATGTAATGACCGAAACATTTGGGAATCCGTCAAGCATCCACAGCTTTGGCCGAGTTGCCCACGAAAAGTTAGAAACTGCGCGTGAGGTGATCGCCAAAAGTTTAGCGGTCAAACCCCATGAGATCATTTTCAACAGCGGCGGCACAGAAGGCGATAATACAGCGATTATGGAGACAGCTCTTGCGCGTCAAGCCGGTGGCAAGCATTTGATCACGACCAAGATCGAACATCCGGCAGTCTTGAAGACGATGCGGTACTTAGAGACATTGGGCTTTGAAGTGACGTTTTTAGATGTGGATGAGCAGGGTCACTTGCGGCTAGATCAATTTGATGCAGCACTGCGGGATGATACGATTTTAGTGTCTATCATGTACGGGAATAATGAAACGGGAAACTTGATGCCGATCAAAGAAATCGGGGAACGTTTAGCAGATCATCCAGCTTATTTTCACACCGATGCTGTCCAAGCGTATGGCAATCAAACGATCCGTCCGCAAGAATTAGGAATCGATCTGTTGAGTATTTCTGCCCACAAGATTAATGGTCCAAAAGGCGTTGGCTTTTTGTATAAACGCGATGGAGTTGATCTCCCACCGTTACTCCATGGAGGAGAGCAAGAAGAAAAACGCCGAGCTGGTACGGAAAATTTGGCTGGGATTTGTGGATTGGCCAAAGCGGTCCAGCTTTTAACACCGACTGAACGCGCCAAACGTGCAGCGGACTATCAAACGTTTACGGCCACGATTTTAACGGCTTTAAAAGAAAATGAGATTGAGTTTTCCGTGAATGGGGACCTGGAGCAGAAATTGCCCCACGTGTTGAATCTGCGTTTTAACGGGATCATCAATGATTTATTATTAATGAAATTAGACTTAAAAGGAGTCGCCGTGTCGACGGGTTCAGCTTGTACAGCCGGTACTGTCGATCCATCCCATGTCCTAGAAGCTTTGTATGGAAAAAGTTCACCTGCGATCAAAGAATCATTGCGCATCAGTTTTGGTCTAGGGAATACGCAAGCACAAATCGAACGCTTCAGTGAAACATTAGTGACAGTGATCAAAGAACTAAAGAAAAATTGATTGAAGCCGCGCTGTGAAACCTCTATAATTACAAGTAAATGAGACAATGAGGTGGAAGACAATGGCATTTAGTACGGAAGCAACGATCGAAGGCGCAGCAGTGAAATACAAATTAGCACCGACTGCTAAGCGCTACACATTACGTGATAACGGCTTTAAAGAAACATCAGCGGGAAATTTTCAATTGATCCAGCCTTTGCAAGCAACGCCCCAAAGTAAAGAAGGTTTCAAATTGAAAGTCACTGTTTCAAAAGACATCAAGCAAGTGAAGATGTCGGTGACGACCGCTAATGGCTTGAAGCCGGTGAATATTTTTAAAGCGAGTGCGCATGAGATGCTGCAAGAAAAATTTTATTTCTTGATGGACGGCATGATCGATCGCGGCTTGTTCGTGAAAGCAGAATAAGCAAGGAGACGGCTGGGAGACCAGTCGTCTTTTTGTCGGCAAAAATTGAATCACTCGCAGCTTGAAGGTGCAAGTGCTAGCCGAAGTTTTCAAGTATTTCTCGACGTTAAAAGTTGAAGCGTGACGGACTTTCGATTATGCTAGTAACGAGGTGAACAAGATGGATGTGTTATTAGGCAAAATGAAAGTTCCGGCAATCGGGCTAGGGACTTGGCATATGGGTGATGACCCAACAAAAAAAGCGCAAGAGATCGAAGCGTTGCAAACTGGGATCGAAGCCGGCGCGCGCGTGATCGATACTGCTGAGATGTATGGAGAAGGTCGTTCAGAACGTTTGGTGGGAGAAGCAATCAAACCGTATGAACGTGAAGAGCTGTATTTGATCTCGAAATTTTATCCTTGGAATGCGGGTAAAAATAAGATCGAGTCGACATTACGTGATAGCTTAGAACGGTTGCAGACAGATTATTTAGATTTATATTTGCTTCATTGGCGCGGGAAGATCCCGCTGGTTGAAACGGTGACGGAGCTAGAACGCTTGAAAAGTTCTGGTTTGATTCGTAACTGGGGTGTTTCGAATTTTGATACGCGTGATATGCGAGAACTGTTCAGCGTGAAAAATGGTCGTAACTGTGCTACCGATGAAGTGTTGTACAATTTATCCAGCCGCGGGATCGACTTTGATCTGAAACCGTGGCTAAGAGAACATCACATGCCGTTGATCGCCTACTCACCGATCGCTCAAGGGGACAGTCTCGGTGCAAATTTATCTCAAAATACGATTTTGCGTCAGATCGCGCAGCAACATCAAGCGAGTCTTTTTCAAATTTTACTTGCTTGGGCGATCCGCGATGGCAAGACGATCGCGATTCCGCAGTCTAGTAAAAAAAGCCATGTGTTAGATAATCTCGCAGCTGGTAAGATCCAGTTAAGTCCGGCTGAATACGCGCAACTGGATCAAGTCTTTCCAAAACCTGTTAGTAAACAATCCTTAGACGTCTTGTAGGTGAAAAAATGAAATATTTTATTTCGGATACCCATTATTTCCATGCAAATTTGTTAGGTGCGAATGATTTTGCGCCGCGTTTATTTGACACGGTCGACGCGATGAATCAGCAATTAGTGGTTGGCTGGAACGCAGTCGTCAAAGAGCATGATGTCGTCTATCATTTAGGCGATGTCGCGATGCATCCGCAATATGAACGCGGTAACGGTGAAGTCCTAGCTTATTTGCGGCAATTGAATGGCAAAATCATATTCATCAAGGGCAACCATGATAGTCGCGCCTTTTTTAAATATTTAACAGAAAATGATCCTGGACTAGCAGACGGTTCGCCAAAGTTTGAATTTCACGATGTCGGCGTACTAGTGAAGTTCAATCACTTTCAATATTATTTGACGCATTATCCAATGTTGTTAGGCCAGACGAATAATATCCGCAATCTTCACGGGCATATCCATCATTACAGTATGCCGATCGCCGAAGATATCAATGTTGGAGTCGATGCACCTGAACGTGATTTTTTGACGGAGAAACTACCTTTTGGCGCACCAATTTCTGAAAATTTGATTCCAGTCATAGCTGCGGCCAAAGAAGAAGAGATCCGACGCTTGAAATAAATTTGAACTAAACTAAAGGGAGTGGAACAATCAACTGTTCCACTCCCTTTTGCTGTTTAAATTCGTTTTTAAAAATAAGTTTTGAACGTAAAGTAGACTAAAAGAGCAGCCATTCCATATAGCAAACCATACAAAATAAAGTAATTGTGCAACCAACTGACTTGCATCATGGCACTAGGCAGATCGATGATAGCGTGGATCGCGATCGCGGTGAAAAACAAACGGATTTTTTTCTGCTTGAGCGCTTGCCAGACGATCACTGACAGGCACACTTGGATCACAAAAGCTGGTAGCCGTTCGATCGCCGGTAAAATGAATTGCCAAGCGGGCAACTGTGTAAGTTGCGTGACGGTCGCTTTTGGTAATGGTAAAGCTTGGTGAGTATTTAACATCAGACTGATGATCAGATTGCTGAGACTGCTCAAGCCACCTAAAAGCAGCGCTTCGATTCCACCGTGGCCGATCCCGTAAGCTAACGCGCTATCTTGTGTTTGATAAACTGATTTTAAGGTAGTAAAGGCGATCCCACGTGCGGATTCTTCAAAAATCCCTGCGGCTAGCACACCGTATAACACATAAAGCGCCGGTGCCGTTTTGATCAATGAGATAGTACCATTGGCTTGTGGGCGTAAGACAAGTTGATGCATCACCGGCTCTAAGACTAGCACGAATAAAATGAAAAATAAGGCGCCGAATAAAATGGGGGAGAGTTTGATTTCGTGATGCCGTCGTAATAATAAAAATCCACTCAGCGGGATAATGACGCACAAAAGAGCAGCCAATCCCATCAAGAAAATCGCTTGGCTTGTAATCATGTTACTCGCTTCTTTCCGTTAAAATTTTTTGATAGGCGGCTTTCGTTTTTCGCGGTTGCTTATTCGTGTAATAATACGTCACTTTTTTAGTTGTGATTTTTAAGACAGGCCGACTGGTATAGCTTACATATAGCAACGCACTGCGATCCGCGACGCGAAATTTCCCTAACGCATAATGTTGTGTAGCTAGACCATTTTCTTTAACAGTCTGTTGCGGCATCTGTGCAATCAAGTTTACTTTTGTGATGTCGGCTAGCGGGATCGTACTTTTTTGAGTCATGGGACCATCTAATACGACTGCTTGATCGGTCACGCGATCAGTCAGCGGATCGGGATGATAATCTAAAATATATAACGGAACGATTGAAATGAGCATGGCAAAAAGCATGATGATTCCGATTAAAGCGACTAAAATTTTCCCGACTGGCTTACCGAGATTGATGGATAAATTCATCCCGATTCGATCAGGGATCATGAGACGCGGATCATTGGGATTGTTATAAATACCGTAACGCCAATATTCATCATCTCCATAATAACGATAACTAGGTGCTTGGTTCAACAACTGATCTTGTTTTTTACGTAAGGTTAAAAGTAAAACGAAAGTCCCAACGATATATGCGATCAATAATAGTAATTCCACGATAGTGATCGGCATGAAAAGGGTAGGTGCTACATACAACGAGATCAATGGAATAAAAATAATGACTGGAAAAGTAAAGCTAGAGCTCACCATTAGCAGTGACCAATAGAATTTTGTCAGATCATTGTAGTGTTGGTTGATCGAGTCATCATCTGTGATACTGCGGACCGGTAAATGAGCAACCGCGTACCAGCCAGCTAAAAACAATAGCCACGTGATCAGGCTGGTGATCAGCATGACCCACGAAAGTGTTCCTTGTACGATCAAAAAAAGGAACAGATTCATAATGCCAAACAAAGCGAACGATAACCAAAACCAATTTTTTGACAAGATCCGTCGATTTTTAGTTAAGACGGTTTTGGTATCGACACGGATCGGTTGGGGCGTGAGTTGCCAATCATGTTTAATGATCAGTTCGTGTGCTTTTCGGATGTAGCGAATTTGTAAACTAAAACTAGCGACTAACGTAATGATCAGTAAAATAAAAAATAAGAGCATGAACAACGAATCTTTCATTGGAATGAACAGTAGACAATCTAATCCGCTTAAGCCCGCTGCTAATTGGAATTGTCGTTTTTTGTAGGTTTTGCGTAAAGCTAAAGTCTCAGGGTGATCGAGCTGCTCTTTAGGAAATGTATTTTCTAACACGACATGATTGTGAGGCTTAGCAGCTAATGAACAGACCGCAGCCATCACGAAATTGACGAAGAACAAAATCCCGATAATTGAAAATGTTATCATGACAGATCATCCTTTCTAAATGAGTCCAACAATTTTGCGACAGTCTGCTGCAGATCTTTTTTACTGTGACCTTGAAGAAATAATTCTGCTAACAGCAAGGTCAGCTGTTCTTTTGGATCACTTTTTTTGACGGGCAGTGTATTGATGAGCGTTCCTTTACGCCGATCGGTGATCAAGTAGCCTTCTTCTTTTAATTGCTGATAACCTTTTGAGACCGTCATCGTATTGACTCCTAATTCGTCTGCGATTTGCCGCACAGTCGGTAGCTGCTCGCCAGGATTCAGTTCCCCAGTGGCGATCCCGATGATGATTTGTTCCCGCAATTGGCGGTAGATCGGTTCAGCGGACTGAGGATCGATTTCTAAGATCATTCTATCGCCTCCTTGTATTATTTATATTAATACAACTAATACAAAAAGGCAATTTAAATGAATACCAAGAATTAGTAGTCGAAAATTTAAGAAATGTGTTGTATAATGCATGATACTGAAAAGTTGCGACCTTCAAATCGTAGAAGTTTTCGGAATCTAATTGAAATGATGGTGATATTGTGTCAAACAGCAACACACGCGTAGTCGTCGGTATGAGTGGCGGCGTTGATTCTTCAGTCACAGCACTGCTTTTAAAAGAGCAAGGGTATGATGTGATCGGGATCTTCATGAAAAATTGGGATGATACGGATGAAAATGGTGTCTGCACGGCAACGGAAGATTATAGAGACGTTGCAAAAGTCGCCGCGCAAATCGGAATCCCGTATTACTCAGTCAATTTTGAAAAAGAATATTGGGATCGTGTTTTTGAATATTTCTTAGCTGAGTATCGCGCTGGTCGTACACCGAATCCAGATGTGATGTGTAATAAAGAAATCAAGTTCAAAGCCTTTTTAGATTATGCGCTGGAACTGGATGCAGATTATGTTGCAATGGGACACTATGCACAAGTGGAAAAAGATGAAAATGGTGTCGTCCACATGTTGCGAGGTGTCGATAATAATAAAGATCAAACGTATTTTTTAAGTCAGTTGTCACAAGAACAATTAGCTAAGACGATGTTTCCATTAGGCGGCATGGAGAAAAAAGAAGTCCGTGCGATCGCTGAACGGGCAGGTCTGGCGACAGCCAAGAAAAAAGATTCGACTGGTGTCTGCTTTATCGGTGAACGAAATTTCAAAAATTTCTTGAGCCATTATTTACCAGCTAAAAAAGGGAAGATGGTCACGCCAAGCGGTGAAGTCAAAGGAGAACACGATGGCTTGATGTATTATACGATCGGCCAACGACAAGGCCTTGGGATCGGCGGCGGCGGTAAAACGCAAGAACCATGGTTTGTAGTGGGAAAAGATTTAACGACGAATACATTGTATGTTGATCAAGGCTTCCACAATCCTGCGCTTTATGCGACTAGCTTAGATGCAAGCGAGATCCATTTTACGACGGGAACTGACAAGCCAGCTGAATTCAAATGCACGGCGAAGTTTCGTTATCGTCAACAAGATGTCCCGGTGACTGTCCGTTTGATGGAAGGCAACCGAGCACAAGTAATCTTTGATGAACCAGTTCGCGCGATCACACCTGGACAAGCAGTTGTTTTTTACGACGGCTTAGAATGTCTTGGTGGTGGCTTGATCGATCACGCGTATCAAGCGACAAAAGAATTGCAATACATTTAAATTTTGACGAGCTGCTAACTAAGCGGCTCGTTCTTTTTTTAGTGGTAAGTGAGGATTTGATTTTTATGGGCGTGGGGACTCGTGTCGTTTACGTTTGAGTGATTGAATCCAAACGCACGTTCGAGTATAATGAGGGAGAGGTGAGCAAGATGGCGGGGCTAGTTTTTCCATTAAAAAATGATACATCACGCAAGATTATCCACATTGATATGGATGCGTTTTTTGCTTCAGTGGAAGAACGCGATGACCCAGAACTTGCGCGCCATCCTTTAGTGATCGCGCGTCATCCATCTGATACTGGGGGCAAAGGCGTGGTGACGACCGCAAACTATAAAGCGCGCCAGTTTGGGATTCACTCGGCTATGAGCGCACAAAAAGCTTATGAGTTGTGTCCAGAAGCGATCTTCAAGCCAGGTGATCATGAAAAATACCGGCGAGTCTCCAGCCAAGTGCGGGAGATCTTTGCACGATATACGGATATGATCGAACCGGTTTCGATCGATGAAGCTTACTTGGATGTTACGAAAAATAAATTAGCGCATCTATCTGCAATCAAAGTTGCACGGATGATCCAACAAGATATTTGGCATGAAGTCAAACTCACGTGCTCAGCTGGTGTCAGTTATAATAAATTTTTAGCCAAGCTGGCATCTGATTATCAAAAACCGCGGGGCTTGACGGTGATCACACCAGAAGAAGCAGTCGCATTTTTAAAAGCCTTGCCGATCGAAAAATTTCACGGGGTAGGAAAAAAGACTGTACCGAAGATGAACGAGTTAGGGATTTTTACTGGAGCGGAATTGTATGAACAAAGTGAGATGACGTTGATCCAAGAGTTTGGAAAAATGGGCTATTCATTGTATCGAAAAGTTCGCGGGATCCATGATGCACCAGTAAAAGTCAGCCGTGAACGCAAGTCAGTGGGGAAAGAACATACTTATGGCAAACCTTTGACGACCGAAGAGGAAGTCTTGACTCAATTGCGTCAGCTAGCTGAAAAAGTTGAAGGTGCGTTACGTCGTGTGCAGCGTCATGGTAAGACAGTCGTCGTCAAGATCCGCTATGCAGACTACACGACGGTTACTAGACGAGCGACTTTACCTTATTATGTCCGCACGAAAGAAGAATTATTTTTTCAAGCCAAACAAATTTGGGAAGAGATCGGCGGCATCGAAAAAGGGATCCGATTGGTCGGTGTCACCTTGACCAATCTAGATCCCATCGCATATGAAAATATTATTTTACCATTGTTTGAAGAGCGCTCAAATTAGATCGCTCTTTTTAATTTGTTCAAAGGCTTTTTCAGAATCGTGCAGTTTGTCCCATAACACGACTTGGCCGGCTTGTAGTGACTTAGGAACATCGATGATCCGTTGATTCGAGCTGCCGCGAAATTGGAGTAAAAGATTTTTTTTGCTGAGGTCAAAGCGACCATCGACTAAAATATCGATCTTATTCAATAGTTCCAATTTGTCGTCGCTATCTTGCAGTAATTCTTCAAACGTATAACCAGTCCATGACCAAATATCTTTAGTGTCCCCAAATTCTGCATGGAGACGATCGACCAATTGCAAGCAGACATTCGTATTCAAAAAAGGTTCCCCGCCTAACAGGGTGAGACCTTGGACATAAGAATGCGCAGTATCGGCGATGATTTGATCTTCTAGTTCTTTTGTATAAGGTTTGCCATAGTTAAAATTTTGCGCGGCAACATTGAAGCAGCCCTCACAAGCAAATAGACAGCCGCTAACATATAAACTATTGCGGACACCTTCACCATCAACGAAATTAAAGGCTTTGTAATCAGCGATCCGATTTTGACTCAGCTCACTGGCTAACCATTCATTTGGTTTTGGATCTCGCATAACTTTCACTCTTTTCTTTTTAGTAAAAGGAGTGAGAATAAAACACCCCACTCCTTCTTCTTAGATCATTTAGCTAAACACCGCGCTTACAACACGATTTGTTTTGTTACAAAATTTTATTTCATATGTTTAACACGGGAAGCAATCTCTTGGTGCCGTCCGTGAACCATCGGCCGTTGTTGCGGATTTCCTAAGTAGCCACAAGTTCGTTTCACGACATCACACGTTTTGGGATCGTGATTGCCGCATTGCGGACATTCAAAACCGCGCTCAGTTGGTTTGAAATCTCCTTCAAAGCCGCACGCGTAACAGTGATCAATCGGTGTATTGGTTCCTAAGTAACCGATCTTGTCATAGGCGTAATCCCAAACAGCTTCCAAAGCTTTTGGATTTTGTTGCAGCATTGGATATTCACAGTAATGGATAAAACCGCCAGAACAATATTGCGGGTAGTCTTTTTCAAAATCTAATTTTTCAAACGGACTTGGATTTTTCCGCACGTCATAATGGAAACTGTTCGTGTAATATTCTTTATCCGTGATATCTTTGACGATCCCAAACTTCTCCGTATCTAAACGACAGAAACGATCGGTCAAACTTTCACTTGGAGTCGAGTAGACACTGAAGTGATAGCCATATTCATCGCCCCAAGCATCGGTGTGTTGTTTCAAGTTTTTCACGATATCTAAGGTAAAGGCTTTGGCTGCCGGATCATGTTCCCAAGCACCACCATAAAAAGCCGACGCCACTTCATAAAGTCCGATGTACCCCAGTGAGACAGTCGCGCGTTTGTTTTTAAACAGATCATCCACAGAACCGTTACGTTTCAAACGTTTACCAAATGCCCCGTATTGATACAAGATCGGTGCGTTAGCTGGCGTTGCTTCTTTACACCGCTCAACTCGAAAAACAAGAGCGTCTTTTGCGATAGCTAAACGTTCTTCTAACAAGCTCCAAAATTTTGCTTGGTCGCCATCTGCTTCCATCGCGATCCGCGGCAAGTTCAACGTCACAACGCCGAGATTCATCCGGCCAACATTGATCTCTTCGCCATTTTCATCTTTCCAGCCTTGTAAAAAGGAACGACAGCCCATCGGTACTTTAAAACTACCCGTCAGTTCAATCAACCGATCATAGTTCAAAACATCGGGATACATCCGTTTTGTAGCACACTCTAGCGCTAATTGTTTTACGTCATAGTTTGGATCTTCCGGATTTAAATTTGTTCCGCGCCGTAATGTAAAAATCAATTTTGGGAAGATCGCGGTTCGCTTTTCACTACCTAAGCCGTTGATCCGGATTTGTAAGATCGCTTTTTGGATCTCGCGTTCAAACCAATTTGTCCCTAGACCAAAACCTAAAGACGTAAAAGGCGTCTGACCATTTGAAGTGAACAAGGTGTTGATCTCATATTCTAAACTTTGCATCGCATCGTAAATATCTTTTTGCGTTTTTTGTTTAGCAAAAGCATCTCGTTTTGCTTGCGTCTCGATCCATTCATCGGCATCTTTCATGTGCTTTTCGTAGTTCAACTGGGCAAAAGGTGCCAACAGTTCATCGACGCGATCCGCTGAACAGCCACCGTATTGACTAGACGCGACATTTGCGATGATCTGAGAAATTTGAGCTGTGGCAGTTTGGATCGACTTCGGACTTTCCACTTCGGCGTTCCCGATTTTAAATCCGTTGTTCAACATGCCTTTGAAATCAATCAAACAACAGTTGGTCATGGGCGTATAAGGATGGTAATCCAGATCGTGGTAATGAATGTCACCTTTTTGGTGGGCATTTGCTACATGGGGCGGCAACATTTTTAGTCCGATCGACTTGCCGACGATCCCTGCTGTCAAATCGCGCTGCGTATTGAAAACGTTACTATCTTTGTTGGCATTTTCATTGACGACGCTTTGATCTTTATTGATCAGTTTGCCGATCGTAAAGTTGATATCTGTTGCTTTACTGCGCTGGAAATCACGTCGTGTTCGGTAGTTGATGTATTCCTCAGCTAATTCGTATTCGTTGTTTTCCAGTAACGTGTGTTCAACGATATTTTGGATCTCATAAATTTTAACGTTATCAGCAAAACGTTGGGCGATCTCAGCGTCTACCCGTTCAACTAACGATTGGATTCGTTCAAAAGCCAGTGGATCTAGCGTACCGTGGATCTTTGTCTCCGCTTTGACGAGCGCATCATAAATTTTTTGATCATCAAATATCACGTGGCGGCCGTCACGCTTGACGACTTTGATTTCTTTTAAGGCTGGTTGGACAGCTTGTGTCAAATGTTCATTGGTCTTGATTTCCATCATCCCAACCAACTCCTTTCTGATTTTGTTCACTTATTATCATACGGGATTTTTGAAAATATTACAACTAGATGTAGTGTTATTAAGGTTAGGTTGAGTGTGACAATACTATATGTAGTGGTTGGGTATTCTGAAAGGATGTGAAAGCTGATAGTAAAAGGTTTTGTTAGATGATAAAATAACGGAAAAATATTTAATAAAAAAAGTGGAGGGAAAGGCTTAGTGAAATGCAAATCAACCAAAATATGATACCATAAAAGAAATCCAGCAGACATTAAAAAGAGGTAACAAATGAAAAAAATGATCGAAGTCTCTCATCTCAGCAAAAATTATGGCAATCGTTTCAATCAAGTCAATGTGTTAAATGATTTAAACTTCACGATTGATCAAGGCGAGTTCGTCGGGATCATGGGACCTAGCGGGGCAGGTAAGACAACCTTACTGAATATTTTAGCGACGATCTTATTGCCGACACTGGGTGAAGTCAAATTAGCGGGTCAAGATATTGCCAAGTTAAATGAAAATCAGCTGACCGATTTCAGACGCGAAAAATTAGGTTTTATCTTTCAAGAATTTAGTTTGATCGATGCACTGACGGTGGCAGATAATATTTTATTGCCGCTGACAGTCAGCAAATTACCGACGACCGAATTGAAAAAACGATTGGCTCATTTAGCAAAAACGTTTGGGATCACCGAGATCTTGACGCGTTACCCTGAAGAGATCTCAGTCGGGCAACGTCAACGAACTGCTGCCGCGCGTTCCTTGATCACCAAACCGGAGATCTTATTTGCTGATGAACCGACCGGCGCACTTGATTCAAAAGCTGCGGCGGAGTTTTTACATTACTTAGCGGAACTGAATTTGTCAGAAGACATGACGATCTTGATGGTGACCCATGATCCGTACACGGCTAGTTATTGTAATCGTGTGTTGTTCATCAAAGACGGGCGCTTTTTTTCTGAGATCGTTCGGCGTTCTTCCCGTAAAGAATTTTTTGAAAAAGTGATCGATATGCAAGCCGCGATTGGAGGAGGTGGCAGGATCAATGCTCGCTAAGATCGCGTGGCGTGGATTTAAAAAACATGCTCAAAACTATTTGTTTTATTTTTTCAGCATGGTGTTTGCTGTAATGGTCTATTACTCATTTACCGCGATGACGTATGAGCAGCCTTTGATCAGAGGTGCTGGACAAAGTACCCGGCTAGTCAGCACTTTAGCTACTGGCAGTATCACGGTGGTACTGATCTTGTTGTTTTTTATGACGAGCATGAGCCGCTTTTTTTTAGAAAGTCGCCAAAAGGATATTGCGATCTTTCGCTTGAACGGTTGGAAACTTTTTCAAGTCGCAAGTCTCTTTTTATTTGAATTGTTGATTTTAGGTAGTAGTGCGTTTGTCGCGGGAATCGTTTTGGGTATCTTGACTTCGAAATTGTTCAGCATGATCTTAGTCAAAGCGATGGGATTGCCGTTACAAGTCGATTTTTTTCTTTCATTTGATGCGATCGCTGGCACTGCGTTAGTGATGGGTTTTATTTTACTCGTTGTTTCACTCCAGATGATTTGGCAGATTGCCGGTTACAAAGTGACCCAGCTAAAAGAGCGCCCCGTCATGAGAACGAGAAAACTCGTCACATGGCAAAAAGTCGTGGCGATTTTCGGTGGGATCGTGTTACTTAGTGGTTGGGTGCTAGCGTTAAATTATTTAAAATTAGTCAAACAGCTGACGAAAACAACCAGTTTGCTGCAAGCTAATTTTATTGCGATGCTGGTCATTTTTAGTTTATGTGTCATTGGGACGTATCTCTTTTTTGCTCAGACGTTACGCTATTACGCGAGCCAAAAAAATCCGCTGACGTATCGAAATTTACGCCTCCTGTCACGCAGCGATTTTCAACTGCGGTTAGGAAGTGAATGGAATTTTTTAGGGACGGTCACGATTTTTTTAGGATTGGCACTAGCTATTTTAGGTGGTGTGGCAGCGATGGTCTCGATCCAAATGAATGGAGTCAATGAAGCCGCACCCGTCACATTGATGATGGATCAAGGAGCATATCAAACATTTGCTCCGCAACTTAAAGGGATCGCAGTCACGAAACAAACGCTGACGTTTAAAGTGATTCCAGCTAAACAAAAGATGAGTATTACAGGTGAAGGCAGCGATGATGAACCCGGTGTGATCGATTTGATTGCTTTGCCGGAATATCAAAAATTTCAAGCGTTGAATCCTTATCTGCCAGAATTGAAGTTAAAAAGTTCTGATTCAGCAGTACTGTTGACCCCGTTTCAAACGATTTTACGGCACTATGTTCACTATGCTAAAAAGATCCAGCTGCAAAACCAGACATTGCAATTGCAAAGTTTGGAAAGTAATTATTTAGGGGATCGAACGCTTCGCTATGGTGAAAATATGCTGGTTGTTTCAGCGGAAGTCTTTGACCAGACAAATGGGCAAGACTATCATTTGACTGCTTTAAACGTACCGGTAAACCAAGAAGAAAAAGTTGTTAGAAAATTGCACCAAACGATCAAAAGTAATTGGATCGCGCCGATTCATGCCGATTTGAAATGGCAAAATCACAAGTTACACGGTACGGTCCAAAAAGGTGAGGCAAAAGACAAGCAGATCGTCACCACTTATCGCACGAATTATATCGCTCGGTTAGATACGTATCGTCAAACTCGCCATCGTGCTGGTCTGCTATTGTTTATCGTGACCTTTGTGGCGATGACATTTATCATCACCACCGCTAGTACCGTCAGCATGCGGCAAATCTCAGAAGCCGAACGAAAAAAAGGCCAGTACGAGTTACTTTATCGTTTAGGGATTCCCGAAAAAAATATCGATCAGCTGATCTATCGAGAAAATCGGAGTATCTTTTTTCCGCCGGCGATCTTAGGGATCATTCATAGTGTGTTTGCGATCCGGGTCTTTACTCAAATCGTCCAAAATGCAAATTACTGGTTCGTCTATTTGTTTTGCGGTATCTTGATTGCAGTCTATGGCAGTTTCTACTGGTTGACTTGTTTGTATCAGAAAAAAATCGTGCAAAAATAAGCAAGTGACAAAATTGTTAGTTTGAAAGCGCCACGTGTAAGAAAAATCAATGTCAAATCCCAGAGAAAAAAACTATACTGATGACAGTAGTTATTTAGGAGGAAATCATGATGCGCGAGTTTTTTAAGCGGCCCAATACCCGCTATTGGTTGACGTTTGCCGGTAAAACGATTCTTTACTTCGGCATCTTACTCGTCTTGATTTATTTGTACCATTATAAGAGTATCCAAGGCGGCAACTTTATTTATAATGAGTTTTAGGAGGAAGCGACATGCAGATGAACGATGTCATGACTACAATTGATGCGTGGGCGCAAAAAGCCCCCGATCAATTGGCGTATCAATCAGAGACGGCCGCATTCACGTATGCGGAGTTAAAGCAATATTCCGATCACTTAGCTTATCATTTGACCGATCGGATCGCACCAAAAGCCCCGGTGGTAGTTTTTGGTGAACTAGAATTTGAGATGCTAGCCAGCTTTTTAGGTGCATCCAAAGCTGGACACGCCTATATTCCCATTGAATCGACTACCCCACAAGAACGGATCGAATTGATCTTAAACGTAGCCCAACCGGCGCTGATCATCAGTGTGTTACCTTGGCCGGAAAAAATCGTCACGGAAATTCCGGTACTCACACCAACTGAGTTAGCTCAGATCTTTAAGACGACAGCTGCGGCTAAACCATTGACGCCGGTGAAAGAAGATGAGAACTATTACATCATCTTTACTTCTGGAACGACTGGGGTACCAAAAGGTGTACAGATCAGTCATAAAAATTTATTGAGCTTTTTGAATTGGGATTTGGCTGATTTTGGGATCACCGAAAAGATGCGCTTTTTATCTCAAGCACCGTATTCGTTTGATTTGTCGGTGATGAGTATTTATCCAGCGCTGACAACGGGCGGGACCCTAGTACCAATGGAAAAAGCCGTGATCAATGATTTTAAAAAGTTGTTTGCGTTCTTACCTAAACTAGATATCGAAGTCTGGGTCTCAACACCGTCTTTCATGGATATTTGTTTGATGGAACCAACTTTTGATGCAAAACATGTTCCTTCGCTTAAAATCTTTCAATTTTGCGGGGAAGAATTGCCCCATAAAACAGCGACTGAATTATTGAAGCGTTTCCCTCATGCTGGGATCTTTAACACATACGGGCCAACTGAAGCGACGGTTGCGATCTCGCAAATCAAATTGACGCCGGAAGTTTTAGCACAATACGATCGCGTACCTATTGGGTATGTCAAAGCGGACACTGAGGTCCAAATCTTGTCTGAAGGTCAACTGGTCACAGCCGATCAGATCGGGGAGCTGATCATCAAAGGACCGAGTGTTTCAAAAGGCTATATGCATAATCCTGAGAAGACAGCAAAAGCTTTCTTTGAATCAGCAGGTCAGCCGGCTTATAAAACGGGGGATGCTGGAAAAATGACTGCCGATGGTTTGTTGCTTTATGATGGCCGAATTGATTTTCAAGTCAAGCTTCACGGTTTTCGGATCGAATTAGAAGACATCGATCATCATTTAGAAAAAGTTTCTTACGTGAAACAAGCGGCAGTCGTTCCCAAATATCAAAATCATAAAGTCCAGCAGTTAGTCGCTTATGTCGTTGCTAATGAGAATCCATTTGAAAAAACGTTCCAATTGACTAAAGCGATCAAAGAAGAACTGGCCCAAAGCGTGATGGATTATATGATCCCCCAACGTTTTGTCTATCTCGACCAACTTCCTCGCACGGCAAATGGTAAGATCGACCGTAAAGGGATTCTAAATGAGGTGAATTCTAAATGATTATCCCGCATATGGTTCCTTACGCGTCACCAAAGTATTTTATTTTACTGCTGATTGCATTAGCGCCGCTGATCATTAGTTTAGTGTTGCGAGGCAAACGGATCAATTGGTATCAAGCATTGATCACGTTAGGCTTTTTATACATCTCCTTTGGTGGGGTAGATTATAAACAAGGTCTGGCTTTGATCGGCTATGTGATCTATCAAAGTGTATTAGTTTGGTGTTACCATCATTATCGGCAACAGAAAAATCAAAATTGGATCTTTTATCTGGCGGTCTTTTTAAGTATCTTGCCGTTGATTTTTGTAAAAGTCACACCGTTTTTAGCAGCGGGGACGAATTCGATCTTTGGCTTTTTAGGGATCTCTTATTTGACCTTTAAGTCGGTGCAGATCATTATGGAGATGCGCGATGGGATGATCAAAAAATATGATCCGATCAAGTATATCCAGTTCTTACTGTTCTTCCCGACGATCTCTTCTGGTCCGATCGATCGGTATCGTCGCTTTGTGAAAGATCTCGATCAGCCACCTGCTAAAGAGAAATATGTCGAGTTGTTAGGGCAAGGTGTTCATCAGATCTTCTTAGGCTTTTTGTACAAATTTATTATCGGCTATTACTTCGGCCAAGTCTTACTGCCAGTCGTGGATCATTTGGCAATGGAACGTGGCGGGATCTCATGGCCGTTAGTAGGTTACATGTACGTGTACAGTATGTATTTGTTCTTTGACTTTGCTGGTTATAGTTTGTTTGCGGTCGGGACTTCGAAGTTGATGGGGTACGAGACACCGCCGAACTTTAACAAACCATTTTTATCATGGAATATCAAAGAATTTTGGAATCGTTGGCATATGACACTCTCGTTTTGGTTCCGAGATTATATTTACATGCGTTTGATGTTTATGCTGATCAAGAAAAAAGTTTTCAAAAGCCGGATCGTAGCCTCTAATATCGGCTACTTCGCCTTGTTTTTGATCATGGGCTTTTGGCACGGTCTGACGTGGTATTATATCGTTTACGGACTTTATCATGCCACGTTGATCTGCTTGACTGATGTGTGGTTGCGCTTTAAGAAAAAACACAAGAAGCAATTACCATCGAATAAATTTACTCACGGATTGGCCGTTGTTTTGACCTTTCACGCTGTTTGTCTCAGCTTTTTGATTTTCTCAGGTTTCTTAGACAAATTATTTTTCCATCATATGTAATTAAAAAAGGAGCGATTTATTATGGAAGATACGATTTTTAATATTTTAGAAGACATTACAGGAACAGATGAAGTACGGGAAAATCCCGATGTCGATCTATTTGAAGAAGGCTTGATGGATTCACTGGCAACAGTTCAATTATTAGTTGAGATCGAAGGCCAACTAGGCGTCCAAGTTCCAGTTTCTGAGTTTGACCGCGACCAATGGAACACGCCAAATAAAATCATCGCGCAAGTGAAAGCATTGCAAGGCTAATGAAGAAAAAACTTTTCGGGATCTTTGGACCGATCGTTTTAGCCGCGGTCTTGTTGCTACTCTTGTTCTTTTCCCCCATCAAGATCAACACGAATAATCAAACGTTGATCCAAAAAGCTGCCAGCTCGATGTCAGGGAATGTCTTGAGAGGCAATGACATTAAAGCAGAGGCCATGGAATCTGGAAAATACGTACCTTTTTTCGGCTCATCTGAGCTTAGTCGGATCAGCCCGTTTCACCCATCTGTGTTAGCTCAAAAATATGATCGGGACTACACACCATTTTTGATGGGCGCACCAGGAACCCAATCCTTGACCCAGTTTATGATGATGCAGTCAATGGGGAACGGTTTAAAAAATAAAAAAGCGGTGTTCATCATCTCGCCTCAATGGTTTGTTAAAGAAGGGATCAAACGCGATTATTTCGATGCGTACTACTCACCTGAGCAAACGTTCAACTGGGTCGTCAACTTGAAAAAAGTAACGCCCAGCGATCAGTATTTAGCGACACGGCTGTTACATTATGGGATCGTTCGCAAAGATGATCGGTTGGAACGTATGTTACAAGCGATCCAAGCTGGCAATTTACCACAGAAAAATGATCTACGGTTCAGCCAGTTAAAACTGAATATGTTAAATCGAGAAGATCAATTGTTTAGTACGATTGGGATGGTCAGTCGACAAAAGCAGATTGATCATGCGACTAAAGAGTTACCCGCGCAATATGATCTAGATGAATTGAATGACTTAGCCGCTCAATTAGGTGAAAAGCAAACCGGTGGGAATGAGTTTGCGATTCAAAATAATTTTTATAAACGCCGGATCGCGCCGCGGTTAGATCAATTGAGAGATTCACAAAAAGGCTGGGATTATCGTTACTCGCCTGAGTTTTCTGATTTCCAATTAGCGTTGAACCAATTGGCGAAAGAACATACTGAGTGTTTGTTCATCATTCCGCCAGTCAATGGTCGGTGGGCGACTTACACCGGAATCTCGCAAACGATGCTGGATCAATTTGCCAAAAAGATCAAATACCAGCTGAAGTCACAAGGCTTTAATCACGTAGCAGATTTTACTAACCAAGCAGATACGAATTACTTTATGGCGGACACGATCCATATGGGTTGGAAAGGTTGGCTCAAAGCGGATCAAAAAATCGCGCCATTTTTACAAAAGAAAACCGCTCAACCGGTCACGTATCAGTTGAATGATCGCTATTTCTTGAGTCGGGAATGGCAAAAAATGGACCCGAGTCAAGTCGAATAAGCAGCGAACCAGTAATGTCAAAACATTACTGGTTTCTGTGGTTTTAGTGTTGTAAGCGTTAGCAAAGCGGTTGGAGCTGGAAGTGCAGAAGAGTGTGCAACGCGGAACCCGAATAGATTAGGAAATTTTTTTTTTAGATTTCTTATTTTTGTGAAACTTTCCATAGCCAAGCAGCACTTTTATTACGATTTTCATTTTGAGAATGGTATACTTTAGGGAAATGAGGTGTCGGCCGTTATTGGTCGTGTACTTTGATTTAAGGTCTTAAAAATTTTTTATCAAGGAGGAGTTTTATGAAAGTAGGAGAGTACAAAAAAATCGCTCGGGATAGATTGTCGGGACAGTGGGGAATCAATGCGGGGATTTTATTTTTAAGTGTCTTGTTAGTGGGAGCAGTTTCTCAGATCAGCAGCATCGTTTCCAATGAAAATGCCCAGTCGTTGATTTCAAATCTATTGGAGATCTTCGTGCTGTTTGCTTTTTCGTACAGTTTGTATTATATCGCATTATATGTATTACGTGGCGGTCACGCCGAACTCGGGCAATTATTCGTGATCTTTCAAAAAAAATATTATGTGCCGATCTTATTGTTGAATATCATTAGTACTGTTGTTCAAGTCCTGATTGGGTTGTTAGTCTTCATTCCACTGTTGATCCAAGGTGGCTTTGCCTTGTATTTTAGTTTAGTGGTTGGACGTGGGGCTTCCGTCTCAAATGGAAGTAAATTATTGGATCTTTTAGGCAGCGGTGGTTTTATCTTCTTGCTGTTAGCTTCCATCATCATTTTCTTTTTTGTCGTGGCGATCGTCTCCGGGATCTTTGATTTTGCGGCTTGGCTGAAATTTGATTTTCCAGAACTTTCGATCTTGGATTGTATTAAGAAAGCCTGGTTTTTGATCAAAGATCGCTTTGGTAAATTTATTTTACTGCAACTATCTTTTATTGGCTGGATCATCTTAGGTTTCTTAGCGTTAGTAATTGGGTTACTTTTTGTCATCCCATATGTGAATGTCGCCAATGCTGCGTTTTACGATCAAGCACTGAAAGAAAAAATGGACGAATTAGCATTGTAATATTTAGGAGGGATCAACGTTGAAACTGACTGTCTTAGGTTGTTTAGGTGCTTATCCTTATGCTGGACAAGGGACTACGAGCTATTTATTACAAACAGATGATTTCAATTTATTACTGGATGCTGGCAGCTCGACGCTACTGGAATTGGAAAAAGAATTAGACCCGTTGGATTTGGATGCGGTGATCTTGAGCCACTATCATCATGATCACATTGCTGATCTGGGGGTGTTGCAATATTATTGGCAACTCTTTCCCACTGAAGAGCCTAAACCGCTCTTACCGATTTATGGCCATACAGAAGATGAATTTCATTTCAATGATCTTTCAATGGAAAATGTCAGTGAAGGTCGGCCTTACTTTGAGTCAGAAGAGTTGAAATTAGGACCGTTTTTAGTTACCTTTATGAAAACGATCCACCCAGTTCCGTGTTATGCGATGCGCTTTGTGGAAGTGAAGACGGGTGCGGTGTTCGTTTTCACGGGTGATTCTGGTTACTTAGAAGGCTTCAATCAATTTGCTAAAGAAGCGGATCTGTTTTTAGCGGATACGTATTTATTCAATGGACACGAACATCATAAAGCGCATTTTACGGCTCAAGAAGCGGGAAGTTTTGCAAAAACTGCTCGTGTGAAAAAATTAGTGCTGACGCATTTGCCGCAACAAGGTGATCTAGCAGTTTTACGGGAACAAGCGCAAGCTGCTGCTGGGACGATCCCAGTTGACTTAGCAGCTCCGCATAAAAAATTTGAGATCTAAGAAAGAAGGATACGAAAATGATTTATGTACCAAATGACACTGAACGTGACCCTCGGATCAATTTAGCGATCGAGACCCATTTATTGAAGAATATGCCGTTAGATGAACCGATTCTACTCTTTTATATCAATGAGCCATCCATCATTATTGGACGGAACCAAAATACGATCGAAGAGATCAATAAAGAATATGTGGATGAACACCAGATCCATGTTGTCCGTCGTTTGAGCGGCGGGGGTGCGGTGTATCATGATTTGGGAAATTTATCATTTAGTTTTATCATGCCAGACGATGGCGATTCTTTCCGTGATTTTCAAAAATTTACTGAGCCGATCGTCGAAGCCTTACAAAAAATGGGCGTCAAAGGAGCACATTTGAAAGGCCGAAATGATTTGGTGATCGATGATCAAAAGTTTTCCGGCAATGCTATGTACGCAACAAATGGCCGGATGTTTGCTCATGGAACGATTATGTTCGATAGTGACATCAATGAAGTCGTCAATGCCTTGAAAGTTCGCAAAGACAAGATCGAATCAAAAGGGATCAAATCGATTCGTTCACGCGTGACTAATATCAAGCCGTATTTACCAAAAGATAAGCAAGACATGACGACTGAAGAATTCCGTGACAAGATCTTACTGGAGATTTTTGGCGTTGATTCATTGGATCAGATCAAACAATATCATTTGACGGATGATGATTGGAAAAAAATCGATCAAATCTCAGCTGAATATTATCGTAACTGGGATTGGAACTATGGTCGCTCACCAAAATTCAACTTGGAACGGCGTCACCGCTTTCCGATTGGCTCGATTGAAGTTCGGTTGGAAGTTGTAGGGAATGTGATCAAAGACGCGAAGATTTTCGGAGACTTTTTCGGTTTAGGTGAGATCCATGATGTCGAAGAAAAATTGATCGGAACAAAATATGAAAAAGCTGCTTTAGAACAAGTGATCGAAACGATCGATTTAGAGCATTATTTTGGCAAGATCACCAAAACTGAATTTTTAGATTTGATCTACTAATCAAAATAGAGGGTAAACCCAACTGCGACGGTTGGGTTTACCCTCTATTATTTTTTTGATTAGATTCAAGGCGTGACTTCTAAAAACAACGACAGCTACTCCAATCAATCTAATGAAAATTTGATCTGCAGTTGTTGGCTGCTAGCTGAGGTGTGCTCATGGTAATGACCAGCGAGTTGTTCGATTCGATTTTTTAGCGGTAGCGTCGTAGCTGGAAAAATCTGCTGTTCAAAATCTACCGACTGATAACTTTGCCATTCAATTACTAAATGTTGTTGGACTTGGCGCAACGAACACGCACAAGGAGTGGAGCTCAACGATTTTTCTTCTAATAAATGGATCAAAAATAATAAGTAGCGCTCCGGGATCGTTTGTTTTTCGTCTAACAAAACAGTTTGAAAGGTAAAATTTTCATTTTGAGTTTGATAATAATCAAATAAGAGTGTCAGCAGCGTGCCATTTTGTGGATCAGTAGCTAAACGTTTGAATTGTTCCAGTAAAACAGCTTCCTTTTGCGTTTGACAAAGCGTTGCTAATTGCTGGTTTTGGTGCGTGTGAAATTGTTTTTTCAACTGCGTCAGAGTTTCGGAAAAGTGATAACCAAAAATCAAAAGCAGCAAGCCCGTGAAAAGCAACAGCGGCCAGTCGATCGTTAAATTAGCGGCTCCGATAAACAACTGGATGTAAAAAAAGCAATGGATGATCGCAGCAATCACGATCCCCGGTGAACAAATGACAAAAAAGTGATTGTTGGTGAACGACTCGCCTAACACGATCAGTGCAGTATAAAGAGTCATCAGCACGTTGAGTCCCATTACAAGAGATAAGCTTTCCGGTAGTGGGATCTGCTTGGTAGCGGCAGCTCCTAAAGCAAACAGCAATAGACTGACCTGGGCGGCTACCCCTAGCAGATAATATTTCCGATAATGTTGCGTTCGTAGCAAGTAGTAAGAAGTCAAACAAATCGGGATCAACAGCGTCGTCAAACATTCTAAAAGCGATAGTGTTTGTGGAGAGAGAAAAGTTCCCAAAGCGATACTGCTGATAAATGATTGGAGGCCGATCAGTAAAGCAAATGCGGATAGCAATAGCGATAGTTTTACGCGTTTGTGTTCTTTTAGCCAAACTACTGGAACAAGAGTCAGCAGTGCAAACAGTACGCTGATCACGGCGATAAAAATTTGCGGCAGTGAGTTGAGAATAAAATATTGATTGACATCTTTAGCTTCACCTAAAAAAACTTGAGCTGGGATACCGATATAATGTTTGAACGGCGTTTTAGTCACGATCCGAATTTTTTTGCCTTGATAATTTTTAGGTAGTGTAATGGAAGTCAATAAAATTCCCGGCGAGTGTGCATGTTCTGAGCTATAAAGTAGTTTACGATCTAAATAGACAGAAGTCCATTGATGATTCGTCCTTAAAATCACCACTGGATTTTGAAATGTTTCTTTCAACGGTTGGCTCATCATCAGCTCTTGGTTTTTTTCTAGCTTTCGAATACGTTGATTTGTTTTTCCGGTAATGAAAAAATCTGAGCGATTGACGATCGTAAACTCCCAATTTTTGTCTAATGCTTTGACTTGCGGTTGATGCAGGGCTTGAAAAAGGGGCATACTAGCAAACGAGAGAATAAATAAAATAACTATTATTATAATTAGTTTCTTTCTTTTTGAATCCGGATAAAGAACTTTGATCTTTTTCGCTTGTTTTTCAATAAATAACTTCATGGATAATTTCATCACCTCGATTTAATTAATTAATTTTGCAGAAACATACATAATATTAACATAAATCACATAGATTTTAAAATGTAATCTTTTTGTAAAGATTAAATCATAACGAATTAGTTTCATTGTTTTGTTAATATGTTATCATAAGAGTAAGCATTTTCAAGAAATTGTTAGGGATGTGATGCCATGAAGAATCGAGAAAAAATAACTGTTTTGTATGGGGTAATCATCGTGGGACTCTTTTTAGTAGCTCTTGTTTTAATCGTTGTTCCGCGGATTTTAAATGTCACACCGTATGTGATCGGAGATAATCAAATGGCGCCGCAATACAAAAAAAACTCGCTAGTATTTGTCCGGGAGACGCCGACTAAAGAGGTGCATGCCGGAGATTCGATCACTTATTATGAAAATCAAAGTCAAATCGTTAAAACAAGGCGGGTCGTGGATGTTGATCTGAAGCTGGATGGTTTTTATGTCAAAGGAGATAATGTCTCTTCGACCGAGATGGGCTTAGTCCATTCGCGTAATTTGATCGGTCAGCCGCTGTTTGCGATCCCATGGTTGGGTGTGGTAGAACAGCCTTCCTTGATGAACTTAGTTAAAGTCAGTTTACTGATTTTAGCGGTCATTTTGACTGGGCTGACGATTTTTTCACAAAAACAATACCGCCATGTATACGAATGAAAAAAGCTGATCCGATGCTGGATCAGCTTTTTTTGTTGGACTTGAATTTAAGGTGAAACAACTTATCTTAGCCATGATAAATATTAATTTTGAGCTAGCTCAGCAAAGATCATGGCCAGTTCAGGATCAGCATTAAAGGGCGGAACGTAAATAAATTGCTGACCGCCATTAGCTAAAAAATGATTTTTATTTTCTTGTTCCAATTCCTCGACTGTTTCTAAACAATCTGCGATAAAGCCAGGCGCGACGACCAAAATTTTTTGGTAGCCTTGATTAGGTAACTGCTGCATCAACTCTATCGTGGCGGGTGTCAACCACTTACCCGGACCAAACTTTGATTGGAAGCTTTGAAAATGGGGAATCTCCGGCAATTGACTGGTGATCAAGCGAGTCGTGGCAGCACATTCAGTCGGATAAGTATCACCAGCTGTGACATAGTCAGCGGGTATGCCGTGATACGAAAAAACAATGGCGTCAACATCGTGTTGGGTCAACGCTTGTTTGATTTTTTCAACGTAATACGCGATGTAGCGTGGGTGGTCATAAAACGAACGAATAAAACGTAAGTCAATGATCGTATCTTGGCCGCGGAAAAAGCCCATCACATCATCGAAAACTGAACCGACAGTCGTCCCAGAGTATTGAGGATACATCGGGATCACCGTCAGCTCGTTGATGCCTTGTTCGATTAAATGTGCCAGTGCGTTTTTGATCAGTGGTTGGCTGTAAGACATCGCCAGCGCGACGGTTGTGTCGGGTAATCTTTCTTGTAGTAGTTGCCGCTGGTTTTCAGCATAGATCAAAAGGGGTGAGCCATCTGCTTGCCAAATTTTTTGATAGAGGCGTGCTGATTTTTTCGGTCGTGTGTTCAAGATGATGCCGTGGAGAAGCGGCAACCATAAAAAGCGCGGTGTTTTGATCACGCGTCGATCGCTTAAAAATCGTGCTAAGTACTGCTTAACAGCTTTTTTCTCAGGTGCCGCTGGAGTTCCTAAATTGATGAGTAAGATTCCTTTTTTCTTCATTTACTTGTCCTTCAATCGTTTTATTTATTATATCAAAAAAATGTTCAGCGGGATCAAGCTATTCGTACTCAGCTTCAAAAATTAAATCTACGGTAAAAATAATTCCGCCAAATCACTTATGAATTCGTTTACAATTGAAACGAGGAGGGGATTTGATGTTAGCAAAATATAAACGGATCTTAGTCGCGGTGGATGGCTCAAAGCAAGCAGATAAGGCACTGGCTGAAGCGGTGGAGATCGCTAAGCGCAATGACGCGGAATTATTTGTCGTTCAAGTTATTGACGACTTACGAATGCTCGTGCATAGTGCGACACCGATGACTCAGATCATGGCCGAAGAAAGTCGGATCGCAAAAGAAGCGTTCAATCAGAAACGGCAGACGATCGATTACGCTAAAGCTGAGTTTATCGTCAAAGATGGTAATCCCAAAAAAGAACTTGCCAATGGCTTACCAAAACAATACGCGATTGACCTAATTGTAATGGGCGCTACTGGAAAAGGGGCGATTGAACGGATGTTAGTCGGTTCGACCGCTGCTTATGTCGTAAATTATGCACCGTGTAACGTGATGATTATCAAATAAAAAAGGGTAATAGATTAGAGGGTAAGATTAACAATCGTTTGTCTATCCTTCTAATCTATTATTCTTTTTTTAGTAAGCGCTATAATTAAATAAATGATGATTGTACTTACCCGTACAAATCGAGATACTTTATAGTAGAGATTTTGATGATAAAATTTTTATAGTGCTTGTTGTATTGTTGGACAATAGGTGTAGTGATGATTTCGGATACTTGGGCACTAGTTTGCTTTTAGTAATCAGACGATATCTATGAATGGTAGTTTAGTATCATTAAATGATAACTTTTAATTCATTTAAATGGTTTGCTATAGACTGTGATAATATTAATGTTGATTATCTGATTGTTTAATAAGTAAGTTATGAAAGGGGAAAGAAAATGTTTCGTATAATTAATGAGCATCATCTTTTTTTTATTTTTAGTGAATACGTATTGATTGCAAGCGCCAATGGCTATCTTCTATCAATATGGTTAAGAAAAAAATACCAGTGTTGGATAGTTTTATTTTCATTATTATGTGTCTGTATGTATTCATGGATAAATGTATTTTCCTCAGGAATTTTTTGGATAGGTATGTTTATATGCACTGTACTACTGACTAAAAGAGTTGTTACTTCTGCTTTTGTTACTTCTTTTGTAGTTTTCACGTATATACTTACTAACTATTTTGTTGGCTATTTTGTAGAATATTTAGATTTAAGTGATTCTTCAGTGAAAGTGTTTCTGTTCATACTTTTGTTATATATGATTATTATCCTTTTAATTAAGCCTCTAGTTAAGCAATTTATAGTTTATAGTAATACAGATACGCGAGTTTGGCTTATCGCTGGTTTATCAGTTATAGCAGTTTTAAGTACTCTTTCTGTTGTTGTGTATGAGAAGATTTTTGGTGCAACAACCTCTTTTGGTCATACAAACCTTTTCTTCATTACTCTTTATGGAATCGCTTTTTTTGTTTCTTCTGGTCTGGCTGCTTTTTCTGAAAAAAAACATATAGAACAAAGGCAGAAAGAAAAGGAACAAGAGTATTTTCAGGAATACGTAAAAAACTTGGAAATAACTAACAAAGAAATTCGGCGTTTTAAGCATGATTACCAAAATATACTTCTTGCTATGCAGGATTATTTTGCCAACGAAGATTTTAATGGCTTGAAAAAATTTTATGATGATAATCTAGTACCTGCCATGTACGGGTTGGAGCAAAATACTCTCAAGCTTTCGAAACTATCCAATGTAAATGTTCGTGAAGTCAAAGGGTTAATTTTAAGTAAAGTTCTTCAAGCGCAAGGAAAAAATATTGAAGTTACTATTGAGGTTCCTAAAGAGATTGATCACTTCTGGATGAACTCAATCACCCTTGTTCGATGTCTTGGTATAATTCTTGATAATGCTATTGAAGCGACTGAAGTTATTGAGAATAGTTGGATTAAGATTGGTATTTTTAATGTTGGTGGAACAGTAATAAACGTGATTGTGGAAAACTCCACTGCTATATTATCTCAACCGGTATATCATTTAAAGAAAGAAGGAGTCTCTACAAAGGGGGGAAATCGAGGCTTTGGCTTGAGTAATCTTCAACAAATGATTTCGAGAACTCCCAATAGTACATTAGAAACAAAAAATGAAAATGGTATATTTACTCAGATAATACATATCCAAGGAGGCGCGATCTAGTGAGAATATTTATTTGTGAGGATGAAATCAATATATTGAACCAATTAAAAAATTCTATTTCTCAATATTTGATTTTTATTGATAGTGAAATAAAAATAGAGTTGGCAACCCAAAATCCCTTTTCGATTCTCAATTTTTTAAAGCAAGACACTTTACAAGAAGATAGTCTGTTCTTTTTAGATGTGGATTTAAAATCTGAGATTGATGGTATCAAATTAGCTGAAGAAATCAAAAACATTGATTCTGATGCCAAAATTGTTTTTGTAACAACTCATGAGGAAGCACAATGTCTAGTTTTCAAATATATGATTGAAGCAATGGGCTACATTTTAAAAGATGATGTTAATAAAATGTATGATGATATCAGAAAATGTATTGATATGGCACAAAATCGTTTTTTTCACAGTGGATTTCGTAGAAACGAAAGTATAAAGATTCGTATTAATGGGTTATATAGAAAAGTTCAAGTTAAGGAAATTTTGTTTTTTGAATCTTCCTTGAACTATTCTCACAAGGTCTCTGTACATTTGAAAAATAGTCAGCTAGAATTTTTTGGTAAACTAAGTGAAATAGAAACAATGAATGGACATTTTATTCGCTGTCATCGTTCATTTGTTGCAAATGTGGAGAATATTGTAAGTTTTGATTCAGCGAAGCGGTTACTTTATTTTGAAAATAGTGAACAATGTATTGTATCTATGCGGTACTTATCAGTTTTAAGGAAAATATTGTAATTGTACAGAATAAAAGCAACTCATGTTATCGAAACTCGAAGATAGAACGTTCGAAGTGGAAATATTTAATAATAGTTTATTAATTTACTAGTGTTTTAATTACTCTGAATGTACTAACAAGTTATTCATTAAAAAAGTCTGTTAAGGCTTTTTTTATTTGGAAAATAAAAACTCAACGCTCAGGCAGTAAAAACTATCTTCTGGGAAAAGTCAAACCATTCCACAAGCAAAGGTGATATGCTCATACCGAGGTGGAGAAATATGATGGAAGAATGGGTGGCTCGTAGAATAGCTGATAGGATCTATGAAGAACAAGAGTATGATCCATATCAAAAAGCTAAAATTGAGTACGGACTTGCTATTTTATTAGTTAATTTGTCTAAGGCTAGTTCCATTTTACTTACCTCAATCATTTTTTTTTCATTGAAAGATACTTTATTTGTGTGTATTCCCTACTGTGTATTACGTTCCTCCTGTTTGGGTTATCATGCAAAAAAAAGTTGGGTTTGCACCGTGCAAAGTGTATTGATATTTGCGGTTGTACCTTGTTTTATTGGAAGGATTCAAATGACAATCAATGTATTGGGAAAGAGCATCTTTTGTGGGTTCCTAATTTTTGTGAGAATTCTTATTTTACGAAAATGCAGAATATATTTTGGCCTAGTCCTAGTCTAAACTATTATAAAAACGGTAAAGATCTAGGTTTTTACAGTAGATGCCGTACTAGAGCCATTTTAAAAGATACTCAATTTTTAGCAGAAGGAAAAGAAGTTTGTGAGTGGGTGAAAGAAAATGCCTTGGAAGATTATTTATTAAGTGATTATGAACGGGGGATAGATATCTAATGTGAAAAACTAATGATTATAATTGAATAGCTTATAAGCAGGAATTTGGACGAGGTGTCGATGTATGACGAAGGAGAATATTATCAAGGTAGAAAATTTAGGTATAGACATAGGGGATTTTTCTTTAAAAGATATCTCATTTAATCTACCTTATGGGACTATTATTGCTTTTATAGGGAACAATGGCTCTGGGAAAAGTGTAATTCTAAAGGCTTTACTTAATATTATTCCATTTTACAAAGGAACAGTAACGATATTTAATGAGGATATAAAAAATAAAGAAAAATGGATTAAAAATAAAATAGCATTTGTTTTTGATGATGGTTACTTTTATGAAAATATGTCGCTTAATAATATGGCCACTATTATTTCTTCTGGATATACAAAGTGGAATCAAGCTCTTTTTAACAGATATTTACAAGATTTTGAACTGGATGGAAATCGTGAGATATCCTCATTGTCGAAAGGAATGAAAATGAAATTTTCTCTAGCTATTAGTTTGTCACATGATGCAGATTTATTAATTATGGATGAGCCAACAAATGGATTAGATCTATTTTTTAGAGAAGAATTGATAAAAGTCATAAAAGAATATATTGAAGGAACCAATAAGACCTTGTTATTTTCGACTCATATTGCAACTGATATATCAAATTTTGTTGATCATTTCTTAATTATTCATAATAGAAAGATAGTCTTTAACTCATCTAAGGAAGAGTTATTCGGATTGGGTGATAAAAATAACAAACTTGAAAAAGGTATTTTGGAACAAGAATTCCAAAATAAATTGAAGTACTTGTATAATGGGAGTGTTTAGGTATGTTTTCTAGAATATTAGCTCTTATAAAAAAGGATAAACTTTTATTGGGGAAAAATTTAATTGCAGGTATTGGATTATCAATAGCTGTACCATTATTAATGGGGTTTAGTTTATCAGAGCAGTTTGGAAATTATTCCTCAATGGTTGCCTACCTTAGCAGTGTGTTATATACCATATTGATTTTATATTTTTATATTGGTATAGAGGAATCCAAATATCCAAAGACATTTTTTCTTTTGTCTTCAATCTATACTAAAATAGAATTAGTATTATCTAGATATCTGAGTTGTATAATTTCGTTATGTTTTTGTACGATTGTATTTATGATTTTGTCCTTAATATTTTCATCGTGGCTTCTAAATGCGAATATATATCTTTATATTATTTGCATTCCAATACTTCTAACCATATTTTCTCTATATATTCCCTGCACATATAGGTGGACTATAGATGTGAACAAATATATAATATCTGCTTTTTTATTAGTATTTTCTGCAGGTGGAATATTATTTTTTAATAGACTTATTTTATTTTTAAATAGCTTAAAACATATATGGGTTGTACTTAGCATTGCTTTTATAATAAGTTTAGTGTTACTTTTTATATCTGTAATTTTATCTATAAAATTTTTAAATAGATATTTGAATGGGTTAATAAAATAGCGATAAAACATATAAGGCTCTAGCTTGATAAGCATTCTCTAAATATTTGAATGGCTAGAAAGGTAATTTATTTTAAAAAGAAACTTAGGTGAGATGAAAGTAATCTATCCAAACATCAATAAAATTGTTTGTACAGAAAGGTTACCGAATAATCTAGTAGTTAGATTAATTCCAGAAATAAATTATGATAGAACTGTGGGGATGATCACAGTTCGTTCGGGATCTTTAGACTGTCCTGTGGATTTAAGTTATGGTTTGTTACCTTATGGGCTTGCCCATTTTTTAGAGCATGTCCTTTTTTGTCGAAAGAATGATAACTATTTTAATCCTTTTTTGAAATTAGGGGCTACAACTAATGCTTTTACCTCTTGATGTCTAAAACTCTTTAATGTTTTTTCTACTAGCTTCTACTACTTCTCATATTTTTTAGTAAGTATAAATATTGAAATACATATATTTTTGCTAACCCGCTTAATGGATAGATGTGCGAGTTGTATGAAGCGATAATTTCTGTTTTCAACTTTTGAATAGACGTTCTGATTTCAGGGTCAGCAAATGAAAAAGAATCGGGACCAGTTGGAGGTCTCGATTCTTTTTTTGCCATCAACATCAATGATTATTTTCCACTAAAGCATGGGGTTTGCCTTCTGCTTGCATCGTTTGGCTGACGACTTTACGGGTGAGCATTTGGTGGTAAAATGTTTCTAAGTGGGGAAAGTCAGCTAAATTTAATGCTAGGCGTTTGACCCACGTCGTCATGACAAATAAATAGCAATCCACGACTGTCAAATCGGCGGCGTTTTCTTTCCATTCACCAACGTGTTGGTCGATGTAAGCTAGCCGAGGGGTCACTCGTTTTTCAATCAGTGTCCGCGATTCCGCCGTATTAGGTAGCCAGTTGCCATGACGAAATGGAGAAATAAAATTTTTGTGCAGCTCAGTGGCGATATAGTTCAACCACATCCGCTGTTGCCAGTAACGTTTCGTTCCAGCAGGGGCTAAGACCGTATCGTTTTTTGCAAAGCGGGCGAGATACTCTAAAATCACGGCGACTTCTGTCAAAGTTTGGTGGTCATCAGTCTGCAGTGCAGGCACATAAGATTTCCCATTGATCGCATCATAAGAACCGCCAGCCCAAGTTTTTTGACTCAAATTTACTTTTTCGGCTTCATAATCAAGTGCTAATTCATTTAATAAAAGGTGAACGGCTAGTGAGCTAGCTCCAGCTGAATAAAAAAATTTCATGTTTAAACCCTCCAATTTTGATAGTTATCGAAATAGCAGTGCAAAAAAATTTGCTTTGCCAGTCAATGGAGCCAAGTGAGCGGAAAAGAAACTGTTCCACTCATTTGAGCTATTCACGTTTACTTCAGCAATGCTAAAAAATTTGGTAAATACTTTTGGAAGGTCGCCTGATTCAATGATAAAAATTTGGTGTTGCCTTGAACTCGCGTTTTGGTGAGACCTGCTTGCCGCATCGCTTTGAAGTGATACGACACGGTTGAGTTGCTGATGGCTAGTTGAGTGCTGATCTGTCCACACGTTAATTCATGATCGGCATCAGCTAACAGCTTGATGATCTTCAACCGGTTCGGCTCGGCTAAAACTTTGAGTAAATTTGCTAAATGCGTATAATCTATTTCGATATCCATGAAACTAGCTTAGTTCCAGCGCTAAAAATTGTCAAACGGTCTTGCTTGCTACCGAATATATTTTTGGTCTAAGCTAAAATAAAAACCGCTCAGGGATCTGATCCCGAGCGGCTTTAAAGCGTCACAGGAGGGATTCGAACCCCCGACCGTCCGCTTAGAAGGCGGATGCTCTATCCAGCTGAGCTACTATGACAAGTAGTTTTGCAACAAATAATATTATAGGAAAACTACTTTTAAATGTCAATCAAAACTTCAAGCAGCGCAGTTATTCAAACAAAAAGTCTTGAATGAGTTTGATCGTTTCGTCGTTTTCAACTAAGGCACTGTGTTCGGCATCGTCATCAAAGACAAGTTCTTGATAAAGATCGCTTTCGCCATAGAGTGTTCGACCAGCCAAGACACTCGTCATCGGAACGACCTCATCAGAATTTTTTTCGTCGACGTTTCCGATCACATTGAAGACTTTGATATCTTTAGGTAATTCTTTGGCTTTTTGCAAATAGCGTTCAAATAAGGGACTGATGTCTTTTGGTTGGACAAAGGAATTATTATTTTCATTATATTCCCAGCCAACATCGTTATACGGTGTGCCCAGTGTGACTAAATGATCTAGCTTGGGATCTTCAGGCAAACGATTATTTTGTAAATAACCGGTCGCGATCAAGCCACCATTCGAATGACCGAGATAGTTGTACGTTTCAAAACCGTAACGCTCATGGACATAAGTCAGTGCTTCTTGGAACCAGCGGGATTGTTGCGGTAAGGCTGGATCAGAAGCATCTTCAAAAGCGACTACGATGATCGGATGTGTCGTTTGTTTTGTTAGTTTCCCGCTCACTTTGATCGAGTCATCTGTTTTGACGGTGAGCTTTAAGACATCGATCCCGGCGCTAGTTTTTTTTAAGGTTGTGATCAAATCATCAAATCGATCGACCTCTCCGCCTGTCCCAGGTACAAGAAAGAGTGGTTCGGGGATCGTGAAATTTACTTTTTTTTGTGGCGAGGCATTGGCGTTGTGTTTCGTACTGAGCCAAAAAGTCCCACATGCGAAAAGAGCCACAAGCAAAAGGGCGCCTGTCCACTTAGTTAGCTTTGACATGAAAAAAAACCTCCTTTTCATTTCACTTTCAGTTTACGCTGATTGAGTGAAAGTTCAAGGGGGCGTGAGGATTCTTAAAAGACTAATTATTTATAACGATTGTTTCGGCGTTTTTTGTGATCAATGCGAGTCCATCACCTAAAGGGACTAAACTAGTAGTCAGATCAGGATGCGTCGTGATCACCTGGAGAAATTCATTTAAGTGGCGATGGATCGAACGATTTTTACGCGGAATAGCTTCGATCGGTTGAAAGACGGTCCCTGCTTGAAAGATATCGTCTACTGCTAAGACGCCGCCTTTTTTTAATAAGCGCAAGCACTCTGGTAAAAAGGTGATGTACTTGGCTTTGGCACTATCCATAAAAATAAAATCGTAAGGCCCCCTTAATGTCGGTAAAACGTCTGCCGCGTCGCCTTCTAATAACGTGATCTGTGACTCTAGTTCTAGTTTAGCAAAGTTTTTTTTTGCTTGTTCGATCATAACCGGAAAGCGGTCGATCGTCGTCACATGACTGTTAACACCTGCGATCGTCGCCATCAAACTAGCGGAAAAACCAATCGCAGTTCCGAGTTCCAAGATCGCTTTAGGTTGTAGCTGCCCGAGTAAAAAGCGTAAAAAACTGACCGTTTCATGGGGGATCACCGGCACACCATCGCGCTGCGCTTGGGCTTCTAATTCACCAAGTTTACCCGGTAATGCTTGCTGGGTGCGCATGAAGTGCAAGACGTCTTCATTGACGATCGGCCGGTGCATCATTTCATTTAACATAATCGTTCCTCATTTCTATAATAGTGTGCCTAAGTTTTGCCAGTCACGTTGAATCGTGTCTGCTAATTTACGGTTATAAAAAATCGCCGCGGGATGATACAACGGATAGACGCGGTATTCTTTTTTTGAAAAAACGTAGCCATCACCAGCAGCATTTAGTTCTAAGATTGGTCCAGTATAAAGCTGTCCGTGATTTTTCGTGATCGTATAGTGATTGCCTAGTAAACGTTGTAAGCCGATATTACCAAGCGTGGCGATCAGCTTTGGTTGAACTGTTTGTAATTCGTAATCTAAGATCGGTGCGTGAGCTAACACTTCTTTTTTGGTCGGAGTGCGGTTAGGGTAGACTGTTTCTTCTGTCTGGCTTTTTTTATTCAAACGGTTCACGATCTTAAAAGGTCGACTGCGTACGGCACTTGTAATATAGGTATTTTCCCGCGTCAGCCTGATCGTTGCCATGACTGCCAACAACTCTTTGCCTGCAGCTCCGCTAAAAGGGATTTGATCGACTAATTCGTTTTTTCCTGGCGCTTCACCAACTAACATTAATTTAGGATTTAACGGGCCGGCACCTGCGACGAAACCTTCTAATTGAAAACCAGTGGAACGTGCCGCGACAGCTTTGACTAATTTTTCAGGATATTCCACAAGATCACCTCGTAATTTCTATAGTAAGGAAAATCCGTGCTAAGTGCAATCACTAATCCTTATCCTTAATGGAAATTATTTTCTAGCTGTTCGGCCAGAACATTTGATGCTAAAATCAAGCTACATCCAACTAGAGGAGGTATCGTTGGTGAAAGCAGACGAACTCAGAGCAAAGTGGCAACAGTATGGTCAGGAACGACTTTTCAATTACCTCAAAGTCAAAGATAAAATTGGGGATCGCTTTTTAGTCAGCCATTACGAACCAAATGATGTGATCGTCACTCGGGGCGACTTTCCAACCGATATTTATTTTTTACTGAGTGGGGTGGCAGTTGGGACACGTGATTATGAAGACGGCAATGAGTATGATTATTTTCAATTGGATAAAGCGAATGGGAGTATCGGCTTATTAGAGATTTTAGCGCAAAAAGAGACGATCATCGCGACGGTCACTTGTTTGACTAAAGTCGATGCGGTGCGGGTGCCGGCTGCAGTTGTCTATGATTGGATCATGAATGATTTGGAGTTGTTGCGTTTGAGTGCTAATTTATTAGCTGATGATCTCTATCGGCGTTCAGGTAATGATGGTTTATTTTATCGCTTTGAAGGGGTGGATCGTGTGCGTCATTATTTAGTGGCTTATTATGAAGAACAACCAGCTGCTTCATTTATAGAGATTCACGAGACTCGTGAGAAGATTGCTAATAAGTTAGGATTAAGTGTCCGAACGGTTGGACGTGCGTTGAAAAAATTACGAGAACATCAGGAAGTTATCAGTCATGAGCGAAAACTTTTTATCGGGGAAGCTGAATATGCTCGCTTACAAAAAAATTTAAAACGTTGAGACTGTCACTTTTGCTGAGGCAGTCTTTTTTAGTCTTCGGGAAATTAGAATAATAGTGGCTTTTTTCAATAGAAAAGCTAACTAAAAAAACGTTCGGCTTTTTTACCCAAGAGGACAGATGACCTTTCGCGAAAAAAGCTTTCTGAATATACTGAGCGTGTCAGAAAGAAAACTCTTTCAATCAAAAACTTGCGCGTGAGTTGGAATTGAAAAAATACGAATGAAAGTAGGAAACGATATGAGACGAGGAATACGTTATGACTTTGGCTTGCAGGCGTTGATGTTGATCCCAGTGGGAGTGTCTTTGAACGTGGTGGGCTATCAATTATGTACGATTTTAAAATTACCGGTGTTTATCGACCAGATCGGCACGTATTTAGTCGCGTTAGTAGCCGGGCCATGGGTCGGTTTGGTAACGGGGTTTTTAGGTAATGTCGTCAATGGGATGTTAAATCCAGTGGCGATTCCATATGGTCTAGTTTCGATGAGTATCGGTTTGTTGGCCGGATATTTTTCGCGGTTTAAATTCTTTACTAATTTGATTGGGATCGTGATCGCTTGTGCGTGTTTGACTGTTGTTTCAGCAGGAGCAGCGGCTTTAGTGACCGTCTTTTTATTTGGCGGGATCACTGGTGCTGGTACGGATTTGGTAACAGCGGCCTTTTTAGCTGCTGGGCAACAACTGTGGGATTCGGTTTTTTCCACGAATATCATCACTGGGTCGATCAATACAGTTTTGAATTTTGCGATCAGCTACCTAGTCGTCAAACGAATCCCGCCCCGGTTTTTAGTCAAATTGAATTATGGCGCGACTTATATCAAACAGGAGGTGCTACGGCATGCATAGTGCAATCGGGAAATGGTATCCTTCCACGAAATTGGTGATTGTTTTGACGGTCATTTTGATCAGTATGTTTTCGACTTTACCACTTGTACAAGTCATTTTGTTTGCAGCGGCAGTGTTGTTGAGTTTAGCAGCTGGCACGCTGGGAAATTTTTACAAAACGTTTTTCAAATCGATCTTTGTCATCGTCGTTTTTATCTTTTTAGTCCAAGTGTTTATCGTGCGAAATGAAGACAGCCAAATGATTTGGTGGTTCATCGGATATTCAAAGCTGGGGCTGGCTACTAGTATCGGGTTGAGCTCTCGCATTATCGCCATCAGTTCAATCATTATTTGGTTTTTCCAAGTCACCAGTGTCAAAGATATCGTTTCCGCATTGGAAAAGGCCCGCATTCCGAAAAAAGTGACGTTTGTGATCGCCGCAACGATTCAATTGGTACCTCAGATGACAAAACTTTCCCAAACGATCTCCGATGCGCAAAAAGCTCGTGGGATCGAAACGGAAGGCTCGGTTTTGACGCGAATGAAAGCTTTTATTCCGATGATGGGGCCCTTAGTATTGACTTCGATCCAGCAAACTGATGAACGGGTGTTGACCTTAGAGTCCCGAGGGTTTTCTGCACCAGTCCGCAAAACTTCTTATTACTCGGTTCAAAAAACTGGGATTGATCGGTTGCTCGTACTAGTTTGTGTGATGATTCTCGTAGCGTATTTTATAGGAGGACCCAAATGAGTTTGATTGAATTAAAACAAGTGACTTACCAGTACCCGTTAGATACGGAACCCGTGATCAAAGATGTATCACTTCAAATTGAAGCTGGAAAAGTATACGGCTTGATCGGCAGTAACCAAGCCGGTAAATCAACGTTGTGCAATATCATCCGCGGTTTTATCCCGGCATTGTTTTTTGGCGAGTTGACCGGTAGTGTGACGTATCAAGGCAAACCAGTCAGTGACTATAATATCGGGGCTTTAGCAGCTGAAATCGGCTACTCTTCACAAAATCCTTTCACGCAGATTTCAGGGGTCAAAGATAGTGTGGCTGAAGAGATCGCCTACGGTATGGAAAATATCGGCGTTGCGCCTGCAGTCATGCAAAAAAAAGTGACTGAGCTATTGCAATTGTTCCACTTAGAAGCGCTTCAAACGAAAAATCCATACGAGCTTTCAGGCGGACAAAAACAACGTGTCGCACTGGCTTCGATCGTAGCATTAGATCCGCAAGTGGTGATCTTAGATGAACCGACTTCGCAACTAGATCCGCAAAGTACCGAAGAAGTATTTCAAATCATTCAGCTTTTAAAATCACAAGGCAAAACGATCATCGTTGTCGAACATAAAGTTGATTTATTAGCGGAGTATTGTGATGAGATCATTTTACTTGCTGACGGACAAGTCGTTCAAAAAGGACCGGTCCAACAAATTTTCAGCGATCCAACGATTTTAACTTACGGTGGTGCACTACCTCAAATGGCGCTGTTTTTCTTAAACCAACTGCACCAAACAAATCAGATCCCGATCACGTTAGAAGAAGCGATCCAACAATTGAAAGGAGGGATCACGCGATGAGCTATTTAGAATTGCTTGACGTTAGCTTCAGCTACCCCAATGGTTTTGAAGCGACGCGAAATGTATCATTGCGTTTTGAATTAGGTGAAGCCGTGGCGATCATTGGGCAAAATGGCGCCGGCAAGACGACGACGGTCAAATTAATGAACGGTTTGTTGCGACCTACGAAAGGGCAAGTGAAGATTGCCGGGCAAACAACAAGTCAACTGACGACTGCTCAAATGGCCCAACATGTCGGCTATGTTTTCCAAAACCCTGATGACCAGATTTTTCAAGAAACGATTGAAAAAGAAATTGCGTTTGGCCCTAAAAATCAAAAACTGCCTGCTGAAGACGTAGCAAAACGAGTAGCAGATGCGGCCGCGTTTTGTGGTTTGACAGAAGTCTTAGCTGAGCATCCGTATAACTTGCCTTATTCCAAACGAAAATTTATCACGATTGCAGCTGTGATGGCAATGGACCCGGAAGTCGTGATCTTAGACGAACCTACCGCGGGGCAAGATCGTGAGTCGACAGAATTATTGGGGCGTTTGATCCAGGAATTAGTCAAACGCAACAAAGCGGTGATCACCATCACCCACGATATGGAATTTGTCGTCAACGAGTTTCAAAAAGTATTGGTCTTTGCGGATAAAGAATTACGCAAAGTGGGGACCCCGCGGAAAATTTTTTGGGATGACGCATTATTGACCTTTAGCGCATTGAAACAGCCGTACATTTGTCAGTTGGCTAAAGCGCTGGGATTACGCGATGTGCTGACGATGGACGAATTAGGAAAGCAGGTGGGCCGATGAGACAAATTTTGATCGATTGCGATCCTGGACATGATGATGCGCTGGCAATCATGACAGCTTTAGCTCATCCAAAAGAATTAGAGCTATTAGGCGTGACGACGATTGGTGGCAATCAAACATTGCAAAAAGTGACGCGCAACGCACAAAACATTTTACAGTTTTTAAACGCGACAGTTCCTTTAGCCGCAGGACAAGCCGGGCCGCTAGTCAAACCATTGCGCACGGCCCCTGAGGCTCATGGCGATAGCGGGATGGACGGTCCGTATTTTTCTGGGGAAACTTATCCCGTCAGCTCGCAGTCAGGTGTCGCTTTCCTTGCACAAAAAATTGCGGCGGCACCAGATCAAGTGACGTTAGTAGCATTAGGTCCTTTGACGAACATTGCGCTACTGATCAAAAATTATCCTGCTGCCGTTGAAAAAATCGCCGCGATCTCGTTAATGGGTGGCGGAATCCATCACGGCAATCAAACGCCGCTAGCTGAATTCAATATTTTTGTCGATCCCGAAGCAGCTGAAATCGTTTTTCAATCCGGTTTGCCGATCATTATGGCCGGTCTAGATGTAACAGAACAAGCGGCGATCACTGTCGAAGAGATTCAAACATTGAACGGTCGTGGTCCTGCCAGTCAGTTAGCGTATGAACTTTTATCTTTTTACAATCAATCAGGTCGTCAATTCGGGTTCATCGACTCACCGATCCACGACTTGTGTGCGGTGGCTTATTTATTAGCGCCTGAAATTTTTACTGGCGTCACCGCTGATATCCACGTGATCACCGATGAGACAGCAGCTCGCGGATTGACCTATGGTGATTTTCGTTTAACTGCACCGGAACCTAAAAATACCGTCGTCTTACAAACCGTTCAACGAGAAAAATTTGTGCGATTACTTAAAACTGCATTGACTCGGTTAGATGAGCAATTGGCAAAGTAAAAATAAGCTAGCGCGAAATTAACGATTGACGCGCTGGCTTTTTTCTAGTAAACTATGAATGTTGTAATTGTGGAACCCACAGCTACAACCGCTCAGAACAAGTCTTAAGTACGCGCGGCGTCACTTGGGATGGCGAGTCTAAGTCTATTATAAGGAGGTGCCACAAGCATGTACGCAATCATCAAAACTGGTGGTAAACAAATCAAAGTTGAAGAAGGCCAAGCAATCTACATTGAAAAATTAGATGCAGCAGCTGGAGAAAAAGTTGTCTTTGACCAAGTCGTTTTAGTCGGCGGAGAATCTACGAAAGTTGGAGCTCCAATTATCGAAGGTGCAACGGTTGAAGGTACTGTTGAAAAACACGGCAAACAAAAGAAAGTCGTGACATTCAAATACAAACCTAAAAAACATTCACACCGCAAACAAGGTCATCGTCAACCTTATACAAAAGTTGTGATCGACGCAATCAAAGCTTAATCAAAAGCAGGTGCGTAAATGATTCAAGGAACTTTTAAACGCAGTCATTCCGGTCAGATCAAAGCTTTCACGTTTACTGGTCATGCCGATTCGGGTCCTTACGGTAGTGATATCGTCTGTGCAGCGATTTCGACATTAGCCATCAGTACTGTCAATAGCTTAGAAGCTTTGGCAGGTGTGATCCCAGTGATCGAGACAAATGAAACGCAAGGTGGTTACCTGCACGTTGCATTACCGGTCCATGACAAAATGACCCAAGAGCAAATGAACATCAGCCAGATTTTGCTGGAACATTTATTGTTAGCAGCTCAATCGGTGGAAGATGAATATTTGGATTTTGTCCAAATTAAAACTGAAACTAAACAATAGGAGGTGCATACTCATGTTGATGCAAATGAACTTACAATTATTCGCCCACAAAAAAGGTGGCGGTTCGACTTCCAATGGTCGTGATTCAGAATCAAAACGTCTAGGTGCTAAACGTGCTGATGGCCAAACAGTTACAGGTGGTTCGATTTTATATCGCCAACGCGGGACTAAAATCTATCCAGGTGTTAACGTTGGAATCGGTGGCGATGATACATTGTTTGCAAAAGTTGACGGCGTAGTACGTTTCGAACGTAAAGGCCGCGACAAAAAACAAGTGTCTGTTTACCCAGTAGCTCAAGAAGCTTAATAAAGCATGCTAGAATCCTTATCAGACAAGGGTTCTAGCTTTTTTTATTTGGGTGAACAGACAATTGATTACACTTTTGATTACACTAAGTTTAGAAATTGGCAAATTTTGCTAATTTAGTAGCTGTTTCAGTCGTCACTTTTTTAGTAACATGAGTATAGATGTTCATAGTCATTTCAATGGAGCTATGGCCCAATCTAACTTGTGCTTCTTTCATAGTTGCACCAGCTTCAAATAACATAGACGCATGAGTATGCCGCCAGCCGTGAGTACCAATATCAGGTAGGTTTGCAAACTTTGCGACTCGTTGTGAGCGCATATAAATATTTTGGCGGTTTAAGTGTTGGCCATTTAAATCAGGAAAGACTATCTGACAGTTTTTTACTCGATTTGAAAAGAGAAGTTCTTTTTCTTTTAGCTGCCAACGTTTTAAAGTTCGTATCGTTTTATCATCTAGCGAGATGGTGCGGTACGAGCTTTTTGTTTTTGGCGATGAAACGATAAAGCCGTTCTTAGTTTGAGAGAGGTTTTTATTGACCGTCAAAGTCTTTTCTTCAAAATCAATATCTTTCCACGTCAAAGCCAGCGCTTCACCACCACGCAAACCGCTAAAGGCTAACAAGCGGTAAAATGTTTGATCAAACAAAGCAAAAAAGTAATAAAGCTTGTTCGCTTGATTCGTATTAAATACTCTATCCTCTAAAACCTTCATAACCTTTTGAACTTCCTCAACCGTATAAAACTTCACTTCTTTTTCTTTACGAGTCTTTTTAACTTTTGGCCGGATGACTTTATCAAATGGATTTACTTCAATTAGTCCAAGATTAATAGCAAAATCCATGATCTTAACAACGTATTGAAGGATTACTTTATAGACTTGTAATTTATCTGCCCATTCATTAACAGCTTGTTGAGCCATTTTAGGAGTAATCTGATTAAGTTTATAACTACCAAAAGTAGGTAAGACATGTAGAGTCATATAGCGTTCAGTTGCAATGCTAGTAGACTCCTTGACTGTTTTCTTATAACTATCAAACCAAAGTTCGTAGATCTCCTGAAACGTATTTTCAGTAGTTTTTTTGTCGTATTTTCCATTATTAAATTCAGTTCTCAACTTTGTGGCTTCAAGTTTTGCTGATTTTAGAGTAGGGAAGCCACGACGAGTAACACGGACTTTTTTTCCGGAAGCATCCACTCCTAAATAAAGTGAATTGAACATCCATGCTTTAGATCCGTTTTTCTTTGTATATTGCTTGAAATATCCTGACATTGTTTTCTCCTATCTGACCTGGGGCAAGGTAGATAAATAGAGATGTTTTATTTCTTATAATCAATTCCGAAAATACAGTTGTTGTATAGGAATGGCTTAATCTTGGATTTATCGGCAGTCTCATAATAATCAATCATGAGCTTATTAAAACGCCGTAAGTATTTCTCCTCTACGATCAACACACCAACACCAGCTTCGATCATGATCTTATTAGCAACGATACTAGCAGTTCGTTTGTTACCATCCCAAAATAGCTGAGACCGACAAGCGAATAAGAAGTAGTCTAGCGCTTTTTCAGTAGCAGAGTTGGAGCTGTTAAGTAGCTTCTCGATCCGCTCACTAGCCATCGCTTCATTCGGTACCTTGGGCTGGTAGAATGATCCCCCGATGCTGACATCGCCATTTCTAAGCGTATTAAGCATAGATTGTGGCAATTCGCCATAAGCAACCATCGAATGAATCGTTTTAATATATTCAAGGTCAAGCGATGCAGAAACATCCTCAAGTACATAATGCCAAGCGTTACGCAGGTTCAGGACCTTTTGAACATCATCTGTTTTAAGACCTGAAACACTCATACCATCAATGATCGTTTTAGTATCTGGAAATGTGATATTGATATTTTCCATTTTGGCTTGGCTATAAATGTTTTCCACAAGTGTTTTCTTTGCTAGGAAGATACTTTCATCTCTTTTAAGTTGGTATTTATCTTCAAACATGGCGGCTCCTTTCTCTTGCCTGATATTGACTTAGGGGTAAGGTATAGATGAAAATAAAAATATTTTTAGTTACCAATGTATAACTAATTAATGGTCACTTTCTTTTGTTATGCTTGAAAGTAGATTCTCAAAATAATCTTTTAGCTCTGAAATTCTAGGAAGTACTTTTTGCTCTATCTCATGACTGATTTTATCAGTTCTATTGCGACCTTGATCATCAAAATCATAGAGGTAAATGAAGCCTTCAACCTCACCATATAAATTTTCGGTTTCATCAAGTGCTTTTTTAACAAATCCAACATCATTAAATTCGTGGCCTTCAGCAACACGTCTAGCAGCAATACTTAAAGAACCCATTAACATTAGTCTATCGCTAAGATTAATATTGGAAGTTGTACTGTATTCGAGAGCATATTTAAAAATACGACCGTCTTTCTCGTTTTCTACTTTTTCTAGATAGTTATCGATTTCTATTTTTTCACTATCTGATAATTCACTCTTTTTTTTCTGAAATAAATGTAAAGGAAACTTAAATGAAGTCGATATAACTTTTTTCCATGCTATATAGTCATACATATTTTCTAAAAACAAATGATTCATTTTTCCTTCATTCTCTTTAAAAAAATCTACCCAGGGAGTATCCCATATTCCAGGATAATTTTCAGCATATGTCATAAGAAAAATTAATGATTCACTAAGAGATCCGTACAAAAGTTTTTCTAACGTAGTATTGCCTAAATTGCAGATAGCAGAGAGTCTAGAGGTATTCGGGAGGTTTTTCCCTTTTTCCCAATTATTTACAGCACCTTTACTTGTATCTAACTTTTTCCCAAACTCTTCCATACTAAGACCTAAAGCTACCCTTATATCTTTAATGCGTCTCCCAACAGCAATTTTGTCTACTTCATTCATTACTTCACCAACTTTCATACTGTTTATAAAGCATAATAAAAAAGTAAATTTTTGTAAAGAAATAGTTTGACTTAAAACAAAATTGATGCTATCTTTTGTAAAGAAAAGTAAAGGAGGGGTAAGGATGGCAAATAAGATTGCAGGTTATCGTAAAATGTTGGGATACACTCAAGAAACCATGGCTAAAGAATTTAAGATTTCTAAGCAAGCTTATCGCTTGAAGGAAAAAGGTGTAACACCGTTTAATGATAAAGAAAAAGTTTTGTTTAAAGAGATGCTACAAGTTATTTTTCCTCAAATTACTATCGATGAAATTTTTTTTAGCAAATAGTAAAGAAAAGTAAAGTTTTAAAAATTTTAAGAGGTGAATTAAATGGCAGAGATACGAGTAAAGCTTGCAGATGAGCAAGAGCAAGACTTAAAAAAATATTTTTATGAGATTGCTCTTGATACATTGCAGCAAGCGAAGAAAGACTTGGGCTTGGATCGAGATTTAGTTAATCGATCAGAGATTCAACAATGGTTAGATATTAGCCCACAATTCTTAGATGAATTAATGAGCTTAGGGCTACCCTATACTTTGATAGGAACGAAAAAATACTTTTTTAGTAAACAAGAAGTGAGAAAATTTATTATTGATTTTAAAAGAAAATAAGCGACCTGGGGCAACGGTTGTAATCAAAAAGTGTAATCAATATTGAAAATGATATACAAAGGCTCGTAGTTATTGGGTTTTATGAAGCTTCTTGAGCTACTAAATGTATTGAAAGGTGGTGAATTACATGAAGGTTGGACAATTTGCAAAAGTATTGAGATCTAAGTTTTTACCTAAAGGAGAGTTTGTTGAGTTGATTATGGATTTTCCGAATGGTGTTTTTCTATGCAGAAGTTCGAAAGGCAATTTTATTGTTGTTGAACAAAACTTGGAATTAGTAGAGGAGTAAATAAGTATGATTGAGGGTAAAAAAAGAGCCTTGTGCGGGAACACAAGACAGGCAAATTGCTTACTACGGCATTATTTGCTATTTCTTTTATTTTATCCTCTCAACGTTAGTAAATCAAGCGATAAAAGAAACGAGGAAGAATAATGAATGAATTTTTAGATACAACAGAAACTTTTGTAAAAAATATTAATAATTCTTTGATCGAACATGATCAGTGGATTGATTCTTTTGAAATATTATTAGATAAAATGATGGATCTCCAAACTCAGCCTAATGTAGTTGGAGCCGATTTTGCAAGGCTCTTAAGTATGCTAGAAGTATTAATTAAGTCGATGAAGTATGCACAAGATATTGATGAGGATGCAGTGCTGGTGTACGAAAAGAGGAAATTAAAACCGTTTAGAGAAAAATTGAATGTTTTAGATGGTTTGGGGGCTTAGATGTGGCGAATCGTAGAATGATCAGTAATACAGTAGTTAGAACAGCTAGATTTTTAAGGATGCCACCAACTACTCAAAATCTATACTTCCACTTAGTTTTAAATACGGATGATGATGGCGTAGTAGAAGCATTTCCAGTAATGCGCCTTATCGGAGCTACTGAGGACGATTTGAAAATATTGGTTGAAAAAGTATTTGTCTATTTATTGAATGAAGATTTAGTAGTGTATATAAGTGATTGGAATGAGCAAAATACTATTAGATCGGATAGAAAAGTAGATAGTGTATACAAAAATCTTTTGTTAAAAATAGTTCCTGATATTGAGTATAAAGAATCCACTAAAAAGAATGGTCAGTCAGTTGTCAGACAAATGTCTGGCAAAAGTCAGCAAGATGACCGCCTAAGTAAAGATAAGTTAAGTAAAGACAAGTTAAGAGAAGGTAGTAGTAATGATGATGATGCTCTAAACGTAGGTATTCAAAACGTAGATATAGGAAATGAAGACACTAATATTAACAATCTTAATAATAACAGTTCAAAAAGTAACAGTAGTAGTAAAGAAGAACCTTTAAAATCAGTTTTTACCTTTTGGGAACAAAATGGTTTTGGGACAATGTCGCCAATCATAATTGAACATTTTACAAAATGGGTAAAAGACTTTACAGAGATAGGTGCTACTACTACGGCTGCTATTGAGTTGATTTTACACGCCCTGGGGATAGCCGTAGACAACGGAGTAAAGAAATACGCTTATGTGAATAAAATCTTAACAGACTGGGAACAACAACGTTATCTGACTGTTGATCAAGTCAAAGCAGAAGACAAGAAGAAAAAACCTGATAGCAAACGTCAATGGCCTAATTATGGTGAAAGCACACCTTTAAAAAATACAGGATCAAGTGAATATGATGATTTAGGCTGGTAGGAGGTAGAGCATGGATTTATTAAGTGGGCTACCTAAAGAAGTAGCCAATAATTTAATGGAACACTCTAAAGGGATTATCGAGACGGATGAACCGTGTGAGAAACATCCAAGATATAACAAGCTTCTTTTTCCTAACGGTAACTTACTTTGTCCGGTTTGCTATCGGGAAATTAGAGATAGTCTTGTAACGGGGGAAAAGAGCAATGAATACTTTGCAGATACTGTAGAAGGCCGACGAAAATATTTATATAAGCAAAGCGTTGTATCAAATAAAGCTGTTTTAGATCGAGGGTTCAAAACGTTCTTTGCTAAAACGGAAAAAGAAAAGCGACTACTAGAACAAGCGAAGCTACTGATAGAACCCATCGCAAGCGGTGAAGCATGGACTATTTATTTGCAAGGGAGACCTGGTAGTGGTAAATCTCATTTGGCGATATCGATTGCAAAAAATGCTAATGCCTTAGCAAATGGAAAGCGTGTTTTATTCATGAATTTTCCCACGTTGCAGCAAAGAATAAGAGCCAGTTACAACCAGCCAAATAGCTCAGATAGTGAAGGAAAGTTCATTGATCAAATGATTCGTGCGGATATTTTAGTTTTGGATGATATTGCAAGTGAAATCAATCCGATGGAGATCACAGGACGTGTGACAGACTTTTCAGCCCGTATTTTATACGCTGTGATGGACGCAAGGGCAGAAAATAAACCAACAATCATTACTAGCAATATCCCTTGGGCTGATTTAAAGGAACTTTTGGATCCACGAGTTTATTCAAGAATGAGCTACAAGAATAAGGTGATCTCATTTGAAGGAGTAAACGACAAGAGAAAGAGAACCTAGTGTCGCAAATTGCGACGTTAGGTATTATCAAGAAATTGAGAGAGCTTATCCTGACGTTTCTGACACCTTAAAAAGGACTATGGGGCTTCATTATCTGAGAGTACCTAAAAGAAAAATTAAAAGGAGTGAGTAAATGAGACCCTTAACAACTATTGAAAGTGATGTTTTGGATGTTATTCCTATGAGTAAAGAACGAACGATTTCTATCCGTGAGATCAGTCAATTGATCGGAGTAGATGAACGAACCATTTACAAAGTAGTGAATAGTTTGCGTGAAAACGGCGTGCCAGTGTGCGCCTTGCGAGCTGGAGAAAATCGAGGGTACTTTATTGCAACGACTGAACAAGAGCGTGAAGAGGGTGTTAGAGCCTATAAAGCACAGGTAAAAGAAATGAACGCGCAGATTGATTGGATCGAAGGAGCCGACTTAGCTGATTGGCCAAAGCAGCTTAAACGAGTAGGAGAAGTGCAATGAAAAAAATGATAGTAGAGCTACTAAAAGATGGGAAGCCACAGAAGATTGAGATTTTGCCGCCGGATTATGGACAAGTGATTTTAACCTTTCATGATGGTAAACTAAAGCTAATCGAAGAAAACAAAAAGACACAACTTAAATAAAGAAGTCCTACCTGAAAACAGGCGGATATAAGCACAAGCGAGTGAGATTCTGGCTAGGTGTTTGTATCTGCCTTTTTATTTTTTATCTACAGGGGTGAAAAGTGGTGATGCAACTTGATTATGATAAAAAGCAAACACTAAAAAACGTGCGAGAGTTTCTAAGGCATGGGCAAAAAATTAGAACGGTCTATCAGTCATCTCTTTCTATTCGATCACATAGCGACTATTCATTGGCACCTAGCTTCGCGCAAGGAGATCATTCAAAACAAGTTGAAAAAGCCGCCTTGTTACGAGTAGAAGCTAAAGAAGAGTGGCAAGAGATCGAGAGCGCACTCGATGCGATTAGCGAGGAAGAAAAGCAATTATTGATGGGGAAATACCTAGCAATTTTTCCCGTGTCAACGGATAAATTTTGTATTGAATTAAATGTTTCAGAGCGGACGTTTTACCGGATGTTAAACAAAGCACTGGAAGAGTTCGCTTTTTGTTATCGAGGTGGTGAGCTTGTCGCATGGACCTATTAACAAAAGAGTTAAACGAAAGAGTTACTAGGGCCAATGCTAAAAAAGTTCTGAAACTCTATAAAAAATTAGAACGCCAAACAGGTAAAAGTTTTAGTCTAAGAAGCCCTATTTTATCTGAAATGCCTAAAGGTCCATTTAATGCCACTATGTTGGAAGATCGCTTGATTCGTCAAATGGATGCAGAACGAGAGTGCTTAGAAATACTTAAAGCAGTAGAACTTTTAGAAGAACGTGAGAAGCAAATAATTCAGCTAGCTTATATATCTGCAACACAATACACCAATTATAAAATAGGCCGGGAATTACAATATAGCGAGCGGACTATTGAACGATTTAAGAGTGGTGCATTAATTCAATTTGCTTATGCGTATAAAAATGGTGAGTTACTTGTATGGAAATAAAAAAGCACCAAGCTTTCGCTTAGCGCTTCGTGGATTAATTAATATCAGCAATCAATTATACCACGGAGGTATGTCATGAATCAAAAAGAGCTGTTTAATCTGATTGATAAATACCGGTCATACAAGCGATTTATAAAATCTGATTCACTTACCATAGCCATCCAGAGATTAGAACGATCAGCTAAGTTTGGTTGCCAACATGCACTTTTGGAAAAAGAGGTAACTTGTTGGGGATTTATGGGAAGGATGGATAGTTTAATTGAATTGCTACCAGATTCAGAACGTCAGTTCGTTAAAAGTGTTTTGAGTATAAATACCTATGAGAAAGCTAACACCTCTCAAATCGCAAAAGAAGCGGGTATTTCATCATATAAAGTTAAGCAGTTTTTAGATCGTGTTTTAGCAGAGTTTAATCAAAAAGAAAAGAGGTGAGTAGATGACAGCAAAAGAAAAGCACAAGCCTAAACGTGGCGCTCCTTATGGAAATACAAATGCTGTAGGGAATAATGGTGGCGCTCCGTTTGGAAACTTAAATGCTGAAAAGCATGGGTTTAACACAAATATACCCTATCGAATTAGATTGCAACGTTTTATTGAATTGAGTAATGCTGCAACCTTGACTCGTTCAAAGTTGCGTTTGGTTGCAAAACAACTCAAATAAGAAAAATTGATTTATCCGACCTCTTAAAAAAGCACATAGAAAACTGAATACAAAAAAATAATCGAAAGAAGGAAATTATTATGGCAGCAAAAAATCCAAAAATCAAAGAAGACTTAAAAAAGGTAATTGAAAAAATCGGTACTGAATTTGATCCAGAGAACTTAGATCAGTATGTGGATGATGTGTTAAAGGTATTTGATGAAGATCCTAACATGGATGAAGTAAAGAAAGGTTTAGGACTAAAAAAAGAGGAGGATAAAAAATAATGAATTATGAAATTACAAAAGAATTACTAGCAGAGCAACAAGCACGGTTTAAAGATATTGATGATCAATTAGCTTTATTAAATACTACTATTCAAGAATTAGAGAATGAGCAGTCGGATATAAAAGGGAAGTCTTTCTTTGTTGGTAAAGCGAAGAAGTTATCTGAAATCACTGGTGAGTTAGAAGAAGCTGATAAAGAAAAATCAATTTTATTGGAACAGCGCATCAAGTTATTATTATCTTCAAATGACGTGATGGGTTTAGTTGATAAGATGGCTGTTAAAGCAGATGAGCGGTTTAATGATGAAATCATGAATGAATTAAATAGCCATGTAGCAGCAATTAACGAGCTGATTAAGAAAGGTTCTGATTTTGATAGTAAACTATCAGAAGAAATACGTTCCGATATTGCTGAATTAACACCTTATCTTGATGAAGATGATAAAAAGCAACTAAGCGCTCATGTAACATATAGACGGTTTAACACCGGTGTTACTCATGCAATCCACCAGCTTGATGATAGAGCGCTGCATGGCTGGTCATAAGCAATCGTAAAAAATAACTTTGAAGTCAGTCGAGAGGCTGGCTTTTTGTATATTAAACACAGTTTTGTGGTAAGTAAAAGATGGGGAAGATGTTTCTTTGTTAATCCATCACATGGAGGCTTTTTACTATTGGCAGTAATAGACTACCGCCTTAGGTAAGGTAATTGTTACGATAAGTCGGACAAATCGGCCACCATAATAAAGATGCATAATGTGAACGCACGTTCCTTTTTGTGGTATAATATGTCATAATCCTTATGATTATATCTGCTAGGGAAGCTTTAGAAAACGCTTGTTTTCGGGGCTTTCTTTTGTTTTAATTGTGATAGCAGATGAATCGGAAAGAAGGATTATTAATGGCGTATATCTATTTTGCAAAAATGAATATCAATAGAGAGATTTATGAAGTTTATAACGACCCTAAAAAGTTTCCTGAATTTATAAATCAAATTGTTGATGGTATTTGGAAAGGAAAAACTTCAATTCATGATGAAAAAGGTGGGGAATATAAATTATTTGGTGTGGATAACAATTTTGACAATGAATATCTAATGGGAAACTTGGGATACATAAAAGAAGGGATTCATTCATCATTTGATAGAGAAAATGACAAAGCAATTGATGTTTTTGATAAGGACAAGTTAGATTATGTTGCCTTCTATTTTAATTATAGATATGAAATGGTTGCATATACAACATCTTCAAAAATTCGTCAAAAGAATTTTTTAGAAATTTTTCAAAAACTAATTTTGGCAAATGCTGAAATAGGTGTTGAATTTGTTCCTCAAACGAATACGACAGATTTGAAAAAGGAAATTGCCAATTTTAGTAGATTAAAAAGAATTGACTTAAAAATAGTACCCTCCAATGATGACAGCGATCCTATGCAAGATTTATTTGGAATAACGTCTAATACCATGGAACAAATAAATGCTAATAGGATTGAGCAAAACTATGTTTCAACTCAATCTGAGGGATTGGATAAAGATAGCGTTCCTGTAAAAAAAGTGATACAAGGAATATCCGAAGGGTACGGAGAAGGTAAGTTTATTGGTGAAGATACGAGTGGGGAATCTAAAGAAGTAGACTCTTCCAAAACGGTTCCATTTAGACAAACGGTTTCTTCAATTAATTCTAAAGATAAGCAGATAGTTTCTGAAAAAGGAAGAGCAGGATTACTTAAAATACTTGAGTTTAGAAAAAGAGAGTGATGCTGATGTTCAAAAAAATTTCTGATAATATAAAAAGATGGAAAGATTTTAAAACGGCCGAGGATTACTATAATGTAAAAGACCAAAGGCTATTGCCTTTGATTATATCAACAAATAAATTAAAGGATGTTTATCATTCAAAAGAAGCGGCAGTTTCGTTTATATTAGCTACAATCTTCACAGCTATTACTGGTTTGATAATAAAGTTTTCTGTAACTAATATTTCAGATAAATTACTGGATCTTCTAGGAATTCAAATAGGAGCACAGATAGGATTGCTTGGTTTTTTAATTGGCGGTGCAGCATTACTGACGGGGAGTATCAGTATTGATATGATAAAAAAATAGATATAAGTAAAGCTTTCCATCAATTATTAGCATTGCTAGTCCCATTCTATTTATTGGGAGTTATCTTAGGTGTGTCTTTATTAATATCAATATTTACCTATTTGGTTGTTCTGATTGAGTTACCATTCAACATAGGACTAACAGCATTTTTATCTTTTATTAATTATTATTTTTTGTTTTTTTCACTGATTTCTTCAATCATGTTGTTAGGGACATGTATACGTATATTTATTTTGAGGTATAAACTTGAATCAGTTGTTATAAAAAATAATAAAGATGAAAAAGAATGATAATAACTCGAAACGTCCGATTTTTATCCATCCTTCAATTGTTGTAAAATTTACTGATATTAGAAATAAAAACCGCCCACAAGAATGAACGGCTGCCCCAGATCAATATTTTTTGATTACACTTTTTGATTGCAAAAATGATTACACTTAATTTTTTTCAGTTAATTTAATAAATGAAAAACCGCATGATATTAGGCTTTTTTTAGCCTAGTGTAGTTACCTTAAAGGTACTCGGTTCTTTACCCAGTCGCTCAAGAAGCTTAAATCAAAGCAGCCTTACCTCTATTTTGTTAGAGGTAAGGCTTTTTTTTGAGTAAAAATTTTGCTTCGTGTAACAAGCATTGCTCAATTTAAAAAAATTATCTCCGGTAAGAATTTACGGGAGGCATTGATTTATGTTCGTAAAATCGCAAAGCAAAATACTCGAGTGGATAGCGAAACAACAGAAAGAAAAAACTATACCACAGCGTCTTATCAAGAGAAATCAAGACGCCTTTACCAATAAATAAATCAGTTAGGATACACGCTACAGCGATCAGCGAAAAGATTGCTTGATAAAATGTTAAGATAATCGAATTCGTTTTGATTTTTACGCTTTGCCACTGGAAAGTATCACCGTGTTCCTCATCTTTTTGTCGTTTGTAAGCATCAACTAATAGACGAAAAGTCAGCAACATTAAGAGTCCTAAAACACTCAAAAATTTAATCATCGCGTTTTCCTCCTAAATTAAACAGATATCAATTGTCATGCGGTTACTTGAATGGATGCCTATGAGCTTATGAGAAAGAATAATTTGCAAAGAGAATACTTAAGCCGATCCCGAAAAAGATGATCGTAAAGACTAGGCTGCTCCACAAGCTCAACATGATAAATGGCGAAGTAGTTTGATCCCCTTTTTGTCTAAGCTGAATAAAAGCCCTTCGAGTCATCATAAATTGCCACAAACTGATTAATAAAAAAACCAACGCTAACCCATATCGCATAATATTTTTCTCCTTTTAAATAGAAGATAGCATCTTTTGAAAACGTTATCAAAAGGTACACTAGCAAACAACTTGCTTTCACATGGCTGAAGTTCACTCGTTTGATGAACAGATCGAGTGGAGGTATTCCGTGTAACGACTTGAAATAGTTGTATTAGCAACATTCTACTAAACGTAGAGTGACAAAAAGAGTCGTTAAACGTATACTTCGAAGTGAACAGCGTTGAAAAATTTTTAAGTCCAAGGAGCGAATCAATGAACTTTTTAAGTCGACAGTTGAAAAAATATCGCACAGAAAATGAACTGACACAAAAACAATTAGCGGAACAACTTTTTGTATCGGATAAAGCAATCTCGAAATGGGAGACTGGAAGAGGCTTTCCTGATGTAGAAAGCTTACCTAAAGTAGCGGCATTACTTGATTTGACTGTGGATGATCTGTTAAATGAGCGTGCTGTGAGCGATTATTTCGAATATAAAAGCGAACGCTGTTTGAAACAATGGCCACTTTTGCATATCGTCTTACCAAGAGTTAAAAAAGTAGCTGTCATGAATAACCCTAGCTACTTTAAGCTCGGATATAAAATTCCAACTGCTACAGGAGTGATTGCAATTGGTTTACGGGCAACAGGCGTGATTAGTATCGGAGTCTTAGCTCAAGGTGTGTTCGCGTTAGGCTTTTTATCAGTGGGAATTATTTCGCTCGGCCTTTTTGGAATCGGACTATTGGCCTTGGGGGATCTTTCACTGGGACTGTTGGCGATTGGCAATGTCGGGTGCGGTCTTTTGGTGATCGGCAATTGCGTTGCGGGCGTACTCGCAAGTGGAAATTTGACTTTTGGTTGGGTTGCAATCGGTAATCAAAGCTACGGTTGGTACCATTTTTCGTTAGGTGATGATTTTACTTTTGTGATGTATCAAAATGCAGTCGAAAAAATACACGAAAAGTTGCAATTACCGTTAGTGGATGTTTTTTACCGCATTACACTTTGGCTAGGCAGTCACCCAGTCATAATAGGTGTTTTAGTTTTAGGATTGTTATTGGGGATCTTGTCGCCAATCGGGATCATTTATCTGAAACGCAAACCGCTTTTTAGCTCAGGTGAGGTTTAGTCTTTTATTCGCTTTTTCTCCTTGATTTTTCCTGGCTGACCGCACATAATGTAGACAAAAATCGAGGTGTTCAACATGGCATTTATTCCAATTTTTCAAACCTTTTATACTAAAATCAGCGCGCTCTTTTTAAAAATCGGTTTACTGTTAGGTGGCTTAGCTGTACTAGCGACGCTGTATTTGTATCCGCGCCTGCCGGAGATCATCCCCACCCATATGAGTGCTCTGGGAAATTTTGATGGGTTCGATCACAAGCAAACGATCTTTTTGTTGCCGATCTTATTGGTCATCAGTGGCTGTATCATGTCACTAGCCAAAATGGATCGCTATTTTCCTAAGTATTCCTTCATTAATGTGGTCAGTAAATGTATTTGGTTTTTACTCAACTTAGTCATCTGGTTTGGTGTGTTGTATTTTTACATCGCTTACTTTAAAATAGCGCGTTAAACTTTCCCGCTGACTGAAAAATATGGGTATAATAAAGAAGCAAACAATTTAGAAAGTAGGGATTTCATGCTAACAATGGGTTTTATTGGGTTAGGGAAAAGCACGCACCGCTATCATTTACCATATTTACGGACGCGAGAAAATATTACGGTCAAAACGATTTATAATCGTTCCCCAAAACCTGCGACGCCAGAAACTGCGGGGATTCATTTGACGACAGACTTGGATGAATTATTAAATGATCCGGCAATCAAATTAGTGACGATCGCCACACCGGCTGCCACTCATTATGAATTTGCCAAACAAGTCATTGAAGCTGGGAAACATGTCATCGTGGAAAAACCCTTTGCTGCATCGGTCAAAGAAGCTAAAGAACTTTTAGCACTAGCGGCTGAAAAAGGTGTCATGGCGATGCCGTATCAAAATCGGCGTTTTGATGGCGATTATTTAGCTTTGAAACAAGTGGTAGAGCGCGGGTATTTAGGTGACATGTTAGAAGTTGAGATGCACATGGATCATTTTCGACCAGATCAGACAGCTCATCTTGGACCAAAAGAAGAAGGAAATTTTTATGGGTTAGGAGTTCATACGATTGATCGAATGCTTGCGCTATTTGGGCGACCAACTGCTGTCAGCTACGATATTCGATCGCTGCGCAATCCAGCAAGTGTTGACGATTATTTTGAAGCGGATCTCTTTTACGGTGAACGTTTGAAGGTTAAAGTGAAGACTTCCTTTTTAGTTGCGACGCCTTACCCGCAAGTCATCGCTCACGGAACACAAGGTAGCTTCATTAAATACGGAGAAGACCAGCAAGAAAATGATCTAAAAGCAGGGATCATGCCAGGAGTTCCTGATTTTGGGATTGATTCGCCAAAAAATTATGGGACGCTGCATTATCTAAATGCCAATGGGGATTGGATCGATAAACAATTGCCGACGCCATTAGGTGATTATGGTCGGGTGTATGATGCTGCGTATGAAACGATCATCAACGGAAAAGCTAAGTTGGTCTCGGATGATGAAATTTTAACGAATATCGAGATTTTAGAAAATGGGTTTGCAAAACCTAGTCCCAGTGTGTATCACTTAAATTAAGTTATCTTTTGAAAATTGACTTTATTCTTGTTAAGCTAGATAAGAGGAGTCGATTGTTATGAGTAAACAAGATGAGAAGGAACGACATATTCAGCGCTTAGGCCGGATCGCATCGGTGCTGTCGGTTTTGATGTATGTATCATACATTCCCCAGATCATGAATAATTTACAAGGGGCAAAAGGAAATCCGATCCAGCCGTTTGTGGCGATGGTCAATTGTACCTGCTGGGTGATCTATGGTTTTATGAAAAAGAATCGTGATTGGCCGTTAGTGATCGCCAATGTCCCAGGGATTTTTCTAGGTGCGATTACTTTCTTCACGGCATTATAATAGTAGAATCACGATAAAAGATGCGCCAGAACAGTCAATGTTCTGGCCTTTTTGTTTTGCTGTGGTCGATTTTTTCTCATCTCTTCTTAACAGTGTATTTCTTTTTAACTAAAAAATTTGACTTTTTAAGAAATGTTATAGATGATTGAGATGGAGTAATACACTGAAAAAGTAGGTGAGTGGATGGAAAGAAGGATTGACCGCGTATTTGAATATGTCCAAAAAGTCGGAGGACGTCAGGGGTTGACGACTAACGAGGTAGCCGAAGCACTGGATATTCAGCGGACTAATGCTAGTAAAGATTTGAACTTATTGGTAAAAGAAGGAACGTTAGCGAAAACAAATAGTCGTCCAGTTCGTTACTTTGAAAATCAGCATGCAACTGTAAACGCACCACTACAGGTGAAAAGTGAACGACCGACAGCTGCGATCCAACCAGAAAAGAAAATCTTGTCAACGAACAAAGGCGATGTTTTCTCACGGATCATCGGCTCGACTGGAAGTATGCGTAACGCGGTGGAGCAAGCGAAGGCCGCGATTTTATATCCGCCAAAAGGATTGAATTGTTTGATCACCGGTCCCACTGGCTCAGGGAAAACTTTTTTTGCGCATGCGATGTTTCAATTTGCACAGTCAAAAGGCGTGATCGAACAAGCGCGGGAGTTAGTCGTTTTCAACTGCGCCGATTATGCGAATAATCCTGAGTTGTTGATGAGTCATTTGTTCGGCTATACAAAAGGCGCTTTTACAGGAGCCGATAGTGATAAAGCCGGCTTGATCCAACAAGCAGATGGTAGCATGTTGTTTTTAGATGAGATTCACCGCTTGCCGCCAGAAGGACAAGAGATGATTTTTTATTTTATGGATCATGGTAGCTACAATCGATTGGGGGAGACTGGAAAAAATCATTTTGCCGATGTACGGATCGTGGGAGCGACGACAGAAGATCCGCACTCTTCGTTATTAGATACATTTGTGCGTCGAATTCCGATCAATATCCAAATGCCAGCGTTCAATAAACGCCCGCCAGTTGAACAGATCGATCTAGTCAAAGTCATGGTGGCAATGGAAGCAAACCGCATTCAAAAAAAGATCACGCTGACTGAAGATGTGGTCAAAGCTCTATTGGGTAGTGTGTCTTATGGTAATGTCGGGCAACTGAAGTCGAATGTCCAATTGATCTGTGCGCGGGGCTTTATGAATCACATGACCCAAGATGAGATCCATATTACGTTGAATGATGTGACTGACGGGATCAAATCCGGTTTGGTCCAGCTGTCAGCGGATCGGTTGAAACTACCAGATATCTCACCTTACTTAGAACCGGAGATGGTCGTCACCCCGTATGAGATTGATGATCTGATTCGCACGGATACATATGAGTTGCCGTATAATCTCTATGATATTATTGGTGATAAAGCGACACTCTTAAAAACGGAAGGCCTTGATCAAGAAACGATCAATCATTTTATTTCAACTGACATCAATTTGCATTTGAAATCATTTTATAAAGATCATGGCTTTACCTTTGATACCGAGACTCGTTTAGCGGAGTTCGTCGATAAAAATGTGATCGAGTTGAGTAATAAGATCGCGGCACTGGTCAGTGAACGGCTCAACTGTTTCTTTCAACAAAATTTTGTTTACGCGATGAGTTTGCATATCTCTTCTTTTTTGAAAAAGATCCATATCGGAGAGACCCGTGAAACAAATGCGAATATTCGCGAGATGGCAACGGATTTTCCAGCTGAATTTGAAGTAGCCCAAGAGATCCGGCGCTTAGTCGAAACTGAATTTCATGTGGAGATTCCTGACAGTGAAGATTATTATTTAACTGTCTTACTCGTTTCACTGCGAGAAGACCATCCAACGGGCAAGATCGGGGTAGTGGTAGCGGCACACGGCATGAGTACCGCGACTTCGATGGTCCAAGTCGTCCGCGAATTATTAGACGTCAATAATTTGATCGCTGTCGATATGCCGTTAGATATGCATCCGCGTGTTGCATTTGAAAAAATTCGTGAAGCGGCTGTGCAGATCGACGAAGGTAGCGGGGTGTTGTTGATGGTAGACATGGGGTCACTAGCAACTTTCAACGATGAGATCCAAAAAGATACAGGGATCACGATGCGGACGTTAGATATGGTCACAACGCCTTTAGTTGTTGAAGCCGCTCGTAAATCAAGTGTCTTAGGATCAGATTTAGAAGAGTTGTATAATTCACTGAAAAGTTTCCGCGGTTACGGACAAGTGGTCAAAGAAACGAAAACTCCGCGCACTAAACAAGCGATTTTAGCGATATGCGCTTCCGGCGAAGGAACAGCTCAGCGCTTAAAAGAAATTATTGAACGGCCACTGAAAAAACGCAAAGATGAAACGATTGAAGTCCTGACGCTTTCCGTTGTAAATATGAATGAGCGTCTAGCTTCGATCCAAGACCAGTATCAAGTTATTGCGACTACGGGAATCGTTGATCCAAAACTTGCGGCACCTTATATCCCAATGGAAAAATTTATCAATGATGAAACCGATCATGTATTGGATGAATTGTTTTTAGAAACCGAAAGTGAAAGTACGGCGGAAGTCGAGTTGACCGATGAAAGTGCCTATACACTATGTTTAAATTTTATGGAAGAAAGTTTTACTTTTATCAATCCGAAAAAAATCATTGAACCACTTTGGCGTTTGGCGACTGAATTGATCACAACAAAAGGTGATTCGGAAGATTATGCGACGCGCTTGAATCTGGTCATGCATCTAGCTGGTATGATTGAGCGCGGGATCTTAAAAGAACCATTAGCAGTTGATCCGGTCGCATTAAATGAATACCAACAGTTCGTTCATGATCAGCAAATCGAACAAGCGTTGAATCATTTAGCGGACCAATTGAATATTACGATCCCTGAGTCAGAACGTTATTATGTTTATCAAATCGTCAAAGATCACACGAAAGCAAAAATCAATTAACGATACACAAAAAGGATACAGTTTACTGTATCTTTTTTGTGTATCGTTTTTTAGTGAGTAATTCACTTGATTTTATATTAGTGTATTTTGGCACGCTTCTTGCTTTATAAAAAGTGTGGACTCAGGAGGTGAACGATGATCCATCAATCTCATTATCAGAATCCAACTGATAATCGTTGTTAGGAGGTGCCCGAATGGTGATGGATATCCGCTTAGTTCGGATCGATGACCGATTGATCCATGGTCAGGTAGCGACAGTTTGGTCAAAAGCTACCGGGGTCGAACGTATTATTGTGGTCAGTGATGTCGTCGCCTATGATGATTTGCAAAAGTTTCTTTTAAAGCAAGCTGCACCGCCGGGAATCAAGTCAAATGTCGTTACAATTCGTAAGATGATTGATGTGTATCATGATCAGCTGTTTGATGGAATGAAAGTCATGTTGTTGTTTACTTCACCAAAAGATGTCTTGCGGGTGGTAAACGCAGGGATTGAGCTTTCAACGGTCAATGTAGGTGGCATGCGATTTTCAGAAGGTAAGAAGATGATCACCAATTTTATTTCGGTGGATGATGAAGATATCGCGGCTTTTTTACAACTAGCTGATCACGGAATCGAACTGGAGACCCGCAAAGTTCCCACCGATCGCAAAAATAATTTATTAGATGCGCTTGGGAAAGAACGCAAGATCCAATAATTTCAGGTTACAGGTTTTTTAGAACTTATTAATATTGATTACTGTAACGAAAATGAATAGGGAGGTATAAAGATGGTAGGAATTATCCTTGCAAGTCATGGAGAATTCGCAAAAGGTATTTTACAATCCGGCGCTATGATCTTCGGAGAACAAGAAAATGTCCAAGCCGTGACACTGATGCCAAGCGAAGGTCCTGATGACGTCAAAGCAAAAATGAAAGACGCGATCGCATCCTTTGAAAACCAAGATGAAGTCTTGTTCTTGGTCGACCTATGGGGAGGCACGCCGTTCAACCAAGCTAATAGTCTGTTTGAAGAGCATAAAGACAAATGGGCAATCGTAGCTGGCATGAACTTGCCGATGGTGATCGAAGCGTACGCATCACGTTTCTCAATGGAATCCGCACAAGAAATCGCGGCGCACATTTTAGAAACAGCAAAAGATGGGGTCAAGATCAAACCAGAAGAATTAGAACCGAAAGAGGTTGCTTCACAAGCTACTCAAGCGGCACCTGCAGGCGGGCGTCCTGGTAAATTTGATTATGTTTTAGCTCGAATCGATTCTCGTCTATTACACGGACAAGTTGCAACTGCATGGACAAAAACAACTGGTCCAACCCGTATTATTGTGGTTTCTGATGCAGTAGCGAAAGATGAACTTCGTAAAAAATTAATTCAACAGGCTGCTCCTCCAGGTGTGAAAGCCCACGTTGTACCGATCGACCAAATGATTAAGTTAGCAAAAGATGATCAACATTTTGGTGGACAACGTGCACTGTTATTGTTCGAAAATCCTGAAGATGTGTTGCGTGCAGTTGATGGTGGCGTTCCATTAGATACGATCAACGTAGGGTCCATGGCGCATTCACCAGGTAAAGTTCAACCGAATAAAGTATTGGCCTTCAGTCAAGAAGATATCGATACATTTAACAAGTTGAAGGAAAAAGGATTGAAATTTGATGTTCGGAAAGTACCAAATGATTCTAAAGGCGACATGAATGAGATCCTGAAAAAAGCACAAGATGAGTTAAATAGACAAAAATAAATATAGAAGAAAACGGAGGATTAAATATCATGGACTTAAATTTTATTCAAGTGATATTAGTCATTATCGTAGCATTCTTGGCTGGTATGGAAGGTATCTTGGATGAATTTCATTTTCATCAACCAGTTATTGCTTGTACGTTAATCGGCTTAGTAACAGGTAACTTAGTACCATGTTTGATCTTAGGTGGTACGCTTCAAATGATCGCTTTAGGTTGGGCAAATATCGGAGCTGCCGTAGCACCCGATGCTGCATTAGCTTCAGTCGCTTCAGCAATTATCTTAGTATTAGGTGGACAAGGTAGAGCTGGTGTTTCATCAGCTATCGCTATTGCCGTACCTTTAGCAGTTGCAGGATTACTATTAACAATCATTTGTCGTACGTTAGCAACTGGTATCGTTCATATCATGGATGGTGCTGCTAAAGAAGGTAATTTCCGTAAAGTTGAAATGTGGCATATTATTGCTATTTGTATGCAAGGTGTGCGGATCGCTATTCCAGCAGGTTTAATTCTAGCTGTTGGTGCTGGACCTGTACGTTCATTGCTAGAAGCAATGCCTACTTGGTTAACGGATGGTTTAGCAATCGGTGGGGGAATGGTCGTTGCCGTTGGTTATGCAATGGTTATCAACATGATGGCAACACGTGAAGTTTGGCCATTCTTTGCAATTGGTTTTGTATTAGCTACTGTAACAGAAATCACACTTATCGGTCTTGGTGCTATCGGTGTGTCACTTGCATTGATCTACTTGGCTCTATCTAAACAAGGTAGTGGTGGTTCAAGTAATGGCGGTGGCTCAAACACTGGAGACCCACTAGGCGATATCATCGATAACTATTAAGAAGGGAGAAAGCAAAAATGGAAAATAAAATTAAATTAACGAAAAAAGATCGTATTTCTATTTGGTGGCGTTCAACCTTCCTACAAGGTTCATGGAACTACGAGCGGATGCAAAACGGTGGTTGGGCATTCACATTGATTCCTGCAATCAAGAAATTATATAAAACCAAGGAAGATCGTTCAGCAGCATTGGAACGTCACTTAGAATTTTTTAATACACACCCATACGTGGCATCACCAATCATCGGAGTAACGTTAGCACTAGAAGAAGAACGTGCGAATGGCGCACCAATTGATGATGTAACGATTCAAGGGGTTAAAGTAGGTATGATGGGACCTTTAGCTGGTATCGGAGATCCAGTCTTCTGGTTTACAGTTAAACCAATCATTGGTGCTTTGGCTGCTTCATTAGCAATGAGTGGGAATATTTTAGGTCCAATTATCTACTTTATTGCTTGGAATGCTATTCGGATGGCATTTATGTGGTACACCCAAGAATTAGGATATAAAGCTGGTTCAAAAATTACTGATGATTTATCTGGTGGTTTATTGCAAGATATTACTAAAGGTGCCTCTATTCTAGGGATGTTCATATTAGGATCGCTGGTAAACCGTTGGGTAAGTGTCAAGTTCACACCAACTGTTTCGTCTGTTAAATTAGATAAAGGTGCTTATATTGACTGGAATAAGCTTCCTTCAGGTGCACAAGGAATTAAGAAAGCCTTAGAAGATCAGGCAGCTGGTTTATCATTAAGTGATCATAAAGTTACGACATTACAAGATAACTTAAATCAGTTGATTCCAGGATTAGCAGCATTACTATTGACTTTATTCTGTATGTGGTTATTGAAGAAAAAAGTTTCTCCAATCATCATTATCTTAGGTCTATTCGTAATTGGGGTAGTCTTCCACTTGATCGGATTGATGTAAGCTTTCGATGCACATTCTGGACGCATATTTTCGTTCAGGATGTGTTTTTTAATATGGTGTATTGTATGAAAAAAACGTATAATATCACTGATGAGAGAAAAGGAGTGGAATAATGGTTCAATCGTTAAATACAAAAGTGGACTTAGTAGTTAAAGCTAATTCGTATGCTGGTTTAACGGATTATGGAAAAATCATGATCGGTGATCGTGGCTTCGAATTTTACAATGAACGTGATGCACGAAAGTTTATTCAGATACCTTGGGAGGAAGTAGATTATGTTGTTGCTTCCGTAATGTTTAAAGGTAAGTGGATTCCTCGTTTTGCTATTCAGACTAAAAAAAATGGTACATATAGTTTTTCTTCAAAAGACCCTAAAAAAGTATTACGAGCGATTCGAAAATATGTTGATTCAAGTCACTTGGTTCGTTCGCTTAGCTTTGTGGATGTCATAAAACGTGGGATGAAATCAATTTTTATTCGTAGATGATCAACAAGAGGTTTCTTTAACATTAGTTGAAGGAGCTTTTTTTGCTATATTTAGATTCTAAAATTAAAAAATTTTTGTTATTCTTTTTTTCTAGTTGCATGTTGCGGCATTTTATTTTAGTGTAAGGTAAAGTTTGAATTTTCAGAAAAAGTGGAGGTGTTCCTGTGAATATATTCAGAAAAAAAGTGCTAGATACACAACAGAAAACGCAGATGAATCGGAATTTGAAATTATCTGATTTGATCTTACTGGGAATCGGGGCGATCATTGGAACCGGGATCTTTGTAATCACTGGTGTACCAAGTGCCAATAATGCTGGACCTGCTTTGTCATTATCATTTGTTTTATCTGCTTTCGTAGTTATCTTATCGGGTTTTTGTTTTGCTGAGTTTGCTTCACGGATTCCGATTATCGGCGGACCTTACGCCTATTTGTATGTCGTGTTTGGTGAATTTGCAGCATGGTTAGCTGGCTGGTTTTTACTGTGTGAATTTTTGCTGGCAGTTTCGTCGGTGGCTACTGGCTGGTCAGGGTATGTGCAAGGATTTTTAGGTAGTTTGGGCGTTCACCTACCGACTGCTTTGACCGGTGGATTTGATGCAGCAAAAGGAACATATATTGATTTGATCGCAGCGATTGTTGTCATCTTCATCACATTTTGGGTCAGCCAAGAAGCTAAAAAAGTGTTGATGCTAAATAATCTGATGGTTTGGGTCAAATTCGGGATCATCGCGCTATTTATCGCAGTGGGTGTTTTTTATGTCAAGCCGACCAACTGGCAGCCTTTTATGCCAAATGGATTTTCAAGTGTCTTTAAAGGTGCAGCGATCGTCTTCTTTGCCTTTTTAGGTTTTGATTCTGTTGCGATGGCAGCTGAAGAAGTCAAAAATCCGCAAAAAGACGTTCCGCGTGGGATCATTGGTTCGATCTTGATCGCAACGGTGCTCTATATCATCGTGACTTTGATTTCAACTGGAGTCGTACCTTTTGCGAAATTACAAGTAGCAGATCCGATGGCCTTTGTGATGCGTTACATCGGTCATGGCGTGATTGGTTCGATCATTTCAGTCGGTGCGATGCTAACGCTTTTGACAGTCACGATCTCCATGTTGTTTGCATTAGCTCGTTTGCTCTATGCAATCAGTAAAGATGGTTTGCTACCAGGTTTTATGGGAAAAGTTGATGCAAAGACGCGAGCACCTAAAAATGCGACCTTTGTAGCTGGTGCGATTGCGTTAGTTTTTGCGGCGGCGTTCCCATTACAAATTTTAGCTGAGTTGACTAATATCGTGGCGTTAGCTTATTTGATCTTGATGGCTGTTGGTATTTTGAAATTGCGGAAAGATCATGGCAAGCCGAAAAAAGGTGAATTTTCAGTTCCACTTGTACCAGTTTTGCCCATCCTATCAATCTTAGCTTGTCTATTTTTGATTGCTCAATTAAGCGGGATGACGTTTGTCGTTTTTGGGATTACGTTAGCGATCGGCCTAGCGATTTACTTTGGCTTTGGCTATCGACATAGTTTGTTGAATAAATAAATTGATTTTGGTAACGCTATGAGCTACTTAATGGAAGCTTGTTGCGTTACCATTTTTTTGTGGTTTCATAAAAAGAAAGGAGACTCGCTCGTAAGATAACGCGTTAAATTTAAAATCGTTATCAGTACGCTGTTTTGATCAAATTTTGTCACTAAATTAAACTGAAATTTAGTTTTGGCACAAAGTTTCGTGCCAAATGTCTATCTACTATTGTTTGAAAGTGCTTTCTAAAACCCCTACAATAAATGTGTAAAGAAAACGAATACAATTTATTAAAGGAGGAAATTACAATGGAAGCTGCTGGACAACAGAAAGCTGGAGTGAAAGCCCGTGTCCAACGTTTAGGTAGCCACTTAAGTGGAATGGTCATGCCGAATATCGGGGCCTTTATCGCTTGGGGGGTCATTACAGCCTTATTTATCGAGACAGGTTGGTTACCAAATAAAGAACTTGCGACGATGGTCGACCCAATGCTGAAATTTTTACTGCCATTATTGATTGGATATACTGGAGGAAGCATGGTTCACGGTCAACGGGGCGCGGTCGTCGGTGCGATTGCTACGATGGGTGTGATCGTTGGGTCTGATGTGCCAATGTTTATCGGCGCGATGATCATGGGGCCTTTAGGAGGCTGGTGTATCAAAAAATTTGATGACGCTTTCCAAAGTAAAATCAAAACTGGCTTTGAGATGTTAGTCAATAACTTCTCTGCAGGTCTGATCGGGTTTGCCTTAGCGATCCTTGGTTTTTTTGCGATCGGTCCAGTTGTTGTGACGTTGACACACGCGATGGCTAAAGCTGTTGAGGTCATCATCCACGCTCATTTATTACCAATTGCGAATATCTTTATTGAACCAGCGAAAATCTTGTTCTTGAACAATGCGATCAATCATGGGATCTTGACGCCATTAGGTGCTGATCAAGCTGCCTCAGCAGGCAAATCGATCCTCTTCTTATTGGAAGCCAACCCTGGTCCTGGTTTAGGATTGTTACTGGCTTATAGTTTGTTTGGTAAAGGTTCAGCGAAATCATCTGCACCTGGTGCGATTATTATCCAATTTCTAGGTGGGATCCATGAGATCTACTTCCCTTATGTCATGATGAAACCGTTACTATTCTTAGCTGTGATGGCTGGTGGGGTTTGTGGCACGTTTACTTTCCAACTATTAGGTGCTGGTCTGCAAGCTGCTGCTTCACCTGGGTCGATCTTCGCTGTTTTAGCGATGACGCCAAAAGGTAGTTATTTAGCAAATATTGCCGGAGTTTTAGTCGGTGCAGCTGCTTCCTTTATTGTCGCTTCGATTATTTTGAAAGCTGATAAAAGTGAAACTGAAGAAGATTTAGCTGCTAGTCAAGCTGCTATGCAAAGTGCGAAAGCTCAAAGTAAAGGTCAAGCGACGGCAACGGATGCAGCAAGTGCGGTGACTAGCCAAAATGAAAAGATGTTTGGGAAAGTCGACAAAATTATTTTTGCTTGTGATGCTGGGATGGGTTCTAGCGCAATGGGAGCTTCGATTTTACGCGACAAAGTCAAAAAAGCGGGTCTTTCGATTCCTGTTTCCAATTCAGCGATTAATAATTTAAGCGATGATGACAAGGCGCTGATCGTCACCCAAGAAGAATTACATGAACGGGCAACCCAAAAAGCACCCAATGCAACATTTGTTTCAGTGGAAAACTTTATGAATTCTCCTCACTATGATGAGATCGTTGAGCGGTTGAAAGAAGAACCCGCTGCTACAACGCCGAATACAACTACACCAAAAGCAGATGATGTAGCAGAAGGATTGGCTGATTATAGTAAAGTCGATCATGTGATCTTTGCTTATGATCAGACGAAAGGTTCCAGTGCGATGGGCGCGACAGTCTTGAAGAAGATCTTCAAACAAAAAGGTTTGACCTATCCGATCACGACTCAACCGATCAGTGAATTAAAAGATGAGACGACTGCGATGATCGTAACCAATGAAAAAGAAACGGTTCAAGCGGAACAAAAAGCGCCAAGTGCGGTCCATGTTTCAGTCGATGATGTCGTTACGACACCAAAGTACGATCAGATCACTGAAAAAATAAAAAACAAATAGTCTTTAGTAGTTTTTTTCTCAGCCGCGTATTAAGCTTAAAAGCAGTGAGTGATCACTGCTTTTAGCCTTTGAATGTTGGAGGGAACAGCGTGTATTTTTCAAATCGCGAAAAGAAAATTTTAAAACTATTATTGGATTATCCCAGTGGTATTACGATTGAAGAGTTGGAACAAGTGTTACACGTCAGCAAGCGGACGATTTACCGGGAGATCTCAAGTATTGAAAAAACGATCAAAGCTTTAGATGTCCAGATCATCAAACCAAGAAAAGCTGGGTATCGTTTGATCGGTGAAAAGTCAGCACTAGCAGCGTTAAAAACACAATTAGAAAAAAAGCAGGCGGCGGTCTTTGATACGATCCAACGACAAAGTGCGCTTGTCTGTAGCTTGTTACTCAGTGAGACGGAAATCACGATCGAAAGTCTGGCGATCGATTTTTTGGTGAGTCCGGCTACGATCACAACAGATCTGCAAGTGATCGAAACGAGCGTTGCTGATTACGAATTGACCCTGATACGTTTGAAAGGCCGTGGTATCAAAATCACCGGCAAAGAAAAAGCGAAGCGCCAGATCTTAGGGAATTTGATTTATAACGGGGTATCTGAATATGATTTTTTTCATTTCCTTGATCAGTTACGACCGGAAAACCTTACCCAAAAAAGTGGAAATTTTTTCTTGGATCGCTTGACGACGCGGAGTTTGTATTTAGCTAAAACGACACTTTATCACTTAGCAACTGATGCGTTTGATAAAGTGACCGATAATCAAATCCAACGTGTGATCGTTTTATTAGCACTTTCCATTGATCGGATTACTAGTCAGCATGGACTTGAAGCCAGCAGTTCAGCTGAACCAAATCCAGAGAGTATGCAAGTTGCAAGCCAGATCATGATCAAAGTCGCAACGGAACTTAAAACCGCAATCAATCGACAAGAAGTCCAATTTTTAGCACGACAATTGGAAGGGATCAACTACAAGAAAACGCAAAATATCTTTTTTGCTGATTTTGATGTGGAGCTATCTTATCAGATCAAAGAATTGATTCGGTTAGTCTCGGAAGATACAAAGACTGATTTTCGTAGTGATGAGCAGTTGTTTAATGATTTGTTAGCTCATATGTCAGCTGCTTTGAAACGTAATATCACGCCTTTGAAGGCCAGTAATCCACTGCTTGTTCAGATCAAAGAAAAATACCAGCTATTGACAAATGCAGTGACAAAAGAACTGACTACTGTCTTTCCTGAGCATGATTTTTCACTGGATGAACTAGGATATGTCGTGATCCACTTTGCGACTTCGCTAGAACGAACGCCCGTTGGCAAGACCTTTTCCGCTTTAGTTTTATGCTCGAGCGGGATTGGAACAGCTCGCATCTTAGAAAGCCGCTTAAAAAAGTATGTGCCTGAGTTGAAAAAGATTCGGGTTGCTAAGATCTCTGAGATGAATCAGTTAGATTTTAAACCGTATGACGTGATTTTAGCGACAGTGTTTTTACCTGGATTTCAGCTGCCGTATAAAGTTATCTCGCCGCTTTTATTAGAAGAGGAGATCACGGAGATCAGAGGGCAACTGCAGCGTTTGCAGCCAGCGATCAGAAAAGTCGTTGTCAAAGAAGAAAGTGAATCGTTTGAAGAGATCTATGAAATGATGCGAGTCGCAAATAATTTGTTGCAAAGCTTTGAAGTCCGATCCATCAAAGCTGATGACACGATCGAGACAACGCTTGCCCAAGTGATTGCCGCTTTACCAGAAACGATCACTAGCGAGCCAGCATTTGTAACGCGCAAAGTAATTGAACGCTATTTGGTCGCACCGATCGGGATCCCTAATAGCAACTTTGCTTTGTTTCACAGTTCAAATGAAAAAATCAAACAACCGTATTTTGCTATTTATGATCTAGATCGGACTTTTTTGATTCCGGGGATGGATAAAAAAAGTATCGAACTCAGTCGAGTCTTGCTCTTGTTGGCACCTGACCCGCTGCCGGAAAACCAAAAAGAGTTACTAGGAAAGATTTCTAGTTCGATCATTGAGAGTGATTTAAATACAGAAATTTATAAATTTGGCAATCAAGAGATCATTTACCAGCTATTGAGTTCATTGTTTGTCAAAGAGATTCGAGAAAGTTAAGTAATAAAGCACAAAAAGAAAACATGTGCAACCAGTATTATTTTAGGAGGAACTAGCATGGAATTACAGCCAGAAATGATTTTATTAGATCAATCATATGCTACAAAAGAAGATGCAATCAGAGCGTGCGGTAAGTTATTGGTGGATGCTGGTTGCGTCGAAGCCGGCTATGTTGATGCGATGATCGAACGAAACAAACTCGTTTCAACTTACATGGGGAATTTTATTGCGATCCCGCACGGTACGGATGAAGCGAAAAAATTTGTTAAAAAAAGTGGTATCTCCATTATCCAAGCGCCAGAAGGGGTTCAATTTGGAGCGGATGATACTGAAGACGTAGCCATGGTTTTATTTGGGATTGCTGGAATCGGGGATGAACATTTAGATATTTTACAAAAGATCGCAATCTTTTGTTCGGATGTCGATAATGTTGTGAAATTAGCAGACGCACAAACAAAAGCAGAGATCATTGAATATCTGCAGGAGGTAGAGTAAAAATGAAAGCAACACACTTTGGAGCAGGCAATATTGGCCGAGGATTTATCGGTGAGATTTTATTCAGCAATGATTTTTCGATTGATTTCGTTGATATCAATGAAACGATCATCAATGCTTTGAACGAACGAAAAGAATATACGATCGAGTTGGCTGATCCAGCTAAAAAACAAATTCAAGTTCAGCAAGTTGATGGGTTGAACAACCAAAAAGATCCGCAAGCAGTCGTCGATTCGATTGCGGAAACGGATATCGTAACAACGGCTATCGGGCCAAATATTTTACCTTTTATCGCGGAATTGATCGCTAAGGGGATTCAAAAGCGTCGTACTGCGGGCAATGAACACCCACTAGATGTCATTGCCTGTGAAAATATGATCGGCGGGAGCCAATTTTTATTTGGTGAAGTCAAAAAATATTTATCGGCAGCCGATCTTGCTTATGTAGAAAAATATATCGGGTTTCCAAACGCAGCCGTCGATCGCATCGTACCGATCCAACATCATACCGATCCGTTGTTTGTATCGGTAGAACCTTTCTGTGAATGGGTAATTGATGAGACTCAAAGTAAAAACAAATCGCTTCATTTAAAAGGGGTGGAATATGTACCCGATTTAGAACCTTATATCGAACGGAAATTATTTTCAGTCAATACGGGGCATGCCACCGTTGCTTATACCGGAGCGTATAAAGGTTATCAAACGATTGATGAAGCGATCAGTGACGCCAGTGTTTTGCAACAATTAAAAGCAGTTTTAAGTGAAACTGGTGGCTTATTAATCAAAAAATGGGATTTCGATCCTGCGACGCACCAAGCGTATATTGATAAAATCGTTGGTCGCTTTGAAAATCCTTATATCTCAGATGCAATCACTCGGGTGGCTCGGACACCGATCCGTAAGTTAGGCTACGACGAACGTTTTATTCGTCCAATCCGCGAAGCGAAGGCTCGCAACTTAGCGTATGATCATTTGGTTGAAGTGGTCGCGATGATTTTAAAATATGATGATCCAAACGATGAACAAAGCCAAGAATTACAAAGTATGTTAAAAGAAAAATCCGTTGAAGTAGTAGTCAAAGAAGTGACTGGCGTCAATGATGAAGCATTGATCGCAGAGATTTTAGCTGCGTATCAAAAATTAAATTAATTATTAGCGATTGCGGTGCTACGGAAAAAAGTAGCATCGCTTTTTTGGTCTAGACAGTTATTGCAAAAAAACTTCATTCATGCTATCATTGGTGTATACCAAATGAAGATAAAAGGAGCGTTTCGTGATGGATGTAATTCGCGTAAAAAATGACGTTGAAGGCGGCAAAAAAGCTTTTGAATTGATTAAAGCAGGAATGGAAAATGATATTAAAGTTTTAGGTTTAGCTACGGGAAGCACACCCGAAACGTTATATCAAGAAATGACCGGGAGTAATTTAGATTTTTCTGCATTAACTTCAGTCAACTTGGATGAATACGTGGGATTAGATGGCTCAGATGAACAAAGCTATCGCTATTTCATGAACGATCGCCTGTTCAACCAAAAACCTTTCAAAGAAACTTTCGTCCCAAATGGGAAAGCGCAAGATCTTGAAGCTGAATGCAAACGGTACGACCAAGTCATCGCGGATCATCCGATTGATATCCAAATTTTAGGGATCGGTCGTAATGGCCACATTGGGTTCAACGAGCCAGGCACAAGTTTTGATGTGACGACTCACGTAGTCGAACTAACAGAATCAACGATCGAAGCGAACAAACGCTATTTTGATAAAGTAGAAGACGTACCAACACATGCACTATCGATGGGGATCGGCTCGATCATGCAAAGTAAAAAAATCGTATTGATGGCATATGGTGAAAGTAAAGCTGATGCGATCAAAGGGATGCTAGATGGTCCAGTGACCGAAGAATTACCAGCGAGCGTTTTACAAAATCATCCGAACGTTACAGTGATCATCGACGAAGCTGCTGCTAGCAAATTATAAAATCAGTTATAGAAGTTTTTGGAGTGAGGCAATCTGCCTGACTCCTTTTTTGTTAATGACAAAGGTCGTGGTTTTACTGGGCGGGAGCAACGCGTTTATGGCATAATAAAATTGAGGTGAAATGAATGCGTTTAGATAAATTCTTAGCCGAAGCCGGGCTAGGCAGCCGTAAAGAAGTTAAAAAAATACTCAAAACGGGAACAGTTACCATTAATGGGCAAAGGGAAAAAAGTGATAAGCGACAAGTTGATCCAACTACTGATGTGATCAAGTGGCAAGGTGAACCTTTGCACTATCAGGAATTTTATTATTATGTGTTGAATAAACCAGCTGGTGTCATTTCGGCGACAGAAGATAAACGAGACCGGACAGTGATGGATTTATTGGCGGCCGATGATTTTCGTAGCGATTTATTTCCAGTGGGACGCTTAGATAAAGACACGGAAGGTTTATTGCTGCTCACTAATGATGGCAAGTTAGCTCATGAATTATTAGCGCCAAAAAAACACGTGGAAAAAGAGTATTATGCAAAGGTCAACGGTGTGATGACGGTAACGGATGTAAAAACATTTGAAAAAGGGATCACGCTGGATGGTGAAAAGACACGACCTGCCCAGCTAATGATCGAAGCAGTTGATGAGCAGCAGCAGACTTCAATTGTGCGAATCGTATTACACGAAGGCAAATTTCACCAAGTTAAACGAATGGTCAAAGCGTGTGGCAAAGAAGTCGCTTACTTAAAACGGATTCGAATGGGACAATTACAGCTACCGGCTGACTTGGCGTTAGGCGCTTATCGCCAAGTAACGCCAGTTGAATTGCGTCAACTACAAGGTTAACTTTCTGAAAATCAGCTGATTAATGCTATACTATTTTTGAGGTGATAGGGGATGGACGTAGAATTAACATTACAAGAGATCATGATTCGTTTAGTTTTAGCAATGATCATGGGCGGCGCGATCGGGATCGAGCGGGAATATCGCAATCGACCGGCTGGAATCAGGACGCACATTTTAGTCTGTATGGGGGCAACGATCATTGCATTGATCCAAGTGGAGATCGCAAGTTCAGCACTGCGAGACGCGTTGCAATATCCAAAATTGATGGGCGTCATTCGTTCTGATGAAGCGCGGTTGATCGCCCAAGTTGTCAGTGGTGTCGGTTTTCTAGGTGCAGGAACGATCATCGTGACAAATCGTTCTGTTAAAGGTTTGACAACGGCAGCTTCGATTTGGGCAGGTGCCGGTTTGGGCCTTGCGATCGGCATGGGGTATTACAAGATCGCAATCTCCAGTTTTGTCGGAGTGATGTTGGCATTGACAGTGGTGAAAAAAATTATCAAAGTCCATGCAATCAAAAAAATTGAGATTCAATATATTCACCGGGCTGAGACAAAAGAATTTATCATGAATTATTTTGAGAGCAAGGGGATCGAAGTGGAAGATGTAGATTTCAACGTTGATTTCATGGAAGACTACCGAGTCTACACTAATATTTATACGATCGACTTGCCGAAGAAAATGGATTACACCGATGTGATCGAAGACTTATCAATGTATCGTAATATCACCAAATTACGTTTGATCAATGTTTAATTGATTGAAACGCCAAAAACGCGCTGCCGGCACATTTGCTAGCAGCGCGTTTTTCAGTCATCCGGCTAAAAAATTATTTTTCAAAGCCGATCAAGTAATCATCATCTTGCATGGCTTCCACATGACCTAGCAAATAACCATTTCCCACTTGTGAGAAGAAGTCATGGTTGCTAGTACCTGTAGAGATCCCATTCATTACGATCGGGTTGACATCATCGGCGGTATCTGGAAACAGTGGGTCCATCCCGAGATTCATCAACGCTTTGTTGGCATTGTAGCGTAAAAACGTTTTGACTTCTTCGGTCCAACCAATTGCATCGTATAATTCTTCCGTGTATTTTTCTTCGTTTTCATACAACTCATACAGTAAGTCGTACATCCAGTCTTTTAAGTTAGCTTGTTCATCAGCGGTCAACTCATTGAACCCAACTTGGAACTTGTAGCCGATGTACGTACCATGGACGGATTCATCGCGAATGATCAGCTTGATGATCTCTGCCACATTAGCTAGCTTATTATTTCCTAAATAATAGAGCGGCGTATAAAAGCCTGAATAGAATAAGAACGTTTCTAAAAAGACGCTGGCGATCTTTTTTTCTAACGGCGAACCGTTTTTGTAGATCTCATTGATTCGCTCTGCTTTTTTCTGGAGATAAGGATTGGTGTCGGTCCATTCAAAAATCTCGTCGATCTCAGACTTTGTATTTAACGTACTAAAGATCGAAGAATAACTTTTAGCGTGGACTGATTCCATGAATTGAATATTGTTTAAGACGGCTTCTTCATGAGGTGTCCGAACGTCTTGACGCAACTGATCCATCCCGCTTTCAGATTGGACAGTATCGAGTAAAGTCAAACCACCAAAGACATGACCGACTGTCGTTTTTTCTAGAGCTGACAATTTCCGCCAGTCGTCTAAGTCGTTGGAAAGTGGGATTCGCGTGTCCAGCCAAAACTGTTCGGTCAATTTTTCCCACGTAGATTTGTCGATCACGTCTTCGATCTCATTCCAGTTGATTGCTTTGTAATACGTTTCTGCCATTAAAACTCGTTCCTTTCTCTACCAAACACGTTAGATCACACAGCTTTCACATTGATTTGAGCCGATCTCTTCAGCGTCATCGGTAAACGTGCGGACGTAATAAATCGATTTGCAGCCTTTATAAAAAGCGTAATTCCGTAAAATATTCAAATCACGAGTGGATTGTTTCGTGTCCGTTTTCCATTCATATAAACCAACCGGGATCTCAGAGCGCATGAACAAGGTCAAACTCATCCCTTGGTCGATGTGTTTTTGCGCAGTGGCGTAGACATCGATGACTTTGCGCATATCCATATCATAAGCAGATGTGTAATAAGGCAGTGTGTCATTGTTCAAATAAGGGGCTGGGTAATAGATCTTACCGATTTTCTTTTCTTGCCGTTCTTCGATCAAACGCGTGATCGGATGCAAAGAAGCACTCGTATCATTGATATAAGAGATTGAACCATTGGGCGCGATTGCTAATCGGTTTTGGTGATACAAACCATCTTTTTGGACTGCAGCTTTTAGTTTTTCCCAATCAGCAGCACTTGGAATAAAAATATCTTTGAAGATCGCTTGGACTTTTTCCGTTTGAGGTAAAATTTCGTCCTGGATGTAACGATCAAAATACGTTCCATCCGCGTAAGCTGATTTTTCAAAGTTGTGGAAGACTTCACCGCGTTCTTTTGCGATGTTGTTACTTTCTACTAACGTCCAATAATTCAACAGCATAAAGTAAATATTGGTGAAGTCTAAAGATTCTTTGGAGCCGTAAGTCATCAAATGTTTAGCAAAGAAACTATGGAGTCCCATTGCACCCAGACCGATCGTATGGTTTAAATGATTTCCATTTTGGATAGAAGGTACGACATCGATATTCGACGCATCGGTCACAAAAGTCAATGCGCGGACCATCGTTTGAACGGATTTTCCAAAGTCAGGACTTTCCATCAAGTTGACGATATTAGTCGAGCCAAGGTTACACGAAATATCGGTACCAAGCACTTCGTATTCTTGCCGATCATTGATGGCAGAAGGTGTTTGGACTTGCAAGATCTCAGAACACAGATTACTCATGACGATCTTGCCATCGATGGGATTGGCACGGTTAGCTGTATCGATATTGATGATGTAAGGATAGCCAGACTCTTGTTGTAATTTTGAGATCTCATTTTCTAAGTCGCGCGCTTTGACTTTTTTCTTGCGGATCTTAGGATTATTGACTAAGTTATCATATTCTTTTGTGATATCGACATAAGAAAACGGCACGCCGTATTCCCGTTCCACACCGTAAGGACTAAAGAGATACATGTCTTCATTCTTACGGACTAATTCGTAAAACTTATCAGGGACTGTGATCCCAAGTGATAATGTTTTAACGCGGATCTTTTCATCGGCGTTTTCTTTTTTAGCGGATAAAAACATTTCGATGTCAGGATGAAAAACGTTCAAATAAACGACACCGGCACCTTGTCGCTGGCCTAATTGATTGGAATAAGAAAAACTATCTTCAAATAATTTCATGACAGGCACGACACCGCTTGCTGCGCCGTCATAGCCTTTGATCGGTGCGCCGGCTTCACGTAAGTTCGATAAATTGATCCCTACACCGCCACCGATCCGCGAAAGTTGCAACGCTGAATTGATCGAGCGACCGATACTGTTCATATCATCAGTGACTTGGATCAAAAAACAGGATACTAACTCACCGCGGCGTTTGCGACCAGCATTTAAAAAAGAAGGTGTCGCAGGTTGATAGCGTTGATGGATCATTTCATCGGCTAGATTCAAGGCTAACTCTTCATTTCCATCAGCAAAATACAACGCGTTATAGGCAACTCGGTCTTCATAATTTTCCAAATATTCAAGTCCGTCATTGTCTTTCAACGCATATTGCGAATAAAATTTATAAGCGGCCATGAACGATTTGAAAGTAAACTGTTGTTCGTCCAAGTAAGCGAATAATTTTTCGATAAACACCATTGAATACTTTGCTAAGTAGTCGCTCTCCAAATAATCATGGGCGACTAAATATTCGATTTTTTCTTTTGTTGAAGCAAACTGATGGGTATTCGGCTCAACGTTTTCTTTAAAGAAGGCAGCTAAGGCTTCTTGATCTTTATTTAGAGGGATCTGTCCATTGACGGGACGATTGATCTCATTGTTCAGTTTAAAGTAGGAGACCTCTCCTAAATCTTTTAAGCTCATCGTGTCACATCTTTCTATTATGTAGTAGGAAGTAAAAAACTTTGCAGCAAAATGCTACAAAGTCGAATTAAACCGCAAGACTTTTTAATTGGTCCGGTCTGAAGCCAATGATCGCTTGCTGTTTACCAAAGATAACTGGAACACTTTGGAAGCCTTGATCTTTTAAAAATTCTAAGGCAGCAGGATCGCTATCGACATTTACTTCTTCATACGGAATACTGTGTTCATTTAAATAACGTTTTGTCATCTTGCATTGCATACAATTATTTTTAGAATAGACTTTTACCATGAGAAGCCCTCCTTTATTTTCTACAAGTAACAGTATAAAGGAACGACTACGAAAGTCAATCGTAAAACACTACATCTTGTGGTGGTTAAATCTAACGACACTATGGTTTGTGTTTTTTGGAAAAGATTGAAAGCAGATGAAGTGGGGATAAAAAAGCTAAAAACAATTATAAAACAAATAGATGCTGTTGTTTTTATTCTTTGAAATTTTTTAGAATAACTGCTTGCAGAGTTTGGGCTTCCTAAAAGGTAAGAATTGTCAACTAATTTGCTTGGAATGGGGGGATTGTTATTGACAAGGCTCTCATATCCCGTTATGCTCTAAGTGAGAAAGATTCTCATTGTCGTTTATAAAAGATAGGTGGTAAAGATCAATGACAACATTAGCCGAAACCCCTTTGAATAAAGTCGTCCAGATCGATACGCTGCATTTAACGGATGAATTGAAACATCGAATGCAAGATCTTGGCATGACCCAAGGAACGAAAATTGCAGTGGTCAATAGTTCTGGCAGCAATAGCATCGTGCTTTTACATAATGCGCGGGTTGCCATTGATCACGCCTTATTAAATCAAATCAAAGTGAAAGAAGTCACAGAAGATAAAAGCACGTGGCAGTCCCTCGATCACTTAAAAGCTGGCGATCAAGCACGAGTTGTCAGTGTTCATGGAACTGGTGCAGTCAAACGCCGCTTGATGGATATGGGGATCACCCGCGGGACTTTAGTGAAAGTCGTCAAGCTTGCACCTTTAGGCGATCCATTGGAGATTCGGATTCGCGGATATGAATTGAGTTTGCGCAAATCCGAAGCCGAACTCGTTTTAGTGGCAAAGGAGGAGCTTTAGATGACTCAGCTACATATCGCATTAGCTGGTAATCCTAATAGTGGGAAAACTAGTACATTTAATGTCTTGACTGGTACCAACCAATTTGTCGGGAATTGGCCTGGTGTTACAGTTGAGCGGAAGCAAGGCTATTATAAAAAAAATCAAGAATACACGATCCACGATTTGCCAGGAATTTATTCCATGTCTCCTTATTCACCTGAAGAAGTCGTAGCTAGAGATTATTTAATGTCCGGTGAGCCAGATGTCATTATCAATGTGGTGGACGGCAGTAATATTGAACGGAATCTCTATTTAACGACACAACTGATCGAAACGGGAATTCCCACGGTCTTAGCGATCAATATGATGGATTTATTAGAAAAATCCGATAAACAAATCAACTTAGAAAAATTGTCTTATGCACTCGGAGTACCGGTCGTTGGGATCAGCGCGTTGAAAAATCGTGGTTTAGATGAATTGATGCAAAAAACGCAGGCGGCGGCTAGCAGTTGTGATGAAATCCAATTTCCGGTTTATGATAGCCGTTTTGAAGCTGCTATCAGCGAGATCGAAACGGTTCTAGGGAGTACTGCATTAGAAAAATATAGTCGCTGGTATAGTATCAAATTATTTGAACGCGACGAAAAAGCTCAAGCTCAGTTAGATCTTAGTAAGATCCAGCAAAAAGAAATTACCGAGATCATTAAGATCACCGAAAAAATCATGAATGATGATGCGGAAACGATCGTCATCAATGAACGGTATGACTTCATCAGTAATTTGAAAAATCTCTGTATCGTCGATGAAGGTCAATTCAAAGCGTCTCTTTCTGATAAGATCGATCAAGTGGTGACCAATCGGTTTCTAGCTTTACCGATCTTTGCTTTGATCATGTGGTTAGTCTACTATATTTCGATTCAAACGATTGGTACGATGGGGACCGATTGGCTCAATGATACGTTGTTTGGCTCGATCGTACCTGATTTTGTCAGTCAGACGTTACACGCTTGGCAAGTTGCACCTTGGATGCAGCATTTGATCTTAGATGGGATCATCGCCGGCGTCGGAGCGGTAATTGGATTCTTACCCCAATTGATGGCGCTGTTTTTATGCTTAGCCTTGTTGGAAGATTGCGGGTACATGGCACGGATCGCCTTTGTGATGGATCGGATTTTTCGTAAATTTGGTTTATCTGGTAAATCATTTATCCCGATGCTGATCGCAACAGGTTGCGGGGTTCCAGGCGTGATGGCTAGTCGGACGATCGAAAATGAAAAAGATCGCCGCATGACGGTTATGCTGACGACCTTTATGCCATGCTCTGCTAAACTTCCTATCATCGCACTAGTTGCAGGAGCCTTTTTCCCTCATAGCAGCTGGGTCGCCCCTTCCGCTTATTTTGTCGGAATGAGCGCGATCGTCTTGTCAGGGATCGCATTGAAAAAAACACATTTGTTCAGTGGTGATCCGGCACCATTTATTATGGAACTGCCAGTCTATCATCTACCGCGCTTTGGAAACACATTGCGTTACACGTATGATCACAGTAAATCATTTATTAAAAAAGCTGGAACGATCATTTTTGTTTCCTGTATCCTGATTTGGTTTATCTCAAATTACAATTTCCGCTTGCAAGCTGTCAGTGAAGATCAAAGTGTGTTAGCCTTTTTAGGTGGTTTGATCGCACCGCTATTTGCACCATTAGGTTGGGGCAATTGGCAAGGCGCAGTGGCAGCGATCACTGGTTTAGTCGCAAAAGAAAATGTGATCGGGACTTTTGGGATCTTGTTCAAACACGCAGCAGTTGCGGAAAATGGACACCAAGTTTGGGCTGCCTTACGCGCGACTTACACCCCTGTTGGAGCGTATTCATTTTTAGTCTTCAACTTATTATGCGCACCGTGTTTTGCTGCGATGGGCGCGATCCATCGTGAAATGGGAAGTGTCAAATGGACGCTGCGCGCAATTGGGTACCAATGTGGTTTGGCTTATATCGTCAGTCTAGTCATCTATCAATTTGGGCATGTAGCTTTTGAAGGTGGCACGGTTAATTTAGGAACTGTAGCGGCTGGAGTAGCCCTGGTTGGCATGTTGTATTTCATTTTACGCAAACCCGTCGAACAAGCACCAACTGTTACGATCGAACAGCTCAAAGAGGAGGGTGAAGGATGGCAACTTTAATGTTATCTATCGTGATCTTCGGCAGTGCCGCGGGGATCGTTTATCGACAAATCAAAAAAGGCAGCTCATGTGAAGATTGTGAATGTAGCTGTCCGGTAAAAAAAGAGAGTAAAGTCAGTGAATAAGCGGGTCTGACAGAGATAGTTAGCTGAAGCTACACCATAGTCATACGAAATGGATAAGACTACGCCGCTTAATGAAAAAAGTAGAATATCATGACATACTCCCCATGGATGAGATACATTTTAATATCTCATTCATGGGGAGCGTTTTGTCTATCTAAAATAAGAATATAAGGTGTTGTTTTTTTGTAATTAGTGATGCAGATTGAGCAACTGGTCAATTATATCTATTAAATCAATTTTTGAATGGCCTATTAAAAATAAAAAATTTTTTATTTTTAACAATATTATAAAATACATAGTTAATTTATATTTTGTAGTTTAAATGTTCAAAAAATATTTTATTCGAATACTGGATCGATTGAAAAATAGGGTGATTTTTTATCAAGCATCCGTTTTTTTGGATAATGTGTGTCATTTTAAAAGGAAGGGAACGTGGTTTTTGTTTTATTTATAATATTATCGAAAATAATCAATTGTAAAATCAATTGTAATGTATCCATATATAAGAGTATTTTCTAGGTAGCAACTTAAACTAAATGTTTAAAAGGATCAGAATAATTACATGTTTGAAGAAATGTTATACGATTAAAAATTAAAAACTGGTAATTGAAATTGTTTAAATTAGTTATTTGTATATATTTAGTAAAATAAAAGTTTAAATATATTTCAAAAAAAGAATTAAAGAATATAAATATTTAGAAAATATGAATCAATAAGATGGGAATGATAACAGAATAAGTTTAGCTTGATTAATAACAGGGAATATTTGTGTAATAACATAAATAAATATAACTATAAAGGGACCTTTTTATGAAAAAAGTATTTTTAACTATGACATTATTAGGGGGAGTTGTAATTGGCAGTACACCTAGTTATGCTAGTTCTACAGAAGATTCTAATTCTATTGCAGGAGGCGGGTACGAAATCTTAGAAAACAATATATTGAAACCTATTGGAATTCAACCTAGAGTTCCAGCAGGAGGAGGAGATTTTTATTGTTGGGTTAGTGGGTTTCAGGTTTATGCTAGATACTATCATGGATACAGTACGCATAGTGCTACTGCTAGGAATGGTTGGGGCGGACAAGTAAGAAATGTGCAGCCTGCGGGGATACAAGCATACGCAGTAGCAAATGCTACGCTACATGGTAATACAGGCTGGTGGAATGTTTATTGATATAAATTTTTCTAACTATATGTTTGAGAGAGGATATCAGAATTCATGATATCCTTTTTTTATTCAAAATAGGGGGCCTACTATGCTAAATTTAGTCCTATCTTTTTTTATTTTTACATTAATATTATTTATTTGTTCTGATATATTAAATGGAAAAAAGATAGAACAGGCATTATATTCAGATGTTTCTGAACTCCATATTAGTTATAGATCAGATGTTAATTATGGAAAAATAATTGATGAATTTGTTGAAATTTCTAAAAAAAATAATACGAATATTTCTCAATATATGTTTACTGCTAGAAATAAACTAACTATCATATCTACAAATCCTTATAAAAATAAATACTTACAGGTGAAAAAGGGAGCTTCTTCTTCATTTGAGGATGATTATTTTGCATCGAATCAAAATAGTAATTCTCCTAAAAAACTTGGGAGTTTGAATCTCCCAAGTCATTATCTGCAAGTCAAATTATTTTCTGTAGATCATTTTAAAGATGTTGGATTAAGCAATATATTATATGTTCAAGGAGATGTAAATTCTGTAGAGAAGATACTGATTAAATATGGGACAGTTAAAAAAACAAGAATAAATGAATCAGATACGTACGTTGTAAATCAATATCAAATTACAATAACGATTTATTTGCTAGTATTATTTTTTGTATCTCTTTCAATAGTATCTTTCTCTAATAGAAAAAAGACTTTATTAAAAAAGAATTTTGGATATACAAAATTTCATATGATGATAGACTCTATTAAAGAAACGAATGTAATGCTATATGGATTATTTTTGGCTGTCGTTGTGTATTTGTACGTAATAAGAGACGTAACAATATCTTTTATGCTAAGCTTTTTGCTATCTTTAGTATTATGTATTTTTTTTACGTTAGTGTATATGCTTATACAAATGCTAATTCTTTATTATGGTAGGATATATAGCACTGTAAAGGGACGAGTTCCAATCCGAATGATTACTTTTCTACTCACCATTATTTTATGTGTTACTTTATTTTTAGGCTTAACAATTTTTGGAAAGATAGAACAGAATTTCATAGAATATACTAATATAAATAGTAAATTAAATACTTGGAAAAAAGTGGAAGGGCTGTATAAAACAAATATTACTAATCAAATGGATAGAAATAATGTTGCAGAAGAAAAACAGTATCTTAGCAGTGCTCAAAATTTTTATAATGCAATAAAAAATAAATACGATACATTTATTATTGCACCATACAATTATGCGGTAATCGATCATGATAAAAATGGTCAGCCTATATCTGTAGGCCAATCTCGCTTTCATGGTGATAAACATGCGTCTACTGTTAACATGGGTGGAATTGATATTTTTATTGATATGAATTATCTAAAAAGAAATCCCATTGTATTTTCCGATCATTCTGAAATAAACAAAATTAATGTAGAAAAAGATACAATAAGTTTATTAATACCTGAAAAATACAAAATTTATGAAGATGAAATAAAAACAAACTACTTAAAATATCTAAAATTTATAATAAATGAAGAACCGCCTAACCAAGATATTCAAATAAATAAATTAAGTATAAATTCAATCTATGTTAAAAATAATCAGAAATATTTTACCTATAATCACTTATACGGTGATTCAAGAAATAACTATGCCATTACCGATCCTATTTCAATTATTGTAAATCCTCATATGATGAGCGGTCTTTTTTGGGGAAATATATTGACTGTCGATGGGGGATTATATCTCGATTTCAAGGATTCAAATAATGATATTGTGTTTAATAAATTAAAAAATGAAATTGAAAACGCTAATCTAAAAAACACCATAAACTTTACTGTATCAGCTTTTCAAGATTATGGAACTTATGTGTCAAAAATACAATCATCACTTTTTAATTCCCTATTACAAGGTGTTACAATTATTTGTCTTTTTGTTATGTTGAATTTTCAACTTGTTTCACTACTTTTTAGAATAAAAAGGAAAAAAATATTTCTTGAAAAAACATTAGGTTATTCTGTTGTTTATAGAATGCTTAGTGTTTCATATCTAGCTGTTTTGACGGATTTAATTTCTCTAAGTCTATTTATGATTGTAAATCCTAGTAAACTGCTATACCTTTTCCCGGCTCTTTTGATTATTATGGGAATAAATATTTTAATATATGGCGTACTTTGCTTACAGTCGAAAAAAATTACATTAATGGAGGAGTTAAATGATATTTGAAGCTAATAATCTGTCAATTAATATAAATAAAAAAATTATCATTTCGGATTTTTCATTATCGGTAAGTCAAGGAGAATTTGTATTTGTTATTGGAAAAAGTGGTTCAGGTAAGACAACTTTAATAAATACACTGAGTTTATTAAATCCTTCCTATTCTGGAGACTTAATGTATTTTGGTACTCAGATTGATAGAAAATATATAACTCATTTAAGAAGAAACGTAATTAGTTATATGTTTCAAAACTATGGATTATTAGATAATGAAACAGTATGGGAAAATTTGAAAATTGCGTCTAGGTACAATAAAGCGTTTCAAAAAGAGTCTTTATTGCAACTGATATCTGATTTCTCTTTGCCAGCCTCTATTTTAAATGAAAAGGTATATCAATTAAGTGGTGGGGAGCAACAACGAGTAGCTCTTATCAGGACACTAATTAAACCCTACGACATTATATTTGCAGATGAGCCGACAGGTAATTTAGATAGGGAAAATGCTGAATTTATATTGAACTATCTTCATGACCTTGTAGAGAACCAAAAAAAATCTGTTGTTATGGTAACTCATGAAAACTCTTACTCAAATTATGCTACATCAATTGTAGACCTAAATTAAATTTTAATAAATCTCCTTTCTCAGAACTGTCATGCCTCTAGTTGTTGTTTTTGCTGCTTTTTTGAGATTTAAAAATGTTCTCATTAAGTTTGAAAAGTAACATTGGTTATGGGATGCTCTGCTAGGGAGGAGTTTTGCTTTGAAAATCAAAAAACAACTTTTGATCGGCTTTTTCGTTTGTTTGAGTTCGCTGGCACTTTTTTCAGCGTGTGGAAAAAACGCCAACACATCGCTAAGTGAGTTGGAAAAGAAAAGTGAACGGATCTTTCGTACGATGTTACCAGATTATAATATCAATCAACAAGCGTTGGACTTTGTGGATATCCCGGCTGGAAAACCGGATCACACCGAAGACTTCAATGGGGTCAAAACCATCGCTTACGCAGGTATGGCGCATATGAAAAATGGGGATCTTTATCCCATCACGATCTCGGTCGAAAAGGATAGTCATAGTGATACGAAAAGTTTGATCCAAATCGTCGTGCCACTCAATACGGCAGCGCAGTTGAATCACGTGGAAGTAAATCCTGTGAAAAATTAAATAGTAGCCAATCACCTGCTAAATTTAGTAGGTGATTTTTTTATAACAAGAAAGAATTGACTGGATTAAAGAAACAGCTTTTTGAACGAGTAAGCTTTTTCCGTAATACTACGGAAAAATTTAGATTGATGGGGAAGCGATTACAGATTACACTCTAAGAGAAATAAAGAGTGAGGAGAATAACCTATGACAAATAGTTTACCAGCGAATTTTCTTTGGGGTGGCGCAGTGGCTGCTCATCAGCTTGAAGGTGCTTGGCAAGCCGATAAAAAAGGAGTGAGTGTTGCCGACGTGATGACGGTTGGCTCGCCAACCAGTTACCGTTCCATAACGGATGGTGTACTTGAAGGCGAGTATTATCCAAATCATGAAGCGATTGATTTTTATCATCGATACAAAGAAGACCTAGCGTTGTTTGCTGAGATGGGTTTTAAATGTTTCCGTACTTCAATTGCTTGGACACGAATTTTTCCAAAAGGAGATGAAGAAGAACCTAATGAAGCAGGATTGAAGTTTTACGATGATTTGTTTGATGAATGTTTGAAATACGGAATTGAACCAGTAGTGACACTTTCGCATTTTGAACTTCCTTATCAGTTAGTAACAAAATATGGTGGCTTTCGAAATCGTAAACTGATCGTATTATTTGTTCAGTTTGCAGAAGTTTGTTTCAAACGCTACCAGAATAAGGTAAAGTATTGGATGACTTTCAACGAGATCAATAACCAAGCCAATTTTTATGAAGACTTTGCACCGTTTACAAACTCAGGAATTGTCTATCAACCGGGAGAAAATCGGGAAGCTACGATGTACCAAGCGGCGCACTATGAACTGGTAGCTAGTGCAAAAGCTGTGCAGATCGGTAAGAAAATCAATCCAGCATTTGAAATCGGTTGTATGATTGCAATGGGACCAGTATATGCTCTAAATTCCAAACCGGAAAATGCGTTGATGGCACTAAAGGCTATGGAAAAACGTTACTATTTTGCTGATGTTCATGTACGTGGTTTTTATCCTGAGCATATGTTGCGGTATTGGGAACGAAAAGGTATTAAACTTGACTTTACTCAAGAAGATGCAAGTGATTTAAAGGCAGGTACAGTTGACTATATCGGTTTTAGTTATTATATGTCCCAAACGATCGCGCAACGACCAGAAAATTCTATCTTTGATTACGACGAAACGAAAGATCTAGTTTCAAATCCTTTTGTCGAAACTTCTGATTGGGGCTGGCCGATCGATCCAATTGGGTTGCGTTATGCGTTGAACTGGTTTACAGATATGTATCATCTCCCATTATTCATCGTTGAAAATGGTTTTGGGGCATATGATCAAAGAGAAGCCGATGGATCGGTGCATGATTCATATCGGATTGAGTATTTACGAGATCATGTAAAACAAATGAAATTAGCGGTCACAGAAGATGGCGTTCGTTTACTCGGTTATACGCCATGGGGATGTATTGATTTAGTTTCTGCCGGAACAGGCGAGATGGAAAAACGATATGGATTCATTTATGTCGATAAAGACAATCACGGCAATGGCACATTGGACCGCAGTAAAAAGGATTCTTTTGAGTGGTATAAACAAGTGATTGCTACAAATGGCGAACAGTTATAGTTTAGCAAAAAGCTAATAAGGAGTGTTTCAACTATGAAAAAAGCATTGATTATTTGCGCAGCCGGAATGTCATCTTCTATGATGGCTTCAAAGACAACCGAGTATTTTAAAAGTAAAGGTGAAGAAGTATTGGTGGATGCGGTTTCTGCAACTGAAGGCGATCGAATGATTAAAACAAGTGATTTTGATCTCTTCTTGATTTCTCCCCAGACAACGATGTTTTTAGCAAAGTATCAAAAAATAGGTGAAACTGTCGGCAAGCCAGTCATCAGTATTCCTTTTCAAGCCTATGTTCCGATCCCAACTGGTATTGAAAAACTGGCTGAGGTCATCGAAGAAAACCTTTAATTTGAACGGAGGATAATGATGAAGCAGAAGGAAAAACTGCTGTTACTACAGTTGATTGAGCATAAAGGTGCTTTTCTTACGAGTCAAGAGCTGGCTTCTGAGTTGTCGTTATCTGATCGAACAGTTCGAAATTATCTTAAGCAGTTAAGAGAACTGGTTCAAACAAATGGTGGCGATATCTTAGCAAAACAAGGTCAAGGCTATCGGTTAGAGATCCAGCATAAACTAGTTTTTGATCTATTTTTAAATCAGTTGGATCTTAAACCAAATAATTATGAAAGGGCTCAGCTGCAAGTGAGTGAAAGCGCGGATCGTCAAAATTATATTCTGAATAAATTATTGTTGGAAGAAGCTGTTTTATTTTTAGATGACTTGGCGGAAGAGCTTTTTATCAGTCGTTCTAGTTTGAGTAAAGACATTCAAGAAATTAAAGAGAAATTGTTGCCTTATGCACTAGAGGTCACTTCAAAGCCTGGTAAAGGCTTTTGGGTGGTAGGAACAGAACGTAACAAACGACATTTTATTATGGATACCTTCTTTGGGAAAAATTATAGTAATCCACTGAAAGACTATTTTGGCAATAGTCGTTTCTTTCAAGAAGTCAGTTTTGAAGAGTTGACAATCATTATTTTAGATGAGACGCGTGAGGCAAGTCTGAAGTTGTCGGATATTATTATCCAAAATTTGGTTTTGCATTTATCATTAGCAATCAAACGGTTGCAAGAAGGATTTGAAATCAAGGACGCAAGTATGGTGTCCGATCCGCAATCGGTGGAGTTTGCGGTAGCTAAAAAAATTGTTCAGCGGATCGAAAAAGATGTTCAAGTTTATTTCCCCATCGAAGAGATCGCTTACTTAGCATTACATTTAATGGCGAAATCTAATCAGATTAAAAACGAAGAAAATCAAAAATTGGCTGTGGAACTGACGCAAACATTGCAATCGCTCTCACAATCTATCGGTTATTCATTGGTTGAAAATTATCAGCTGAAAAATGGGTTACTAGAGCACTTAGTTCCAATGTTAGTGCGGTTAAATCGTGGTATTCGACTTGGAAATCCTTTGACCACCGAGATAAAAAGAGACTATCCTGAAGCTTATGAATTAACGAAACGGCATTTAGGAGAGATGGCGGCATTGCAATCTTTTAACATTAGTGACGATGAATGGGCGTACTTGACACTGCATGTCTTAGCTGCATTAGAGAAATTAGAGGATACGAAAAAGATTCAAGTATTGATTATTTGTGCTACGGGTTACGGAAGCGCTCAACTGTTAAAAAATCGGGTCGTCAAAGAGTTTAATGAGCACATCACAATAGCTGCGGTTAAAGGCTACTATGAGATTGATGAAGAAAGTTTGCAAGGTATTGATCTGATCATCTCCTCAATTGATCTTTCAGCGATGCTTTTTCAAATTCCAGTGATTCATGTCAGTGTTTTCTTAAATGACCAAGATGTAAATCGAATTCGGCATATTATGAAACAATTTAATCCCACAGGTCGGCCAATCGTTACAGATGTGACCCAGCTAACAAATGAAGTAAAACAAAAAATTTTTAATGAACAATTAATACAAGAACGGTTTTTAGTCTATGATAGACCTCCGTTAAAAGAACAAATCTTAACTGATTTAATTACGGTTTTAAGTGAGCATGAAAATGTGAATTACAAGCAAGAAATGCTCGAACAGATTAAGCATCGAGAGACGATGGGTCAAATTATTTTTAGCGAGCAGATCGTAGTCCCCCATCCGGCAGTGCCAATTGGGGTTTCAACTAAAATTGCCGTGGCGTTGATTCCACAAGGGATGGTTTGGGATGGGGCAAGTGAGATCAAATTCGTCTTTATGATTTCACCATCTTATATCGAAAATGAAGGGATTACTGTGATGACAAAAGGGATCGTTCAGTTAGTTGATCAGTTAGAAATTCAAACAAAAATTTTAGAAATCCCTACGTTTAAAAATTTTTATCAGGAATTTACTAAAATTATTTAGTTAGAAGGAGGAACTATGACAAATCAAAATCAAATGGGTAGCGAAGCTCTTCAAGTAACTGCTTTTGAAATCATCTTGCACAGCGGAGATGCTCGAGCTGTGATCCATCAAGCTTTTGCTGCGATGCGAGAACAAGCTTTTGCTACTGCTGAGGAACAATTGATTGAGGCCAATGAGAAAATCTTGCAAGCTCACAAATCACAGACTCAGTTATTAAAAGAATACGCTAATGGGACTAAGATCGAAATGGAGATCATCATGGTACACGCGCAAGATCATTTGATGACAACGATGACATTACTAGAAGTCGCTCAAGAGATGAAATTTTTATACCAGCATCGGTATGCAGAATAATTGAAGAGGGGCAATGAAGATGAATAAAAGCGAAAAAACAGTTCTAGTTCTCAAACAAAGACAATTGAGTTTGAAAATGATGTATTTTAATCGTTACTTATTCATTCGTTATTTAACGGCAGGTTTCTTTTTTTCAAATCTCTATTGGACGGTCTTGCTTTTTCTAACGGGTTCAAAGCTGTGGGGAATTCCGCTTTTATTATTACTGGCTAGTTTGTCAGCGATTGCTGAACAAACCAAATTATACCGTCAGCCGAAAAATACAGTTCCTTGGACCAAAGGATATTATTGGCTTCAAATCGTAAGCAATGTATTAGTCTTATTGGCAATTTGGACGCCGGCTTTTAACGTGCTTTTTTCTTTTATCGAACCGGGAAATGTGGGCCGTGCATTGAGTATAAGCCTTTTAACTTGCGGAGTTTTATTCGCTTTATTAGTAGAACAACGGTTGAAAAAAATTCAAGACAACCGCGATCAGCCTTATCAACAAATCAAAGCGTACGAATCGATTTTGGATTTAAGTGAGGAGAATGAATAATGTTTAACTTTTTACAAAAGTATTTAATGGGGCCAATGGCTAAGATCGCCCAACTAAAAATTGTTCGCGCGGTTATGGCGGCTGGGATGGCTTCAATTCCTTTTACAATTGTTGGCTCGATGTTTTTAGTGCTGAATATTTTACCGTTACCGTTCCCAGTCTTAGAAGGTTTTTTCAATGCAACCTTTTTTAAGATCAGTGATCTCTATATGATCGTCTACACGATGACAATGGGAATTCTCGCCATCTATTTTGCGATCGTCTTTGCTTATGAATTGACGATGATTGAGCGAGATGAACAAGACTTGAATGTGAATCCATTGACGGGAGCCTTACTTTCAGTCTTTGCCTTTTTCATGTGTGTTCCTGAAATGGTTCTCGTGAAAGGAAAGATCACGTTGCTGACGTCAATTACAAGTAAAGAACATGTGATGAATGGCATCCGACTGACAGGATTTGTGGAGCGGCTGGGGACTTCAGGAATTTTTACTGGGATTATCATGTCGATCATCGCAGTAAAATTGTATTGTCTGTGTGTAAAACGCAATTGGGTGATCAAGATGCCTGAGGTCGTTCCAGTTGGCGTTTCCCGTTCTTTTACAGCTTTGATTCCAACTTTTGTGATTGCCTTTGTTGTAATGGCAATCAATGGAGTGTTAATTATAGCAGGAACTGATATTTTTAAAGTGATTTCAATTCCGTTTGGTTTTGTTACAAACTTGACGGACACTTGGCTTGGGGTGATGGTGATCTATTTCTTGATCCACGCGTTATGGATCGTTGGAATCCATGGAGCGAATATCATCACGTCCTTTTTAACGCCAATTGTTTTGGCAAATATGCAAGCCAATGCTCAAGGAGCGAATTTTCCTTTAGCTGGTGAGTTTAATAACTCATACGCTATCGTTGGAGGTTCAGGAGCAACTTTAGGACTAGTGATCTTCATTGCTTTCTTAGCAAAATCGGATCAGTTAAAAGTATTGGGTAAAGCTTCTTTAGTTCCAGGAATCTTCAATATCAATGAGCCGTTGATCTTTGGTATGCCGATTGTCTACAATCCTTATTTAGCGGTTCCGTTTTTCTTAGCTCCGATAGCTGCAGCATCATTATCCTATTTTGCGATCAAATTGGAAATCGTTAAACCGATGCTAGCTCAAATGCCCTGGCCTTCACCAGTAGGGATCGGTGCTTTTATCGGGAGTGGCGGTGATTGGAAAGCCGCCGTCTTAGCAGTTGTCAGTACGCTATTAGCTTTTACTATTTGGTTTCCGTTTATCAAATTTTATGACACCAAGTTATTAAAGGAGGAACAAGCAAAAGCAGTCGAGCTTTCTGCAAGGGCTTAAGTACAATTGAAAACGCTAACTAAAAAAGGTTGCTAGCAGATTCAAATTGAATCCGCTAGTAACCTTTTTCTATTGCTGAATTAACGTTGCTGGGGCATTTCCAATTTTGCGACTTTGAATTCTTTGACGAAATCGATCACATAAGATGAGATCATCACGGTACACAGCGAGAAGATGATCCGACTGAACGGGATGTAGCTTAACGATAACATTAAAACGGTCAAGTCTGTAACAAGATACGCTTTTGAGATTCGAACTTTGGTGACGTGGGAGATGGATAATGCAAGCGCATCGTCTCCGCCACTAGAACCACCTAAGCGAACGACGAGTCCAACCCCGATCCCTAAAAAGAGTCCGCCTAAGATCGCAGCTAATAAAGGCATATCGGTCAGATCTGGTAACATTGGGGGAAATTGTTCCCACAAGCGATAAAAAAGGGCGACAACGATCGTTGAGACCAGTGATGTTTTAATAAATTTCCCGCCTAAAAAGCGAAACGCTAGCACATAACACAATAGATCTAGCAGCGGTGAGGTAATGGAAGGGGAAAGATCAAACCAGTGGTGGAGCAATAAGACGACACCAATGACGCCTCCTTCTGTGATCCCGGCTTGCTGGTGGATATTATGAATCCCAAAAGTGGCGATGGCCGCTCCGAGAATAATCAATAAGATCTGCTTCGTGGAAAAGTCAGCGAAAAAATTTCCCAGTAGCTGTTTGCTTTTTTTCATGGTAAAACCTCCAAAATGATTTCAGCTTCTATCATAAAGTTTGGTATAATACCAAGGTCAAGAAAAAAGTAAAAAGAGTGGAAAAAATTTTGAAAGAATATTATTTGATCAGCGAGATCGCAAAACTTTTTGGTATCAGTACCGATGCATTACGTAATTATGAAAAACTAGGTTTACTGACGCCCAAACGAAGTACAAGCGGCTATCGCTTATTCAGTTTAAAAGATCTTTATAAATTAAATATCATTCGCGAGTTGCGTCAATTGGATTTTTCCTTACCGGAGATCAAAAATTATTTAGCAGAATTATCCGTCGAATCCACACTGGCACTGTTAACGAAAGAGCAACAGTTGTTGGAACAAAAGCGGGCGTTACTTGACGCACAGCTGGCACAAGTGACCGAGCAAAAGCAGCAACTAGTTGAGTATGGGAAAATCCACACTGGCAAGTACCAATTAAAAAATTTATCTGCTCGTGCTTGTGTTCAGATCACAGAACATATCACGCGAGATGAAGAGATGGACTTTGTTATCAAAAAGTTGCAACAAAAACATGAAGCAAAACTCAGCAGCTTTGCCTCATTGCAGATCGGCGCTTTTTTATCATTGGCAGAGCTAAAGCAAGGACGGACAAATGTCTATCACACTGTTTTTTTTGTTTTGCCTGAATCAGTGGAGGAAAAAGATTTTGAATTGCTGTCGGGGACCTATGTATCGACCTTTTATCGTGGCAGCTATGAGCAAAATGCCCAAGAAGTCGCGAACCTTTATGCCTATTGTCATGAGCAGAGATTAGAAATTTTAGGCGAGCCATTTGAGCTGTATCGAATCGACAATCGACAAACTGCAACTGAGGCTGAGTTTTTGACTGAGCTGCAATTACATGTCCGAAAAACAGGTACTACTTAATGTTTTTGAAAGGCCGCTAACTTACGAAATGAAAAAGACGCGCACGAGCTGCTGGCAAACGTCAGCTTAATCGTACGCGTCTTTTTTGAGGTTTTATTTTTTCAGCGAAGCGTTTTTAGTCGACCTCTTGATCATTGACGACTTTAGGATACACTTTCGTTGGCTCATTAGCTGCATGAAGTGGATTCCATACTTGGGCGAAAAACGGATTGGATTTAGCTTGGTCGTGGTAGTTCCAACTTTCGCGTTCACACTCATCGCACCAGTGACCGCCTTCTAAAACTAAGCGCGGACTAGCGGTGAAATGATGACCGTAATGACATTCAAATTCTAACGGTGTCGTCCAGTCGCCAGTTTTCATCTCAGTTGAAAGTAATTTACCCCCGCGAAAAGCCGCCGCTTGTTTAACATCAGCTAGATTTAATTCACTTTCAGGTTTGTCTTCGTCATAACCGTGATCTAAAACGACTGGCTTGCCAGCTGGACGGTATAAAACGAATTTGTCCCAGCCTGGAAGTTGCGCCCATTGTGCCCGCGAAATGAAAAATGGTTCCAACATAGCTTCTTGGTTATTGATCAACCAATGAAGGGTTCCAGTGTCAGATAAGGCGGCTTGTAGATTTTGCGCCCGGATACCTTGGATCATTTGTTTTGGAGTTGGTTGCGGTGCAGCAGGATCTTGTTTGGCTTGTTCCGCACCTAAGTTACGCATAACTTTACCGTAATAATGAACGAAATCAGTTACGCTTTGGGAGCGGAAGTGCAGCAAGTCTTCTAATTTATCAGAATCTAAATACCATTGGCCGTGGAAATTGCGTAAAGCGTACCAATTAGGTTCTGCCACTTTTTTGAAATCATCGATACCAACTTCTTGCATCATTTGCGCCATCAATTCATAGTTCGTGACCCGACACCCTTCACCGCCGCCGATGTTGTAGATGTGGCCCCAAAATTCTTCTGGCACCCAATCTTCACACGCGTTAGCACACAAGACACCTGAGTCATGTGCGGTGACCCATTCTAAAACATTATTTAATGGTTGGTGGAAGCTGATGCCTTCATTTAAGCTGAATTCTTTGATCGACATGATTCCCGTTTGGCGCAAAGAGACCCAGTGTTTGATCCCCGATTCGATTACCGCTCGCTCTGCCGCGATTTTTGAAACGGCATAGTAATCATGGACACTTGGTTTCAATGGATCACCGACGCGGCCCCAATGGATTGGCGCCATTCGATCACCGGTTTCTGCTACCGTTCCGATATTGACGAAACGGATCTCATCTTTATTCGGTTGCGCTAAGATGGCTTTGATAATATTTTTAGTACCGCCGTAGTTGATCTGCATCGCGTCTTTTGGATGGCGATCGGCTGCTGGTGAAATAAATGCCGCACAGTGAATGACATAATCACTACCGGTCACGCATTTCAAGACATCTTCGTAATGGGTCAGATCCCCCCAAACGACTTCGAGATTTTTTTCGTCGCGGTATTGTTCCATGAAAGTCCGATTTTTTTTAGAATCGCGGGCTAACGTGATGACTTTGAAACGGTCTCGGCGGTCTAATAATTGTTTTAAGGCCTCGCCGCCCATGGTTCCAGTAGTTCCAGTTACAAAAATTTTTTTCATCTTCAGCACCCTTTCTATGATTCAAAATGGAAACGTTTTAACTAGTCTGTCTTTAGTATAAAAAGATTTTTACGGGAAAAACAGCGTAAAAATTACCTTATCACTCACTTTTTTCTTATAATAGAAGGAAGGAGGTGAGATCAGATGCAAGATATGCCTTACGCTAGTGTCGATTATTATTCGCAGCAATTCCATGCGTACGACCTGACAATCAAAAAAGAGCACGTCACACAAGCGGAAAAACGGCACACAAATGATGAGATCGAAGGGGTGTTGGTCTTAGCGGGGACCGGGCAAGTCATCGTGAACGGCCAGACTCATATGATTACTGCGGGAAGTTTGTTATTATTGATGCCTTACCATATCCATCAACTGATTCCAGAAACTGAACTTGAGATCTATCGGTTTACGTTTTCGTTGGGCTTGTTTTTATTGAATACGACAACGCGGAAGGAGTACGCCACCGCTTTAAAAAATGTCGCGGATTTTTTCCCACTCGTTAAATTAAATGCACGTGACGAACAAGAAGTACGGCAACTGTGTCAAGTGATCTTGCGGGAAACGCAACAACAAGGCGCAAGCGAATTGTTGAATCTGGGATTTATCTCACTGTTGACGTATGTGTTCCAAAAAGCGCAAGTCTTTGCGATTCGGCAAAAAAAGTTACCGCCGTATGAGTTACTGAAATACTTACATTTACATTACCAACAACCGTTAACGTTAAAAAAAGTCGCGCAACAGTTTGAATTGTCCACGGAAGCCGTCCAGCAAAAATTAATAACGCTAAGTGGTGCGAATTTTGCGGAAAATCTCAATCGAGTCCGAATTCGAAACGCACGGGCGTTGATGCCATTTGAAGAATTGTCTCTCAATCAAATCGGAAAACTCTGCGGCTATCAAAGTGAAGCAGCTTTTTACCAAGCTTTCAAACAACAAGTAGGCACGACACCGGGAGCGTATCGCCAGCCGGTAATCAAAAATTTTAAAACGACTCGGATCGATGCGTGGGAAGTTTATCTTTATATCCAAGAAAATTTTGCTCAGCCACTGACGTTGAAAAAAGCGGCGCAAGAATTGAATTTAACGACTAAACAGATCCAAAATTTACTGTTGACGACGTTTGACGCCCGCTTCCAAGAATTGTTATTGTGGACGCGGTTGTATTATGCTAAAAATTTACTGCTCAGTTTAAAACAACCTGTCAAACACATCAGTCAAATGGTCGGTTTTCAAGATGTTGCAGTGTTTACTAAAAAATTCAAACAACAGTATGGTACGACACCTAAACAATATGCAAAAGAACACTTCAAACCAGATCCTGCGGAATAAGGTTTGAAGTGTTTTTAGTTTGAAACGTTATGTCAGTGTGCCAGCATGACAGCTAAATCTTTTTCTGGGGTAGTGATTGGATGAAGATCAAATTTTTCTGTCAATAAGGCTAAGACTGTTTCACTGAAAAAAGCGGGTAAGCTCGGCCCAAGATAAATATCTTTGATGCCTAGTGATAAAAGAGTCAATAAAACACAAACTGCTTTTTGTTCATACCAAGACAACACAAAAGTTAGTGGCAATTGATTAACGGAACAATTGAGTGCGTCAGCTAATGCCAAGGCGACTTTGATCGCACCATAGGAATCATTACATTGTCCCATGTCTAAAATTCTTGGAAAATCGCCGATCGCACCTAAGTCTTGGTCATTGAAGCGAAATTTTCCGCACGCTAAGGTCAAGACGAGACTATCTGCCGGAGTTTGTTTGACGAAGTCGGTATAGTAATTGCGCCCGGGATTAGCGCCATCACAGCCGCCGACTAAAAAGAAATGAGAGATCGCACCAGCTTTGACATTTGCTAAAATATCAGGCGCACTGTCTAGGACGGTCTGACGACCAAAACCAGTGGTGACAGTCGCGCCCCCATTGATACCAGTCAATGCCTGTGCTTGTTCATAGCCACCAAGTTCTAAAGCTTGCTGGATCAGCGGGGTGAAATCTTTGTTGCCCGAAATGTCGGCTGAAATGTGTTTCATCTCAGGATAGGCAACAACAGAAGTCGTGTAGACGCGATCGCGATAACTTTTTCCAACGGGCATCAAACAATTGGTCGTAAATAAGATCGGCGCTGGGATTTTGCGAAATTCTTTTTGTTGGTTTTGCCAAGCTGTACCAAAATTTCCTTTGAGTTGAGGATATTTTTTTAATTCAGGATAACCGTGAGCTGGAAGCAGTTCGCCGTGGGTATAAATATTAACGCCGGTACCAGCACTTTGTTCTAGCAACATCTTTAAATCGTGTAAGTCATGACCCGTCACGACGATAAAAGGTCCTTTTTCAATCGTTAAAGGAACTTCTGTAGGAATGGGATCACCATAAGCTGACGTGTTTGCTTCATCGAGTAACGCCATACATTGCAAGTTGATCTGGCCAAATTCTAGTAACAAGTCAAGCCATTCAGTAACGGTATGTTCTTCGGCTAACGCTTTCATACCTTTGATAAACCACGCATCGACGTTTGGATCGCGCTTGCCTAATGCGCGTGCGTGATGGGCGTAAGCTCCCATGCCGCGCAAGCCAAATAACAATGTCGAACGTAGTGAAACTAGATTCTCTTCGCCGTGGAATAATTTTTCAGGTGCAAGGGGTAACGTTCCGCCGGCATTGATCCGAGCTTGTTGAACATCAGCCGCAAAACGAGCGACTTGGCCGTGATCAAAACTGACGTTTGTGATAGTAACGAATAGACCGTCGACGATTAGATCAATATCAGTTGATCGTCCATCGCTAGCGGCAGCCAGTCCGATCATTTCACTTGTTAAGACATCTTGTTCATAGGCGACATCAGGTTTTTTACCGCAAACACCAGCTAAAGTACAGCCGGTACCATGAGCTGTTTGTTCACATTGGAAACAAAACATTTCTTCCATTAAAGATTCCTCCTTCAACAATTGACTTTCTAGGGGAATCATACTACAGTGAATGAAAAAAACACGTTGTATTTGCAACCGAAAAGGGAGAATTGAAAGTGGTTCCAAAAATACTTTTAAAAAATCCATTGTTCAAAAAAATCCCACCGGAAAAGATCACGGATTTATTGACAGAGTTGAAGGCACAACTGCATACGTATCAAAAAGCTGAATTTATTTTGCACGTCGGGGAAACTCCCACCCAGATCGGTATCGTGATCAGTGGGAGTGTCAATGGGATTCAAGAAGATTTTTGGGGCAATCGAACGATTTTGACGCATCTAGCAGCGGGAGAATTATTCGCGGAAGCCTTTGTTTTTGGTCAGGCGCCCAAAATGCCGATCAGTGTGATCGCAGCAGAAACGACGCAAGTCTTACTGATCCACGCAGCACGTTTCAGTACTGAAAAAATCCAACGACCGGAACACTTCCAGCTCTTAGAAAATTTATTGGCCATTGTAAGTCAAAAAAATATCCAACTGACTAAAAAGATGGAATATTTATCTCAACGGAAAACGCGTGACAAATTGCTCGCCTTTTTATCAGCCCAAGCCATGAAAACAAATAGTCATGATGTGCAGATTCCCTTTGATCGCCAAGGGTTAGCTGATTTTTTGTGTGTGGAGCGCAGTGCATTGTCGCGAGAACTTGCGCAGATGAAAAAAGCGGGCTTGATCGATTACCAAAAAAATCAGTTTACTTTACTGGCTAATCCACTAAAACCAACTAATCAAGCTGACTCAAATTCTATTGACTGATTTTTATTTTCTCGTTATTTAACGAGCTATGATTTTTATTTCAAGACAGAAAAATATGATTTTATGATTTTTATCATTTTAAGCTACTTACCGCGAATAGTATTACCATAAAGTAATCATTTGCGGAGGTAAGACATGAAAAGATTCAAACTAATTAAGCAACACGATTCAAAAGATTGCGGAGTAGCCTGTATCGCCATGATTCTTGATTTTTATGATTCGACCGTTCCGATTAGCAAACTCCGATTGCTTTCAGGAACAGGTACTCACGGGACTTCTGCGTTTGGACTAGTCACCGCATTAGAAAGTTTTGGATTTGTTAATGAGGTCTTTGAGACAGATAGTTCTTTTTGGGAAGAGTCCAAGCTACCGTTTCCCTTCATCGCGCACGTAATCATTGACGAATCTTTTATGCACTATGTGGTCGTCTATGGACGGAAAAAAGATAAGTTACTCATTGCTGATCCTGGTCGGGGAAAAAGAGCGGTTCGAGCAGAAGCGTTTAATAAAGAATGGACAGGCATCCTGATCATGACGCATCCAGCTGAAAACTATGTGCCAGTCAAGGATTCAACGAAGGGATTGTTTTCCTTTGTACCGCTACTGATCAACCAAAAAAAGACCATCATTAAAATAATTATTTTATCCTTTCTTTTAACGATTTTTGGAATAATAGGTTCCTATTATTTTCAAGTGATCATCGACCAGATTATTCCTCGAAAAGCAGTTGGTTTATTAGAGATAATTTCGGTTGGGTTGCTCAGTATGTACATTCTTCAAGCAGTCTTTCAATTTGCAAAACAATATTTGTTGACACTTTTAGGCCAACGATTAGGTAGTTTTATTATGCTGCAGTATTTTAATCATGTTCTTCACTTACCAATGAATTTTTTTTCAACTAGAAAATCAGGAGAAATCATTTCAAGATTTTTAGATGCGAATAAGATCATCGATGCCTTGGCAAATGCGACGTTATCTTTATTTTTAGATGCCACAATGGTTGTTTTCGTTGGAACCGCTCTCTTTTTGCAAAATCAACTTTTGTTTTTGATCAGTCTTGCCACTGTTCCAGTTTACGCAAGTATTGTGTTCCTTTTTATGAAGCCTTTTGATAGATCAAATGAAGAACAAATGGAGTCGAGTGCAGTTGTCAACTCGCAAATTATTGAAAGTTTAAAGGGGATTGAAACAATTAAATCATTTAATGCAACGGACCAAGTCTATCAAAAAGTAGAAAATCAATTTACCGATCTGATGAAAAAATCATTTCAAAAAGCAAATTTAGACAATCTACAATCAAATATGAAATCAGCCCTCCAAGTTATTAGTGCAACGTTCTTATTGTGGGCAGGAACTTCATTAGTGTTAAAAGGACGATTATCCATTGGACAACTAATCACCTATAATGCATTGATGTCTTTTTTTACAACGCCTCTGCAAAATATTATTAATTTACAAGTGAAGCTTCAAACTGCGAAAGTTGCTAACGAGCGTTTAAATGACGTATTTGCTTTAAATCAAGAGTTGCTAGCTGATGCTGAATACGATTTATCTGTACGAGAATCACCTACTGAACCGACTGTTAAATTATCAAAAGTGACTTTTGGTTATGGTTTTGAAGAAGCTGTTTTAAAAAATGTTTCTTGTGAGATAGAAAAAAATTCAAAGGTAGCCATTGTTGGAATGAGTGGTTCAGGGAAATCGACATTAGCCAAACTACTGCTAAATTTTTATGATCTGCAACTAGGCAAAATAGAAATCCAAGGGGAAAAAATCCAAACTATACCCAAGTCTCAATTGAGAGAAGCGATAAGTTATGTGTCTCAAGAAACTTTCTTTTTTAGTGGCAGTATTTACGAAAATTTGACTTTCGGTTTAAACGAAGTCCCGAATGATGAAAAAATTATTTGGGCGTGTGAGTTGGCACAAATAAAAGCGTATATTGAAAGTCAACCGCTTAACTATCAATTTCAAATTGAAGAAGGCGGTAGCAACTTGTCTGGTGGGCAAAAGCAAAGGTTAGCTATTGCTAGAGCCTTATTAAAAAATTCGGAGATAATGATTTTGGATGAAGCTACTAGCGGTTTAGATACCCGCTTAGAACATGAGATCATTCAAAGCTTGCTAAAACTTAAAGATAAAACAATCATTTTTATCGCGCATCACTTATCAATTGCTAAGGCGTGTGATCAAGTGCTAGTTTTAGAAAATGGTCATCTGGTGGAATCGGGAACTCATGACCGCCTCCGCTCTTTGAATGGTGTCTATAAAAATCTTTGGGAAATGATGGCAAGTGCCTAAGTCGTTTTTTGACAAAATTGTAGTTCGTTATAACGTTAACTGTTGGTATAATGGGGCTACTAAAAGTCAGGAAGTGATCGAATGGTTGTTTTAAGTGCCTTCTCCTATTTTTTTATAGAATACTTTGACTTGTTTCTATTACTCATCTCAGTCAAAATACTAACCGGTATTCGGAACAAAGCGTTTTATTTTGTTTATTTACTACTCAGTTTTCCTTTGACGTTATTGTCAATGACGGATGCATTGATCACAGGGATAGCTATTACGGCTATCTTCTTATTATTGAGAGTTAAACATTGGCGATCGAGTGGTTACCAAAAAGAACTACTGGGCTTTTTGATTAGCTTATCATTATATGTAATCCTGCCGTTTTTTTCGTCGATTATTGTTAGCTATCTCTTTAAAACGCCACTTGATCTCTTGCTAGATAATAGCAGTCAAGTAGTAGCGGTAACGAGTTTATTAGACAGTCTTTTTTTCCTAGCGAGTCTGTTTTTTATCAAAAAGGCGCTTACTGCTAAGCAAGCTATCAGTAAAGCGGCTCCGATTTACATTTTACAACTTATTGTGTTTTTATCTTTTGTGTATCTCTTTGTCGAATTTTTACGAAAGATGCAGATGTTAGGGAATTTTCGTCTAGTGATGATGGGCTTTCTGATTGCCCAATTTTCTTTTACCACATTTTTAACGTATATGACTTTAAAAAAGAATAAAGCAAAGACAGAAGTTTCTAGATTGAAAGAGCAGATAGAAATGATGAATGCCTATACAGCTGGGGTGGAAAAAAACTACCAAGAAATGAAAAAGTTTCAACATGATTATAAAAATTTACTTTTAGGACTGAATCTTGATCTAGCGAATGTGGGCGAGAATCAGAAATATTTAAAAGAGATGATCGAATATTCCCACCAATTTATGGAGACCAGCATCATGCGTTTTTCCGGAATGAGTAATTTACAAATCAACTCAGTCAAGTCGCTGATAGTAACAAAGCTTTCACAAGCAGAAAGACAAGGAGTAAAAGTCTTGTTTGAATGTATCGTACCTGTCCAAGAAATTAATTTGAATGAAGTCAAATTGGTTCGAACTTTAGGAATTTTACTGGATAATGCAATCGAAGCAGCCGTTACCTCAGATGCAAAAAAAATCAATGTCCTATTTATTGAGTCGAAAAGACAAGTTGAAGTTGTAGTTGAAAATTCATATACGGGGAAATTACCTTCGATTGAATCAATGAATAAACTAGGTTTTAGTAGCAAGGGCTCGAATCGAGGCTTCGGCATGTCCAATCTGCAAGCAATCGTAAAAGAGACTAAACAAATAGAAATAAATCATTATGTAAACAACGATTTATTTGTGACTTCTCTAACTATAAAGAAAGTGTGAGTGAGATGACATTACCAATTATCTTATGTGATGATGATATTTTGTTGGTGGCGCATTATCAACAAATCATTGAAAATGCTATCATGATCAATGACTATGATATGAAACTTGTCTTAGCTACAACCGATCCAAATGATATTTTTCTTTATCTTAGTAATAATAAGCTGACCAATAGCTTGTTCTTTTTGGATATCGATTTAGCTACGACGATGACCGGAATCGATGCAGCGCAACGAATCAGAACTGAAAATGAATTTGCTCAAATCGTGTTTATTACGTCCCATCATGAGTTAGCCTTGGAGACATTAAAACGCCAAATTGCACCACTTGATTATATTGTCAAAGATCCAGAAATTCAAAATGAAAAACGACAGATTGAAAATATTTTGAACGGTCGACATGAGTCCACTTTTATCGATCGTAGTTCTAACCAGCGTCATCTATCATTTAGGATTGGCTCTCGATGTTTTCGGGTTGCTATTTCATCCATCTATTTCATCGAAACCTCAGCAAGCCCCCACAAAGTCATTTTGTATGGTGACAACATAATGTATGAGTTCTACGGGAAAATGAACGATTTAGAAAAAGAGTATCCTGAACTGTTGCGTGTTCACAAATCATTTTTGATTAATCCCGAGAAAATAAAATCAATCGACTTTAAAAATCGAATCATTTTGTTTCCTGAAGAGTATTCGTGCAGCTTTCCATTGGTAAAATCAAAACTATTAAAAAAATTGAGTTAAAAATTTGTAACGTACTTTCCTATTCGTCGTACTAGCTCTTTTGGCTAGCGGCTGTCTTACTCATGAATCATTTTTTGAGATCATTTTTCTGTATTTCATGACAAAACCACCATTTGATAATTTACAGCTCCTATACTTACAATATAAATTTAAGTTTTCTTCAGCTTGACAAATTAAGGAGTGTAAGCAGATGGATAAAGTGAAATGGTTTTCTGGTGGGAACGATCGTAGTGAACAAGCAGTAGCTCTCATTTCAAAATTACTGACTGAACTCAATCGTGAGCTAAAAATGATCCATTAAAACAAGTATTAAATAGTTATGTAATTGAATTAGAAGAAAAGCAATTTTCTGTACCGTTTATTTTGAGCTGGATGAATCTAGAGATCTCTAATACGCTCAAAAGAGAGGAAATTTTATTAACAACTGCTCAATCTGAGAAAATGAAAGAATTGATTTCGCTATTGACTATAATATACAGCTATTAAACCGCTAGCTCATGAGAAACTCGATCTTGGCTCACACGTGATCTTTCAAATAAGCGATGTAGAGAAAACAAGCTTTTATGTGAACAAACTGAAATCTCGCACAAAGATGAGAAACGAATTTAGAGGAGGAGCAGATGTTGAAAAAAAAGCAGGTACCTCAAAAGAAGCTGAAACAAATTACAGGTGGCAGACCGAGTGGCGCCTCTTTGTATACCGCAAGGTTCAATCCAGTAAAAGATATTTTTGCTGGAATCAAAAATATCTTCTACTATTAAATAAGCGCAATTAAGTTTTGCTGAGGAGGCCAATGCGTAATTCGTCCAAGAGATCAAAAAAACAAGAATGGCTTGTGTCAGGTGCTCTGACGGCTATCTGTGTAGTCTATTCAAATATCGATAACGGCAAAAATAGTGTTATAGACATACTTGTAATCGGTTTTATGACGATACTAATACTTATTTTCTAAAGTCCGAGCACACTTGAAAAGCAAATAAGAGCTGTCCCAAGTCTTTTGATAAGACGAGTGACAGCTCTATTTTTTTGAGGATACAAGAGCAGTTATACAGTTAAGCTGGAAAGTGGAGCTGAACATGAACTACATTTGATACGCGGTTGTTGATTGTCGAAACTATTTTAAATCTAATAAGGATGGATCGTTAAAAAATTATCGGTTGGGTTTTGGTCTGACTGATAAGGGATGTACGAAAGCTCAGTCTTAATTGGCTGGGAATTTTTTCGTTATGTATTTTTTAGGTAACATGATAGTATTTAGATTTCTTACCCAAGAACCTTACCCAAGTGCAAAAAAATGAGAATGCGCAGCTCGTCTTCTAAACGTCCGAAGACGCCGACAAGCTACCATTCTCGTGGGTTTGGCACCCAATGGACCGTGAGGGGTTCGAACCCGCGACCCGCTGATTAAGAGTCAGCTGCTCTACCAACTGAGCTAACGGTCCAAATCGATTACTTTCATATGTTAGCATTGTGATTTTAAAAATGCAAGCAAAAATTGCAAATAAAAATCGGTCGGTGGGAACTGCCTTACTAGTTCCAAAAACTATCTTGTTTAGTTATGCTTATTTTGCTAGTATAAACGCGAGAGGAGTGGGGAAAGTGGAAAATGAACTCACAGCTTGGGCTGAACAAATCAAACAAACGAAGTTACCACGGTGGGAAGAATTACCAGAGCTCGAGCTTTATATGGATCAAGTGATCACTTTAGTCGATCGCTATTTAGCACCGCTATTAGTCGCTAAAAAAGAATATCTCTTATCTAGTGCAATGGTGAATAACTATGTTAAACATAAATTGATCCCGGCACCAGTCAAAAAACGCTACAACCGCAATCATTTAGCTTACTTGATCGCGATCACTTTATTGAAACAAGTTTTGGTGATCCCTGATATTAAAGAGCTAATCGAATTGCAGTTGGAAAAAGAAGCTCCACAAGCTGTCTACAATTATTTTTGTTTGCGGCAAGAAGAAGCACTAGCACATATCGCTGATCTTGTATTGGGCCGGAAAGTTGACGTTGTTTTGCAGACGGAAAATGATTTTCGTCATTTAGCTTTAGACAGTGCGACCTGGTCATTTGCCAATCAGACCTTAGTTGAGAAATTATTAGAAATTGAAAGGGCGGGAGCAGATAATGAATAAAATTGCGATCTTAGTGGATTCAGGAACTGATGTACCGCAAGAAATCGTGGAGCGAGCGCCGATTTTTATGGTGCCGTTACGAATCATTTTCAAAGAGAAAGAATATTTAGATCGAGTGGAATTGACGTCAGATAATTTATTTCCACTTTTAAAAGAAGAATTGCCTAAGACGTCGCTGCCAGATGGTGAAGCGATTCAAAAAGTATTAGATGAGATTAAAGCCCAAGGGTTCACGCAAGTTTTAGTGATCACGATCTCCAGTGGCCTTAGCGGAACGTTCAATGCGATGCGGATGTTGACAGAACACTATGAAGGCTTGGATTTTTATTTAGTCGATACCAAAAATATTGGAATCGCTGCGGGGATGTCGGTCATCTTAGCCGCTAACCAAGTCACAGCTGGAGCAGATTTTCACACGGTGATCGAAGTAGTCGAAAATCACTTAGCTAAAACCAAAGTCTTTTTCAATGTCGATACATTGGAATATTTGCAGCGAGGGGGTCGGATCGGACTGGTGTCATCCTTATTAGGCAGTGCATTGAAATTAAAACCGATCATCTCTTGTAATGAAGAAGGCATTTATTATACGGTCGCCAAAGTTCGCGGACTGAATAAAAGTTTTGAGAAGACGATCCAATTAGTCAAAGAATTTATTGGCGAGCATCAACGATTCGATCTTGCTGTTGCGCACGCGGACGCACAAGACAGTGCTGAAAAAATGAAACAAAAGTTACGGGAACATTTTCCAAACGCTCAAAAAATTTATTTTGGGACGATCTCACCGGCGCTTTCGGTTCATACGGGGCCAGGCTCATTAGGCGTTGGCATCCAATTGCTTGATTAAATAATGAAATAAGTTTTGTTGTATCAGACTAAGACAAGTCGCTTGTTTTAGTCTTTTTATTTTGCCTAAGGTCGTTGACTGGCAAATAACTGCGTTCAAAAGTGTTTGCTTCAAAAGCAGTTTTTTCGTTTCTACTTACCGCTTAGAATTTGGAAAAGACTAAAGCTTTTGACGATAGGATGAAACATCTTTGAAAATATTGTATAATAAACAAGTATGTGTACATATTCTGATATGAAAAAAATATATGAGGTGACTCTTAGTGAAAAAAATCTTAGTAGTTGATGATGAAAAGCCGATCTCTGACATCGTGAAATTTAATTTGACCAAAGAAGGGTATGAAGTCCATACTGCATTCGATGGGGAAGAAGCAATCGAGCAAGTTGAAAAAGTCAATCCTGATCTGATTTTATTAGATCTGATGTTACCGAAAAAAGATGGCTTGGAAGTAGCGCGTGAAGTCCGCAAAACCCACGACACACCGATCATTATGGTGACCGCTAAAGATTCGGAGATCGACAAAGTTTTAGGACTAGAACTAGGAGCCGATGATTATGTCACGAAACCTTTTTCAAATCGAGAATTAGTGGCTCGCGTCAAGGCGAATCTACGACGTGGCGGCCAAGCACCTAAAGAAGAGGAAGACACCGGTCAAAGCGAATTGGTGATTGGGGACTTGACCATTCATCCAGATGCGTATATGGTCTCAAAACGAGGCGAGACGATCGAATTGACGCACCGTGAATTTGAGTTGTTGCATTATTTAGCTAAACATTTAGGCCAAGTGATGACGCGGGAACATTTATTGCAGACTGTTTGGGGCTATGATTATTTTGGTGATGTGCGGACTGTTGATGTTACTGTCCGTCGCTTGCGGGAAAAAATCGAAGACAATCCAAGTCACCCCGCATATTTAGTGACGCGTCGTGGCGTTGGTTATTATTTAAGAAATCCTGAACAGGAGTAGTCCATGAAGAACAATGTCCGTTTTTATCGGTCAGTCAATTTCAAGATCGCGTTTTCGTTTATCTTGATCTTGCTGATCTCCATTGAAATCATCGGTGCGTATTTTATTCGCGGCTTAGAAAAATCCACGATCAATAATTACACCAAAGAAATGAATCAGCGAGTAGCAAACTTGGCGACAAGCTTAGGAACGACGATGTCTGAAAGTAACGAAGACGATGCCGAAGCGGTTCAACGGATCTTAGAAGACAACACTGCCTCAGATATTTTAGAGATGTGGGTGGTGGATGATAAAGGAATCGTGATTGCGACCAATGATGTCGGTCAAAAAGATACGATCGTCGGCAAGAAAAATGAGTTTAGTGATATCGATGATTTTTCATTGAAGCAATACGTCGCACTTGATGACAATAATAAACGGGTATATGTCAATGTCCAACCTATCCAGTCCCCGACAGGCGATTCCGCCGTGATCGGGGCTCTTTATGTTAAAAGTGACATTGAACAAAAATATACCGAAATCAGTAACACGGCCATCATCTTTTTCTCCGCTTCGGTGATCGCCGGTGTGATCTCCATGATCGTCGCGCTATTAGTGTCACGTTCTATCACGAAACCGATCGAGGATATGCGGCGCCAGGCCGTCAGGATCGCGCAAGGAGATTATTCGGATAAAGTCGAAGTCTATGGTCATGACGAGCTGAGTCAATTGGCGCAAACTTTTAATAAATTATCGGATCGGATCGAAGACGCACAAGATACGATGGAAGCTGAGCGAAATCGGTTAGATTCTGTTTTGACGCATATGACGGATGGTGTCATCGCGACGGACCGCCGAGGAAAAGTCATCACGATCAACGAGATGGCCCTGACGTTATTAGATGTCGACAGCGAGCAGGCGATCGGCCAATCGATTTTGACTTTGCTGGATCTGGATGAAGAATATACGTTGCGAAAATTATTAGAATCACAAGAAGAGATCTTACTAGATCGTTCTAAATCTGAACAAGAAGAAGACCGCATGATCTTGCGAGCTGAATTTGCGATGATCCGGCGTGAATCGGGTTTTATCAGCGGGCTCGTGGTCGTCTTACATGATGTCACCGAACAAGAAAAGACCGAAGAAGAACGCCGACAATTCGTTTCCAATGTCTCGCATGAATTGCGTACGCCGCTAACGAGTGTCCGTAGTTATTTAGAAGCGTTAGATGAAGGTGCGTGGGAAGATAAAGAAGTCGCGCCGGAATTTATCCACGTGACGTTAGTCGAGACCGATCGCATGATCCGCATGATCAACGATTTATTGAATTTATCGCGCATGGATTCAGGAAATCAACCGATGAATCTCGAATTTGTTAATTTCAACGAGCTAGTCGATTACATTTTGGATCGGTTTGACATGATGGTCACCAATCAAGAGAAGAAATATAAAATCGTCCGCGACTTTACGGAACGTGAGTTGTGGGTAGAGATCGATACAGATAAAATCATGCAAGTGATCGATAACATCATGAATAACGCGATCAAATATTCACCAGATGGCGGAACGATCACAGTCCATTTGATGGAGACACATAACAATATCGTGTTAGGGATCACTGATGAAGGTTTGGGGATTCCAAAAAAAGATCTCGACAAAGTTTTTGAACGGTTTTATCGCGTTGATAAAGCTCGGGCTCGCAAACAAGGTGGGACTGGTTTAGGGCTCGCGATTTCAAAAGAAGTCATGAAAGCGCATGGCGGCTCCATTTGGGTCGAAAGCACTGAGGGCAAAGGCTCGACCTTTTACATTTCACTGCCTTATGAACCGTATGAGGAGGATTGGTGGGAATAATGAAGTTATCAGAAAAAATCATCCGCGTCCTCTTGATTTTTTTAATCGGACTCAGTTTGTTTTTGACGTATTCCATTTGGTTGAGTCCCGCTAGTAAAACGCCAAACGTCAATTCGTCAACGACTAAAAAAGTGGCCAACAACGAACAAAATTTTACGAAAGCTACCGAAGCTTTCTTGCCGATCCGCGGGATTTGGGATCGCAACGGGGAAAGTTACCAAACCAATAGTGAAAATCTATTGGCAACGGCTCAAGCACGTTTGACAGAAAGCACGTACGGACAACTGCAACTAGTTGCAGATGGTGAGTCACATTTTCAAGATTATCTCCACTTAAATGATGGCCTGGAATTGAATTATGAAGGCGCCTTTTCACTGACGGAATATGTGAAAGTGTTCGACTTGCCGTTGAATTTGAAAAATATCAAAGACAGTGATTCCATCATGTTTTCTAAGATCCAAGTTGATTTTGGAAAACAAAAGATTCGGTTTTTGAGCTATCGAAAACATCAAGTGTATGAAGCTTCGATCTTGACGAAAGAGACGAGCTTAGATCAATTGTATACAAAAAATCCCCATCGGTTCATTCCGATGACGGTCAACAATCAATTGATCCCGCGGTTGATGCAAACCAAAGACAGCGTCAAATTGAAAAAATACAGTTACATTTTATCCACGCAACCTTATTCATTATTTCGAAATGCCTTTTTCCAAGAACCAGATAAAGTCAAAGGAGAAGAAGGAGCCAACGGTGTGCGTTCATTTGTCAGTGGCCATGAAGATATGGAGATGGATGAACAAAAACGGATCGTAAAATTTTCGGGCGAGCTGCCAGAACGATTGAAAAATGGTAGCATCTATACCCAAAGTTTCAATTATGTCAGTCGTTTAGGAACTGTGGTGGGAAATCTTAAATATTTTGACCGCAAAGATGATCGTTTGATGTACCGGATCTTTGTTGAAGGCTATCCGATCTTCAGCCAAGCCGGGAAAGGTCAGTTGAAGATTACGATCGGCGAGACGAAAAATGAGTTAGCTAATCAAGTCGCGATCGAGACGAGCATGGATACGATCCAAGTACCAGTACCATCTGATGAGATCATCGAGTTGCCTAGCTCCCTTACGATGTTGAACAAGTTGCAAGCTTCAGGAATCGATCTGTCCACGATCCAAAGTTACATCATCGGCTACACGTGGCAAGATGTAGAAGGTGTCAACAAAGTCGTTTCGTTGACGCCTGAGTGGTATGTAAAATACAACGATTCGTGGTATACGATGGATCAAATGTTGTCAGGTGATCTGCATTCAGGATCGGAGGCGAACTAATGGACTTTAGAAAAATCGAATGGATTTTTTTCATCGCCTTTTTAGGTATCAATATTTTCTTGTTTAGTATTTATTGGAACAGCCGGCATGAATTTAGTTTAGTCGTCAATTCCAATCAGCGAGATGATATCGTCCAGCGCTTAGAAAATGACGGCATCACCTATGAGAAAAAATTATCGAATAAACATTATGAAGGCTACTATTTAAGTGCAGAACAAGTTGATCTAAACGACACGTTGACTCACTCAAATCAACCGAAGATCCATGAAGCAGCCGTAGTCCAAGATAAAGTATTGACCAGCTATCCGACCAATGATCAGACCTTTAACTTGCAACGAGCTGAAACGAGCTTCAATCGGTTGATGGAAAAAAATGATTTTATTTTGCAAGGCGAGCAGTATCATTATTTGCCTAGCATCTCTAAGACAGACAAAAAGGCGTCTAAGATCATTGGGGCGCAAAGGTATGAAGAGATTCCGTTCATTGATGAGACATCGCGAGTGACTTTGGATGTAGAAGAGACGGATGGCAAGATGATCGTTACCAAATATACCCAATCACTTTTGAAAGATATCGAACCATTGCGGGAAAAAATGTCGCTGTACTCAGAAAAAGAAATTTTGAACACGTTATACATCAACAATCACATCCCGGAAAAATCAAAAATCTTAGACATCTACCTCGGCTATTTCCGCACACTTGAAGTTCGCGAAAAAAATGTGTATGTTCCAGTGTGGTTCGTCAAAGTCGAAGGGGCGGACAAGGTGATGCAGATCGAAAAGGTCAATGCCATCAGCAACCAAGTGATCACGAATAATTTAGTGCCTAAGGTGGAAAATCAATAGCGAGGGTTGTATACTAGATGCAGCAAAAGGGAAGGACCAGGACTCATGTTAGAACAAACTCAGGCATTTAATATCAGTATTTTAGCCAGCGGCAGCACGGGAAATTCGCTGTATGTCGAAACGCCGAAGAAACGTTTATTAGTCGACGCGGGACTCAGTGGGAAGAAAATCACGTCACTGCTCGCGCAAGTCGATCGTAAACCAGAAGATTTGGATGCGATCTTAGTGACCCACGAACACCGCGATCATATCCACGGAGTTGGGGTGCTGGCACGTAAATATAAATTGCCAGTGTATGCCAATGAAAAAACGTGGGACGCGATGGCTCCTTTGATCGGTAAAGTCGATTCAGAACAAAAACAAATTTTTGAGATGGGCAAAGTCTTAACTTTTGGCGATCTTGATGTCGAAAGTTTTGGCGTTTCCCATGATGCTTCTGCGCCACAATTTTATCGTTTTTATAAAGATGGTCATTCGTTTGTCATGTTGACGGATACGGGTTATGTCAGTGAACACGTTCGTGGTGTGATCAAAGATGCAGATGCGTATTTAGTGGAAAGCAATCACGATTTAGAAATGTTGCGGATGGGACCTTATCCTTGGAACTTGAAGCAGCGGATCTTAGGTGATCGGGGGCATTTGTCAAATGACGATGGTGCTTTAGTCATGACCGATATTTTAGGAGATCGCACCAAACGGATCTACCTCGGTCATTTGAGTAAAGAAAATAATTTGAAAGAACTTGCGCATTTGACGATGGAAGAAACATTGACGCGCTACGATCTAGGTGTCAATTATCAATTTCAAATTTACGATACCGATCCCGAACGAGCGACTGACTTATTTGCAGTTTAAGCTAAAAGCAGCCTCTTGCTGGAACAATTTGTTCCAGCAAGAGGCTGCTTTTTTGAGACTCAAGTGAGTTTTAATTCCAAGTCTAAAGCTGTCTAGTTTCGCGAATGAGTCCGCGAAGCTTTTTTATAAACTTACGACACTGATGTGTTGATTATCATATTGATGATGCAACGCTTCGTCCACCATGGCGATCGCGTAGTCGGCCATGCTGATCTCACTTTTACCGTCGCTATTTTTCTTCAAGCGATCATCACTTAATTGATACTCGCCCGTTCGTTTACCATCGGGATTGAAAAAAGCCGCTGGACTTAAATATCCCCAATAAAGATTTTTGGCGCGAGGTAATTCTAAAAAGGCGCGATACATATTATAAGCAGTTGGGTAATAAGGTGCTTTTGGATCTGAAACATCAATCATGCGCTTGGTTTTGTCGTCATCGATATAAAGAGAAGAGGCTCCGCCCACGACTAAGAGACGCGTTTTTGTACCTGACAAAATGTCGATCAAATGCTGTAATGATGTTTGGTGCAATTCTTCTTTTCCCTTTGGTGCATTGAAAGCATCGATCACGACATCGAAATCTTTTAAGTCAGCCGTGGTCAATTCGAATAGATCTTTTTTTAAATAGGGTACATCGACCGTTAATTTTTCTGGGCGGCGAACGATGGCAGTCACGTCAACTTGTCGTTCTAATGCTTCATTTAAAATCAACGAACCTGCCCGTCCGGTTGCGCCGATAATTGCTATTTTCATAAACAAAAACCCCCTACGATTTGATAACTCAAGTGTAGAGGGAATTGATCAAAAAGGCAAAAGATTGATCTAGCGTGGGAGATTCGCGTGCACCGCAAGTTGCGTCATGACCACTAATAAGTTCATCCCCACGTGGGTGAGCATCGAGGTCCAAATTTTTCCCGTATGTTGATAGAGCCAACAGAAAAAAATACCTAGTCCGCCGTACAATAAATAATGACCATCGTTGTGAGCTAATGAAAAGAGCGCTGAACTTAAAAGAGCTGGCACGATAAAACCAAATCGCTGCTGCAAGGTGCCAAAGATCGCGCGCCGAAAAACGAGTTCTTCCATGATGGGACCGGCGATCGTCGTTGCTAAAATAAAAATCATATTTTCTTGGATCAACGAGACGATATTTTGCGTGTTAGCAGAAGCACCTTGTTGTCCGAAAAACTGCTGCTCGATTTGTAAGATCAACAGTTGTAAGGTAAGTGACAACGGAATGCCCGCTAAGCCCCATGCGATTGCTTTTCCAGTCGATAGTTGTTTTTGTTCTAACGCTAGTGGCTGACTTTTTTTCAAATAAGTAAGTAGCAGCATCGCGCCGATAATGAAGGCGATCGTGGCGAGCTGAATATTTTGATTGGCATTGATGTGAATGAATTGGACGAAAAAAACCGGAGCGACTAAGACTAATCCGTACGTGATGAGCGTCCAAAAGCTATACGTTTTACTTTTCATATTAAAATCCTTTCCAGCAAGTTGATCTGATTATAGCATACCTTGGTTGAGACGACTTTAAAAGAAATTTGAAAAAAATAGCAGTGAATGACTTGCAAAAAAATTCGAAAATGAGTATGATAGGGAATGTAAGTTAGCACTCTGAGATTAAGAGTGCTAATGAAATTCAATTCATTACTATTTGGAGGGATTTATCGTGTTAAAACCATTAGGTGATCGCGTGATTCTTGAAGTCACTGAAGAAGAAGAAAAAACAGTCGGCGGGATCGTATTAGCGTCTGCCGCTAAAGAAAAACCACAAACGGCTAAAGTGGTCGCAGTTGGTGAAGGCAAGACATTAGACAACGGACAAAAAGCACCAATGCCAGTAGCCGTCGGTGATACAGTAATGTTTGAAAAATATTCTGGAACAGAAGTGAAGTTCGAAGGAACCGAATATTTGATTATTTCTGCCAAAGATATCATGGCAATCGTAGCGTAAAATAAATTTTTGAGGTGAAGAAAAGATGACAAAAGAAATCAAATTTGCAGAAGACGCTCGCGCAGCAATGCTTCGCGGTGTAGATAAATTAGCGGATACCGTCAAAGTAACCTTAGGGCCAAAAGGACGGAATGTCGTGTTAGAAAAATCTTATGGTTCTCCTTTGATCACAAATGATGGGGTCACCATCGCAAAAGACATTGAACTAGAAGATCATTTTGAAAATATGGGCGCAAAACTCGTTTCAGAAGTTGCTTCTAAAACAAATGATATCGCAGGTGACGGAACGACAACGGCAACTGTTTTGACACAAGCCATCGTGCGTGAAGGTTTGAAAAACGTCACAGCTGGTGCCAACCCACTAGGAATTCGCCGCGGGATCGAACTTGCAACGAAAACAGCTGTCGAAAAATTACACAGCATCTCAAGTGAAGTTGATTCAAAAGACGCGATCGCACAAGTTGCTGCTGTTTCTTCTGGAAGCGAAAAAATCGGTGAATTAGTTGCCGAAGCAATGGAAAAAGTCGGCAATGACGGCGTAATCACTATTGAAGAATCAAAAGGGATCGATACGGAATTAGACGTGGTTGAAGGGATGCAATTTGACCGTGGCTACTTATCACAATACATGGTCACCGACAATGACAAGATGGAAGCTGCGTTAGAAAATCCATACATCTTGATCACAGATAAAAAAATCTCAAACATTCAAGACATCTTGCCTTTATTAGAACAAGTCGTTCAACAATCTCGTTCATTATTGATTATCGCAGACGATGTAGATGGCGAAGCATTGCCAACATTAGTTTTAAATAAAATCCGTGGTACGTTCAATGTCGTAGCGGTCAAAGCACCAGGCTTTGGCGATCGTCGGAAAGCAATGTTAGAAGATATTGCGATCTTAACGGGTGCTACAGTCATCACTGAAGATCTTGGTTTAGAATTAAAAGATGCTACAATCGATAGTTTAGGTTCTGCCGGTAAAGTCGTGATCGACAAAGACAACACGACGATCGTTGAAGGCGCTGGCGATAAAGAAAAATTAACCGAACGGATCGAATTATTGAAACGTCAAATCGGAGAAACAACTTCTGATTTCGATCGGGAAAAGTTACAAGAACGTTTAGCAAAATTAGCTGGCGGAGTTGCGGTCGTTAAAGTTGGTGCTGCAACTGAAACCGAATTGAAAGAATTGAAACTACGAATCGAAGACGCTTTAAATTCAACGCGTGCAGCTGTTGAAGAAGGAATCGTTTCTGGTGGGGGAACAGCCCTAGTCAACGTGATCAAGAGTGTCGCTGATTTGAAAGCAGATGGCGATGTCGCAACAGGTGTTAGCATCGTTGTTCGAGCATTAGAAGAACCAGTTCGTCAAATCGCAGAAAATGCTGGTTACGAAGGTTCAGTCGTAATCGATAAATTGAAAAATGCTGACAAAGGAATCGGTTTTAATGCTGCAACTGGCGAATGGGTAAACATGGTTGACGCTGGGATCGTTGACCCAACGAAGGTTACGCGTTCTGCTTTACAAAACGCAGCTTCTGTTTCAGCCTTATTGTTGACAACTGAAGCCGTTGTAGCAGACAAACCAGCTCCAGAAGCACCAGCAGCTCCAGCAGGTGGCATGGATCCTTCAATGATGGGCGGCATGATGTAATTTAACACAAGTGGCGAGACTGAAAATTTTCGGTCTCGTCTTTTTTTATTTTGTGAAAGCAAAGTAGCTCGATCGGAAGTGGAGCTGATTTTTATAAGCTGAGTCGTTTGTGCAACACACTTTTTTTTCACAATTTTTTTGAAGTCTAGACCAAAACCTGTCGCAAGTTGGCAGAACGTGGTAAAATAAAAAGAAAAAGTAGGAGGAAATCAGATGAAACTTATTGAGACCCCAATCAGTAAAAATATGAATCTTGAAACGCTTTATCCCAATATTTCTAAATATGCGATCGAAAATGAAGAAGCGATCAAATTGTATAAATTATATTCTTACGATCGAACCAATATCGTTTATTTAGATCGTTACGATAAAATCAGTTTGTTACTGCTGAACCGTTACCGAAAAATCAGCCACAACGAAGTAGATACGATCATCCATCGTGTACTGAAAGTCGATCGTAAAGATGTGACGGTAGATGTCGGCTATAAGCAACACGTTTTAGAAGCTGGCATCCGACCAAAGTATCATTATAAAGATATCATCATGGTGGACTACCAAGTCAAAGCATGAGTTAACCAGCAGGCGGTGCGTCAAAACTTTTTGTCGCGTCGTCTTTTTTTGTTATAATAAATGTAATTAAAAAATGAGGAGCCTAACATGACCATGAGAAAGTTATACGAAGATGACAGTTTAACGTTACACACGGATCTGTATCAAATCAATATGATGAAGACGTATTGGGAGACGGGTCGGGCAGATCTCCACGCAGTCTTTGAATGCTATTTTCGCAAGATGCCATTTGATAACGGCTATGTCATCTTTGCTGGGTTGGAGCGCTTAGTCAACTACTTTGAAACGTTGTCTTTCAGTCAAAGCGACTTAGATTATTTAACCGAAGTGGAACACTACCCAGCGGAATTCATCGAATATTTGCGGAATTTTAAATTTGCTTGTACGGTCCGTTCAGCAGTTGAAGGGGAATTGGTCTTTAGCAATGAACCGATCATTCAAGTAGAAGGTCCGCTGTTGCAATGCCAGCTAGTGGAGACCGCACTGTTGAATATCGTGAATTTCCAAACGCTGATCGCTACTAAAGCGGCACGGATCAAATCTGTGATTGGAGACGATCCGTTGTTAGAATTTGGGACGCGCCGGGCACAAGAATTAGATGCGGCTTTATGGGGCACGCGGGCTGCTTACATCGGTGGTGCAGACGCCACGAGTAACGTGCGCGCCGGTAAGATTTTTGGAATTCCTGACAGTGGGACCCACGCTCATTCATTAGTCCAATCTTACGGAAATGATTACGAAGCCTTTAAAGCGTATGCTGAGACCCATCGAGATTGTGTCTTTTTAGTGGACACGTATGACACGTTGAATTCGGGTGTGCCAAATGCGATTCGAGTCGCAAAAGAAATGGGCGAGAAGATTAATTTCTTAGGCGTGCGAATCGATAGCGGCGACATGGCGTATATCTCCAAACGTGTCCGCCAACAATTAGATGAAGCTGGATTCACAGAAGCCAAGATCTACGCTTCTAATGACCTTGATGAGAGTACGATTTTAAACTTGAAGATGCAACACGCTAAGATCGATGTCTGGGGTGTGGGAACGAAACTGATCACCGCTTACGATCAACCAGCACTCGGAGCTGTCTTCAAATTGGTCTCAATTGAAAATGAAGCGGGCCAGATGATCGATACGATCAAATTATCTAACAATGCTGAAAAAGTTACGACGCCAGGTAAAAAACAAGTTTGGCGGATCACTCGCGAATCTGATGGAAAATCAGAAGGCGATTATGTGACTTTGTGGGATGAAGATCCGCGAGAAGAAGATGAGATCTATATGTTCCATCCGATCCATACGTTCATCAATAAAACGGTTCGTAATTTTAATGCGCGTCCGATCTTGCAAGAGATCTACGTTAAAGGCGAACGAGTCTATGATTTGCCAGACTTAGAAGATGTTAAACAAAATGCGTATGATAATCTAGATTCACTGTGGGAAGAGTACAAGCGCGACTTGAATCCCCAAAAATATCCAGTTGATCTGTCGACTGATTGCTGGAACCATAAGATCAAAACGATCGAAAAAGTCCGCAAGCAAGTGAGCGAGATGCAACCGAAGCTGGAAGGAGATTTTTCATGACATTACAACAAGAAATCATTGCCGAACTCGGTGTGAAGCCAGTCATTGAACCAAAAGCAGAGATTCGTAAGAGTATCGATTTTCTAAAAGAATATTTGACGACTTACCCGTTTTTAAAAACATTGGTCTTAGGGATCAGCGGCGGACAAGACTCATCACTAGCTGGAAAGTTAGCGCAACTTGCCCTAACTGAATTGCGAGCAGAAACAAAAGATCCAGCCTATCAATTCATCGCAGTCCGCTTGCCGTATGGCGAACAAGCAGACGAAGCCGATGCAGTCCGTGCTTTGAAATTTATTGAGCCGGATGTTAGCTTAGTCGTTAATATCAAAGCTGCTGTTGATGCCCAAGTTACCGCCTTGGAAACAGCTGGCGTAGCGATCAGCGATTTTAATAAAGGAAATATCAAAGCCCGTCAACGGATGATCACACAATACGCGATCGCAGGTGCTAAAAGCGGCGCTGTGATCGGAACAGACCACGCCGCTGAAAACATCACCGGCTTTTTCACGAAATTTGGCGATGGCGGTGCGGATATTTTACCGCTGTTTCGTTTGAATAAACGTCAAGGCAAAATGTTGTTAAAAGAACTTGGAGCTGAAGCAGCGATCTATCAAAAAATTCCGACAGCTGATTTGGAAGATGGAAAGCCTCTCGTTTCCGATGAAGTCGCATTAGGCGTAACCTATGACAATATCGATGATTATTTAGAAGGCAAGCAGATCGATCCAAAAGCGCAACAAGTGATCGAAAGTTGGTGGCACAAGACGCAGCATAAACGTCATTTGCCGATCTCACTGTTGGATGATTTTTGGAAAAAATAAATTGTTCTTCAATCCGTGATAAAGCCAACAGCTGATCATGAAACGAAGTAAAGTGTGAACGATGAGCCATGGGAAACATAGGGCAAATCGATCGCGCTTTTTTTGGTGAGAAAAATTTTTCAGATTACCTGTTTTTTTACGAAAATAAAATGAGTTTAGAAAGCTGCTTTACTTCTTTCTTGCAAATCGCTAAAATAATCTCCAGACAGGAGTTGGCTTTTATCAAAAAAATCAAAATTATCTTACGTTCAAAACGATTGTATCAATTACTCGCGGCTTTGTTTTTGATCATCGGATCGAATTTATTTTTACAATTGTGTCAAAATCAATTTTCGTTTAGCTTGGCCTTTAAATTTGCTTTTTCATGGCACACGGAAAAATTTTTCTTAGGTTGTTTTGTGTTGCTAGTGTTCTATAGTTTTTTGGCTAGTTTTTTAGGCTCATGGTTGTGGGGGGCAGCAACCTACTTGCTAACAGTTATTGGTGTCGGAGTGGCTAATTTTTTAAAAATGAAATATCGGATGGAGCCGATCTATCCAGATGATTTGAAGATGATCACTGCGTTTAAAATGCTGAAAGATATTTTAGGGACGGGACCTTTTTTAGCCTATCTAGGATTATTGCTGGCGGGAGTAGTGGTGATAATTTGGGGCCTGTACCGAAGTTTTCGTTTACCAAAAAAAAACCAATTTATCCGCGCCGGAATCTTTTTGCTGGCAACGGTTTTACTGGGCTACATCAATACGTTCAATAATCCGCAAAATATTTTGCGTAAAGCGTACAACCAAACAGCGCTGTGGATTCCTTACAGTCAAAAGATGAATTATTATAATACCGGGTTTATGGGCGGCTTTTTATATAATTTAAAAATCGATCCGATGGCTAAACCGAAAGATTATTCCAAACAAAAAATTCAACAGATCACTACGAATTACGACAAAAAAGCAGCTCAAGTCAATCAAGACCGCAGTGAAGAAAAGCCCAATATCATTTATGTGATGAGTGAAAGTTTTTCTGATCCGGCACGGCTGAAAGGGTTGACGATAGCTGGGGGCGATCCGCTGGTAGATTACCGGTACGTCGCGCAACAAACTTACAGCGGACAGATGCTCTCGCAAAATTACGGTGGCGGCACGGCTAATATTGAATTTGAAGCGTTGACTGGTTTTTCAATGGCGCTGTTTAATCCGCAATTGACGACGCCTTACACGCAGCTGTTGCCGAAGCTGGAAAAATTTCCTTCGCTCGTCTCGCGTTTGAAGACTCAACATTATCAAACGACTGCGATCCATCCGTATAACACGTCGATGTATAAACGGCAAACTGTTTATGATCGGTTAGGGTTTGATCAGTTTTTAGATCAAGATACGATCCAATTCAAAAAGAAACTTGAACATAATCCGTATATCTCAGATGAAGCAGCGTACCAGCAAATCTTGAAGCTCTTGAATAAAAAAGCACCGCAATTCGTTCATTTAGTTACGATGCAGACTCACATGCCATATGCGGATAAGTACCAACAGATCCCGTATCGTGCATTTGGCGACAACAACGCGACGGTTAACAATTATTTACAAGATATTGCGTACAGCAGCACCGCGTTAAAAAATTTTTTGGCAAAGCTAGATCAGTTGCCTAAACGAACGCTGGTCGTCTTTTGGGGCGATCACTTGCCGGGAATTTACAGCGAGGCGATCCAAGCAAAAAATTCTACCGCTAACTTGCACCAGACGGAATTTTTATTTTATGATAATCGCCATCGTCTACAAAATAGTCAGCAGCATCATGCGATTATCAGTCCATTTTATTATCAAAATGAACTGTTTGATCAAAGTGGTTTACAAGTGACTGGCTTCAATCAATTGCAAAGTACGTTACAAACAAGTGTACCAGCCTTTGAAAAGCAACTCGTTTATCAAAAAGGTAAGTGGCGCAAAGAACTGCGATTGACTGCGGCACAACAAAAAGTGTACCATGAGTACCAATTGATCCAATATGATATCGTAGCTGGCCAGCAGTACAGCCTGCAAGCGAAATTTTTTGACTAAGGAGCACAGGATGAGTTTTAAGAAGAAAGATAATCAAAACTTTTATAATCCGATCCGCCGGGCGATTTTAAATCATCAGCTGATCAAACCAGGTGAAAAAGTCGCCGTTGGGATGAGCGGTGGCAAAGACAGTACGAGCTTGTTGTGTTTTTTAGATCAAATCAAACGCCAGCGCCGCTTAGGTTTTGATTTTGAGTTAGTCCCGATCACGTTAGATATGGGCTTTGCTGACTGCGATCTTTCGCCGTTAGCAACATTTGTCCATGAACTTGGATATGAACTTGAGATCGTCCCGACTAACATCGCAAAAGTCGTTTTTGATATTCGGCAAGAAAAAAGTCCGTGTTCATTATGTGCTAAATTGCGCCGTGGGTACTTGTATCATCGCGCTCGGGAGTTAGGCTGTCAAAAAGTCGCGCTGGGTCATCATGTAGATGATGCCATTGAGACGTATTTTATGAATTTTTTATTTCATGGCCGCTTGAATAGTTTTGAGCCGATCAGTTACTTGAGTAAAAATCAAATTTCATTGATCCGTCCCATGATCTATTTACCAGAAAAACAAATCATTCGTTTTGTGGCGCGGGAGGAATTACCGGTCGTGTTCAATCCGTGTCCAGTCGATAAAAAAACTAAACGCGAAGAGATCAAACAGCTGGTGAGTCGATTAGCCGAAAATTATCCAGATATCCGAACAAAATTCGTAATGGGAATGGAGCAAGGAACCGCTGCTGATTTTTGGCAAAAAAGCTTGAAAGAAAGCCTTTTAATTTCTGAAAGATAACAATAAGTGATTGATTTTAATGAGTCCCTCTTGTATAATTCAGTTAGTATTCATGAGGGAGTAACTAGCAGCACATGCTGTGGCAACATCACCAACAAGAAAAAAATTTTCTGGTGTTGCCTTAAATAGTGAGACTTATGTATGTTCTTTGCGCATACACAAGTCTATTTTTTTTACGATGAAAGAGCTGTGATCAATGCTTTTTTGATCAAGATGGCCTTGTGATGCAAATTTGTGAAGGAGGAAGAACATGTCAGAAGAGAAAAAACAACAATTAGTGAAGCCGTTTTACACGGAAGACGAAAAAACGGTCTTAGCTGAGATGCAGACGACTAAAGATGGTCTGACGCAAGCTGAAGCGGACAAACGAATCGCTTCATATGGACCAAACGAACTAGAAGAAGGCGAAAAGAAAAGTATGGTGGTGCGCTTCTTTGAACAGTTCAAAGATATGATGATCATTGTTTTGATCGTTGCGGCGATCATCTCTGCCGTCGTTTCTCATGAAGTGGTCGATTCGATCATTATTTTAGCCGTTGTGATCATCAATGCCGTAATGGGTGTTTTACAAGAATCAAAAGCTGAGCAAGCTATTGAAGCGTTGCGTGAAATGTCAACGCCAAGTGCCAATGTCTTGCGCGATGGCCACACGACATCAGTCAAATCAACTGATCTCGTTCCTGGAGATATCGTGTTACTAGAAGCTGGGGATGTAGTACCAGCTGATGTCCGTTTGATCGAAGCGCGGTCATTAAAAATCGAAGAAGCCGCTTTGACGGGTGAATCCGTTCCAGTTGAAAAAGAAACGATCGTATTAGATGACGCTGAGATTGGAATCGGCGATCGGATCAACATGGCGTACTCTAACAGTAATGTCACTTACGGCCGGGGAACTGGTGTGGTGGTCAATACAGGAATGGACACTGAAGTCGGTAAGATCGCTGGTATGTTAGCCCAAGCGGATGAAACTGAAACACCGCTGAAAAATAATTTGAACCAATTAGGTAAATTCTTAACGATCGCCATCATCGTAATCGCAGTCATCATGTTTGTTGTCGGAATCGTGATCAATGGGACTTCTTGGGTCGATATGTTATTGACTTCGATCTCATTAGCCGTTGCTGCGATCCCAGAAGGTTTGCCGGCGATCGTAACGATCATTTTGGCTTTAGGAACGCAAGTCATGGCCAAACGAAATTCCGTGATCCGGAAGTTGCCAGCCGTTGAAACATTAGGCTCAACTGATATTATCGCGTCGGATAAAACAGGGACATTGACCTTGAATCAAATGACCGTGGAAAAATTATACACGGACAATGAACAGCTGGATGCCAAAGGAACGATCCCAACTGATAACATGGCCCTTAAGATCATGAACTTCGCCAATGATACGAAGATCGGAGCGGAGGGGAACTTGATCGGGGACCCAACGGAAACAGCATTAGTTCAATTTGGCTTGAACCACGATTTTGATGTCCGTGAACAAGTTAAAACAGAACCACGGGTCGCAGAATTACCCTTTGATTCAGAGCGGAAATTAATGAGTACGATCCATGAGCAGCCGGATGGGAAATTTTTGATCGCGGTCAAAGGTGCGCCGGATGTTTTATTAGAACGAGCAACGAAAGTCTTGTTAGATGGCAAAGTTATCGACATGACCAAAGCCGAAAAAGAAAATATTTTATTCCATAATAAAGACATGGCCAAACAAGCGTTACGAGTTTTAGGGATGGCGTACAAATATGCCGATGCGATCCCAGTGGAAATGGAATCTGAAATCGTAGAAAATGATTTGATCTTTGCGGGTCTAGTCGGGATGATCGATCCTGAGCGGGCTGAAGCAGCCGAAGCCGTTCGTGTGGCAAAAGAAGCTGGTGTCCGTCCGATCATGATCACCGGTGACCACAAAGACACCGCCGAAGCGATCGCCGCTCGCCTTGGGATCATTAAAGCCGGGGATGACGATGCCGTCTTGACTGGTGCACAATTAAACGAAATGAGCGATGAAGAGTTCGCGCAAAAAGTTGACGAGTATTCCGTTTACGCGCGTGTCTCACCTGAGCATAAAGTTCGGATCGTTAAAGCGTGGCAAAAAGAAGGTAAAGTCGTTGCCATGACGGGTGACGGGGTCAATGATGCACCGGCACTGAAACAAGCGGATATCGGAATCGGTATGGGGATCACTGGGACGGAAGTTTCTAAAGGCGCGTCTGACATGGTCTTAGCCGATGATAACTTTGCGACGATCGTCGTAGCCGTCGAAGAAGGTCGAAAAGTCTTCTCAAATATTCAAAAAGCCGTTCAATATTTACTGGCTGCCAACTTAGGTGAAGTGTTAACCTTGTTTTTGGCAACATTGTTTGGTTGGGATACCTTGCTACCGATTCATTTATTATGGATCAACTTAGTAACCGATACGTTCCCAGCGATCGCATTAGGAATGGAACCAGCGGAAAAAGATTTGATGCAACACAAACCGCGGGGCCGAAATTCCAATCTGTTTTCAGGCGGCGTGTTGTCCAGCATCATTTACCAAGGGATCTTAGAAGCCGCCAGCGTCTTGTTCGTTTACTGGTCTGCGATCCAGTGGCCAGTTCACACAACATATCAAGAAATCCATTCCGATGCCTTGACGATGGCCTTTGCCACATTAGGTTTGATGCAGTTGTTCCATGCCTTTAACGTAAAATCAGTTCATCAATCTCTTTTCAAAGTGGGACCATTTAGAAACAAGAGCTTCAACTGGGCGATCTTATTGTCCTTTGTCTTAATGATGGTGATCATCATCGTACCAGGACTAAACGACGTATTCCGAGTAGCTCACTTAGACGGTTACCAATGGGGGATCGTGATCGGAGTATCCTTTGCGATTATTCCAGTTGTTGAAATTGTTAAACTTTTCCAACGTAAAATGTTGTATAATAATGATAAGTAAAAATAAAAAGCTGCCGCATCTTGCGACAGCTTTTTACCAAGGGAGAGAATCATATGCGTCCGAATACCGGCTTTTATGCCCGAGAAATCAATGATCTGATTCAAAATACAGAACAGATGGGAGATAAGCTTCACCCAAGTTATGAAAAAATCAGAAATGCCATCGATCATGATCAGATGGCTGACTTAGATGATAAAACATTGGCAGAGATCCATGAATTGTTTGAAAAAGGAACCGCTGTTTATCGTCAGCTCGGCAAGCAGATCGGTTTGTTGAAGCCGCCTGCTAAAGTGATCGGCAACCATAAAAGATTGGAAAAAGCGTATCTTCAATATGTGGCTGGTTGCCAAGAGATGACTGACAGCTTACAACCAAGCTTAGATCAAAAAGCATTTGATCTAGCGGAACAAAAGCAAGATGAAGCAACGGATACGATCTACAAAACGATCCAAAAAATCACTAATTTGTTATTGCAATAACAGTTATCAGCAAGACAAATACAACAAAGGTTTTCTAATTACATTGTCACGTTATTTTAAATACAAAAAAGAAAAGATCGAGTAAGATAGATTCATAACCAATAACCTTTTCTTTTCACTACAAAATAGTAATTACTCCTTTTGCCACCGAGAGATCGGTGGTCTTTTTGTTTTAGTGGGAATAAAAAATTGAACTGATAAAGCCGCTTTTGCTCCAATAAAAAGAGAGCGACGCCAAACTGTCGCTCTCTTAAGGAGGAATTCTAATTTTCGACGTTGCGCACGTAGTCTTCAAAATAGCGTTGCAAATCTTGCTTGATTTTTTGATACTCGGCTTCACTGTACGTTTTATCTTCCAGCTTGCCGTTAAACAGCGGCAACGCTAATTCTTTTTTCAAACGTTCGATTACTTCTTCACGGTTCAATCTAACTCACTCCTCAAAATAAACGCAAACACATTCTGGTGCATAAACATCTTTTTGACTCACTGTTAATTTACCCGTTTGCGCATCGCGGCTGAACAAAGTCAAATTGTCGCTATTTTGATTCGCACACACGATAAACTGTTCACTAGGATCAAGAGCGAAGTCTCGTGGAAAATTGCCTTCGGTTGCGATCGTTTGGATTTTTTTCAATGTACCGTCTGCAGCGATTTCAAAGACGGCAATCGAGTCATGGCCGCGGTTAGACGTATATAAAAATTTTCCGTCTTGAGTGATCCGAATCGCAGCGCCGCCATTTTCACCCGTGTAATCTGAAGGGAGTGCGGAAAGTTTTTGAACTTGTGTAAACTCTGCTAAATCGTGATTGTAGGCTAAGACGGTGACACTGCTGTCCAGTTCGCCTAACAAATACGCTAATGTACCGTTTGGATGAAAGACCAAGTGTCGTGGACCAGTCCCAGGTTCAGCCCGATAAAAATTTTTCAGACCCAACTCACCATTTTCAAAAATATCATATGTGCTGACTAGATCCGTTCCAAGATCACAAACGACGAGTCGTTCGTCTGGGGTGAGATCTGTATAGTGGACATGGGGGGCATCTTGATTTTTATTCGGACCGGTTTTTTCAACATGATACAAGGCTGCCGCCGAAGCAAGCGAGCCATCTGATTGAAGGTGGTAAACATTGATCTCACCTTTATGGTAATTGGCGCCATAAAGCAGTTGCCGTTTTTCATCAACTGCGACGTAACACAATGGTGCGCCTTTTTCTGTTACAGCATTCAAAAAATTCCCATTTGAATCGTAAGCGGCTGCTCCACCTTGTTCTTTCACCGTCGTTACCGTATACAGATTGCCGGCGTTGCTTTTTGTTAAATAAGTCGGGCTAGTCTCCTTATGCAAAAGAGTCAGCTCAGTTAATTGTTTTTTATGCGGATCAAGTTCGATCTGGTAGATACCTTCACTTTTTCTCCGCGTGTAAGTGCCTAAAAGAATTTTCATGACACGACCTCCTTATAAAATTATTGTAACAAGGAAATGACAACTTGGATAGCGACAAGTTTGTGTTATAATTTAAAGAAGAATTTGAAGAAAAGAGTGTGACTCATGGCAACGACAACCATTAAAAAAATTGGCGCTCAAGCGATCAATGATGAAAAGATTTTGATTTTATTTGGACCTAGTGCAACGAAAGATTTAGCCGAGTATTCGATCTTGCAAACGATGCCAAGTGATTCGATCGAATTAAAAGTTGGCAGTACACTGACTTTTGGTGATCAAACTTATCATGTAACGAAAGTCGGTCCGCTAGTGAATCAAAATTTGAATCAGTTGAGCCACGCAACGCTTTTATTTCAGCACAGTGACGAAACGATCGCAAATGGGATCTATCTTAGCCCAGAAAAATTACCGACGCTTAAAGCGGAAATGAAAATCACGTTTCACTAGGAGTGATGCAATTGGAAAAAAAGAAAATCTCACGTAAATCTTCGTGGTTTTGGAAGTGGATCTTAAATAGTCAAGTCGTCACAGCTTTGTTGATCGTATTGTTACTACTATTGATCACATTGCTCTTTACGAAAGTTTCCTATTTGTTTGAACCAGTCGGACAATTTTTTGCGATCGTCGGGTTACCGATCATGATTGCCGGTATTTTGTTTTACTTGATGAATCCAGTGGTGGATTATTTAGAACGTAAAGGGATGAAACGCGTTTTAGGGATCACGTTGCTTTTTATTTTTGTGATTGCACTGCTCACGTGGGGGATCGTCGTCATCATTCCTGAGATTCGTGAACAGCTGCATTCCTTTTTTAAAGCGATGCCGGGGTATGTAGATACACTAACGAAAAAGGCCGATCAAGTGTTCAAAGATCCAGTCTTTAAACCTTTCCATAATAATATTGAGCAGATGACGCAAAAATTACTAGAATCAGTCAGTGAATTGACTAAGAATGTTTCCAAACTCACTTTACAAGGTTTAGGCAGCCTTGTTTCAACAGTGGCTAATATTTTGATCGCGATCGTGACCGCGCCGATCATTTTATTCTTCTTATTAAAAGACGGGAAAAAATTGGGACCTTACTTGATTGATTTTTTACCGAATAAGATGCGCAAGCCGACCTTTAAAGTGTTAAAAGAAATGAATAGTCAATTAGCTTCGTATATCCGTGGACAGTTGACCGTCGCGTTTGCCGTGGCGGTGATGTTCATCATCGGACTTTCTATTTCTGGACTTAATTATGCGATTACATTGGGGATCTTAGCCGGCTTCTTGAATCTAATCCCTTATTTAGGTTCTTTTTTAGCCATGGTACCCACCATCTTTTTAGGGATCGTTACCGGTCCTGCGATGCTGATCAAAGTCATCATCGTTTTTGCCATTGAGCAGACGATCGAAGGCCGCGTCGTCTCACCATTAGTTTTAGGTAGCCAGTTGGAGATCCATCCAGTCACGATCATGTTTGTTTTATTGACTGCGGGAAAAATCTTCGGCGTGGTGGGAGTGATCTTGGGGATTCCGTTTTATGCGATCATCAAAGTTGTAGTGACTCACGTGTTTGAATGGTATAAAGGGATCTCGACTTTATATGAAGATTGAATGCTGTAAAGGTAAGAACAAAAAGCGCCGCCCAGAATTTGGGCGGCACTTTTTTTGATTCTTAAAAGCTCTTAGCTAACTCGCGCGCTTCTGCTTGTGAATGTCCGACGATCTCAGTCGTTTTTTCAGGCGTGTAATCAGCCCCTTCACTATAAATAGCAGAAAAGTCAGTGATCCCGATGAAATTCAGGATTCCTTTGACATATTCAGCTGAAAAATCTTTTCCATGATAGACACCGCCACTTGATTGGATATGAAGCGCCTTTTTATCATGGATCAATCCAACTGGACCTTCTGCTGTGTATTTGAATGTTTTGCCGGCGACGTTGACCGTATCAAACCAGGCTTTCAATTTTGTTGGAATATTTAAATTCCATAATGCATTAGCAATCACGATTTTTTCGCTCGCTAAAAACTGTTCCGTGAACTCGTTGAACAAGCGGATTTTTTCTTGTTGTGCATCGGATAATTCGGTGAATGCTTTGCCGGCTGAAAGTTCCTTCCAAGCAAGTAACAAGTCGCCGTCGATCTCAGGCACTGGAGTGTGATATAAATCTAGCATTTCGATCGTGTCTTCGGGGTGTTCTGTTTGATGTGCTTGTAAAAAAGTATCTAAGATCGTGATAGTATGAGAATTTTCCGCAGTTAATGGGTGTGCTTTTACGACTAATACATTCGCCATGATTGTTAAGCTCCTTTAATGAGATACCCTCAGTGTACGAAAAGTTAGGGTAACTGACAACTAATATGCGTTACAAAAAAAGCTGTGCCCAACTGGACACAGCGTTCGTCAAAATTTGAAAACAAAAGCGCAACTTAACTAGCTAAATAGTGGTGATATGCCGTAGCGCCGCCGATCACATTGATTGCACAAAAACCTTGTTCATCTAAATAATTCGCCATTGCTTGTGAACGTTGGCCAAATTGACTAACTAAATAATATGTTTTAGTTTTATCTAACTGGTGTAATTTGCTAGGTAACGTCGTCATTGAAACTTTGATTGCGTTTGGTAAGTCTGCTTCGTCAAACATATCTTCGTCGCGCAAATCTAAAACAGTGGCAGAATCTTGATCTAAAAGAGACATAAATTCTAAAGCTGATACAGAGTAAGTCATGTGTACAACAACCTTTTCTTTATTTATTTAATATTATATTTCAGAATATTAATATAAATTCCGTTGGATTACAAGTGTTTTATTCTGTTTTGTTTTGCTTGTTAAAGAACCTTTAATAAATGACTAAAGAAAGTTCATATTTGAAAAACAATTTCGCTATTAGAGGGGATAAATCGAAAATAAAATAATTTTCTACTAGCAAGACATGAAAAAAATTCCCTGACAATTATTTTACACACGTGCATCAGTCGAATGATCGTAATTCTTTTGTTTGATTTTGTGTAACCGCTAGCAAGGGGTATCACTTGCGGTATTTTAGCACCATCGGTAAAATGAATGAGGAGACGGAGGGAATAAAATGGGCACATTTAGCTTAGACCAGCCTAGTTTAAAAACCATCGCGATTCGCGTCAAAGATCGAGAAGCGATGATCCATTTCTACCGCGATATCATTGGGTTTCATTTGATTCGTGAAGAAAACGAGCTGGCTATTTTAGGATATAAAGAACCTGAGACGGAATTTTTGTGGCTAGAAGAAAGTCCACGAGCAGAAGATCACACTGGCGAGATCAAAAAAATGCAACGTTTCTCATTAGTCGTACCGAATGAAGAGGAACTAGCCAATGTCTGGTACCGCGCACAAAAATTTAAATTTCCATTGGAAGATGCGTTGATTGCTGAAGAGGACAAAGGCTTATTGTTTGCTGATCCAGAAGGCAATGAGATCGAAGTTTTTTTCGGCGCGAGTAAAGTGCGCTCAGAAGTCGAGCCAAGTTCATTTGATCTAGACGAATTATTAAAAAAGGCGACGAAAAAAGAAAAAATCCACGGCGCTTATTTCGATAAGATCCATTTGAATGTCAGCGATCTAACTAAGCAAATCGACTTTATCACGAATACTTTAGGACTGCCGACACATGAAGAAAAAAATGAATTATTAGTTTTGAACCGCGGTAATTTTGTCGTTGGTTTGAGTCAAGCGACAGGCGGCACAATCGATCTACCGACTGAAAAAGTGCTCGGCTTGGATTTTCTGATGTTTAAAGTCAGTCAAACAGAATTGGAAAAGTTAGCAGAGCATCTAAGTACGATCGACCACGAACACTTCATCGATAAAAAACGGACGATTATCACAGTTTATGATGCGATCGGGATTGAATGGTGGTTTGTTTTAGCTTAAAATAAAAAAGTAGCCGCGTATGTTACGCGGCTTTTTTCATTACGTGTGCTTAAAAAAATTCACGTGTGAAGTTAAGTAGGAGGTGCTTTTTTGTATCCAGAGACTCAGCTGTTGATCCAACAGAAAATGCAGGCCGGCATTTATCCAGGAGTCATTTACACATTGATCGAAGACGGAAAAAGTGAGACTCATGCATTAGGACTGGCACAAGTCGAACCGACGCGTGTCCCGATGGAGTTAGATAAATTATTTGATGTGGCCTCACTAACAAAAGTCGTTTGTACGACGACGGTGATGTTGAAACTCTTTGAACAAGGAAAGCTTACTTGGGATCAGCCGTTGTGTGATTTGTTACCACAATTTCAAAATCAAACGATCACCTTACGCCATTTACTCACCCACACTTCTGATATTCAGACGTATATTCCCAATCGGGATCAGTTGGATGCAAAAGAGTTGCGCGCCGCATACCTCACTTTGCAACCGGGAAAACATTTAGGTCAAGTCGTAAAATACACGGATGCCGGAACGATTTTATTGGGTTTTTTGATTGAAGAATTGTATCAACAAGATGTCGTGACGGTTTTTAAACAGGAAGTCTTAGCACCGCTCGGGATGACGGATAGTTTGTTTTTACCGACGCATATCACAGATCGAATCATTCCCACCGAAAAATTAGCGGATGGCCGCATTTTAAAAGGTGAGACGCATGATCCTAAAGCCCGTGTCTTAGCTGAACATGCAGGAAATGCGGGACTGTTTACGACGAATGCAGATTTACAAAAATTTTGCGCACTGTATTTAAATGAAGGCTTCGTCAATGGCAAACAATTTTTACAACCGGCAACGATCGACTCTTTATTGCATGATCAAACGCCCAATCAAAAAGGTGATCGGAGCTTAGGTTGGAATTTGAAACATAGCTTAGTCGACCAGCAAAATTTATTGTTCCATACCGGCTATACCGGAACTTTTTTATTGTTGGATGTTAAACGACACGGCGCGTTTGTTTTTTTATCAAATCGTGTCCATCCGATTGATCGGAACCCTAGCTATTTAAAAAATCGAGATGAGATTCTGGCACACTATTTAATCGAAAGAAAAAATCAATTTCAATTATAAAAAAGGAGCGAAAAAAATGGAACCTTTATTTTTAAAACCTGTTTTCCACGAAAAAATCTGGGGTGGCGATCAACTACATACTGTTTTTGGTTTTGAACTCCCGAATGATAAAATTGGTGAGGACTGGGCTATCAGTGGGCATCCCCATGGAGTTAGTATCGTTGAAAACGGTCCATTTAAAGGAAAATCAGTGGCAGAACTTTGGGAGCACAATCGGGAATTATTTGGTGACCAGCCAGGGAAAGTTTTTCCACTTTTGATCAAAATTTTAGATGCCGAAGATGATCTTTCAGTGCAAGTCCATCCAGATGATGCGTACGGCTTAAAACACGAAGGTGAGCTTGGCAAAACAGAATGTTGGTATATTATCGATGCTAAGCCAGGTGCTGAGATCATTTACGGTCATAACGCGAAAACTCGTGACGAACTAGCAGCGATGATTAAGGACGGTCAGTGGGATGACTTATTACGTCGTGTGCCGGTTAAAAAAGGTGACTTCTTCTTTGTTCCAAGTGGGACGATCCACGCGATCGGCAAAGGGATTATGATCTTAGAGACACAACAAAGCTCAGATACGACTTATCGGGTTTATGATTATGATCGTAAAGATGACGCTGGGAATACCCGCGAGTTACACATCGAGCAATCGATCGAAGTAACGACTGTTCCAGCTCGGACGCCAGAGTTAGAGATTTCAGAAATTCGTAAAGGCGATTCAGCAATCACGACTTATTTAGAAACGGAATTTTTCAATGTGTATCAATGGGATGTATCTGGTGAGTTGAATGTGGAAAAAACGGGTTTATATACTTTAGCAACCGTGATCCGTGGCTATGGTAATTTGATCGTGGCAGGAAAGACGTATGAATTAAAGCCGGGTACAAGTTTCATTTTGCCAGCTGCAATTACTAGCTGGGAGCTTGAAGGCGATTTGAGTTTGATCGCTTCGACACCAGGAGAAAGTAAAAAATAGTTTGCTGCAACTTTTAAAAATGCAGCTTGCAAAACATGACGCATTTGTCCGCAAGAATGGACAAATGCGTTTTTTTATGCTTTGCTATAAGATAATAAAATTATGATAATTATAATAAGAAAACAAAGATTGATAATTTTGATAACAAATATTATATAAGTTTTATTTTATATTTAGATTACTTTTGGCTTTTTATTCTTTAAAAACATTAGAAAATAATTGATTTAAAATTTTAATCACTCTATAATTAAATAAGAAAAATAAAATATAAAAAAATAAATTTAATTAGGAGGGTATGTTATTTTGAATAAATTCGATCAAATCTTAAAGTGGACTGCACGTTTTTTTATTATTCTGTTGGTGCCGCTTTTATTGACGAATCTTTTTTTGATCTATCAAAGTTACGCACAGCCCGATCGAGCACCGAATGCATTTGGGATCACGCCTTTGATCGTGCAGTCCGGATCGATGGATGATGGCAGCAAACGCGCGATCAAAGTTGGGGATTTGATGTTAGTTAAAAATAAAACGCAGCAAGAGAAATACCACAATCAGGATGTGATCACATTCAAATCTGGTAATTCGTATGTCAGTCATGAAGTCATCACCATCAAAGTTGATGATGGTATCACAACTTATCAGACGAAAGGTCGCGCGAATAACGCACCAGATCAAGAATTTGTCAAAGAAAATCAGATCTTAGGAAAGAACTTAAAGACGATCCCAAAGTTGGGAGATTTTTTACTCTTTTTACAAACACCACTGGGATTAGTGGGAAGTATTGGAATCCCAATACTGCTTTTAATGGGATATGATCGTGTGAAAGAAATTCGAGCCAAACGCCAATATAAAGGAGGAACAGAAATTGAAGAGTGTTAAGAAAAATAAAGAGATGCGCCGTGCATTCGGGGTAGCCGCACTAGTAATCGTAACGTTGAGTTTGTTGGGTGGAACGTTGGCGAAGTATACGAAAGAAGGTAATGTTGAAGATAGTGCGCGAGTGGCGAAATTCAGTGTAACTGCTGAGGGGGATACGGATCATTTGTTTAGTGCGACGGGAATGTATGATAATTGGACGGCGGTCCCAACATTTGATGCCAGTGGAGGAATAGATAATAAACCGAACCTTGAAGATAGTGTGGAATCAAAGAAAAATCCAAAAGATAAAGTTTTAGCACCTGGAACTTCAGGTTATGCGGTCATCGAAGTCGGGAATACTGCGTCAGAAGTTGATGTAGACTATAAGACTAGTTTAACTATTACAAATGCTGGGAATATCCCACTAGAATATTCTTATGCTGCAGGGGAAAAAGGCACTCAGTTAACTGCCAGTGCTTGGTCGAGTACTCCTCCAACTGCAGGTACAATCAATGGAACGATTGCTAAAGGAACTACGGAAAATCATGAAGTCTATATTTTCTGGCGTTGGGCATTCGAAAAAGGAAATGATGACGCTGAGATTGCATTAAATGATGCAGCTGATACAACTTTAGGTGAAGCCGGAACCGCTACTGTCAATATCAAAGCAACTACTAACGTTACACAAGTCGATTAATTTTAAGTACAAGGAGGTGCAACATGTCGAAAAAGAATTTTATTTTTGGCGTCTTGTGCCTCGTTGTCTTTTTTTGGCCGCAAGAAGTCCGTGCGGCTAAATTATTTGAAATAACAGATGACAGTGGTCAAGTTTGGTCAGCTGGAGATGAAGTAACTATTTTTGGTGAAGGATCACCAGCACTTTTGCATCCGAATAAAAGTGGTAGCTACACGTTTCAAATAAAAAATGTGACTGCTGCACCACAAGACTACTGGGTACATATTGAAGAAGAAAATAATGAAGCGATCCCGATCGAGTTGCGGATCAAAGAAGAGAATGCGTATATTTTTGGTCCAACAGGTTTTGAATTTTTACCGACAGGGAGTTTTAAAAAAGCCGAGCACTTACCAGCACGCCAAACAAGAACATATCGGATCGATTGGCAGTGGGATGGACAGGTCGATCATGAACGAGATACTCAGTTGGGGGAAAAAGCGTTGGATGCGGATCTCGTTTACACATTGAAATTAAAAGTAATCAGTGAAGCAGCCGGCAAACCAATCCCGCCAGCTACAGAAACGCCTAGTGAAACAAGTGCTGAACAAATTGGCGCGAGTTCTAATTTTTTAGCGCAAACGGGAATTTCGAAAACAGTAGCACTACCTCAAGCTACAGATAAATTTTTAGGTTTCTTACCCAAGACAGGAGAAGCGCGTCACTATTGGATCATCTATACCGGCGTGCTCTTTGTTTTATTGAGTTTTTTATTGAAACAGCAGAAAGGACGTAAAGGCTCATGAGAACATTTTGCCAGAAAAATCGTTATCCTTTGCTGTTATTGTCTTTAACGATTCTTTTAGCAGGCAGCTATTTGATTTGGCCGACCTTAGCAAAATTTCAAGAGGCGCACAAGTTAGAAGACCAAGCACGAACGGCAGTTTTTGTGGGAAATTCGCTTGCTACGATCGAGCTTAAAGCGAATACTTTTTCTCCGGGAGAGACTGAAACGCTGACATTTGAGTTGACCAATATAAAAGCTGACCGCAAGACAGAAGTTACCACGCAATATCAGATTCAGTTGGAAACTTTTGGGATGGTGCCGCTCGACTATCAATTATTGCGCGTGATAGGGGGGGCTGAAAAAGAGATCGCATTTGGTGAGTTAGTTGAAATGGCGGCTGCTACGACCCAGCCAGAAATCCACACGTATAAAATCAAAGTCCGGTGGCCGGAAGAAAAAAATCAAAATTATTACCAAGATGATATGCAAATCCAGCGATTAAAAATTCAAACTGAACAGATAGATTAGGTGATCAACGTGAAAAGAAAAAAAATCATAGTAACCGGAACAGTGAGTGTTGTTTTTTTGGCAGTCTTAGGGTTAGCGAAATTTGTTTCAAACCAAGCTGCTGATGAACCAGGCAAAGCTAAAAATATGTATTTTGTCAGCAATGTGTTAAAAGAGCGAGAAGAAGTGGTGCGTCAAGCAGAGAAAACGTATCCCATCACGAACTGGAAAAATGGGAAAAAGATCCGGATCGAAATGCGAAATTATCCAGATAGCCAGCGCTTTACCCGTGTGCCGATTGAGTATCAAGTGACAGTTGAACAAGATCCGAATGCTGTGATCGAAGTGGATGGCAGAATAAAGCAAATGGACAGTAAAGCGATCACGTTACCGGCTTCCACCAGTAAAGCTGATCAACAAAAACAAGTCATCGATATTTATCCGGGTGATGATTTTTTAGTGGGAAAGACTGAACGAGCGTTGACAGTTACCGCGACGAGCACCAAGCCGTATCAAACTGAATTGACCGCGACTTTTCTGTTGCAAAAAGCAGCGGAAGATGTGGAAATCGTCGTGGAAGATGAAAAGCAAAGTCCGTATACGAAGTTGATCGTTTGGGCAAATGAAAAACGAACGGTGACCCTAAATTGGGATGCCGATAAAGTCGTACCGGATCAAACGAATAAATTTTTACTGGGGAAAACAATCACAGGAGACAATGATCAGAAAAAAATCGAGCTGGGCGTGATTGACGCGATCAGTGCGGCCACGATTTATTTGCTGAAATACGATGAAGAACAAAATTATGCGCCAGAAACTGACCGGCCATTTAAAATCACGGCAGTGAAATAAAGGAGGCAGTGATGAAAAAAAAGTTAACAGCGGCACTAGCTTTTTTATTAATACTTTTGCCTTGTGTGACTAGTGGGCAAGTTGTCTTGGGAGCAGGATCTGAAACTAGTACGAGCTTGATACCTGAAACTTCTATTGAAAGTGAGTTAGCGACAAAATTTTCGTTGGAGAGTTTGTTGGCAGAAACAAGTGAGGAAAATGAAGCAGCTGAACGGACCGTAACGACGGAAGAGGGGAGTGAAGCGTCGACTGAAGCGATGGCTGAAGGGACGAGTGAAAGTGAACCAGCTGAAACTACAACTGAAAAAATACCGTCTAGTCCACAGGCGCAAGCTGATTTTTCAGTCGTAGTCGAACGAAACGGTGGCGACATTGCATTGCGCGAAGCCGAAGAAGCTACACCTGTTAACATTGATTGGAAACTCTCTGATCAGTCACGGGTCATAGTTCAGTTTAACAAACAAACGAATGCTCTCCGCAAAATCGAACTGATTGTTGCACCAGGAATTTTGATTCCTAAAACAGCATTAGCTGTGATTGAGGCAAAAGAGAGTGTTGTAAAAGTTGAGCGGTTAGAAGAACGGACTGAACCAATTTATGCGTTGAATTCAGCGATTCAAAGAAGTGAATATTATCTTCCAAAAGAGACCAATCAGCGGTATCAAGATTATTTTCACGGTGGGAAAATTGTAGTGCACTTTGAGGCCAATGCGGCAATCGACGGTTTTTATTTTCCGATTCGCTCTTCTTATGGTGGAAATGCGAGTGATCCTTCTTTTTGGAGTGGCATTCAGCATCAAAGTTTGAACCGCCAATCGCCAGCACTTCAAGTCGCTTTGATTGAAGATGAACAGAAGACCGAAAAACGTGTGCTAGATGATTTAGTAAATAGCAGTTCGATTGGTCATTCGGTAATCATAAAAAATAATGCTATTCCTAACTCGCAAGATCCAGGCCCTCAGTTAGTTGATAAAAAATATTCGCTGACATTAAATGCACGGGTTCGAAACAACGACATGTCAACTAATGACAACAGCTACCAACTGACTAATCCGACATATGAATTGTATGTTCCTTACAAAGAGTCTGAAACGGAACCGAATAAATTTATTTCGGCTGAATTGTTGACTACTGAGATGGATGACTGGATTCAAACGATCACCGCAAGTAATGATGGTAATAAAATTTTTAACTATAAACATGAGGTGTTAGCGGATGGTCGGATCAAAGTAACCTATTATTTTACTGATCCGCAGCAAGAATATTTATTGCAAGTACTAAATTTACAACTACATTATCGTTATCCAGCCGATCGATTCCAGACTGGGGATACTGTTTATTACACAAAAGATAATTTAGGTCGAAAATATGAAAGTGCTTTTAACGGAGCTACTGTGACATCAGAGGCAGTCTCTTTAACTGACAGTGATCGAAACCCGTTGAAGATCGTTGACGATACGGCGTTTGATTTTGAATTTCTATCCTCAGCAGCTAGTAATCCTATCCGACTTGATGTGATCAATATGCAAAATCAACATGTTAATCATTTATTAGGCTATTCATCAATTACGAATAAAACGAACGCGAAAGGTGAAGCAGATGTTAAATATAAATTTGATATCAACAACACGTGGCATATCGGAGTCACGATGGTTCAATTTTGGACGGTCGACAGCGCGGAGGATTTAGCCGCCGCTCGCAATTATGAATACGATTTTTCTTTTACATTACAGAAAAAAGGTGCGATAGGTGAAACAGATAAATTAGTGGGGAATTATAAGCTGACGCCAGCGAAAGTTTATCAAAATAAAAAAATCACCCAAAGTTTCGGGGTTGAAAAGTCTTTGCTGGGTTTCCCCAATGAACGTTACTATTACTATGTAAATCGAGAAATGTTAGCGCAAGGTTTAGGACAAGTGCCAGTAGATCTTGAAAATTATTACATTAAAGAATTGAGTTATACATTTAAAGTCGCCGCTAAAGATGACGGAAACTATGTCAGCGGTGATAAAGGGCGAGTGAAGGAGTCTGGTGGACAGTATTATGGACACCTGTTGACAGATAAAACAAATGCCAATGGTGATGCGCATTCTACGATGGAGATTCAGCCAGCAGCAGGTTATAACGGAAATAATTTGAAGCGAACTATTATAACGCGACCTGTTGTAGCTGCCAATGCGACCACCAAACAAGGGGCAGATATCGGATTATTCATTGATGGTCATAAGTCAAGAGGAAATCAAACTGATCCGATGACCATCATAGATAGTGCGGGGCGAGAGCTAAAAGAAATGAGTGACCGGGTGGATGTCGGGGAAAAATTGACCGTAAAAGCCACTGCTTTGTCGACTTTTTATCCGTACGGAGCATCAAACTATTCACCAAATCCGGTTTTTTATCTTCGAACCCCGACTGCTTTAACACTACTAGAAGATTCAATCAAATTAGCACAAGGAAATAAGAAATTAAATTATCGATTGGAACAGCTGATAGATAGTGACGGTGAGCCACTCGTATTAGAAGGAACCGGCGGCTATTTTTACCGCGTAGAAGTTTTAGATAGTGATGGGCTTGGCTATTATGATGAAGAACGAGAAATGTATGGAGAAAGGATCTCGATCGAATATCAGATGGAAGTCAATATCGCTTCTGATGGGCGACCAATCGAGTATCGAGAATTATTATTCGTAGGAGACAAAAATTATACAGCTGCTGCAACTGGAAGTTATGCTGCATATATGGTAAATGACCGTTGGGGATTAACTGAAAGCATGCCAAACGCTGGTTGGGCAAACACATATTACTATACGCCCTCTAATGCGCCACCGTCTTATAACCTTTGCTCGACTAACTTAGATTATTCTTTCACCACTAATTCTCCCAATTTGAATTTTGGTCTCAACACACGTCTGTCAAATGATGTCTTAGACCCGACAGATGATGGAACACGTTCAAAAGGAGTACTCGACAAGAACGATCAAACGTTTAAAGCGACTTTCTCAATGGACAACATTCATCAAAAGGGGTATGTCGATTCTAAAGGCATGTTCATCGCGTATCTACCGATTGCTAAACAAGACGTGAAACCTGAGTGGCTGACTGAAGAAGAGCTGGCAGATTATTCATTGGCATTGAAAGGCGAATTAGAAATCAAAAGTCAAAAAGGAGTCACGTATGACATCGGTTATACGACGGCACAGGAAAAGTTTAACAATCATCAAGATACGTTTACTGGAGAAAATGGTTTTGCGACTTATCAAACCTATGAAGAAGTAAAGGATAAATTGGATCAAGTCACGATGATCAAAATCATCGGTAGAGCAGATGGTGATGGCATGATCATCCCATTTGGTGAGCAACTGACAGCCACGATGACATTAAGTTATGGTGGAGCTAAAGATCATGTGTTTGAAGAGTTAGCAGGCGAAAAGGTTTCGTATCGTCCGTATGTCGTACAGATTTATACGATCAATCGAATTGCGACGATGTTTCGAACAGAAGCTCCCAAAAATGAATTGCGGATTCGCTATCGGCCAGATCAAAAAGAAATCGAACTTTGGGCATATAAAGAAGCAGATTACCCCAATGACACTAGTCTGAATAAAACATTAGACTTACCGTTGCCAAATTTTGTGAACGAGTATGAGTTAGTTCAGACACCAGGTGACTTTTATAGTTTCAATTTAGATACGATTGATAATCTAGTTGCTAATCAAGATCATTCTGTTTCTTACGGGAACAGTACCTTTGCTTTAGGGACCGGTCTTAATTTGCTAGGCAGCGATCCAGCCTATATAGATTTAGCGCAGGCGGCTGGGCAGTCACTTGGTAAAACGGGGACTGTGAACAAATTGAATTATAAAATTTATAACGCCAACAACATCAACGATACATTAGGTGAACGCAGTTTGATCATTCATTACCAAAGCCAAGACAGCGATGATTTAGATTTTAAAGTGAAGATCAAAGTGCTGCGGAAAGCATCCAAGATTAAAGTCGAGAATGCGTTGATGGCAGGAAAAGTGTACAAAGAGTTTAGTGCTTCAGCAGATAATGTAAAGAAAACTTTGCAAGACGGTGCCTTGACGGTTCAGTATGCGTATGATACGAGTGCGATCACAGAAGGGTTGCCAGCTAAGATTCCAGAGGACGATTTTTTCTTACAGTTTGCTTCCACAGCAGCTGATGAGCGATCGGCAAAAGTCTCATTACCACCGGGTGATACGATTTTGATGAAAGTCCAATCAACTAAAACGGTCGGCGATAAAGTAGAAAAAGTGCGACCAGAGTATTATTATTATCGAAATGAAACGAACGATTCGCAAGCTAAAATTTTGCTGAAAGATTTTTATCAGATGGGGGAAAATAAAACCGAAGCGACCCAGTTGACTAAAGCTAAAATGTCAGCTCACGCGAAAGAAGCCGATCAACTATCTTACTTGTTCATCTTTGATTTTGAAAATCAAGACACAGCAATTCATGAATTAGCTACAGGTGATGAACTCGATCTGATCCAACTGTCCTTTCCAACAGTGGCAGAAGAAGGCAAGGTGAGTGAACGAAACGATATCCCAACTAGTTTTGAAGTGGCGAAAAAAGCTGAAGTAGTCCAACGTTCCGTTAAGACCAATCAAGCAGAATATGCATCGCAAGAGCCAATCGAAGTAAGTGGTGATATTCGAGTGAGTAAAGCCATGGATGCGGTCGATGCATTCAACCAATACAAATTGATTAGTGTAACGTTCCAACTACTTGAACAAAAAGCTAATGGCGTTGAAGCAGTTGATTGGCCGGCCGGAACTATGATTCAAAAGAAAAATTTAGATGGTTCATTGGAGACGGCAAATTATTCACGCTTAAAAGAAGATCAGACTGTCTTAGTGGCGCCTTTTGAACGGGTCGATCCGAATGATCACCAACCAGGACAATCTATGCCAAACTTTGGAGGGAAGGATTATAAATTTCAAATCAATACGCCAGTAGAAGCTTTGGCGGCTGGAAAATCGTATCAAATTCGAGTACAAGCACATAAAGCCCGCTCTTCTTTTTATCCTTTATTGGGGGAACGTTTAGAAAATGCGGTCCTTGATGAAGAGTGGGAAGAACAAGCGGAAGGTGAAGCATTTTATTTACCGATCACGATCAAAGATAAACCAAGTGGCTTAAAAGTAAAGAGCACGATGAAAGAGCGCTTAGTTTATAACGGATCACCAACTCAAACGGTCAACTTTAAATTGATGGCAGACAATATCGATAAAGTCGAACCCGTGTTAGAAATTCAAAGAAATGGAACGACTTTTGAAGAAGTTCCGGATTGGGAAAAATATATTGAAACGGCCCGAAGCGATAATTTAGTTCCAACAGGGGAAGCGACAACTAAAGAGTGGGAATGGACCATGCGTTTTAAAGCTGATCTGCCAGCTGAATTAAATGGAGAATATCGAATCTTGTTTAAGGCTTACCGAGAAAAAGTCGGGGATTTTCCAGGGGCTCCTGTGTCCTATGAACAGCTCCATGAAGTCCCTTGGAGTTTTGCTATTTGGGACCCGTTACCGAATTAAAATAGTAGTCTGGTATTTATGTTGATTAAAACAAAAGAGCCGCTTGAAACGATTTCGTTTCAAGCGGTTTTTTTACGTTTAAGCACTTTCAGGTAATTTGGGTAATTCAATGTCTTCCCCGTATTTATTTTTTAGGGCAGTGTATAGCAAGCGAAGTGCTAGTGCTTTGTTGCGAGATAAGATCGGTCCGTGGAAGTAAGAACCAAAGACGTTTTTGTAAATCACGCCTTCGCCTTCATCTTCTCCGTTGTTGCCATGTCCTTCGACGACTTTTCCAAGAGGGCGTTCACCTTCACCTAAGAAAGTTCGGCCGTTATGGTTTTCAAAGCCGTAGTAAGTTTCATCAAACTCTTCGTTGCGGATTACGATATCGCCGATGAAGCGATTGTTATCTTGGCTCAACGTGTAATGATCAAGTGCGCCGATCCCGTTGATTTTTTCACCATCGGCTCCGATGTAATAGTGACCCAAAAGTTGATAGCCACCACAAATCGCAAGCATTGCGCCACCGTTTTCGATATATTCAGTCAAGGTTTCTTTTTTAGCTTGGATGTCGTCAGAAACGATGACTTGTTCGTAATCTTGTCCGCCGCCGATGAAGACGAGATCATATTTTTTTGGATCGAAGTCTTCATGGATGCTGACGATCTCAGAATCAAGTTGGATGCCAAGTTGATTAGCGTAATATTTCAGCATCAATAAGTTCCCGTTGTCGCCGTACGTGTTCAGCAAGTTACCGTAAAGGTGCGCTAGTTTTAATTCGTATTTAGCCACGATCCATTCCTCCATCGATGTACCCTTTTTGGGCGAGTTCTTTTCGTAATTGTAAGACTGCAGTGTAAGTCGCTAAAATATAAACGTGTTCTGTCGGCAAAGTTTTGATTTGCTCGATCACATCGGTCAGACTTTCCGTTTCTGTTAAGTTTGCTTCAGGAATGCCGGCGACTTTTAAGCGTAACGCCATATCCGTGTGACGGTCACCGCCTGCGATCACAGCTGGAATATCCATGTCTGCAAACGCTTCGTGATTGCCATCCCAGATCCAGCTGACATCGATTCCATCAGCGTAGTTAGCGTTCAATAAACAAACTAAAGAAAATGGATACGGCGCAAGTCCGATCATATCGATGACTTGGTTCAAGCCGACTGGATTTTTGACTAAGACGAGGGTGCATTTTTTGCCTTCGATCTCAAAAGTCTCTTGGCGGCCAAAAACTTTTTCGTCATAGCCGAGACCTTTGCGGATCTTTTCGGGGGTCACGTTGTAATATTCTGCCACAGCGGTCGCCGCCAGTGCGTTATAAACATTATACATGCCGCCGACTTCGATTTTATATTCATTGTCGTCAATGACAAATTCAGAAGATAAGTTGTCCATTGCGACCATTTTAGTTAATTTGTAATCCAGTTCAGGTCGGGAAAAACCACAGTTAGGACAATAATATTTGCCAAGGTTGGCGTAAGTGATCATTTTATAATGTAAAATGTGTTGGCAAACCGGACACAAGACGCCATCGGTATTGTAATGGGCTTGTTGCTCTTTATCTGGCAAGTGATCAAAGCCGTAATATTTCCGCGGATTGACCGTTTCTTTTGAATTAAAAATCGGTGAATCACCGTTTGCGATGATTGGCGCGTCAGGAGATTTAGCGGCGCCTTCCAAGATCAAACGATACGTAGTGTAAATCTCGCCGTAACGATCCATTTGGTCGCGGAAAATATTCGTGAATAAAAATAATTCTGGTTTGATATATTCCGTGACTTTACTAAGACTTGCTTCGTCAATCTCTAAGACGGCAAAGTTTTGTTTTCCTTTGTGTTTAGCGCCTTGAAGGAAAGTCGAAACGATTCCTTGAGCCATATTGGCGCCAGTCGGATTGGTCAAGACGTGATCGAATTCTTGTTTTAAAATATTTACGGTCAAAGCGGTCGTCAATGTTTTTCCATTTGTTCCAGTGACGACGATCACCTTGTAATCTTTTGCTAAAGAATCTAAAATTTTGGGATCAATTTTCAAGGCTAATTGACCTGGATAACTAGACCCTCCCTTGAAGAATGTTTTTAAGACCCATTGGGCGGTCTTTCCAGCAGTGATTGCTAGATGGCTGCGTAAACCCATCAATTTTTCCTCCATGTCTACAAACAAATTTAATTCATTTTATCATATTTAAAAATAAAGAGTGAGCAGGTTTTCTTTTTCTTAACCTTTTACCCGATAATGATTTTTTCTTCGGGATACTCATATCCTAAGTCGCGGGTTTCTTTTGGTACGAAAAGCGACAGCGTATAGAGCATACCGATTCGACCGATGAACATCAACAGTGCAATCATGATCTTCCCTGTTACGGAAAGGTCCGCGGTGATGCCAAGAGACAAGCCCGTCGTTCCAAACGCTGAGGTGACTTCCACGATGATCGCGATCAAAGAATGATTTTCGGTTGCTGTTAAAAATAAAATACTGAAAAAACACATTCCAGCAGATAACATAAATACGACCACGGACTTTCGTACGTCAGCTTGCGGGATCTTGCGGCCGAAAATATTGATGTCATTTTCATTTTTCAAAAATGAATAAAGGTACAAGCCGATGATGGCGACCGTCGTTGTTCGAATCCCGCCACCGACCGAACTAGGCGAGCAGCCGATGAACATCAACAATGAAAAAATAATCAACGTGGTGCTTTGAAAATTACGTAAGTCGTGGATCTGTAAGCCGGCATTTCGAGTAGTCATAGAATAAAAAGCCGAGTTCAGCCATTGATCAAAACCGTTCATGTCTTTAAAAATGTGGTGGCGTTCTAACAGCCAAATCAAAATCGTCCCGCCAACAAATAAAATAATAAACGCGAGCAGCGCGATCTTTGAAAACAAAGTGAAACGATAAGGCAGTTTCGTTGGGGCTTTTTTATTTTGAAACCAACCATAGACATCCATCAAAACAGGGAAGCCGATGCCGCCAAGAAAAATCAAAAACATGATATTTATAATGAAGAAACTATCTTTAGAAAACGGAATGATCGAGACACCAGTTACATCAAAACCGGAGTTAGTGACGGCAGAAATCGCTTGGTAAAAACCATAAAACAATGCCCGACTGATCGAAGTGTAATAGCCATTGACTAAAAAATAAATGGCAAAGATCACGCCAAACAAAAATTCGATCACTAAAATGAAAGTGAACGTGATTTTGATCAAGCGCACGATCCCGCTGAGTCGCGGCTGATTCATATCAGTCATGATCAGCTGGCGTTGCTTCAAACTGATGCGGCGTTTGGAAACGATGAAAAAAAAGGTGCTGATCATCATGATCCCTAAGCCGCCGATGTGAAACAAAAGTTCTAACATCACGACGCCGGCATCATTAAACACTGAATTGATATTAAACGTAGTCAGCCCGGTCACAGAAATCGTGGAGATCGCCATGAAGACCATGTCGACAAATGGCACATGGGAATTTGGCTGACGAAAAAAAGGCAAATAAAAAAGTAGCAATGCTAAAACGGTCATCGCTAAATAATAAAAGACGATGATTTGGATCGAAGAAAAACGATTGTCGAACTTTTTGAGTGCGTGCTTCAAAAAATTCCAACGGCGGGAAAAATTCATACTAAACTCCTCAATACATGATACTTCTAGTATAGCATAACTGCTTTTTACAAACGGTCGTTTCATCTGGCGTAAAAAGAAAATTTTCAATCAGGTTCCAGCACTTGCGCTTGATTTTTAAAATTTTCCAACTTTAGCGAGACCGAAAAAATTATCACTGTAAAAATCAAGCAGATTCAGCTATAATACGAGAGGAACTAAGGAAAAGGTGAAAAAATGGCCCAACTTTTTTTTAAATATGGCGCAATGAACAGTGGCAAGACGATTGAGATCTTGAAAGTTGCCCATAATTATGAAGAACAAAATAAACCGGTAGTGTTGATGACGAGCGGATTAGACACGCGAGACGGCGTCGGGATGATCTCTAGTCGGATTGGATTAAAACGTGCTGCAACGCCGATTTTTGCAGAGACGAATGTCTTTGATTTGATTGCGCAGCTAAAAGACACTCCATATTGTGTTTTAGTCGATGAGGCACAGTTTTTACAAAAAAAACACGTGCTGGAGTTTGCGCGAGTCGTCGATGAGTTACATATTCCCGTGATGGCTTTTGGGTTGAAAAATGATTTTCGAAATGAATTGTTTGAAGGCTCAAAGTATTTATTGCTGTACGCGGATAAAATTGAAGAACTAAAGACGATCTGTTGGTTTTGTCACAAAAAAGCGACGATGAACTTGCATTATATCGATGGTCGGCCGGTCTATGAAGGCGATCAAGTCCAGATCGGGGGAAACGAAGCGTATTATCCTGTTTGCCGCAAACATTATTTCCATCCTGAGATCAACGAAACCAATCTGCAGTCCGAGCATTAGCTGAGCTGGGATTTGAATGAGTGAGCAGCTTTTAAATGAAGGAGGATTTTTAATTTTATGTACGATCAACTACAAGCTATTGAAGATCGCTATGAAGAATTAGGCGAGCTTTTGAGTGATCCAGAAGTCATCAACGACACGCAGCGCTTCATGGAACTATCAAAAGAAGAAGCCAATACGCGGGAAACAGTCGCGACTTATCGCCGCTATAAAAAAGTCGTGCAAGGGATCAAAGAAGCCGAAGAACTGTTGGGTGAAAATTTAGAGCCCGAGTTAGCCGAGATGGCAAAAGAAGAATTAAGCGACTTAAAAAAAGAAAAAGAAGCCTTAGAAGATGAGATCAAGATCTTATTATTACCAAAAGATCCTAATGATGATAAAAATATTATCATGGAGATCCGCGGAGCCGCTGGTGGGGATGAAGCGGCACTGTTTGCCGGTGACTTGTTCAACATGTATCAAAAATATGCGGAAGCACAAGGCTGGCGAGTCGAAGTCATGGACGCCAATGTTACGGGGATCGGTGGCTACAAAGAAGTCATTATGATGATCACTGGGGACAATGTGTATTCTAAATTGAAATACGAAAGTGGCGCACATCGTGTTCAACGGGTTCCTTCGACGGAATCACAAGGCCGCATCCACACCTCTACTGCTACGGTCGTCGTGATGCCAGAAGCCGAAGAAGTCGAGATCGATATCGCTGATAAAGATATTCGAACAGATATTTACCACGCATCTGGTGCTGGTGGTCAGCACGTCAATAAAACAGCTTCTGCGGTTCGCTTGACGCATATTCCAACCGGGATTGTAGTCGCGATGCAAGATGAACGTTCTCAAATCAAAAACCGCGAGAAAGCGATGAAAATTTTACGCGCTCGGGTCTATGACAAAATCTCACAAGAAGCTCAAAGTGAATACGATGCTAGTCGGAAGTCAGCAGTGGGCACAGGAGATCGTTCGGAACGTATCCGTACGTATAACTTCCCGCAAAATCGGGTGACGGATCATCGGATTGGTCTCACGATCCAAAAATTAGATCAAATCTTAAATGGTAAGTTAGACGAGATCATCGATGCGCTTGTCTTATACGATCAAACCCAGAAATTGGAAGAAATGCAAAATGGGTAACACTTATGTAGAAGTCCTTACGCGGGCTTCTACTTTTTTAAAAGCGCAAGGCAAAGATGAGCATGCGATTGAATATGTTTTTCGCGCGCGTAAGCAGTGGAGCAAGACGGACCTATTGTTGCATTTGCGCGAGGTGATCTCACCAGAAGATGAAGCACAGATCGCACGGGATGTAAAAGCGTTGCTGCAAAATATCCCACCGCAATATTTGACTGGCTATGAAGAATTTTACGGCCGTCGCTTTCAAGTAACAAAAGCAACCCTAATCCCGCGACCGGAAACGGAAGAGTTAGTCGACTGGTGTTTGAAAAGTGAACCGCGAGAAGCGTTAGCGGTAACTGACATCGGGACTGGAAGCGGCGCGATCGCAATCAGCTTAAAATTGGAACGACCGACTTGGCAAGTGACAGCAGTTGATATTTCAACTGCGGCTTTAGCAGTCGCTCGTGAAAACGCGCGTCATTTAAAGGCGGAAGTCGAGTTTGTCACCAGCGATGTGTTACGTCAAGTCAAGCAGCCACAAGATGTGATCATCAGTAACCCGCCTTACATCAGTTCAAGCGAATGGGCATTGATTGATCAAAGTGTTCGCGAATTTGAACCGAAGACCGCCTTGTTTGCGGAAAATAATGGACTCGCAATCTATCAACAAATCGCACTACAAAGTCAAAACTGTCTGAAACCAGCGGGGCAGATCTTTTTAGAGATCGGTTTTCAGCAAGGTCCGGCAGTCAAAGAAATTTTTCAAACCGCCTTTCCGCAAAAAAAAGTGTGCGTCAAAAAAGACTTGCTAGGGAATGATCGAATGGTGCGAGTGTTTGATTGACTCGTTGTGGACAAAAATTTTTTTAAGACCGATGAGAAATAAAAAAACAGTGTTGGAACAAGGTGTGGAACGACTGAATTAGTTATCAACAAGGTTATACACACTTGACAAATGATTTTTCCACTGGACGTGGAAAAATCAGTCTGAAAAGAATTAAGAGCAAGATTTTTAAAAAAAGGAGTTGTGGAAAAGCTGTGGAAACAAAACGATTTGAAGCGAATGATTTAAAAGCAGCCGCTACATTATTACGCCAAGGTGAACTGATTGCTTTTCCGACAGAGACCGTCTATGGACTCGGTGCTGATGCACTTTTACCAGCGTCTGTCAAGCAGGTTTTTGCGGTCAAAGGGCGGCCCAGTGACAACCCGTTGATCGTCCATGTCGCTAATTTTGAAATGGTGAAAGATTATGTGGATAAGTTTCATCCGTTAACTGAAAAAATAATTAAAAATTTCTGGCCAGGTCCACTGACTTTGATTTTTCCGATCAAAAAAAATAGTTTAGATCCAATTGTAACTGGGGGATTATCCACAGCTGCTTTTCGAATGCCAGATAATAAAATAACTTTGAAATTGATCGAGTTGACGGGTGATCCGTTAGTGGGACCCAGTGCGAATACATCGGGTAAACCAAGTCCGACTTTAGCTAAACATGTGGCCCATGACTTTAACGGAAAGATCGCCGGAATTGTCGACGATGGTGCGACTAAGATCGGGGTGGAATCGACGGTGCTTGATTTAAGCGGGGAAGTCCCTACGATTTTACGACCAGGAGCAGTGACGCAAAACGACTTGCAGACAGTCTTAGGCGTGCCGGTGGAATTAGATCGTCATTTAGTAAAAGAAAGTGAAACGCCGAAAGCTCCTGGCATGAAATATAAACATTACTCACCGGATACACCGGTTTTGATGGTGAAGCCAGCTGATTGGTCGCGCGCGATCGCGTGGGCACAACAAGAAAATAAAAAATTTGCCCTTTTAGCGGGACCGACGATCATTGAAAAATATCAAACTCAAGCTGCTGCTATCTATAAGTATCAAAATGATTCCATCGAAGCAGCGACGCACGGTTTGTTTGATGGCTTACGCGAGCTAGACGAAAAAAAAGCGGTTGCTGTCATTTTGGCCCAGACTTTCCCAGCAGATGAATTAGGCGCGGCTTATATGAATCGCTTAAAAAAAGCTGCGGCTCAAAATTATTTTACATCGAATACGTAAACAAAAGCATAAATGAAAGGTGTGATAGCATGAAAGAAATAGATACAGAATTAGCCCAAGCGATTGCAGCCGAACAAAAGCGTCAAGAAAATAATTTAGAATTGATCGCTTCTGAAAATATCGTTTCGCAAGCAGTTCGTGACGCACAAGGCAGTATCTTGACGAATAAATACGCGGAAGGCTATCCAGGTCGTCGGTATTATGGCGGCTGTGAGTTTATCGACGTCATTGAAAATTTAGCGATCGAACGCGTAAAAGCATTGTTTGGCGCCCAGTTTGCAAATGTCCAACCCCATTCAGGTTCGCAAGCTAATCAAGCGGCTTATCTGTCATTGATCGAACCAGGCGATGTCGTCTTAGGAATGGATCTAGCAGCGGGAGGCCACTTGACCCATGGCGCCAAAGTAAATTTTAGCGGAAAGACCTATCACTTTGTCAGCTATGGAGTCGATGAAAAAACGGAGCTGATCGATTACGAAGCGGTGCGTGCATTAGCCCACAAGTATCGTCCAAAATTGATCGTAGCCGGAGCCAGTGCTTATAGTCGCGTGATCGAGTTTGAAAAATTTCGCGCGATCGCCGATGAGATTGATGCGCGTTTGATGGTGGACATGGCGCACATCGCAGGATTAGTAGCCAGCGGGTTGCATCCTAATCCTGTAGCCTACGCTGACATCGTGACTTCAACGACCCATAAAACATTGCGAGGCCCACGAGGCGGATTGATCTTGACTAATGATGAAACGTTGGCCAAAAAAATCAACAGCAATGTTTTTCCCGGGATCCAAGGCGGACCGCTCGAGCATGTGATCGCGGCTAAAGCGGTTGCGTTCCAAGAAGCTGCTGCGCCAGAATTTACCCAATACAGTCAGCAAGTTTTAACAAATATGCAAGCGATGGTAGAGGTGTTTACTAAAACTCCCGAACTGCGCGTTGTTTCCGGCGGCAGCGATAATCACTTGGCGCTATTAGATGTGACTGGTTTTGATTTGTCAGGAAAAGAGGCGGAACGTATATTGGACACCGTCAACATTACTGTTAATAAAAACTCGATCCCGTTTGAAACGAAAAAGCCTAGTGAAACAAGTGGCATTCGAATCGGAACAGCTGCCATCACCAGTCGTGGGTTTACGACTGCTGACGCTAAAAAAGTTGCCGAATTGATCGTGGAGGTCCTCGGTGCTTCCAGTGATGCAAAAACGCTAGCAACAGTCAAAGGCCAAGTTGCCGAGCTGACTAGTGCACATCCGATTGATCGTTAACGCTAGTTTTCTCATCTGATATGACTTATAATCAAATAAAATACGAAAAAGGGGCAATTTTATCATGGGTAAGTTTCAAGTAATCGATCATCCACTGATCCAACACAAATTAACAATGATCCGAAGCAAAGAGACCGGGACAAAAGTTTTTCGCGAAGTCGTCAATGAGATCGCGAATTTAATGGCGTATGAAGTTTCCCGCGATATGCCGCTGGAAGACACTGAAATCGAAACGCCCGTTGCCAAGACGACGCAAAAAACGTTGTCTGGAAAAAAAGTGGCGATCGTGCCGATCTTACGAGCAGGCCTCGGGATGGTGGATGGAATTTTACATTTGATCCCAGCAGCTAAAGTCGGCCACGTCGGTTTGTATCGCGATGAAGAGACATTGAAAGCACATGAATATTTCTTTAAAATGCCAGAAGATATCGATAGCCGTCAGATTTTTGTCGTCGATCCAATGCTTGCGACAGGCGGGTCTGCCATCATGGCGATCGATTCATTGAAAAAACGCGGGGCTTCTAACATCAAATTTGTTTGTCTAGTGGCAGCACCAGAAGGCGTTAAAGCATTACAAGAAGCTCACCCAGATGTCGATATTTATACGGCGTCACTAGATGATCACTTGAATGAACAAGGTTATATCGTGCCTGGTCTAGGTGATGCGGGCGACCGTTTATTCGGGACAAAATAGTTTTTGCAGCAAGTCTAGTGAAAAAAGTCATCGAGTAACGACTTGCAATGATTTTGAGCCAAAAAAATGCTCCAGCCGAAAACGGCTGGAGCTGAATTTTTTAGTCTCGCTTGCTTTAAAGTAGGGCAAGTTTACTTGAGGGCTATTCTGCTTTTTTCAATTGTTTATAGTTAATGACGACGACACCGTTTGATTGGTTGATCAACTCTTCGTTGTCGGTCTTCTCATCAATCTCAACGACTGCCGAGTTACGCAATTGTTTTGTGATCGTGCCAGTTTGTGGTTCGCCATAAATTGTAAACATCACGTGTGTCTGAACGGGAAAACCTTTTCCAGCTTCTGAAGGGTCAATATGTGTATCGATTCTGCCAAATGTTGCCATGAATAAACTCCTCCTTTAATCTCACACTATCCATTATACCACATTTTTAGAAAATTTTCATGTAATCGTTTTGATTTAAAATTTTATCAGCAAAAGGCTTTACTTTTCCCTAAAAGTTTCTTATAATTCTTTTTGTTAGTTAAGCCAGCTTAGCTCAGTTGGTAGAGCAACGCACTCGTAACGCGTAGGTCACAGGTTCGAATCCTGCAGCTGGCATCGTGATAAGCGACAAACCTCTTTGCTTTTAGGTTTGTCGCTTTTTTTGTAGACTAAGGAATCATAAAGTTTTCACCAGTGGAACTCTTATAATCCCAAGTCTAGAAAATGTCTCGCCTCACGAACTAGCTCTTGTCGGAAATAAGGTGAAGACTCACGGCAAAAAACGCCTTGTTTCTCCACCTTATTTCTTGCGAACTGAGCGCGTTCGTTCAGCTTTTCTTGTGCCAAATCATTTTAATGATCGAAAGGAACGTTCAATGAAAAAAATTAATCAGTTACGACTGATCTTATTTAGCTATTGTCTGTTGATGCTCGTGCTTAAAACACCTTTTTCATTTATGAGTTTGAATGTTTTTTTAGCTTGGTTGCCACTGGAAGCAGGGCATTTTTTACAGCAGGCGAAGCGACCGGCTGTAAAATTTTTTTGTGCTGCGGTGTGGCTGCTCTTTTTTCCGAATATCCCTTATCTTTTGACGGACGCGATCCACTTGAAAATTTTAACGTTGTATCGTCCCGGCGGCCATTTTGAATTGCAGCCGATTCAATGGAGTTTTTTTGCGCTATTGATCGTCCCAATCGTTTGTTTAGTCGGATTGGGGATGAAACAAGTTTTCATGATTATTTCGCGATTTAAAGTGGACAAACTTTGGCAAAAATGGCTATTATTGATAGTGATTGCTGTTTTATCTTCACTGGCGATTTTTATCGGCCGTTTTGATCGGATCCATTCGATCGAATTGGTGTTGCGACCGATTCATACGTTGCGGCTGCTGCTAGGTAATTGGTCTCAAGCTAAGTTGCTATTTGTTGGCTTGTTTACTGGTTTGCAGTTGTCCATTTGGAAAATTTTGGAGTTTGAAGGAGAGGTGTAGTATGGAATTTCGTTCAATCACACCGCAAGATTATAAAGCTGTGCGTGATTTGATCCAAGCAGCTTTTTTAGCTGAGCCCCATAGTGATCAGACCGAAGCTGCCTTAGTAGAAAAGTTGCGTCAACAGTCTAGCTACTTAGTTGAGTTTGAAGTGGTGGCTGAAGAAGATGGAGAGATCAAAGGATACGGTTTGTTAAGTGAGCTATCTTTGAAGACGCCGTTTGAAGAAAAAAAAGTGTTAGGCTTAGCACCGCTTGCAGTGCAGCCGTTGCAACAAAATAAAGGGATCGGTCGAGACTTGGTCGCATTTTTAGAAAAACGAGCCATGGGAGCAGGATACCCCGCGATTTTTATTTTAGGCGATCCGGCTTACTATCGTCAGTTAGGCTATCGACCAGCTAGTGAGTTTGAGATCACGCCCGCATTGGAAGTCCCAGCTGAAAATTATTTAGTCAAAGAACTCGGCCGAGCTAAATTAGCGGATTGCGCAGGCAAAGTTTATTATCCGGCTGTTTTTTCCGAAGACTAAATTTTTTTCAAATCAGCAGGCTTCTGCTTGGTTTTCAAGGTCAAAAGTGCTTATAATTATTTTTGAACGGGACAGCTGATTCGTTGGTCCAGCTTTTAAATAGCTCGTTGACGAGTTTGCTGATGATACGTTAAAAAGCACGGCTTACTGTTGGAAGAGAGATGAGAGATGAAAAAATTAAAAGAAAAAAATGATAACCGGATCGATTATGGTATTATTTTACCTGTTTTTTTGCTGTGTCTGATCGGGCTATTGTCACTGTATGTGGCGTTGAGTCATGATCCGCGTGATCCAAATGTGACTCGTGCGATTATCATGCAAAGTTTGTGGTATATCGTCGGAACGGTGGCGGTGGTGGTCGTGATTCATTTAGATGCGAAGATGTTGTGGCGGCTGACACCAGTTTTATATGTGATCGGTTTGCTTGTGATGCTGGCGCTATTAAAATTTTATGATCCGCAACTAGCTGCTTCGACCGGTTCAAAAAACTGGTTTAAGATCGGCTCGCTGACCTTCCAGCCGTCAGAACTGATGAAGATCGCCTACATCTTGATGATGGCGATGGTGATCACCAATCACAATGTCGCCTACAAAGTGCGGACGATCAAAACCGATTTTCGTTTGATTGGCAAGATGGTCTTAACGACATTGCCAGTGTTGCTGTTAGTGATGGCCCAAGATGACTTTGGGACGATGCTCGTGTTCTTAGCAATCTTTGGCGGCTTGTTTTTGATCTCTGGGATCTCATGGCGCATCGTGATTCCGGTGATCGCTTTTGCAGTCGTCTTTGGTGGCGGTGTTTTATTTTTAGTCACCACCGACTTTGGCCGCAATATTTTATCCCATGTTGGCTTTAAAAGTTACCAGTTTTCACGAATCGATTCATGGCTCGATCCATTCCACGATCCGCAAGGCAAAAGTTTTCAATTAGCCCATGCATTGATGGCGATCGGTTCAGGCGGTGTGACCGGGACTGGTTATAACGTCAGTCACGTCTACGTGCCGGTGCGTGAATCCGATATGATCTTTAGTGTAGTCGGCGAAAATTTTGGTTTTCTCGGTGGCGCATTTTTGATTTTGATCTATTTGCTTTTGATCTATCGTATGATCAAAGTCTGCTTTGCCATGAATAATGAATTTTATGCGTACATTGCAACTGGGATCATTATGATGCTGTTGTTCCACGTGTTAGAAAATATTGGTGCCAATATCGGTCTTTTGCCGCTGACCGGAATCCCGTTACCTTTTGTGAGTCAAGGCGGGTCCTCGATCGTCGGTAATATGATCGGGATCGGGCTGATTTTATCCATGAGTTACCAAAGTGCGAAACATAAACCGACTAGCAGGAGTGATCGTTATGTATAAATTATATTGGTATCCTCGTTGAACTAGTTGTAAAAAGGCCAAGGCTTGGCTTGATGAACAACAAATTAAAGTTAAGACGATCGATTTGATCAAAGACACGCCAGATGCGGCTCTGTTTGAACAATGGTTGACGGAAAGTGGCTTGCCATTAAAACGGTTTTTTAACACGAGTGGGATCAAATACCGTGAGCAAGACTTAAAAGAGCAAGTCGATCAGTTTACGATCTCAGAAGCTGCTCGGGTCTTAGCAAGTGATGGGATGCTCGTGAAGCGCCCGATCTTAACAAGAGATGATCATTTTTTAATCAATGGGTTCAAAGCAGAAAAATATGAAGAGGTGCTTTAAATGAAAAAAGAAAAAGATGGACTATGGCTTGAACAAGCTGGTGAACAAATCGTACTTGGTTTGACAAAAGCCAAACAAGAAGAGCTAGGAGAAGTCAATTTTGTTTCGTTGCCAAAAGTTGATGATACGATTACAGCAGGCCAGCCGCTCGTTGAAGTGGAAGCGGAAAAAGCAGTCAGTGAATTCAAAAGCCCGATCAGTGGAAAAGTTGCGTCCGTGAATAATGCGGCGATCACAGATCCGAAAGTTTTGAACGCAGAAGATCCAAAAATTAGCTGGATCGTTGCTTTGACAGATGTTTCCAACGCTGAGTTTGAAAAATTGTAAGAAAATTTCCAAAAAAGATTTGACAGGTTCGACCGTCGTTGCTATAATTCTGTCATACTAAAAAGCAGAGAAAAGAAGAGTACATTTGATCACTGTTTGAAGAGAGCTCCGGCAAGCTGAGAAGGAGTAACAACGATGAGATGGAAGATGGTCTTTGAGCAGAGTTGACGAGCGTTGGTAAGTCAGCTACGGGCGTGCCCGTTACAGCACCGCAGTATTCGAGTTCACTCACGTACTGCTAGAGGTCATTGTTGCGAGATAATGATAAAACTAGGTGGTAACACGGAAGACAAAACTTTCGTCCTAAATATACGAATCGTATGTTTAAGGCGAAAGTTTTTTTATTGTCAGCTAATCGTTAGTTTAGTCTGATAAAAGCAAGCGCCTGAACTACGAACTGAATCAAAGGAGCGAGTGAAATGGCAATCATTGAATTACGCCAAGTGGAAAAAGCTTTTCCCGGAAAAAAAGGGACGATCCACGCTGTCAATGGAATTGATTTGACGGTGGAAAAACAAGATGTGTACGGAATCGTCGGGTATTCCGGTGCGGGAAAAAGTACGTTAGTCCGCTTGTTGAATGGCCTAGAGACACCCACAAGTGGCGTGATCGATATTAAAGGTCAAGACGTAACAAAATTAGCTGGCAAACAGCTACGTGATTTTCGGAAAAAAGTCGGGATGATCTTCCAACATTTTAATTTATTATGGTCCCGCACCGTAGTAGAAAATATTGAGCTACCATTAGAATTGGCTGGAGTGGAAAAAAATAAACGCCGTGAAAAAGCCACGCAATTATTAAAGTTAGTTGGGTTGGATGGTCGCGGCGATGCGTACCCTAACCAGTTGTCAGGCGGACAAAAGCAACGAGTCGGGATCGCTCGCGCCTTAGCTAATGATCCAGATATTTTATTGTGTGATGAAGCAACGAGTGCGTTAGATCCGCAAACAACAGAAGAAGTGTTGGAGCTGTTGGCTGATATCAATCAAAAGCTAGGCTTGACGATCGTCCTCATCACCCACGAGATGAATGTCATCCGTAAGATCTGTAACAAAGTCGCGGTGATGGAGACTGGCAAGATCGTAGAAGAAGGCCTAGTAAGTGAAGTCTTCCGTAACCCGCAACAAGAAGTTACGAAAATTTTCGTTCAACAGGATCTAGAGCCAAAACAAAACGCTGCAGATCTTTTAGCGGAGTTTGTCAAAGAAAATCCTAATGGCGATCTAGTAACGCTGAATTTCTTAAAAGTAAATGCAGGTGAGCCAGTGATCTCACAAGCGATCCGAAAATTTGATGTCGATATCAGTGTTGTGTACGGCAACATGCAACGTGCCGGGGGTAATTCGATCGGGACATTGACGATCCAATTGATCGGGGAAAAAGCTGCAGTCGACCAAGCGATCGAATTTTTCAAAACCCAAGAAGTCGGAGTGGAGGTGTTGCATCGTGGAAAATAGTATTCGTGATACGTATTTCAATTTTTCGCAAGTCGATCCGACGACATTGAAACAAGCAATCAATGATACGTTGTTCATGACGCTTGTCTCGATGGTTTTAGTTTTTGTGATTGGACTCGTGTTAGGCTTAGCACTTTATTCATTAAGTCGCAACCACTCAGGAGCTCGCAGTATCTTGTATGGGATTGTTTCAGTCATCAGCAATATTTTTCGTTCGACGCCATTCATGATTTTGATGGTGCTGATCATTCCCTTTACGAAAACTTTAGTTGGTACGATGTTAGGAGCAAAAGCCGCCGTACCTGCACTCGTCTTATCAGCGGCACCGTTTTACGCTCGGATGGTCGAGATCGCGTTTCGCGAAGTCGATAGCGGTGTTTTAGAAGCGGCCGATGCGATGGGCGCTAGCTATTGGCAAGTGATCTACAAAGTGTTAGTGCCAGAAAGTTTACCGGCTTTGATCTCAGGCCTTACGGTAACCAGTGTTTCGATGATCGGTTTTACCGCAATGGCTGGGGCGATCGGTGCTGGCGGACTTGGGGCATTAGCTTGGCAAGAAGGGTATCAACGGGGCAACTATACGGTAACGTTAGTAGCCACGATCATCATATTGATCATTGTTTTCATCGTGCAAGGGATCGGGGATTTCTTGACGAAGAGAACCGATAAAAGATAAAAATAGTTTGGGAGGAAAGTAAGTATGAAAAAGAAAATTTTAGGATTAGCAGCCGTCGCATTTTTAGCAGTTGGTTTGTCAGCGTGTGGTTCAAGTGATAAAGGGAGCAGCAGTTCTTCTTCCAGTTCGAAAAGCGAGACATTGAAAGTCGCGGCTTCACCTACTCCGCATGCGGAAATTTTGGAACATGTGAAACCATTATTGAAAAAAGAAGGTGTCAACCTTGAGATCGTGAAGATGGATGATTATGTGCTACCGAATAAATCACTCGCTTCAAAAGATGTCGATGCCAATTATTTCCAACACATTCCATTTTTTGATAAAGCCGTCAAAGAAAATAATTACAAATTCACCAATGCAGGCGCCGTTCACATCGAACCGATGGGCTTGTACTCTAAAAAAATCAAAAATATCAAAGATTTAAAAGATGGTTCAACGATCATCACGTCAAATTCTGAATCTGACTGGGGTCGAATCATTACGATCTTAAAAGATGCTGGATTAGTAAAAGTTAAAGATGGCGTGGATATCGAAACTGCTACATTTGATGACATTTCAGAAAATCCGAAAAACTTGAAATTCAAACACGATATCGATCCTGCAATGTTAGCAACTGCTTATAAAAATGATGAAGGCGATCTGGTAGCGATCAATGCAAACTTTGCTTACGGTGAAGGCTTGAATCCAACTAAAGATGCTTTATTGTTAGAAAAAGATAATTCACCATATGCCAACATCGTAGCCGTTCGGACGGAAGATAAAAACGATCCTCGCATTAAAAAATTGATCAAAGTCTTACACGAAAAAGATGTGCAAGACTGGATCTTGAAAAAATGGGACGGCTCGGTTAAACCAGTTGCAGCAGACGCTAAATAATGAACTAACAAAAATACCTGAAACTGTTCAAAAAGTTTCAGGTATTTTTTTGCTGTTGATAAGATTGTAATTATTCTAAATAAATGTTACTTTTATGTAAGAAATTTAGTGAATCCGTTTGCTTATCATTCTCAATTAGTCTAAAATATGTGAGAACAGAAAATTATTTTTTTGGAGGGAATTTCATGTCAGTATTAGAAGTCAAAGACCTACATGTAGCCATTGAAGATAAAGAAATTTTAAAAGGCGTCAACTTAAAAATGAAGACCGGCGAGATCCACGCCATCATGGGGCCAAATGGAACTGGGAAATCAACTTTATCGGCCGCGATCATGGGAAATCCCAATTATGAAATCACACAAGGTGAGATCACCTTTGACGGAAAAAACATTTTAGATTTGGAAGTCGACGAACGGGCACGGCTAGGTCTATTTTTAGCGATGCAATACCCAAGTGAAATTCCCGGCATCACCAACGCTGAATTTATGCGGGCTGCAATCAATGCGCGCCGCAGTGAAGACGATAAATTATCCGTCATGCAATTTTTGAAAAAACTAGATAAAAAGATGGAATTGTTAAACATGCCAGAAGAAATGGCTGAACGTTATTTGAATGAAGGCTTTTCCGGTGGCGAGAAAAAACGCAATGAAATCTTGCAACTGTTGATGATCGAACCAAGTTTTGCGATCTTAGACGAGATCGATTCCGGTCTTGATATCGATGCGCTGAAAGTCGTAGCAAAAGGGATCAATGCGATGCGGGGCGAAAATTTTGGGGCGATGATCATCACTCACTACCAACGTTTGTTAAATTATATCGTGCCGGATGTCGTTCATATCATGATGGATGGCAAGATCGTCTTGACAGGAGATGCTGATTTAGCGAAACGCTTGGAAGCAGAAGGCTATGCTGGCATCAGCGAAGAACTTGGTATCGACTATAAAGAAGAAGTTTAGGAGGACAAGATAATGACAAAATGGACAGATTATCTTGATGCAGTGACCGCTTACTCAGCTGCAGAGCCTCAATGGATGACCGATTTGCGGTTACAAGCATTAAAAAAAATTGATTCGCTACCATTACCAACGATCGAAAGAGTCAACTTTTCTCGCTGGCCGCTTTACAATGTAACAGCTGAGCATACAGAATATAGTGGCAATGTCCCTAGCTTTGATCAGATCAGTGATAATCCCTTGATCGTTCAAACCGGAGAACAAACTATTTTAGAACAAATCACCCCTGAGCTAGAAGAAAAAGGGGTCATCTTCACCGATCTAGCAACAGCTTTACAAGAACATCCTGAACTAGTCAAAGAGTATTATATGCAAAAAGCTGTGCAAGTGGATGAAAATCAAATGACAGCACTGCATGCAGCTTTTATGAATAATGGTGTCTTCTTGTATGTGCCGAAAAATGTCGTGATCAATGAACCGCTGGAAGCTTTATTTTTACAAGACGGTAATAGCTCAGCGCATTTCTTCAAACATGTTTTGATCGTTGCAGAAGATAACAGTGAATTTTCTTATTTGGAACGCTTTGAATCAGAAGGCGACCAAGCGAAAAAAATCTCAGGTAATGTCATCGTAGAAGTGATCGCAAAACCTGGTGCACGGGTGAAATTCTCAGCGGTCGACTCACTCGGCGCAAATATCACCTCTTACATGAATCGTCGCGGGTATTTGATGCGGGATTCAATGGTTGACTGGGCGATTGGGATCATGAATGATGGCAATGTGATCGCAGACTTTGATTCGGATCTAGTTGGGGATGGTGCGCATTCCGAAGTCAAAATCGTTGCGATCTCAACTGACAAGCAGATTCAAGGGATCGATACACGTGTGACTAATAAAGCACCGCATACGATTGGACATATTTTGCAACACGGTGTCATCTTAGAAAAAGCGACGCTGACTTTTAATGGGATCGGTCATATTTTAAAAGGCGCAAAAGGATCTGACGCGCAACAAGAAAGTCGGGTCTTGATGCTTTCTAATCAAGCGCGTGGCGATGCAAATCCGATTCTTTTGATTGATGAAAATGAAGTCACAGCAGGTCACGCTGCCAGTGTCGGTCGCGTTGATCCAGATGAATTATTTTATTTGATGAGTCGTGGGCTAGAAAAAACTGAAGCTGAACGGTTAGTGATTCGTGGTTTCTTAGGCTCTGTGATCACCGCGATCCCCGTAAAAGCGACACAAAAACAATTGATCGATACGATCGAAGGGAAGTTGAGAAAATAATGGCAGACTTTGCAACTTTGCGCAATGAGTTTCCGATTTTATTTCAAGAAGTCAATGACGAGCCTTTGGTTTATCTTGACAATGCTGCAACGACCCAAAAGCCAACTGCTGTTTTAGATGTTTTGCAACATTACTACGAACACGATAATGCCAATGTCCACCGCGGTGTACACACATTAGCCGAACGCGCTACGAAAGATTATGAAGCGGCGCGCGAAAAAGTCCGTCAGTTCATCAACGCAAAAGAAAGCGCGGAAGTATTATTCACTCGCGGAACGACGACTGGTTTAAACTGGTTAGCTCGCAGCTTAGAAGCACCCTTTGTCAAAGCTGGCGATGAGATCGTGATCTCTTACATGGAACATCATTCAAATATTATTCCGTGGCAACAATTAGCCAAACGTGTTGGGGCGACGTTACGCTACATTTCCATCACTGAAGCTGGATTTTTAGATCTAGCAGAAGCGAAAAAAATCATCAATGATAAGACGGCTATCGTGTCGATCGCACACGTTTCAAATGTTTTAGGTGTTGTAAATCCAATCGCAGAATTAGCTGAGCTTGCTCATCAACACCACGCATTGATGGTAGTAGATGGTGCGCAGTCCACCCCTCATATGCAAGTCGATGTTCAAAAATTAGACGCAGACTTTTTTGCCTTTAGCGGGCATAAAATGTGCGGTCCGACTGGAATCGGTGTATTATATGGCAAACGCGAGTTGTTAGAACAAATGGAGCCGGTGGAATTTGGTGGTGAGATGATCGATTTTGTTGATCTGTATGACAGCACGTGGAAAGAATTACCTTGGAAATTTGAAGCAGGCACGCCAAACATTGCCGGTGCGATCGCGTTAGGTGCTGCTGTTGATTATTTAACGGGGATCGGAATGGATGCGATCCATCGTTATGAGCAAGAGTTAGTCGATTACGTGTTACCAAAACTACAAGCAATCGATGGTGTGACGACGTATGGCCCACAAGCTGCTAAAGATCATACCGGTGTCATCGCTTTTAATTTGGACGGATTGCATCCCCATGATGTGGCCACTGCACTTGATATGGAAGGAGTAGCAGTCAGAGCCGGTCATCATTGTGCGCAACCACTGTTGAAATACTTAAAAGTTCCGGCAACGGCACGAGCTAGTTTTTATTTTTACAATACGAAAGCCGATGCCGATCGTTTGATTGAAGCAATCCAAGCAACAAAGGAGTTTTTCAAAAATGGCGCTATCTAAACTAGACAATTTATACCGACAAGTTATTTTAGATCATTCTTCACATCCTCATCACAGAGGGACATTGAATGATACGACGCAAAAAATCGAAATGAACAATCCGACTTGTGGTGATGTGATCGAATTGCAATTAGAGGTGGAAGACGGAATCATCAAAGACATTGCGTTTGATGGCAGTGGTTGTTCGATCTCAACTGCTAGTGCATCCATGATGACGGATGCTGTGATCGGCAAACCAGTGGCTGAGGCGGAACATTTAGCCGTGATTTTTGCGCAAATGGTCCAAGGCAATGAGATCCCCGAAGAAGACAACGAGGCGCTTGGTGATGCAGCGATGTTATCGGGGGTTGCGAAATTTCCAGCGCGGATCAAATGTTCAACGTTAGCTTGGAAAGCATTGGGTAAAGCATTGACCGATGATGAAGGCAAGGCCCAAGCAGGTCAATTCCACAAAGAATAGGAGCGGGAACTATGAGTAACGTACCTGAATTACAAGAAGAATACCAATATGGCTTCCACGACGATGTCAAACCCGTTTTCACGACCGGTGAAGGCTTGTCAGAAGACGTCATTCGTGAAATTTCAAAAGCAAAAGGCGAACCGGAATGGATGCTGGATTTCCGTTTGAAATCGTTAGCGACTTTCCATAAATTAGAGATGCCAGAATATGGTCCTGATCTATCGGGACTTGATTTTGACAAGATCAACTACTTCATTCGATCCAGCGAAAAACCTGCGCGGGATTGGGAAGATGTTCCAGAAGAAATCAAAACGACTTTTGAACGCTTAGGGATTCCGGAAGCAGAGCGAGCTTACTTGGCTGGAGCTTCTGCTCAATATGAATCAGAAGTGGTGTATCACAATATGAAAGACGAATTCAAAAAATTGGGGATCGTCTTCACCGACACGGATACGGCGTTAAAAGAATATCCCGAGTTGTTCAAAGAATATTTTGGCAAACTCGTGCCACCATCTGACAATAAATTAGCGGCGTTAAATTCAGCGGCTTGGTCAGGCGGAACTTTTATCTATGTACCAAAAGGAGTAAAAACTGATATTCCGATCCAATCGTATTTCCGGATCAATGCTGAAAACACCGGACAATTTGAACGGACATTGATCGTAGTTGACGAAGGTGCAAGTATCAATTACGTAGAAGGCTGTACCGCGCCAACTTATTCGTCTGATAGTCTGCATGCCGCAGTCGTTGAAGTCTTCGTTAAAAAAGATGCTTACTGCCGGTATACGACGATCCAAAATTGGTCGAACAATGTGTACTCATTAGAAACGAAACGTGGTCAAGCATTAGAAAACGCAACGATGGAATGGGTCGATGGCAACTTAGGCTCAAAAGTCACGATGAAATATCCATCTGTTTATATGGATGGCAAAGGTGCGCGGGGAACAATGCTTTCAATCGCCGTTGCAGGAAAAAATATTCATCTGGATAGTGGTGCACGCATGATCCACAATGCACCGAATACGTCTAGTTCGATCGTTTCCAAATCGATCTCAAAAGATGGCGGAGCAGTTGACTATCGTGGGACCGTGCGTTTTGGTCGCAACAGTGATGGTTCATTTGGTCACGTGGAATGCGATACGATCATCATGGACGATCAATCCAGTTCCGATACGATTCCGTACAATCAAATTTTAAACGGCAATGTCTCGATGGAACATGAAGCAAAAGTTTCAAAAATTTCTGAAGAGCAATTGTACTATTTGATGAGCCGCGGTATCTCGGAGCAAGAAGCAACTGAGATGATCGTCATGGGATTTGTAGAACCATTTACGAAAGAACTGCCGATGGAATACGCAGTCGAATTGAACCGCTTGATCCAATATGAAATGGAAGGCAGTGTAGGTTAAACCTGTTATAGGAGCTAGAACCCTTGATATATAAGGATTCTAGCTTTTTTTGTTTTGCCTGTATACTAGAAATGACCAGCTTTTGACCAGCTCTTTTACTGATGAGCCATCATATCAGCAAAGTCTTGACCTGTTTTCTTAGGTGCATTATTTGTAATATGTGCATAGATGTCTAATGTCACTTTACTATTTTCATGCCCTAATCGTTGTTGAACTACCTTGACAGATTCTCCTGCTTCTAATAACAAACTAGCATGTGTATGTCTAAACCCATGAGGTGTAATACGAGGCAAGTTATATTTTTTCAAAATATATCTTAACCAATCATTAACAGTGTTTGGAATGTATAGAGTGTTTTTAACTGTTGTAAAAACATGTTGCTCTTTAGAGCTAGTATTGTATCCAAGTTTTAAATACTCTTCTTTTTGCTGTAATTTCCAGTTGTTGAGGATAGAAAGAGTCTCAGTATCTAAAGAGATAACTCGTCTAGAAGCTCTTGTTTTCGGAGATTGAATTATAACGTTACCAAATTCATCTACAGCAAGAGTTTTATTGACATGTAGTTCTTTATTAAACGTATCTATGTCTTTCCACTGTAAAGCGAGTACTTCACTCTTTCTCATACCTGTGTATGCCAATAATCTGAAGAAGGCGTATTGTTTCATGTTACCAAAATCTTTAAAAGCATCCAGTAAATCATTAAGCTCCTCTTTTGAGTAAAATTTACGATTTTTCTCATACTCTTTTTTTCGTGGAAGAAGTGTTTTTTCCATAGGATTATTGTCAATATATTGCATTGCAACCCCGTAGCGTAAAATTTGTGCAGTCTGTTTTCTCATATAGTCGTAACTTTCATATTTACTGTGCCATTCATCTACCACTTTTTGACAATATGGGACAGAGATATTCGATAATTTAAGCTTACCAAATGCTGGAAGTATTTGATTATTTGCGTATCTTACTGAAATTGCGATTGTTGAAGCTTTAACACTGGTACGCTGATGAGCTATCCATTCATTATACAGGTCTTCAAATGTCATATCAGGTGCTTTCTTTTTAACACCGTATAATATTTGATGTCTGTATTCGTCATAATCTTTTTGAGCTTCTTGTTTGCTACTAAAACCTCTTCTCGTAGTATTTATTTTTTCACCAGTTCGTGGATCGGTGGCAATGTGTCCTTTATACATCCACGCCACTTGACCGTTTTTCTTTTTGTACTTTGATATTTTTGCCATGAAATCATCTCCTCTTAGTTTACAAGGAGTACTTACCACTAGATGGTATCACCTCCCTTCATTTTTTTCTTAGTGTATTTTTTCCCAATTGATGAAATCGTTTGTTCTAGCTTGTTTATATTATCAGTAATTTCTCTCACAGCTTCTTCGGGATAAGACATGTCTTTCAATTGAATAGGTAGCCATTCATCTACCATTCTTTCTAGTAGTTCTTCTATACTGCTAGTGAGGAAAAGAATGTTATTGTCAAATTCTTCTACAATAGCATTGATGAATAATTCTTCTATTTTTAAGATATTGAAAAGACTAATTTTTTCATTTTTAACTTTATTACAAGTCTTGTTAGCAATAAATTCTTGCATCTCTGGTTCTAATTTGGAATATCTATCTAGCCATGTATCTAAATTAGAGTGTACTGGTGGAAACTGTTGACGAAGATGCTGGAACAGGTTTTTATCTGGAAATGTTATACCATCTAGTACAATGCTATCTCTATAAAGAATAATTCCCAAAATATATTCTTCTACATTGCCACAAACTAACTCCTCTATACTCATATTTCCCAAATCAGCAATTCGGGATAATCGCTCTGGTATTGGTAAATAGGTTCCCTTTTCCCATTCGTAGATAGTTTTTTTGTCAATCGATTGACCGTTGTTAATCATAAGACCAAATGCTGGTTGTGTTAATTTTTTACTCTTTCTTATAGCTTTTATTTTTGTTCCGAGTATCTTTTTTCGTTCTAAATAATTTATTGGTGGACGCTTTATCATATTGACCACACCTCCTAAAATTAGTATACCTTAAAAAGGGGGTGTTGTAAATAAATTTAACAAAACTATTGACACCCCTTTTTCGTCGAGGTATTATGTGTATGTCGATGAACTGGTAATCATTTTTTGTTTGATTAATCGGTTAATAACAAAATACTTTTATTTTGAGCAAAAAATACGAAGATGATTCTTAGAAAATTTGTTCAAGCAATCACGAAAGGAGGGGAAAATATGTCTCTACAAATCATTGATAGCATTGTTTCTATACAAGTTGAACAACAAGTGAAAGAGATAATTACAGTGCTAAAGCCTATGCTAGAAGACATTATTTCTGGAGTCACTCTAGAGTATATGGACTATCAGCAGGCAAGTGAATATCTAGGTGTATCAGTAGGAACGATTAGAAAATATGTTTCTCAATACGGGTTACCTGTTATAAAAATTGATACGGTCATTAGATTCAAAAAATCTGATATTGATAGTTTCATGGAACGGTATAAAGGTTGAGTAAACAAATAAGACTAAAACATATAGTAATAAAGAGTTTGTGTTTATTATCTGTATGTTTTAGTCTTTAACAGAATTTTATAAGGAGGAACCACAAATGGAAACACCAATGATTAATATTCCAATCAATGTAGATAAAGAAAGACTATTAGAGAAACCAGTTATAGATGATGAAAAAAAGAAAATACGAAAAAGATGTTTAGATAACTACAGAGAAGTTACAAGAGATGAGTTTGTAGAGATACTAAATTCATCACAATCATTTATTCCAAGCAAGACAAAGAATAAAGGCAACAAAAGTGAAGAGTTTTTAGAAACTAGAGTTATTATTCTGGATGTCGATAACACTGTTAAAGATGAGAAGGGGAAGGTAGTAGATTTAAGTAAAGATGATAGTAGATACTTAAGCATAGAAAAGGCTTTATCTATCAATTTAGTTCATAATTCTGCGTTTGCGATACAAAAAAGTATTCGGTACTCTGAAAATCTAGAAAAATTCAAGATTGTCTTTCTATTAAAAGAAGCAATTACTGACTATAGTAAAATGGTTGCTGTTTACGAATACTTGAAAAAAATCATACCCGGGTGTGATGACAATGTAAATGCTTCGAATAGAATGTTTTTTGGAGGATATAAGTCAGATGCAGTGATAATGATTAATGAAGACAACATGTTAGATATTACTGAGCTTCCGATTGATTTTACCATGACATGTTCTAAAAATTGTCAAAGTGATTCAGGGAGAGAGTATGAACTAGTCAATGAAACTGATTTTGTTAAGTTGATAAAAAATGACGACAAAGAAGAAATGAAACAGTGGTTTAAAGACTGCTTGTTTGATTCCTCCGACATGTCTTTCAATGAGATTTATGAAAGATTGTTAACCATTGATATGGATAAATTACTTAAGTCAAGTAAAAACTTAAGATGTCTGTTTCACAACGATCATAATCCCTCTGCTAGTATTTTTACCAGTAAAACTGGGCATTCCATTTTTTATTGTCATTCCAGTAATTGTAGTATCAGTGAAAATTTTATTGGAGTTGTGATGTTAATTCTAAAGAAAGACAGTCGGGTAGAAACATTTAATTGGCTATTAGAGAACCTAGACCTGTATCCTACACATTTTCGAAAACTGAAAGAGGAATCAAAAGTACTTTTTGACACTCTTGAATCGATGGAAGACAAGCTTTTCAGGACAATAAGGAATTATCTAGAGGAAATGAGACATGTCTATGATATCTTGCTTTCTGATGTTAATTTTTTTGATGATAGTAAGGAAAGTGTGACTTGTATTTTGTCGGGGGAACAATTAGCTAAAAAAATGAGTTCTTACTATGGTAAAACTTATGACATAGATAAATATAATAAGTTACTATCACTTATGACTTTTATAGGATTGATAAAAAAATTAGATGATGAAGATGTTCCTTTGAAGATGCTCGAATACCTAAATAGGCTAAAGGAAGAGAAAGCGTTAGGAAACTTTAATCATAAGAGAAGCAATGTCTATCGATTAGACGTTTTTAATGCAACTTCTGTGATTCAAAAATTGAATGAAGATATCCTTCCACTTCTGGAAAAATTTCATTTTACATATCAATATTTTTCTTATGAATGGGTTAAGATATGTTTTAACGAAAAAGAGGCTAAAAGAGTATTTCCTCAAAATTCCCGATCAGAACTTAGCAAGGAAAAACAATTGATTTTAGATGAAGCACATGAAGTTTTACAGGGCTTATCGTGGCAAGGAACATATATAATGACAGAGAAAGAACTTACTAACACTGTTTGTGGACGTCTACGTAATGTTGGGAATAACAGCGTGAAAAATGCTTTAAAAGAAAACAGAGGCTACTTTGTTAAACAAGGATTCACTCTTGAACGAGCTTCTAAGGATATTAAGAGACTATACAATGTGAAAGCAAGTAGTAGTTTTTTAGTCTACCTAGCAAAAGGAGCAGGGATAGATGAAGTAATAAAAGAATTGATATTATCAGGAGTTGGATTAGTTCCTCTTTATCAATTTACAAGTGTAACAAGAGATGATGGACGGAGAGTAAGAAAGAGAAAAGACCCAATTGTATTAAACTAGACAGGTTATCCATAGCTCTTAATCTTATTTCATCTCAATACACCCACCGTTAAAGTTCGGTGGGTTATTTATTTTTCAATCTTTCAATAGCTGATTGCGTTCATTTTCTTGCCTTTTTAATAGCTTCATATAGTCAATTGTTCGAATTGCATCTTCAGTACTAAGAGAGCGATAGAGAGCCAAAAACTCTTCATCATAATCTATGTCAACATTGTCTAGAAAATGGCTTACAGGGGTTCCTAGGGCTCTAGAAAGGGCTGTTAAGCTATCGAGGTTAGGTTCTGTTACAGAATTTTCCCATCTTGCTACTGCCTGTTGTGTAGAGAAGATTTTTTCAGCTAATTCTTTTTGTGTCCACCCGAGTGCTTTTCGCTTTTCTCTAATGACCTTTGCATATTGTTTCTGTTTCATTAATACACCCTCCTTCTCAGTAGAGTACAACAAGTTGTTGTATTTGTAATGATATTTGAAGCTTTTACATATTTTATGAGTTGAAATACATCATATTGTTGTATATAATAAAAAACAGGGAGTGAGGATATGAAAAAAACAAGTAATCTCAGCCGATACAGAGAAGAAAGAGGACTTTCTCAAACTGAGCTAGCAAGAAAGATGAACGTTACACAGCAATGTATAAGTTCATGGCAAACAGGGAGAACGATTCCTAAACCCTATCAAATGAAAATGCTTTCTGAGATATTAAGTGTACCAATAAATGAGCTGTTTTCTGATGTATTTAATAAAGTAAACAGTTAACTCATAAGCAATTGAATGATTTTAGGAGGAGAAGACATGTATTGTAGAAAATGTGGCAAAGAAATAACAGATGAAAGTAAGTATTGCCAGTTTTGCGGAGCATTACAAGAAACAGATGAGACAACCGAAGTAGACACAGTAAAGAAAAGTACTGAGCAGACAATTAATGAAATGAAGGAACAAATCGTACATGGACAAGAGACAGGGAAGCTGTATTTGATTATTGGTTGGATTTCTATGGTAGTATCGTTAGCATTTATTCCTGTTGTATTTGGTGCTGTTGCTGTTATTATGGGTTACTTATATCGAGAGAAAGATGAAAAAATGGGTACGATTTTGATGATAGCAGGGGTAGCTGGAGCCATCTTTGGTGTACTTTTAGGGATGTCAATGTACTGATAAGAGGGATAAGAGCAAATTATTTTGGAGATAGGAGATAAAAAGTTGAATAAAGTAAATATGAACAAGAAGTTTGTCATTATAGGTATTGTTGTCTTGGCTATTATAGGTATCATTTTTTCAAAAATGACAGGTACATCTGGATTAGAGAAGTCATCGAAACCATTGGTAACACAGATTTTACAAGAACAGTACAGTTTAAATCGGACATGTGATGATGTGACGATTACTCATGAAAATGGAGATAACACATACCGAGCTAAAGCTATATTAGACAATGGAAGTGCTATCAACATAAATATTGAGTACTATCCAAAGAAAGACCGTATATATGTAGAGATACCATATACTGAGGTGTTAATGTTGAATTGAATCCCACCCCGTTGGTGATTGACCGTATCTCAAGAGGAACCATTAGAAAGCATAGGCTAACTAGGGGTTCCTTTTTCTTTTGTTTTTTTGGAATCCGCTTAAGTGAAATGTATCTGAAATGAAACGAAAATAACGTGATTTTTTACTGTAATATCAAGGTTTTAGCTGTTTTAGATACCATGTAACCCAAAATAGTTTATTGAGAAAATAGGAGAGTATGTGATACTAACTAGTAGGGAAAAATGAGATAAAAAGTAAATGGAATCATTTCAGAAATAAGTGAAATAAGACAACGTAATAGGTATAACATGACTATTACATAGTTTTAGACATGAAATATTACTACAAAATTTGTCTAATTATGTCATTATTTATGGAGGAGTTTTATAACGATTTTTGTAATAAAAAGACGAGAAGGAATGCATACATGTAAATCCTCTCGTCTTTTAACTATTTACTTTAGGAATTACAACAATTGCTGTAATTCGTCACCTATTCGTTCAACTATTTTCGTGACTAAAGCATTTCCCATAAAGAATAAGCGCATTCTATCTGAAACTTCTACTATTTCCCCGGAGGATAATTTTTTATACTTTGTCCAATCATCAGGAAAGTCTTGTAGACGTTCGGCTTCTATAGGGGTCAACAAGCGGTAACGACCATCTATTTTTAATAAATGTGTAGATCTATTCACAGAACCTTCTGAAGTTAGCATCGTCCGTCCGGGCATATCTAAATCATCATAAGGAGACATACCACCTTCGGAGAATGTATAGGTATGACCTTCAGCAGTGACTCGCTCTATTTTTTTAGGTCCACGAAGATATTCGAATTTTTTTATTTTACTTTCGTCGGTCAAGTAATACTTTTCAGCTACTTCATCTTCAGGTTGAATGATTTCTCTTAATGGAGTAGGTTTTTCTTTATCGTATGGTTCCGTATCTATAGTAAAGTAACGTCCATGTCTCATTACCCCAGTATTGTATACTTTTCCAGTAAAATTATCTGATATCTCTACTATGTCATTGGATAACTTATACGACGCTTGTCTACCCTTATAAGGAGTCTTGATGATTGGAAATTGTCGAGCAAAAAGTCCTTCACTGAATATATACTCATCATAACGATGTTCTTCTTCACCAAGTATTTTTTGTTCGAATCGTGCATCTATCTTGTTCGCAAAACCAGTATCATTTTTGTAAACGAAAAAAAAGACACGGCGTCTACGTTGTCTACGGCCATAATCAGCAGCATTGATAACACGCCATTCTACGGAATACCCTAAATCATTAAAGGAAGCAAGCATTATAGCAAAATCTCTGCCACGTTGTTTAGAAGGAGATTTAAGTAGACGATCAACATTCTCTAAAATGAGATACTTTGGTTTTATGTGGTTCGTAGCACGGATTATTTGCCAAAATAGAACTCCTTTTTTACCTTCTATCCCCATCTCATGTTTTTTACTACGTGCAACTGAATAATCTTGGCACGGAAATCCACCAACAATGATGTCAGCGTCCATTTGCTCAAATTCTTCATTTGATATTTCTTCTATATTCCTGTTGATATTTTCACTATTTGGGAATCGGTAGTCATATACTTCAAAAGCATCTTGTGATTTTCGAGAAGGCTCCCATTGGTTTGCCCATTTCGTTTTGAATAGGTCGGCATTAGAATGCTCGAGTCCAACTCTGAACCCCCCTACACCGGCAAAAAGTTCTAATACATTTAGTGTTTCACTCATATTGGCGAACATCCTTTCGGTTTTAACTTAAATGTATTATACAATAAATAAATCGATTTGAAAAGATCGAAATCAAAAATGCTATGATTTACTTAAGGAGTTTCTCAAGGTTATTCTGTAAAGTTGAAACAACATCAGATGATTTTGTATAGACTTGGTTTCTATGTAACCATGTAGTATAGTTTTATATAGGAATAAACGTAGGATGGAGTGACTGAACGAATGTCTGAATACTTAACAAAAGAGCAAGTACATAATAGAGCTAAAGAAGCAGTGGGGAAGTCTATGATAGAATTAAATAATGGAATTCCCCTTCTCAATAGTAAAAATAAAAACTCTATAGGAGACATATTTGAGTCTTGGTTCGGCAAGGTAAAGGATAGCGAGAGTAGGCCAGACCTGGAAGAAGCAGGTGTAGAGTTAAAGGCTACGCCAATAAAAAAGTTGAAAAACGGTCAGTATAGCGCTAAAGAACGATTAGTGTTGAATATCATCAACTATAATGAGGTCGCTGAGGAAACATTCGAAGAAAGTCATTTTTTGTATAAAAACAACATCATGGAAATCGCATTTTATGAATACTTAAAAGATACGCCGAAAGACCAGTGGACTATCCGTGAAGCTATTTTATATGAGATGTATAAAAACCCTGTAGATTTTGAAATCATACGACAAGACTGGGAGCTTATAAAGAAATATATTTTAGATGGGAAAGCTCATGAGCTAAGTGAAAGTTTGACGAACTATCTTGCTCCATGTACAAAAGGAACTAATGCTGTGAAGTCACTCAGGACACAGCCCTATTCAGAACAAAAAGCTAAACAACGGGCATACTCATTGAAATCAGGATACATGACATCTATTTTACGTAAATATGTATTAGGCGATGAAAAAATCGATTCAATCGTGAAGAATACTTTTCAACTTGAAGAAAACAACTTAGAAGATTTAGTATTAGAACATTTTATACCATATGTAGGTCAAACTGTACAATCTTTATGTGAAAAATTCACAATCAAGACATCGTATCAAGCTAATTATAGAATCGTTTCTTCAATACTAGGGTTATCTGGTACTGTAACCAAAGGGGAACCTTTCCCAAGAGTCGAAGAATTTGAAAAAGCGTCTATACTAGTTAAAACCATATATTTTGATAAAAGTGGAAATAACAAAGAAAGCATGTCATTTCCATCATTCAATTTTATTGATTTGAGCAAACAGGTATGGGAAAAAGAAGATGGGGAACCAAGCAGTGATTGGCATAATTTTTTATTAGATACAAGATTTCTTTTTGTAGTCTTTAAAGAAGAAGATGAAGGTGTTGTATTCAAGGGAGCTAAATTTTTTAGTATGCCAGAAGAAGATATAGAAGGGCCAGTCCGTAAGGTATGGGAAGATACTGTGTCTAAACTTCGAGAAGGAGTAGAGTTAGAAGCTATTCCTGATAAATCTACTAAGGATGGATGGAAAATCAAAAATAATTTTATAAAGAAAACAGACAAAATGATTTGCCATGTTAGACCCCATGCTAGCCAACGAGATTACTCTGTCGATGGACGCTATGCGGATAAACTTCCTGTACCCGCAAAATGGATTAATAAACCAGACAACGATAATTACTCGGATCAATGGATGACCAAACAATGTTTTTGGATAAACAATGATTATATAAAAGAGCAAGTACAAGATTTGATATCATAAAAAAAGAGGAAGACTACTCCTCTTTTTTTTGTGCAATATAATCTAATATCACAGATGTGCAATAATTTAAGTTTTTCAAAATATCTTTTTCCCAAAAGTGTATAGGTACCCAACCAAGTTTTATGAGAGACTGATTATTCCTTTCATCTCTCCTCATATTTTCTTCTATTTTTTCAATCCAGTAGTCCCGATTCCGTTTCAACTTTTGTTTTCTATTGTCCCAATCGTGTCCGTGCCAAAACTCTCCATCGACGAAAATTGCTAGTTTATATTTGGTAACTGCTATATCGGGAGAGCCTGGTAATTTTTTATAGTTTTTTCGATACCTGACACCTTGATGCCATAACTCTTTGGCTAGCAGACTTTCAGCTTTTCCTCCCTTCAAGCGTACATTTGCCATACGTTTTGATACTTCGGGAGTGGTCGATAGTTGTCTATGCTTCATTGTTTTTTACCTCCAATGTTCTAATAGAATCAAGAAATGTTAGTACAGAGATATGATTTATTTAAGATATCACTATCATAAATATATAGCTAAATGAAAAAAGTTGCGAATATGGTCTTATAGAAATAGTAATTATTTTCAGTTCTCAGCGGTCTTATTGATTCCGTTTTATTAATTTTAAATGTTATTCAGTGACCCTTTAACAGGTCAATTTTTATGTTTTTGTCTTCGTATGACTCAGTTTGATATCTAGTGATATAGTGATTTGAGTCTACATCGAACAATGGAATAATCCAATAAAAAATGATTTAGAATATCAAAATAACAAAAAAGAGGACTACCTGTATTAGTCCTCTTTTTGACCAGATTTTGACCAGTCTATTTTACATTCTAATATATTCATATGAGCTAATTTTATGAGTAAATGGTAAGTTTTTCCTTGTTTGTTTTAGTTTAAACTAGTGTGTAATTTAAAAATCTATATGGAAGGGTCTGTCGGCTAAGATTTATAAAAGGGCTAGGAAAAGCTGTATAAAGCCTTTCCTAGTTTTTTATTTGAGACGAAACAGAAAAATCTATCTATTTTTTACTGTGCGAGATACGATTTTAACGATGAAGAATGATGCTGAAAAGATAGTTTATAGTGATGTCTCACCGGATAACATGATAAAAGAAGGGAATGTCTCCATGAATCTGTGATGCTTGGTAGATGGCATCACAGCTATTTAGCAAATTCATCAACAGGGACTGCTACTATACCAATTACGGTGCAGACCTCTGTGGGACAAAAGTTGTGAACGTGCCTGTGATTATTAAACAGGATTGTTGGGGCTGCTGTTTATCGGTAGTCTCTTTCTTGTTATAATGGGTATTGAGGTGAGATAATGTTAATATTAACAAAAACTATTCAAGAAAATACGGTGAACGATTTGCAAACTATTGTTCTTGCTTTAATCCCTATATTTGGGACTATTGTAGCCGCGTTAGTGGGTTATTTAATTAATAAGAACATGGAGATGCAAAAGGAAATAAATTCAAAGAAAAGAAAAATCTATGAAGAGTTTCTAAATGCAGTTACATTGACTCAGTTTGAAGGGAGCCTTGAACTTCTGATTATTCCAGGAAGTGACTATGCATTTAAAGATGTTCACACTGCTAAGTTGGAAGTTATTAAAGGCTATGAAAAAGTAAAATTGTGGGGCTCAAAGGGAGTGATTAATGCTTGTTATGATTTTTTTGAATCTCAAATTAGAATAGCTCAGAAATCAGACAGTGTGAGCCAAAAAGACATGAAAGAAGCTTATTACCGAATAATTGAAGAGATGCGGAATGATTTAAAAATGAAAAAAATTTCCTTAAATGAAAAAACATACAAATTGTTTCCTTTGATAGAGATGATTCATTAAATTTGCCACAAAAATAATGATCACAATGAAAATTATGGTGTTAGGTTAGATTTAGTGGATGCTTTTTGGGAGGGACTATAATAACCTCAAATGAAAAAATACAATCAAGAAAGAAAAGATATGACCCTTCAACTCGTCGCAACTAGTAAACCAGTTGTCGAGATTTCTCGTGACTATGACATTGCAGAACAAACGATTTAAACACGTGCAAAAACGGTCGAGTAGCCCGGGCATCCATTCGATCATAGAAAAAAATGTCAACCGACTAAGGTCTCTAAAGAATGTGTTGAAAAATGGATTAATCTTTTAAATTAAGATTTACCAACAACCAGCATCAATCAAAAATAGGCCGCTGATATTACATATATATCGACTGAAAAAGATTGCTGGAGCTACCTGGCAGCTTTTGCTATTTCCCTTTCATTCAGATTGTGCTATGGTAAGCGTATCCAAGCGAAAAGGAGGAGCTTATGAAACCTTCGATCAAAAATTTAACCTCAGTGACTTTTATTTGTCGCGATGGATTGCTTATCGATAATTTTTCGTTGGGGCGACAACAAACGACGATCTCGTTTCGAACGAATAAAGTGACTCAACGTTTTTATAGTCCAGACTTGCAGAAAAAAGCAGTCGCGGAGTTCACGTATTCATTGAGTCGGGCTGAGTTAGACGCGCTACGTGATCTGTTTGTGCAATTGGATTGTTTTACTTGGGAAGATGATCCTAGTCAACCGAGAAGTTCAGCTTGGGAAATTCGTTTGCGGGTAGGCTATGAGATCCCGATTCGAGGCTTCCATCAGCCGCCGAAAGCAATCGAAGTCATCACCGCGTTTTTGAATGAACGGATCACGTTTAAGTATCCGCTGATGTTATGTAATTCTCAATTTGTCAGTGAAGCAGACAGCGCAGCTTTATTAGCGATCTTGTTACCGTTGATGGAACAGGCGGATCAAGGGGCGGACCCAGCAGAAGTTGAGCAGTTGACTCAGCAGTTATTAGATCAAGTATTCGCCCATGGTTTAGGCGATTATGTGTACGAGACGTGGGGACAAGATGGGATCAATTTGACGGGAGATTTTCTATTGGCGTTGCTGCTAGCAGAAAAAAATCCGCAAGCGTGGGGCAAAGAGGAAGCTTTTGTCTTTGGAACGCAATTTTTTGCGCAAGACTTGAATGAGTTGAAAAATATTTATTTGGAAGATGGCGTAAATATTATCGGTGGAACATTGATGGAATTAAAAGAGCTTGAGTTGATCAATGAAAAACAAATCAATCAACTCATTGATGGGGTGCAAGATGGTTATTTATATTATTTACAGCTTCATGATGAGGAGCCTAAGTTACGACCTAAGCGCCCACTAACAAAAACCAATAACATCATCGACTTGGAACAGCGGCGGAAAAAACGAACTTAAAAGGGAAGTCTCAGTTGGTGGAGGCTTCTTTTTTTGCTAGAATGGAGCAGGAAAAGAGGAATGTAACATGAATAGTATGGAGAAAATCAATCAATTTCGCGATGAACGTAACTGGCGTCAATTTCATAATGAAAAAGATTTAGCACTTTCGATCTCGTTGGAAGCTGCGGAGTTACTGGAACTTTTTCAATGGAAGACTTCAGCCGAGGCCAAAGAAAAATATCCGATCGAATTACGAGAAGAGTTAGCAGATGTGTTGATCTATTCGTATATGTTAGCCGATAATTTAGGTTTTGAGATCGATGAGATCATTGCAGAAAAATTAGTTAAAAATGCACGCAAATATCCGCTAGCATCGACTAAAGTACCAAAAGCTACTGGAGAGTAGGGAAGTGAAAGGATGAAAGCTCTTTCGATTAAGCCAGCACCTGCACTTGCGATCATAACGGGGGAAAAGCCACAAGAATTTCGAACGTGGCAAACCCATTATCGTGGGGATCTGTTGATCTGCGCGACGGCGAAAAAAACGCGAGGTGCGATCGCAGGCCACGCACTTGGAGTTGTTACTTTGACCACGATCGAACACTTGCCAGCTGGAAATTATGCGTGGCACTTGGAAAATATTCGGTTGATCCAGCCATTTCCAGTAAAAGGAAAATTAAGTTTGTATGAAGTAGCTGACGAACAAATTAGTTGGCCACAAGGCACGCCGCAACAAATTTGGCAAACGTATTATGAACCGCTCATTGATTGATGGGGGTTCATTTTTGTGTTCTTTAAAAACAGTAGCGCTCAAAAAGTTTAAAATTTTTATTATGAAATGAAAAAACGCGAGGTATTTTAGTTTGAAAAATCAATTTTTTGTACTAAGCTTTATCATAGAGAAACAAAATTTCTCAAAAAAACACAGATTTTTTATGTGTTGAGAAGAACCAACGATCCGTTACTAAAACAGAAAGTGGAGGAATTTCAATGACATCAAAAATCAATGATCCGTTAACAAAGTATTACCATGAGGATTTCCCAAAACAGAAACAGGAAGCACCGGCGCTGCAGAACAAGATGGAGCCCGTGCCTGATTGCGGGGAAGAAAGTTATAGTGGTAGTGGAAAATTAAAAGGCCGTAAAGCATTGGTGACCGGTGGGGATTCTGGGATCGGTCGAGCAGCTGCGATCGCTTACGCCAAAGAAGGCGCAGATGTTGCGATCAACTACTTGCCGTTTGAAGAAGAAGACGCGCAAGAAGTGAAAAAGGTCATCGAAGCAGCAGGACAAAAAGCCGTGTTGTTGCCGGGAGATTTAAAAGAAGAATCATTTACGCGGCAATTAGTTCATGATGCGGCAAAAGCACTTGGCGGATTGGATATTTTAGTTTTAAATGCCGGGATGCAACAAGCATCAACGGACATCAAAGAACTGACGACAATACAGATCCAAGATACGTTTACCACAAACATCATCTCGATGTATTGGAGCGTGCAAGAAGCGCTGGATTATTTGCCAAAAGGTGGGAGCATCATCACGACGACTTCGATCCAAGATGCCGAGCCAAGTTCGCATTTATTAGATTACGCGGCAACGAAAGGCGCGATCACAAGTTTCAGTAAAGGCTTAGCTGCGCAATTAGGCGAAAAAGGAATTCGAGTCAACACAGTAGCACCAGGGCCGATCTGGACAGCGCTGCAAATCTGTGGCGGTCAGTTGCAAGAAAGCATTCCGAAATTTGGTCAAAATGAATTGATGCAACGAGCTGGCCAGCCAGTCGAACTTGCTGGAGTCTATGTCTTTTTAGCCTCAGAAGAAGCCAGCTATGTGACGGGCCAAGTGTATTCTATTACGGGTGGCTCATTCTTTGCTTAATAAAAAGCAACACTTCCCCTAAAAAACAAATCAAAGCGGTGACCTGACTAGTTCGGGCCACCGCTAATTTATTTTTTGGTCAGCTTCACGACGACTTCACAACGTGCGGTTTGCGGAAACATGTCGACGGATTGTAAATAGTCCACGTGATAAATTTTGCTCAATGAAACGAGATCGCGGGCGAGTGTTGAAACGTTACACGAGATGTAAACCATTTGCTGACTAGGATAGCGCGTGATAGCGTGCAACAATTTTTGATCCAAACCAGTCCGTGGCGGATCAACGATGATCGCATCGGGTTTAAAACCTTCTGCTAACCATTGCGGTAATAATTTTTCTGCTGTTCCTACTTCATAATGAGTATTGGTCAGCTGCATCCGTGCGGCATTTTTTTTAGCGTCTGCGATAGCTTGCGGAATCGTGTCCATGCCGCGAACTTCAGTGACTTTTTCCGCTAGTGATAACCCGATCGTTCCGACGCCGCAATAGGCATCCACGACCGTTTTGACGTGGGTAAGATCCAATGCGTTGCGTGCTTCAGCGTATAAAACTTTAGTCTGCTGAGGATTCAATTGGAAAAAGGCCCGTGGTGACAATTCAAAGGTCACTTGTTCTAATTTTTCTTCGATGCTAGGCTTGCCCCACAGATGGATCGTTTCTGCTCCCATGATGACGGAAGTTTTTTGGTCTTGGATATTTTGCATGATCGAAACGACTTCAGGTAAGCGTTCGTTGATCTCGCGGATCACGGGATTGATGCGGGGTAATTTTTTCGTTTTTGAAATGAAAACGACTTGGACTTCACCAGTCTTTACGCCAACTCGAACCATCAAGGTGCGTAAGATCCCGCTATTTTTTCGCTCGTCATAAATGGGTAGATCATATTTTGTCAGTAAACGAGTGACGACATTGATCACTTTTTGGGTTGCCGGTTCTTGCACGAGACAATCGGTCAAAGGCACGATCTCGTGAGAATTTGGTCGATAAAGCCCGGCTTCCACTTGCTGGGTAGTTGGATTTTTTTGCAGTTGGAACTGGGCTTTGTTTCGATAATGCCAGGGCTCTTCCATCCCGATTGTTTTGCGCAACTCATAGTGTTGGTAATTTTGCGGTTTGAATTTTTCTAATGCTTGGGCTAAGAGATCTTTTTTGAAATCCAATTGGCGCGCATAAGCTAAATGTTGTAACTGGCAGCCTCCGCAAATGTCATAAACAGGACAAGGCGGGACAACGCGGTCAGGACTTGGTTGTTTGATGGTAACTAAACGAGCTTCAGCAAAACGTTCTGTGACGTTCGTGATTTTAGCTGTGACGGTTTCGTGCGGTAGCGCACCAGTCACAAAAATGATCAGTCGTTTGTAATAAGCGATCCCTTCACCGTTGATCCCTAAACGTTTGATTTTTAAAGTAAGTGTTTGATCTTTTTTTAGTTGAACAGTCATGATCTGCTCCTTTCATGGTGAGCCCATTTTAGCATAATTTGCGTCAAAAAAAAGGTGAACTCAATGAAGTGTCCACCTGAAAAAATTATTGGTTGCCGTTTGCATCGGTGATCATCACTGTTCCAGTTGGGGTCACGCGATAAAAACCGACTGTTCCTGTGCCGCCTTGTTCGGTGATTGCGGGATCTTTAGCTTCAAATAAATAATCAGCACCGAGCATTTTGTAAAAAGTAAAAGCTAATCTGCCACTCGCAGGTTCAAAAGCAAAAATTTCTTTTAAGGCTTGCTGCTGATCCGTGGGTGTTTGTGCGTACCAACCAATGTGTTCATCTAACCAGCCAAGTTGGATCAAGTGTGTTTGTTCAACTTTATTTTCCGTGTAGTTGTGGGTGCCCGTTGTTGCATGAGGATTATACGCGCGATAGATCGGAAGTGTTTGTGCATCGTCAGAGTACCAGCTGATCCCTTCATTGCGCCAGCCGACATTCAGCAAGAAATCTTTCTCTCCCGCACTTGTCGTGTAGTGATGATCGCCGGCATTGGGATTGTAGAGCCGATAGACTGGCAGCTGACTAGTGTCGGGGGAAATCCAGCCGATTCCTTCACTGTTCCAACCGCCACGAGCCAGACTGATCCGCTCGTTAGCGTCTTTCGTATAAAAATGTTCCCCGCTATTAGGATTATACAAACGGTAAACGGGCAAATTTTCCGCTGCTTGTGCGTGACTTGTCAAAAGTAAAACTGCACCAGCTGTCAGTCCGATCGTTGCCAGTAAGTAGTTAGCAGAATTTTTCATGGGGCCTCCTTCAAGTCGTTTCTTTTTAGTATAAAGGGGAACCAGTTCGTTGTAAAATCTTAGCTGATCTATGTTAGAATGAGAGGTCGAATCAGATAAAATTTTTATGGAGGGATCGCGATGATCACCGTCACAAAAGTCAAGCAAAAGCGCCAGCAGTTTTATGAAGTGGCGTTATCCAACGGTCAGACGTTGCGTTTATCAGAAGATATCGTCGTTCGGTATCGTTTATTAAAAGGTCAAGAATTAAGTGAAGCAGATCTAGCTGCGATCGAAAAAGAAGGACAAGTTGATCTGGGTTTTCAATTTGCGCTGAATTACTTAAGCTATCAGTTGCGGACTGAAAAAGAGATCTTGACCTATTTAAAAGATAAAGAGATCCCCAGTCGTGATCGGCAAACGATCGTCGTACGGCTGAAAGAATTAAATTTAGTAGACGACTTAGCTTATGCGCAAAGTTTTGTCCGAACGCAAATACGCACCAGTGATAAAGGTCCGAAAGTCTTACAGCAAAAGCTGCGGCAAAAAGGGGTTGCTGACGTATTAGCTGAAGAAGCTTTGGAACTTTTTACGCCAACTGCCCAACAAGAATTGGCAAGTAAAACGGCCGAAAAAGCGTTGCATAAACTTCATGGCAAAAGTCAGCGGCAAGCCCAACAAAAAATCCACCAGACGTTGTTAACGAAAGGTTTTTTACCCGATACGATCAAAGCTGCATTAGCCGAGCTTTCATTTGAAGAAGTTGCCGCCGCTGAAAAAGATAATTTGGAGATCCAAGGAGAAAAATTTTGGCGTAAAAATAGTCGTTTCGACCGTGACAAGCAGCGACAAAAAACGAAACAGCAACTGTATCAAAAAGGATTTAATTTAGATGATATCAGTACTTTTATCACGCAGATGGAGGAGGCTAGCGATGAATGAGTTGACACCCGATCAGATCGCGGCGCTTCAAACAAAATTTTTAGCGTGGTATGAGCAAGAAAAACGTAATTTGCCATGGCGCTATAACCATGACCCATATCGGATCTGGATCTCTGAGATCATGTTGCAGCAAACGCGCGTCGATACGGTAATCGATTATTTTTATCGCTTTATGGAAGCTTTTCCGACGATCAACGACTTAGCTAGTGCACCAGAAGAAAAATTATTGAAGCAGTGGGAAGGCTTGGGCTATTATTCACGAGCACGCAATTTACAAGCTGCCGCCCAACAGATCATGACGGACTTTGGCGGACAAATGCCCGACTCACTCGAAGCGATCCGAACATTGAAAGGCATCGGACCGTATACCGCTGGAGCGATTGCTAGTATCGCGTTTAACTTACCTGAACCGGCAATCGATGGCAATGTGATGCGGGTAGTCAGTCGGCTGTTTGAGATTGAAGCAGACATTGCAAAGCCCGCCAGTCGCAAGATCTTTGATGAAAAAATGCGGCAGATCATCAGTCTAACAGCACCGGGAGATTTCAACCAAGCCTTGATGGATCTAGGCTCAAGTATTTGTACGCCTAAAACTCCTCAGTGTTCCAGCTGTCCGCTGCAAACTTTTTGTGCAGCTTACCAGCACGGGACTATGGAAAAATTTCCGATCAAAAGTAAAAAGCCAAAGCCTAAAGATGTGTATTATGTTGCTGGGATCATGGAAAACCCGCAACATGAATTTTTATTGCAAAAACGTGCAGCTTCCGGGTTATTAGCTAACATGTGGCTATTTCCGTTAAGGGAAGTATCACAAGGAGAATTTGACGCATTAAAAAACGAAACCGAGTTGGATTTGTTTGCCATCGCAGAAGAAGCCCCCACTATTTTTCCTGAATATGATGTGGTCTGGCAAAAAAAAGTTATTGGTGAAGTGACGCATGTTTTCAGTCATTTAAAGTGGCATGTTTTGATTTTTTATGGTCGTACATCTAAAGTGCAGTTACCGCCAAAAAATGCTGTGTGGGCAAAAAAAGAACAGTTTTCGGAATTTGTTTTTCCAAAGCCGCAACAAAAAATCATCGCTAGCTGGCAAAAATATTTGCAAGCCAATAATCATTAGTAGTAAAAGGACTGTTTTATTGCTATAATAATCCTGATGTCGGTGTAATCACACCCAAACAAATGCGAAATGATTTCGCTGAGGGAAGGGTAGCAATGGGAATTCCTAAAGAAGGCGAGTTTATAACGATCAAAAGTTATAAACACGACGGCAATTTGCATCGAACGTGGCGAGATACCATGGTATTGAAAACAAGCGAGTGCTCGATCATTGGTTTAAATGATCATACACTAGTGACGGAATCTGATGGCCGTCGCTGGGTCACTCGCGAACCAGCGATCGTTTATTTTCATAAAAAATACTGGTTCAACATAGTAGCAATGATCAGAGAGAAGGGAGTATCTTACTATTGTAATCTAGCATCTCCGTATGTGTTGGATGAAGAAGCGTTGAAATATATCGACTATGACCTGGATGTCAAAGTCTTTCCAGATGGCGAGAAGCGTCTGTTAGACGTCGATGAGTATGAAGCGCACAGTAAACAAATGCATTATTCAAAAGAGATCGATTATATTTTGAAAGAAAATGTCAAGATCTTAGTCGACTGGATCAACAATGGCAAAGGACCTTTTTCCCAAGGCTATATCGATATTTGGTATGATCGTTACAAGCAATTGTCGAAAAAGTAAACACGTGCTAGTGAAGACTAGACTAAAAAACTGCTGATGCAATCAGCAGTTTTTTTATGTTTTTGACTTGCCTGGGTACCTTACACCTCGAACTTGCAATGATTGGCTAGAGTTCTTTTTCCATATGGATGTGGTCGATCCGTGCGTCTTGAAAAATTTCGCCAAACGCTTGGTAGCCCAATTTTTCATAAAACTTTTGGGCGGTGAGTTGGGCGTCGAGTTTGATTTTTTTGAAGTGCTGCTCACGTGCGAATTTTTCGGCTTCACGGATGATCGTAGCTCCGAGATTTTGGCCGCGGTAGTCTTTTAGAACTGCCATCCGTTGTAATTTTAATTCGGTGTCATTTAACGGCAATAAGCGCACAGTTGCTACGGGCTTGTCTGCCAGATACAAAACAAAATGGATCGCGTAAGCTTCATTTTGATCGATCTCTTCTTCAATCGTGACGTGCTGTTCTTTGACGAACACTTGCTGGCGGATCTTAACTGCCGCTAGATAAATGTCACTCATCGTATCTTTAGTCACTAAAACTTTCATACTTTCACCTCATTTTACTGGTGCGACTGAACTTTGCCGCGACTCTGGTCTTACTATAGCAAAAAAAGTGATGGAAAAAAATAATTCTAGATTTTCAGCAGTGTTTTGCTGCCGCTTATTGTATACTGGAAAAGTGAAAGGAGTGACGCGATGTTTGATAAATTAAAAAGTTCACGCTTGATGTTTTGGTCGATTGAATTGTTGATCCTTGCGACCTTAGTGTTTGTGTCAACTAAGATCGATTTTCTCTTTCAGCCGATTGGCACCTTTTTTACGACGTTGTTCGCACCGGTCTTGATCGCGGGATTTTTATATTATTTGTTGAATCCGTTAGTAAAATTATTGACGAAGCTAGGGATGAAACGAATTTTTGCCATCGCATTGATCTTTATTTTATTGATCGCTGTGATCGTGTTGACGGTGATGAGTATCATCCCCAATCTGATCCAGCAGTTGACCTCGCTTGCGACTAACATGCCCTATTTTATCAGTGACTTACAAGAATGGTTGCAAAGTGCGGCGAAACAAGCGACGAAGTTTCCGCTGTTTCGCGAATTAGAAATCAATCGTTACATCAGCAATCTCGACATGTCGGCTGGTCGGATCTTACAGAAATTTTTAGCGGGGATGACGACAGGCTTTGGTTCTTTGATCGGAAAGATCACAACGATCGTCATCTTGTTGATCACCGTGCCATTTGTCTTATTTTATATGTTGAAAGACGGGGAAAAATTAGTTCCTAACATCAAACGTCTGTTTCCTGAAAAGCAACGAGAAAATATTGTTGATCTGTTAGGTCAGTTGAATAAAACATTATCTGATTATATCAGTGGACAAGCGATCGAATGTTTATTTGTTGGAACGTGTACGTTTTTAGGCTATCTTTTGATCGGAGTCGATTACGCCTTTTTATTTGGTGTGATTGCAGGACTCGCCAATCTGATTCCTTACTTAGGGCCTTATATCGGTTTAGCGCCGGCGTTGATCTATTCCTTTTTTGATTCGCCGTATAAAGCGCTCTTGTGTTGTGTCGTCGTATTAGTTGTCCAACAGATCGATGGCAACATCATCTACCCAAATGTGATTGGAAAATCATTGAATATCCATCCGTTGACGATCATTTTGATCTTACTGGTGGCGGGCAATCTATCTGGGATCTTAGGGGTCTTTTTAGGCGTACCAGTCTATGCTATCGCGCGGACGTTGGTGATCTTTGTGGTGAAGATCTTCCGGCAAAGTAAACAAGAAGAACGCCAGCAAGAATTTTTGAATCAATAAATCGGTTGCTAACGCGAAAGATTACGGGACTAAATATCTATTTCAGTCCCGTTATCTTTTACTTGTGTGAGCTTGATTGAAAACTTAATTCTTTCTTTGGATAGGGAATTGATTGCATAAAAATTTTTGTTGTGATACGATTTCATTGTGGCTTATTGCCACTTTTTTGCTAAGCAATTTGCTTAGCTTGATTAGAGTGTATAAGGAGAGAATGCAATTATGAATGCTGACCCCGATAGTCAGTCGTTGGTCGTGCAGCTTTTGTTATTAGTTGTACTGACCTTGATCAATGGTTTTCTAGCTGCGGCTGAGATCTCTGTTGTGTCTGTTAATAAAAATCGAGTCGAACAAAAAGCCGATGAAGGCGATTTAAAATCAAAAAAATTATTGGGGATCTTACATGACCCCAACAACTTTTTGTCTACGATCCAAGTGGGGATCACCTTAGTCAATATCTTGTCTGGGGCTTCATTAGCTGAAAGTTTGTCTGAGCAATTAGCGCCAGTCTTACGGAATGTGCCCGCAGGTAAAACTATCGCTTATGTGATCGTGATGTTGCTGTTGACCTATGTGTCGATCGTGTTTGGTGAGTTGTATCCGAAACGAGTAGCATTGAACAAGACCGAAGAAGTCGCGCAGATGACTTCTGGTGTTGTGCGGACATTAGGTAAGATCACGAAGCCATTCGTTTGGTTGCTGACTGCTTCGACTAATCTTTTAGCGAAGATCACACCGATGAAATTCGATGATACGGACAATAAGATGACCCGCGATGAGATGCGGTATATGTTAGAAACAGAAGGTGTTTTAGATACCGATGAGATCGAGATGCTCCAAGGTGTATTTTCACTAGACACTAAGGTCGCGCGTGAAGTGATGGTGCCGCGAACGGATGCGTTTATGATCGATATCAATGATCCGGTGATTGATAATGTCGATGAGATCTTAGGTGAAAGTTATTCGCGCATCCCAGTCTATGATGAAGATAAAGATAAAGTCATCGGGATCGTTCATACAAAAAATCTATTAAAAGCGGCGCGTAAGTTTGGTTTTGAAAATATCGATCTACATAAGATCATCCAAGAACCACTTTTTGTGCCTGAGACGATTTTCATTGATGATCTGTTATACGAGCTCAAAAAAACGCAAAATCAAATGTCGATCTTATTGGATGAGTATGGCGGGATGGTTGGACTCGTAACGCTAGAAGACTTACTAGAAGAGATCGTCGGGGAGATCGACGATGAATCAGATGAAGTCGAGAAGCTGTACGAAAAAGTCGGTGAAAATGAATATTTGATCCAAGGCAAGATGTTGATCGAAGAATTCAATGAACAATTTGATACGAGTCTTCACATGAGCGATGTCGATACGATGGCGGGATATTTGATCACGGCATTAGGCACGATTCCTGATGAAGGCGAGAAGTTATCGTTTGACGTGGACAATATCACGCTGATCTCTGAAGAAATGGAAGGTTCCCGGGTCTTAGTGATCCGTGCGATTTTCCATCCGGAAGAAGAAGAACCGGTCGAACCAGAAGAAGAGCGGCGTTTTTTCACGAAAGAATTTGAAGACGATGAACCACGTCGTTAAATGGCCTTCCGTAAAGTGCTGTGACAATTCGTTGTTGCAGTACTTTTTTTGTGGACTAGTAAAGTTTGTTCAGCTTTCTAGCTTTCAGAACTTTTCTAACTAGTCACCTCCGTGCTATACTGATTTGGTTGAATTTAACAAGAAATGGAGCAAATAGATGAATACATTAGAAAAACAAGTAGATAGCCGGCGGACGTTTGCCATCATCTCTCACCCGGATGCTGGGAAGACGACGATCACAGAACAATTATTGTTATTTGGTGGCGCAATTCGCCAAGCCGGAACGGTCAAAGGAAAGAAGACGGGAAATTTTGCCAAGTCTGACTGGATGGACATTGAAAAACAACGGGGCATTTCTGTCACTAGTTCCGTGATGCAATTTGACTACGAAGGAAAACGCGTCAACATTTTAGATACTCCGGGGCACGAAGATTTTTCAGAAGATACTTATCGAACACTGATGGCGGTGGATTCTGCAGTCATGGTGATCGATAGCGCTAAGGGGATCGAAGCACAGACGAAAAAACTTTTCCAAGTCGTCAAAAAACGCGGCATTCCAATTTTTACTTTCATTAATAAATTAGACCGTGATGGACGGGAACCATTAGATTTATTAGAGGAACTAGAAGAACTGTTAGATATCGAGTCGTATCCGATGAATTGGCCAATCGGGATGGGGAAAGGTTTGGAAGGGTTGTATGATATTTACAATCAACGAATCGAATTTTACCGTCCAGAGAAATATGAAGGCGAAAAATATTTGAAACTGACAGATGGCGAGATTGCCGGAGCCCATCCATTAAAAGAGCAGTCGATCTATGAACAAGTTTTAGGGGAAGTCGAGCTCGTTCAAGAAGCTGGAGATCAATTCAATGCGGAAAAAATCGCACGCGGTGAGCAGACTCCCGTCTTCTTCGGTTCTGCTTTGACCAATTTTGGCGTCAAAACTTTTTTAGAAACTTTCGTCAACTTAGCGCCTAAACCGCATGCGCATAAAACAGAAGATGGAAAAGAAGTCTCACCTTATGAAGAAGAATTTTCAGGTTTTGTCTTTAAGATCCAAGCTAATATGAATCCAAATCACCGCGACCGGATCGCTTTTGTCCGAATTTGTTCAGGGACTTTTGAACGGGGGATGGATGTGGTCTTAGGTCGGACAGGTAAAAAGATGAAGCTCAGCAACGTGACACAATTTATGGCCGACGCGCGAGAAAATGTCGAAGAGGCGGTAGCCGGTGATATCATTGGGATCTATGATACGGGGAATTATCAGATCGGCGATACTTTATATGAAGGAAAATTAAAAGTCGCCTATGAAGAGCTGCCTTCATTTACACCAGAATTATTCATGAAAGTCACCGCTAAAAATGTCATGAAACAAAAATCGTTCCATAAGGGGATCAACCAATTGGTCCAAGAAGGCGCGATCCAGTTATACAAAACGTATTTGTCAGATGATTATATCATCGGTGCTGTCGGTCAATTGCAGTTTGAAGTCTTCCAATACCGGATGAAAAATGAATACAACGCAGAAGTCGTGATGACACCGATGGGACACAAGATCGCACGTTGGATCGAACCGGATCAATTAGATGAACGGATGAGTTCAAGCCGGAATATTTTAGCGAAAGATCGCTTTGATCAACCATTGTTCTTATTTGAAAATCAATTTGCGATGCGCTGGTTCCACGATAAATATCCAGACGTTGAGCTGAAGAGTTTGATGTAAGATGAGACGAAAACTGAGCCCACTTTTAGTTATCAGTTTGTTAGCTGCAGCAACGGGAGTGCGTTTTTATTTGGCGCTTCACGCATCGTATTATCTTGCGGCGGATGCCAGCTTTGACGACCAATTATTTTTAAATTACTGCACCCATTTGCTAAAAGGGGAGTGGTTAGGTCCGTATAATAATACGACTTTAGCAAAAGGGATCTCGTATGCTGGCTTTATGTATTTGGGCAATGAGTTGCATCTGCCGTACCCTTGGCTTTTGGGGAGTGTTAATTTTGCTGCTAGTGTAGCAGCAAGTTGTGCCTTTTATGCTGTTTATAAACGGCGCTGGGTGCAAGGAGTAGTTTATTTATTTTTCTTGTATTCCCCGCTTACGTTGACAGCAGAATATGCAACACGAATTTATCGCAACGCGCTTGTGGGATCGACCGTAACGTTTTTGATTGCGGGAATGATCGGTCTGTATGCGACGCGCGCTTCGGTGAAAAAAATGCTTCCGTGGCTGTTGTTGGTAACGGGTGTGCTTCCTATTTTTTGGTACTTACGGGAAGATTCGCTGTGGCTGCTTCCGTTTTTAGGTGTCGGCTTGTTTTTGACCGGGCTGAAAATCTTATTAGCTGACAAAAGACGAATCATGGCTGTTTTAATGTTGAGCTTACCTTTCTTGAGTTTAGCAGCCACCACTCAACTGATCAAAGCTCAAAATGAAAAACATTACGGGATAGCGTTAGTCAATGACCGGACACAAGGTGCTTTTGGTCGATTGATGGAACGGTTGATTCGAATCAAAACGGCTGAACGAGACGATGCTAAAGTTTGGGTTTCAAAAGCCCAATTAAAAAAAGCCACTGCCGTTTCACCAACTTTGCGCAAACTTGATCTTGATTGGATCTATCATGGGAGTCCATGGTCTTCTGGTGAAGACATTGCAGGTGATATTATTTTTTGGGCACTACGCGATACCGCAACACGTGCTGGTCTCTATCAAGATGCGCGTTCAACGGAAAATTTTTGGCATCAAGTCGTGACGGAATTAGATCGCGGCTATGAGCAAGGTCAGTTGCAAACAAAACAAGAATGGTACCTCACTCGAACTGGTGATGGCAAGAAAACGGGTGATTTACCGATCGTCTTTGAGTTTATCGTCGCCGGCATGCGGCACACGATTTTTTACCAAGGGTTTGCCCAAGGACGAGAAAAAAGTACGGGGCCCGCTTCGTTGATCGCTCACGATGAAAAAATTTTACGGACCAATCTCCGCCAATCAAAGGTGCATTGGGCAACACGACTTGCCAATGCTAGTTTAGCCTTTCAACAGCTGCTAGTAAAAATTTTATTACCGGCTGCGATCGGTGGAGTGATCGCCAAATTTATTTTTCAAATCAAACGAAGGCGGTTAAAAGAGTTGTTTGATTATAGCGTCATTTTTTTCGGACTGCTCTTGACCTATTTTGTCTTTTTGATCGGGATCGCGTGGTTTTGTTCATGGGACCCAAATCGGATGGTTGTTTTCATGTTGACCTATTCCGGTGCCGGCGTCATCATGGTACAATTTATGTTGAGCTGGGGTTTAGCAGGCTGGCTAACCGAGAGGGGGAAATTTTTTGACGATCACCAAACAATTGAAGCGGAAAGTTAAAAAAGGAACGCTGCGAGTTTTTAGCGATTATGAGTTGGCTTGGGCCAAACCGGTCGCATTGACGTTACTTACGCTGATCTTTTTGATCTGGGCCAAAACTGTTCCTTACGCACAAGGGCCGGATGAGCCGATGCGGTATTTGATTCCAAAATTTATTTACCAGCATGGCCGCTTGCCGACCGGTTATGACAAAGGGGCGGTCTATGCGTTAGGAAATTGGTCGTATGCCTTTTATCCACAATTACTTGGTGGGATTTTAGGTGCCGCGTTTATAAAAGTAGGTAGTTTGTTCTCGGAGTCAAAAGAAGTCTTGCTGTATTTTTGTCGGTTGACCAGTGTCATGTTCGGTCTAGTCGCAGTCAATTATTTTGGTAAGACGATCGAACGAATCACTCAGAAAAAAAACTATGCCGCTCTCGGGATGGTGTTGATGGGTCTTTTCCCACAATTTACTTTTTTAACTTCATATGTCAACAACGATATTATTGCAGTAGCTGGAACAAGTATCATCGTTTATGCATTGGTCGATGGCGTTTACTCATTGTGGAATCGAAAAAATACGTTGACGCTTGCTTTAGGCGTGATCGTTTGTGGTCTAGGCTATATGAACTCCTATGGGTTTATTTTAGTCGGCGGGTTGTTTTTCTTACTATCAAACTTTTGGCAAGTCCACACGGGACGTTCGGATTGGCGTCGCTTCCGTAATTTGTTTTTATGGTTGTTCATCGTTTGCGCAGTAGTGATCTTGCCATTTTTCATTCGAAACTATCTCTTATATGGTGACTTCATCGGATCTAGTGTTTTCCGCAAAGAATATTTGAAGTGGGTCGCCGATCACGGACGCCGCTTGCAACATCCGTATATCAAGCCGCCGTATGCAGGTGATCTCACGCAGTTTCTGACTGATTCGATGCCGCCGAATTTGACGAAGTGGTCGTTTATTGGCTTTTTCGGTAATATGTCGGTGGTGATGGACATGGCATATTATAATTTTTATCAAAACTTTTTCTTAGTCACGCTTGTCGGAGTGGCGATCACACTCATGTATCAGCTTGTCCGTTTTTTGAAAAAAAAAATCGACACACCGGTTTTTGAAAAAGTTTGGCTCGTGATCTTTTTGTTCGTGGGCGTTTTGATCACGTCGGGTTTGTTTGTGTATTATAATCTCTACATTGATTTTCAGCCGCAAGGACGTTACTTGATGGCCAATCTCGTACCCCTGATGTTGTTGACCTTTTTTGGGGTGAAACGTTTATCAAACTTGCTCAAAGTCAGTAGCAACCTTTTATTTTTTTCCGTCGGCGGCGTTTGGCTGATCGTCCACATTCACATTTACTTAACGTATATTTTTAATGTCTACTTGACGTTTAAAAAATAAATTTTTCCCATTAAAAAAAGAGGAGACGCGGCTGCGTTTCCTCTTTTTGCTGTAAATTATTTTTTCGGGATCGTGATGGCGATCAAGCCCGGTGCTTCTTTATACGCGACTTTAGCAAAATCATAACGGTCTTTGCTGAGTTTTTGCTTAAAGCGCTGCGTGATGAAGTCAGCTTCCCGATCATTGATATTGCGAAAATCATTTGTGATCGTAAGCTGCGCATAGTCATGGTAGTCGGCGTAGATCACAGTGGTTTTGCCTAACGTGTAGATCTTTAATAGATTAGCCGCAGTCGTTGCCAGCTGTTTTGTGATAAAAGCCGCGTGACTGTTTGTGACATTGATCAATTTCATAACAAAGGCCTCCTTTAAAAATACAGTGATTGTGAAGAGTGGAAGTTAATTATACTAAAAAAAATCAGCCACCTGAATTTTTTTGCTTGAAAAAGCCATTGAGGGAAATTCCTTCAATGGCTTTGTTCAATATTAGTTTTCGTCTGCTGAATTTTCTTTTTCGCTTTTTTCGTCTTCTTTAACCAAACGTTCTGGTTTAGAAGTGATGACGATGTGATCCTCTTTGTCGAGTTTTGCTTTCAAATCGTGGATCGTTGGATGATCTAAATAAAATTCTGCGATCCCGTCTTCGATATTTTCTTGGATCGTTCGACGAAGTGGGCGAGCCCCCATTGCTGGATCGTAACCAAGATCGACTAATTTTTCTTTGACATTGTCTGGGACTTCGACGTGTAATTTTTGCGTCTCCAGCATCTTGTTGACATCGTCTAACATCAAAGTCACGATCTTCATCAAGTTTTCTTTACTCAATGAACTAAATTCAACGATCGCATCGAACCGGTTCAAAAATTCTGGTGCGAAGAAATCTTTTAGTTGTCCTAAGATCGAATGCGTGACGCCTTCACGGGCAGCACCAAAACCAACGTTGGCTTCGGCTTTACCACTACCGGCATTACTAGTCATGATAATGATCGTATCTTTGAAGCTGACTGTTCGACCTTGAGAGTCCGTCAGGCGGCCATCATCTAAGATTTGCAAGAACATATGCAACACATCTGGATGGGCTTTTTCGATCTCATCTAACAAGATCAAGCTGTAAGGATGACGACGAACTTGCTCCGTCAATTGCCCAGCTTCTTCATACCCGACATAACCAGGAGGGGAACCGATCAGTTTTGAGACACTGTGTTTTTCCATATACTCACTCATATCAAAGCGGATCATCGCTTCATCTGAGCCAAATAGTTCAAACGCTAATTGTTTAGCTAGCTCGGTTTTTCCGACCCCAGTTGGTCCAACGAAAAGGAAAGAACCGATCGGACGACTCTTTTTATTCAAACCAACACGATTGCGTCGGATTGCTTTAGCCACTTTATCAACGGCTTCATCTTGCCCGATGACATGCGCTTTTAGATCAGGCGCTAAATTCTTCAATTGTGTTTGTTCTTTTTCTTTTAACTCGCCAACTGGAATTCCCGTTGCTTTTTCAACGATTTGTTCCATATCTTTTTCGGTAATGACAGGCGTCTCTTCATCACTGAGTTGACGATCTTTCATTTTTTGTAATTTTTCGATTTGATCACGATAGTAAGCTGCTTTTTCAAAATCTTCTTCTCGTGATGCAACTTGTTTTTGTTCTTCCGCGTCTTTTAATTTTTGTTCGATCGTTTTAGGATCCACTAATTGGATCGTCAAATTCTTTTTCGAACCAGATTCATCTAACAAATCGATCGCTTTATCAGGTAAGAAGCGGTCTTGGATGTAACGATTTGAAAGTTCTGCTGCTGCCTTGATCGCTTCATCCGTATATTTTACGTGATGGTAATCTTCATAACGCGGTTGCAGACCTTTTAAGATCTTGATCGTTTCTTCAACACTTGGTTCTTCTACGCGAACCGGTTGCATCCGACGTTCCAAAGCCGCGTCTTTTTCGATAATGCGATATTCTTTTAAGGTTGTCGCACCCACCATTTGCAATTCACCACGAGCTAAAGCGGGTTTTAATAAATTGCCGGCGTCCATGTTGCCATCACCAGCTGAACCAGCTCCGACGATCTCATGGACTTCATCAATGAACAAAATAATATTTTTTGCTTCTTTGATCTCATCGATTAGTTTTTGCATCCGTTCTTCAAACTGTCCACGGATACCGGTACCTTGAACGAGGGACGCAACATCTAATCGAATGACTTCTTTATCCGTTAATTTTTGTGGGACATCACCGTCAACGATTTTTTGTGCGAGTCCTTCAACGACAGCGGTTTTCCCGACACCGGGTTCGCCGATCAAGACCGGATTGTTTTTCGTCCGGCGATTTAAGATCTCAATCACACGTTGGATCTCATCGTCACGGCCGACAACGGGATCGATGTCGCCTTCGCGGGCTTGCTGTGTAATATTGATTCCATATTCATCTAAGAGACCGCCGCCACCGTTTCCACGGGGACCTTGGCCGCCCATTCCACCGCCGCCGCCAAATTGGGTCGGTGGGGTTTGGTCCATTGCACCTTGATTTTGATTTTGCATTTGTTGTGACATGGAACGGAATAAGTCATCGAGACTTCCAAAACCAAAAGGATCATTTCCAGCCATTTGCGGAGCACCTCCACTTGCTTGATTTTTGAGTTTTTGGTAACAGCTTTGACAATAGTCGAGCTGCTTTTTCTGACCATTTACGTTTGCATATAAATGAATAGTTGCTTCATTTTTATGGCAATTTTGGCACAGCATTTTATCACCCTTTCACCTTTTTCTCCATTGTAAACTAGGCTAGAGTTTTCGTAAAAAGATAAGGTCACGTCAAATAGTTTGACTTTCTCTGACCTTGGTTCTTATTATACGATTTCTAAGTAGGATTTCAAGTATCTTGCTCAAAAAATTAGCACTCATTTAAAATAAGTGCTAACAACTAGTGAACTCTTCAACTTAAATAAAGAACGGAATCAGCAAGATTATAATCGAATTTTCAGGAATAAAATCACTAGTGTTGCACAAATAATTTCAGAAAAATCTGAAAACTATGTTTCATTCAAAATTGCAAAAAAGTCGAATGCTTACGCAGCGGATGACTTTTATTCCAGAAATTGTACGTTTTATTAAATTGAA